>PMSQ01000073.1:0-31271 GCA_003168355.1 Acidobacteriaceae bacterium | reverse complement strand
GCCGATCTGAGCACGATCAAGGGCATCGGAGGCACGCTCTCGTCCACCGGGGAATATTCAGGAACATTAAACAATATCGTCGTGCATGGAAAAACCGATACGCCGGACTTTCGAATTGCGACAAGCGGGCATCCGGTACCGCTGCACACCGAGTTCCATGCCATTGTTGATGGGACCAGCGGGGACACATATCTCCGGCCGGTGAATGCAACATTCCTTCATTCTTCCTTTACCGCGAACGGCTCGGTGGTTCGCGTAAGCACGCCGCATGGTCACGACATAGAACTTGACGTGGTGTTGGATGGTGCGCGGATTGAAGACTTGCTCCAACTGGGTGTGCATACCGACCCGCCGGTGTTAACGGGCCCGGTCGAAATGAAGACGCGGCTCGGCCTCGCTCCGGGCGACAAGAGTGTGGCCGACAGGCTGAAGTTAGCGGGCAACTTTCATGTGCTCCAGGCGCACTTCACAAACGAGAAAGTGCAGGGGAGGCTCGACTCGCTTAGTCTGCGCAGCCAGGGGAAACCCAAGCAGGCGCAGGAACACACCGATGAGGATGTGCCGGTCGATCTGCAGGGTGTGTTTACGCTAAAGGACGGAGTGCTGTCGTTTTCGCTTCTCCATTTTCTGATCCCGGGCACGCACGTGGATATGACAGGCGATTATAGTTTGGACGGACAGGAGTTTGACTTTCGCGGGAAAGCGCGGCTGGATGCGAAGGTTTCACAAATGACTACCGGGTGGAAATCAATTCTGCTTAAACCTGTAGACCCGTTCTTCAACAAACACGGAGCGGGCACGGAAGTCCCTATTAGAATCACAGGCACGAAGTCGGAGCCGCACTTCGGTCTGGATTTCGGTCACAAGGACGAGCATGAGAACGTTGATGCGGGATCGAAGCGCGAATAGCGGCAAGAATGATGCCTGTGCGGTATGGGAGGTAAGAACGTTCTGAAGGAACCGAGTTTCGGCCGGCGTGATGCAGCGTTAGCATCCCGTTGGTACAATCGACGTGCAGCACGCTAATTGTTCGTTGGCCTACTGGCCCGCTAAGCTTGGAGACCCATGAGCGAAAAACCAAGTACCACCCTGCCCGCAACTGTCGAGAAGATTATCAAGTCTTCTCATCCGAGCGTACCCGAGAAGGTGCAGATCGCGGTTGAAGGTGCAGATCACCTCTTTCGGGAGCTTCGCATTGAGAATACTCTGACCGATGAGAATGGCGATAAGGTGCGCCTCAAACCGGGTGCCGATGTGGAAGTGACCATCGAAGCGGACCTAGCGGCAACCACCGCCAAGAATGACGACACGAGTCCAGACGCTTCAAGGCTGTGAGTTGCTGCGGGATCTTGCGGTATTTAGCGCACCTGGAAGCCGCGTCCTTTCAAAACAGAGTCGCCACCGAAGTTTTTCAGTATCCCTTCGAGTGCGATTCATTGCTTCCGAGGTTCCCCGAGTAATACCCGGCGCGAGTTGCGACGCGCAGTCGAGTGGGTCCGCCGACCGCCTGAACCTGAATTGAGTGGTAGGTGCCTGCCGTATGCGGATTCGAAGAGCGATATCCGATTACGTACTGACTTCGGATGTCTTGCGCAATGGCACTCGCGATCGATTGGACCTCGTCGAGACTGGACGGAAAAAACGCCGTGCCCCCCGTTTGCTCGGAGAGAGTACGTAGAGACTGCCGATCCGTGTCGTCCCGCCGCTCGTTCTGTTCGAGTGCGATGGTGTAGAGGACGGGTCCGTTTTTCGATTGCAATTTGTGGAGAACCTCATGGAACGTAGCCTGGCTGGCATTGTCCCGCCCGTCGGTCACAACCAGCAGAACTTTCTTTTGCAGGGGGGAAGTCTTGTTCAGGTGATCGACGGCTCCAATGAGAGCATCGTAGAGGGCGGTGCTGCCCCGCGTCTCCACTCGCTGCAGAGCTGCCCGTAGTTTGCCGACGTCCTGGGTATAGTCCTGGTCCAGAAACGCATCGTCGCCGAAATTGACGACGAACACCCGATCCTCCTGCTGGCTGGCGTCCACAAGCCGCAGGGCGGCCTCATTAACCTTCGCCCGCTTCGGCAACATTGAGCCCGAATTATCGATCAGGATTCCGAGCGCGACTGGGACACGCTCCTTGTGGAAGGAAGTCAATTCCTGCCGCTTGCCATCTTCGTACACTTCAAACTTGTCGCGGCCGAGACCCGTGACGAGGTGATTCTGATCGTCGACCACAGTCGCATGCAAAACAACCTCTTCGATTTCCTTTTTAAAGACGAAGCCGCCGGAGTCATCCTCCTGGGGCGGGGCGACATCGGGCGACTGCGTACTGGTTGAGGCCGGCGGCGAGGTTGATGGCGGAGAGGAAGGACTTAAGTTTTGAGCGAAACTCATGCCGGCAAAAGTCAGCAAGCACACTAAGTATCGCGAGATCCCGGCAACGCCCTTGCCGTACCGACCCGCACCCATCCTCGCTCCTCCAAGTGTGGTGAACAGCACGCCGTTAGGACCCCCTTTTGGCTTCCGAAGGACTAGATGAAATTCGGAGACAGAGGGTTGGTTGAAATTGCGTTGGAAAGGTCGGAGTAGCGACGGTTTCAACCTTAGAACGCCGTACAGCCCCGCAACTCGCTGCGGAGGACGAGGGTCCTCCGCGAGAGTTGTGGAGGTCTTGCGTGTGCGCCGTTACGGGTTGTTCTGCTTCTTGTTGGGCGCAGGCTCGGCTGTCTTCCTCTTTGCCTCGCTCACCGGGTCACCAATCAGAGTCAAGGCATCCGCAGCATTGAATGGGAATTGGCGGACCGACGATTGGCCAGTCGTGCTCAACTTGATATCCACGCGGCGATCGCTTGCAAGAACGATCGTCGGCATGTTTCTGAGAGCGCTTTGACGTTCTTCCGGGCTGAGCTGCGGATCATTCTCGATTGTATCCTTCACTTCGGCTTCGCTCAGAGCATGTCGAGCGCCAACTGCCTTGGTTTCGAGGTTGGCATTGGAAATGCCCTGTTCGACCAGGAAGCTCTTGACGCGGTCGACACGACGCTCGGAGAGTTTCTGATCGTACTTGGTGCGGCCCCGCGGATCGGCGTGGCCCTCCAGGATCAAGTGCGCCTCCGGCTTACTTTCGAGATACTTCTTGAAGTCGGCGGCCAACGCAACCAGAATTCGACTCTGACTGGCAACCAGCCCGTCATCGGGATTCCTGATCGCCGGAATAGACGTCGGGAAATAAATGCTTTCCAGGGCAAGGCGAGCTTCCACCACTTCGATCTTCGGACTTGGCGGAGTCGGACTTGGCGGCGGCGGAGGCGGATTCGCCACCGCGACCTCGGTCGAAGCTTGAGCATTCAGCCCACGCGAGTCGGTGCAGGTAGCGCTCACGGCGAGTGCGCCAGGCGACACTCCAGATGTGGTAAGTGTGGCCGAATCGCCAGTGCCGGAAACGGTTCCGTTGATTGATGTCCAAGTAGAGATAGTAACCGGAACGCCGTCAGGACTGGCGCAGTGGGCCGACAGATTCACGATTCCACCAGCCGGAATGCTCACCGGGCTGGCCGAGATAAACATAGTGGGTGGATTCTTCGGCGGCACCGGCTTCACAATAAAGTCAGCCGTGCAGGTCGCTTCGTCGTTCTTCTTCGCTCTAGCATCGGTCACATGGGCGGCGACGGTGTAGTTGCCGGGGGCGGCGTTGGTGGTCTCGATCTGGGCGGTCGCGTCTTTCCCGATGACTTTGCCTCCTCCGTTAATGGGGTTCCAGACATAGGAGAGCGTGTGCTTGGGTTTGAAGTTGCTGGCCGTGACAGTAGCCGTGACGGGTTCACCCACCACGACTTCATTCGGTTGGACGGAACAGCTGGCAACCGGGGCGGCGCCGCCGGGATGCAGCCACCGATAGCCAACAAAGTCCCATTTGGGATTAGAGTCGCTTTGCGCAAATGCGCCACTGGAAATGAGTGATACTGCCAGAACGATCAACACACCCGTAACTACACCGCGCTGTTTTGGACTAACTCTGACCGACATTTGGCCTCCAAGATTTCCACAGACTCCTTGGTCGGTGCGCCAGCGGCGCTGAAAATGTGGGAGAGAATTAGCAGTCCGACTTGTGTCTTGGCCCGGAGACTTGCAATCGTAAACTCACGGCCTTCCGGGCCGGGTTAGAAGGCAAGCGCAGCCCACTTCAATGAGAGGGCCGCGCATGGGGGAAAAGGGCCGCGGTACTCCTACCAATAAGTAAAGTTCAGCTTGTCGAGCCAGATCGAATAGGGCGTCTGCTCGTAGTTCCCGTCCTGCTGATAGTTGATGGTGATGCCATACCACGTCGTCGCCGTGGCGTTCTCGTAGTAGTTAAGAACGGAAGTCTCTCCATTGAGCGTGATGGATTGGAACAGGAGTTGATTGTCCGAGGTGCGCTGGACCTGGAGTACGAGGTGGTTCCAGGCATTCGGCACAGGATTGCAGGCAACGCCAGTCGGATGCCACTTCTGACCTGGATCGTCCCAGATGTCCCATTCATTGCCACCAGCGATCCGGCATTCATGACCCCAAATATAGGAGTAGCCATCCACGAACTGGTTGATATCGAACTCCAGCGCCTGAGACACACTGACGTCTTCGGCGTAGAAGTAGACATCATAGGTGAAGTTGTGAAGACTGGGGACGATTGTATGGTTGTAGTCGGGCATACCCTGCGTGGAGAAGTCCCCTATCAGGTGGTTGTTCCAGAGGATATCCGCAAAGTCGGTGTGTCCGCCAATATCCATGCGGGTCGAGCTTCCGCTGAGCGATGGCGACGAAATATTCTGGGTCATTGCCCAGGTGGCCTGCGGGCCTGAGGGCGAGCAGGAAGTACAGATACTGTATGCCGAGGGCAGCAGGGCATATCCGTTCCATCCTGGCTCTTGATGAAGATTGCTGAAGACGTTTGAAGTCGAACCGCCTCCTCCTCCCACTGTGATCGCGATCGGAGTCACCGAAGCTCCGCCGCAGTTATCCCATTCCTCTACAACGGTGTGGTATAGGCCGGGGTTAAGGGTAAGCAGCGTATTGAGCTGGGCGCCTTGCGTTTTGTAGGTGAGCACGCCGGGTGCGGTATAGATTCCCATGGCGGCGACGCCGCTGGCGCAGGAGGAAGTTGCCGATGCTGTGTACTGCACCGTCGAACTCACCGTGGTGTTGGTCTGCGGGGCGCTCACAGATACTTGTCCACCGCTGCTGGGGCCCCCAACCTGGATGGTGATCGGAGTAGAAGCACTGCCTCCGCAGCCGTCCCACTCCTGCACCACGGTGTGGTAGGTTCCGGGGTTTAAAGTCAGGAGTTTATTCAGACTCGCGCCATTGCTTTCGTACGCCAGCACGCCCGGCGACGTGTAGATGCCCATGGCGGACACGCCCTTGGAACAAGTCGAGGTCGAGCTGGCGACATATTGAACCTGCGTAGACGTGGTCGCGTTGTCTTTGGGCGACGTCACTAGCACCTCGGCCGCGCCCGCAGAAACGTGAATGGTTACCGGTGTGCTGCTGGCACCGTCACAATTGTCCCACTCTTGCACCACGGTGTTATAGTCGCCCGGGCTTAAAGACAACTGGGTGTTGAGGCTGCTTCCGTTGGTGCTATAAGCCAGAACGCCAGGCGCGGAATAGATTCCTACTGCAGAAACTCCAGCGGCGCAGGTGGTGGTAGCGCTGGCGACGTACTGAACCGTGGTGCTCACCTGGCTTCCATTGGCTGGCGCGGAAACCGTGACGCTGGCGATGGCCAGTGTTCCCGAACATAGCAGTAATAGGAGGGCAAACCTTCTCATAAGCAGGTACTCCATCGTAGGGTATAGTGCAACAGGCCTACAGCGTTTAGTGGTTGGATTTACTGCATTCTACGTAGACTGCAGGCCGCACTCAAGGATATTCATGAGAGAAAATTAATCGAAGGTACATGGGACCCCAAAAGCCCTGAATCCGCCCCCGCCTTGAAGCCTCTGAACTCTAGGGGTTTTCACCGATATATCGTACCGTGATACTGCATTTTCATTTACTTAGCATCTTCCGACCCTCTCTTCTACATCTCAAACACGCCTCAATTTTCGGCGAACAGCCGGGTTGGGGTTCGGGGAATGCCTTCAGGCTTTCGCCGGGCGATCTCAGAGGGGGAGTACGCGCGTGGACATGGGTGCAGTCGTAATGGTTCCTGGCGGAGAAGGCCTCATGGCGCTCCAAGGGCCTCAACCTCATAACCGAGCAACTCGCGAAAATTTGCAACCACGGTATTCTTCGAGGAAGCCGATACTCGGTAATGATATTTTGCAGTTATGGATGGAGCGTGTGCGCAAGCTGGGAGTGCGAAATCTGTGGCTTACTTCCGCTCCGCGCGATGGAAGCGAAGCCTGTTCTGCCCTGGCTGCCCTTGCCCGACAGGGAGTCGAGCGACTTCTCGTGATTAAGCTCAAGTCGTATGCGGAGATGGATCTAGCCGACCTAGTGCGCTTTCATTGCGAGAGCCGAAGCTCAGTGACCGAAGCCCACGATGCCCGAGGTCAGTTGGGGGTTTCCCTGCTGGATAAGCTCGCGCTGGACCGGATGGGGACGGAACGCGAATCTTCCCGCGCTGCAACCGACGATGGGCGACCTCCTTATCAATTTAACGGATATGCCAAGCGCATTTTGTCAGCGAGCGAAAGACAGGAACTGGTTGGGGATGTATTGACCGGGGCCTGTGCAATGCGGCCGTTGGGAACACAGGTTCGCGAGCAGGTATGGATCGGAGAAGGCGTGAATCTCGCGGATTCCGCACGAGTGATTGGTCCAACCTATATCGGAGCGCACACAACCGTCCGTGCCGGCGCCACCGTCGGGCCCTTTGCGTCTGTAGAGCACGATTGCGTGGTGGATTGCGGAACTACTGTGGAGCGATCCACAGTTCTGCCCTATACCTACTTAGCGCCGGGACTTCTTATTCGGCAAGGGCTGGTGGACGGTGGATATCTGGAGGATTTGAACTGGGGAGCAGTCGCAGATCTACAACCAGCAGGTTTGGGAAGCAGGATCCTGCAGCGTAAAGCACGGAAACAAGCATTCAGCGAGGCGCCGGTCGATGTTTTCTCGCGAGCCGCCAGCGCTTTCGCGTGCGACTTTGTTCCATCCTCCACCACGGCACAGCCGTGGCTCCAGGTGCAGCTGTGAAGACCGCGGATCGGACCATCCTACCCTTTCCCGGCAGCTCCGGTACTGCGGGCCTTCGCGGGCTGCGGAAGACCTTGCTAGACGCTCTCCGCGTTTCCGGACCTCCGGTAATTGTGGATCTATCTAGCTGCGGCACTTTGAATCATGAAGACATTGACTTGCTACTAGAGTGCGTGGCGCAAGTGACGGGCCGAGATATCCACGTGCTCTTCGTTGCGGGCTCGCGCGTCACCCGAGTGCTTCTCGACGTGACCCGCATTTCTTCGCTCGCGCCCGTCTTCAATTCGGTAAAAGAAGCCCTTGCCTATCCCCAGGTTGCGGCAGAGAAAGATTCTGAAGCTCGACGTGCGAGCCAAACTCAAGGCCTTTGGAGTGCATAAATGAATTGGACAGGTCGCAGATATTCAAAATGCTTCTCGATTGCCATGCTGACAGGCGCATTTCTGATGTCGAGCGAGATGCCTCTTTTGGCAAGCCCTCCCCAGTCTAGCCAGTCGAATACCAGCCAGAAGCAGGACGATTCGCTGCCGGATGCACCACAGTCCCAGTCTGCACAGACGCCGGGCCAGCAGCCCGCGCCTGCTCCCTCAGGAGCTGCTGGAGCGAAGGCCGCCAATGCGAAAGGAGCGCCGGTGGCCCAGCCAGTGGGCGCGGCGGTGGCGCCCGTCCGGCAGCACGGTCATCGCTCCCTCGCGATCAAGCTGGGTCTACTGGCGGGAGCCGGAATAGCCGTCGGCGCGGCAGTCGCTTTGTCGGAGAGAAGTCCATCGCGGCCGCCTGGAGCCACAGCGTCGATTCGTCCATGAATCACGGAGTTCTCCAACGTATGGCCCCCAGCAAAGGTGACGCGCAGTCCGTTGCCGCTCGCCCGTTCCTGATCAGCTTTTCGGGAATCGACGGAGCGGGGAAGACCACGCAAATCGAGCACCTCTCGTCATGCCTGCAGAAACAGGGCCTGCGCGTGCTACGCCTCAGCTTCTGGGATGACGTTGCGGCCTGGTCGAAGATGCGCGCCGGAGTCGGCTACAGGGCAATGGACTCGGGCCACACGGGCCGGATGGAAGAGCCTTCGTTTGCACCCAAAAACAATAAACATGTCCGGAAGTGGTATTTGAACGCGGCGCGGTCGGGGTTTTACATGCTGGATGTTGCCCGATTGCACCGCCTGATGGCCAGTCAAAACGTAAAAAACTGTGATGTCGTTATCTTTGATCGCTATATCTACGACCAGGTCGCGAATATCTATTCACAATCATTTGTGGCTCGCATTTATGCCAAGCTGCTCATGAAGCAGACGCCCGCTCCCGACCTGGCTTTCATTCTCGACGCGTCGCCCACAGCAGCTTTTGCAAGGAAGCCGGAATACCCCCTCGAATTCGTGTATCGGAATCGTCAGACCTTTCTGCACCTCCGGGAACTTGTTCCGCAGCTGATCATCATTTCTGACGCGAAGCCGGACGACGTGAAAAGTGAAATTTATTTCCACATCAGCCAATCGCGGCTCGCAGAGCGCACTTTAACCGAGGGAAAGACTGACGTTAGAGTGGCCGGCCCCGTAGTCCGGACGCCAAATTCCTGTAGCGTCCGAAACGAGCCAACGGCCAGTGTATAGGCGCCATCCAAGGCTTGCGCGTTACCCGAAAGCGGAGGCCCTGAATGATACCCGGAGTTCTTGAGAATCGTTTCGCTGTGGTCGTGCCGACGCTCAATGAGGCGGGAAATATCAACAAAGTACTCAGTGAACTGACCGCTGCATTGAGCGAGACGCAATACGAATACGAGATCGTGGTGGTCGATGATGGAAGCACTGACGGCACGGTGGAACAGGTTCGTGACTGGACAAAACGAGATCCGCGCATTCGCTTCCTCTCACGCGCGGGAGAACGTGGTTTGGCAGGGGCGGTGCTGTACGGCTGGAGTCAGTCCCGAGCGAACCTGCTCGGCGTGATTGATGCTGACCTGCAACATCCCCCTGCGTTGCTGCCGGACCTCTTGAAGGCGGCCGAACGAGCCGATATCGCCATCGCCAGCCGCTACGCTCAGAATGACGGAACCAAAGGTTGGAGTCCACTGCGTGCCGCGGTTTCCCGGCTGAGCACGTTCGTGGCAGCGCCTCTGATTTGCAAGAAGAACCTCCAGGTCACCGACCCGATGTCGGGCTTTTTCGTGATCCATCGCCGCTGCATCGAGGGATTGACCTTCCAGACCACAGGCTTCAAACTCTTGCTTGAAATTCTGGTCCGCGGGCGAATTAAGACAGCCGCGGAAGTCCCTTACCAGTTCGGTCTTCGCCACGCAGGCAGAAGCAAGGCCAATGCCTCTGTCGCCTTTCACTATTTGCACCTTCTGGGCCGGCTCTCGCGTGATCTGGTATTGCGTTCGAGCGAGCAATGAAGATTGCGCTCATCACCTCATTTCCGCCGAGTCGCCATGCGCTGAATGAGTATGGTTTCCACGTGGCGGACCAGCTTCGGCAAGAACGGTGTGTTGATCTGACGGTGCTGGGAGATTATCTCCCGACACCCGCCGAAGAACTTCCTGGGTTTACGGTGGTTCGCTGTTGGGGCTTCGGAAAGCATGGCAACGTAGCCAGTCTGCTGCGTGCCATCCGCAAGGTGAAGCCTGATGTGGCCTGGTTCAATCTGGGTTTCGCCAGCTTCGGCGATCGTCCTCTCTCGGCTGTGCTGGGGCTGGTGGCGCCGGCTGCCGCACGACTGAATGGCGTGTACTCGCACATCACTCTTCACCAGCTGTTCGAGACGGTGGACCTGGAGGATGCCGCTGTTCGCTCGCCTCGACTGTATCGAGCCGGAGGATGGCTGGCCACGCATCTACTCTTGAGCGCGAACTCGCTCTCCGTGCTCATGCCCGCCTATCGTCGAACCTTGGATGAAAAATACCGGCGCGGCCGGGTCAGTGTTCGGTCGCACGGCATCTTTGCCGGGACGCCCGATCCTCCAGACTTTGCACGCCGGGGAAACCCGACCCATAGGATTCTTGCTTTTGGAAAATGGGGGACCTATAAGCGGCTTGAGCTTCTGATCGAGGCCTTCGAACGGGTGGCAAGAAAGTTCCCCAATGTAAAACTGGTAATCGGTGGTGGCGATCATCCAAAAACTCCCGGCTATGTGCAGTCGATGGCGCAACGCCACGCGAACGATCTCATTCAATTTCTGGGCTATGTACCCGAGGACTCAATTCCCGACCTGTTTCGTGAGGCAAGCCTGGCGGTGATGCCGTACACGTCGTCCGCCGGTTCCAGCGGAGTAGCGCACCTCGCGGTGCAGTACGGGGTCCCGGTCATTGCCTCCGGCATCCAGGACTTTCGGGATCTCGCGGAGCACGAAGGAATTGCGATGCGATTTTTCACACCGGGGGATGCGGATAGCCTGGTCGAGCAACTGCTCCTGGCCTTAAATTCTCCGGATGAGCTGAAAGAGATGGCTTGGCGGAGCTACGCAGCAGGGGTGGCGATGAGCATGCCGCAGGTGGTGCGGGAATACATCCGGAGTTTCCGGCAGCAGGAGCGCGTCAAGGTCCTGCAATTGGCAGCCGACTTGCGTCGCGCCGGTCAATTCCAATGGGCGGAGGGGCTAGCTCGTACGGTAGGAGAGAAAATTCAAAGATGGCAGGACGAAGACGAGGTCGCCGCGCCGTCCGCTTAACCCTGCTTCGACACGCTGCTAGGGTCGTCTGGCAGATTCAACCGCGACATCGATAGCCGCGTGGGGCAGACTGTAAGACTGGCCCTTGATGGTTCTTAGTCTATTTCTTCTGATTTGGATCCTGGGGTTGTGAGTTCTGCGGCAGCGGGGAATCCGCTGGCTGCGGGTTGGGCTTCGCATTTTGGTCTGGTTCAGAATTCGGAGGCGGCAGGGCTGGCAGAGCCGGAGCCTGCATTGCAATTGGAGGCACTGGGGTCGCGTCCTGCTCGCTGCCGACAGAGGCTCCGTCGCGACGCTTGAGTTCGATAGGTCTTTGTTCGCGGCGCTTCGTTTCTTGAATCGCCTTCAGCGTGGCCTCGACGTCCGACTGGTTATCGTCGGCCAAGGTGTCGATCTTCCGTCCCTCGGCATCGCGGCGCGTGGCATAGCTTACGCGGGCAGTGGCGTCCCGGCCCGAGCGTGCTGCCTCATAATACATTTCGGCGCTTTCGCGGTCGCCCGCCAGTTCAGCGACATAGCCCAGATTGTTCAGCGTGAACGCATTCTGTGCGTCCCGTTTATACGCCTCTAAGAAAAACTCCTTTGCAACCGCGGGGTGGTTGTCGTTGAGGGCCGCCACTCCACGCAGATTGAGGCGCGCGGTTGCTGCCTCAACTCCTTCGCCCCGGGCGATCTGCCCGCTGACAGCCGCGGCGTTTCCCGCGGCTACCTCGCTGATCGGCCGGCCTCGCCACTTCGCTCGCGGTGTAACCACAACCCGCTGGGTCGAATGCACGCTGGCCGCCGCGGAGTAGCACCGCAGCGCTCCTTCGATATCTCCAACGGCCTCCATCGCATAGCCGAGATTATTGAGTAGAAACGGATCGTGGGGATGGCGCGGCAGGGCGGACTGCAGCAGGTTCCGGGCTTCAAACACGTGTCCTTGTTGCAGCAGCACAATTGCCCGCTCGTTGATCTTGCTAACCTCCTGCCCAGAATCTTGCACTTGCCGAAATGCCTCATCCAGGGGCTTGCCCTTGAGAGCCGCTTCGCTGGACTGGTCGATTACCGCATCGGTGCGGTCCCGCGCCGCCAGCGCGTAATAGCGCAGGGCTCGATCGGCATCCCCCTCCAGTTCCGCGACATACCCAAGATTATTCAGGGTGAACGGGTCATCCGGATCCAGCAGATACGCCTTATAGAAGAGCCGCTTGGCTTTCTCCTGATGCCCGTGCTTGAGTTCCGCAACCCCATCGCGGTTCAGCTTTTGGCTGGGTGTGGAAACGCCACGCTGCGGCAGGGGGACCCTTAAATCGCTCGCGAAACCCAGGCTTGTTCCGGCGAAAAAGTGCATCGCCAGCAACCCCGGAAGTGCTACGCGTGTTCCCAGCTTGGTCAAATTGATTCGCTCCATTCGTTTGCCGCTACTATGATGCCCAAAAGCCGGCGTGCAGTTGACTACAGTAAATACCCTATGCCGACGCCGTGATCACGCCTTTTAGCATCCAAGTAGCGATGATTAGGCTCCTCTTCCCGGTGATTTTAATAGTGGGCTGCGCGCAGGCGCAGGTCGCCATGCCCGCCACATCTGCCACCATGTCAGACGATGCCGGCCGGCAGCAAACGACCGCGGCCACAGACGTTCCCTTGCCAGGCGGGCCGCGCGCCAAGGTGGGTCTGGTGCGCGGCGTCATGAAGCGGCTGGATCCGATCCACGACCAGTTGTTGATTCACACATTCGGGGGCGGCGTCGTCCGGATTGCCTTCGACGGGCGTACTCAACTTCTTCCCGAAAATCCGCGCGCGCGTTTGACCAGCATTCCCGCCGGGTCTGTGGTGTCAGTCGACACGGTGATCGACGGAGGAAAGTTGTTTGCGCGGTCGGTGCGAACAGGCCCATCCAATGCGGCTGAGCTGAATGGGCAGGTCTTGCGTTACGATGCAGCTAAATCCCGACTCACCCTGCGCGATCCGATAAGCCCGGACGGCATTTCGCTGCGCATTACTCCCAGTACCACGGTTGTGAACCAGGGCCAGCCCGCGACGCCGCAGGTTTTGTCTTCGGGCATGCTGGTGCGGGTGTGGCTCTCTCCGACAGAAAATGCGGCGAACAAAGTCGAGATTCTCGCCGAACGTGGGAATTCTTTTACATTTGAGGGTCGAATTGTCGCCGTGGACCTGCGCTCGCATGTCCTGGCCCTGTCCAACGATTCCGACAAAAACGTTCGCGAGCTAGCTATCGGCTCTCTGGACGCCGGCAGTCTCGATCTTTTGCAAGAAGGCGCCGACGTCAATATCCAGGCTGAGTTCGACGGAGACCGCTACAACGTTCGCACCGTCACCCGCGCATCGCGCAATCCGTAGTTCTCTCACGCTCCTTGCGGCTGCGCGTCCCGCAGGCTTTCAGGATGTCTCAATCTGCGCGAGCTTTTCCCGCAGGGTTCGCGCGACGAAGAAATCCACGTCGCGGAAGATATAACGGATCGTGTGCCGGGCATAGCGCGTCAGGCTTCGCAGGTCGGTCTGGTGCCAACAGCACGAGTTCATGTTGGGAGACAAACCGCAATAGAAACGGAAGCGGCGATGCGCCGATTCCGGCATGGTCAGCATGGCCGCTGCTATGCGGTGATTTCCCTCGATAATCGTCAGTGGGTGATGCTCGTCGACGCCAATCAGCAACACGGCATCCGGTAGATCGCTCGCCCGGAGATCGATTGCGATCTCTGCGAGCTTGTTGAAAAACTGACTCTGCTGCCCACGAGCCAGTTCCGCTTCGATGCGGCGAACCATTTCCGTCAGGTAGAAGCCGCCTCCCGCGAAGCGCCTCCACTCGTTGCGCGGAAATGACCGCAGGCGCGCTAGGTCGCGCGGAGTCAGTTCAATCTGCCACCACTCCGTACCGGCAGGCAGTTCACGCCATAGGCGTCCTCGCCGAAGGAACAGCAACGCACGTCGGATTAAATTTTCATGAGGATTCTCGAGATCGGCGTGCTCCACAACATGCTTGACGTCCCGGCGATATGGATCGAACTCGGGATGACAGAACTCGGCCCGTAGGAATTCCGCAACGATCTCCTCCTCCGCGACTGATCGCAGGCGCCGAAAAGGTTCTGAAGTTGCCGGAGAAGGCTCTGCTTCGTCTCGCTCGCGGAAGAGCGGGATCGTGACGACCACCAGCAGTCCGCACATCACGAACAGTTGCACCATGATCACCTGGGACAAGGATTCGTGATAGCGCCAGATCGCTCCCGTGAGCAAGCCGCTTGCGCCCAACTGCACCCACGCCGCGGTGCCGATGCGTCGCGAGATCTCGTACATCATTACGACCACCGCAATGCAATAGATGCCAGTCATGAACGCGTACTTTGCCAGGAGTGTGGAGAACGCTACCGTGCCCAGCAGGAATGTTTTCCCTAGCAGCACAGTCCACACGGCCTCCGGTGCCAGCGCCACCGCCGCGACGGATGCGGAAGCGAGAGCTCCCACAAGAAGTAACGCGGTGTACAGCACCGAGTGTCCGCTTTGGCGATGCGAATGACTGGCCGACACCGGAAACATGCTGCTCACTACCGACCACGCCAACATGAAGACCACGCGTCCCACCAGAGCCACGGCCGCGTAGATTCCCGCTTCCGGAGGTGGGAAGAAATGTTTCACCAGCAAGATGTCGAGATTACTGAGAACCACCTGCCCAATGAAATACATCACAGCCTGCATGCCTTCGCCAAAAGGCGCGATCTTGATCATCCCCGGCTTCGCCCGATGCTGGGGGCCCGGCTCACCGCCTATGTACGCGGCGACAATGGAGAGCAACACCGCCATCATCACACCCGTCACGCCCATCCCGAAATGCAGGAAGAGCAGGGCCCCGCCGAATTTCACCGCTACCTCCACCACCACATTGATGGCAAGACCGCGAAAGTTGTAAAAACCTTGCATCCTTCCGCGCCGCACTCCCAGCGGTATATATACTCCGGCCGCGATCGCCAGCAACAGCAGGTCACGCTGCGCCGGCAGGTTGAAATAAGATTTGAGGTAGGCGCTGCCTGCGGCGAGTAGTATGGCGATTCCCAGGCCCACCTGCCAGGCTCGGTGCAGCATGCTGGCATAGATTTGCGCTCGGACGAGAGTCTCTGAATTTCGAGCGATAAATTTCGAAGTTATTATCTGGAACGATAAAGTGATGGCCGTCACTAACATTAGCAGCGTGTATAAAGCCGAGGCGTGGCCGAAGCTCGAAGCGCCTAACATCCGCGCGAGCAGGATGTTGTAGAGCAGGTTGGTGGCGGCCACCAGTGCAGAGCTCAGTAACAAGATGGCGCTGCCCCGCACCACGTGCCCGCGCAAGATTTCCCGGTACCCGGGGCTTGTCATCACTTGGGTTTCTGGCGGTGTCGTCATAGTGAAGTGGCAGTCCTCAGGCGGCCGGCGCAGGCATGAACGAATGCGTCAAAAAGTGAACTGCGCCGCCGGAACGAATTGGCTGTGCCCTTGTCCGGGAAAATCGTAAAAGCTTTGTTGTTCCAGACCGAAAGAGAATCTCATGGGATAAGCCAGTGCCGCTGTCTCCGAGCCTGCGCTCCTGCCCCAACTCCGTTCGCGCGTGTAGGAGAGCATGACACTCGACGTCACATTGTCGTATGCGTGAAAGCCGCGTCCGGAAGACCAAGCACCCGAGGCGGCCAGCGCCCAGTGCTCGTTGATATGATCGTCTACCCCGAAGCGCGGACGCAGGGTTTGCGCGATCGCGTAGTCATTGCCTTCTACCCGCCAAGCGCGCAAGAACTCCGCCACCGCGGACGCGCGGATGCGGGAACCGAACCGGCGCTGCAGGCCCGCATAGGAAATTGTCTGGTAATACTCGTGTACCGATGGTCCGAAGAGCAGGTCACGCGCGTTGTAGCCGGTCAGCAGCGCGGTCTTGCCCCAGGGCCGGCCCACGCGGAAATCAAGAGCCCCGGAAGCGTCCCGCGAGTGCAGATCCTGCTCCGTGAACGGACCTGCTTCCCGAATCACATTGCCGGAAAACGAGAGCCAATTGCCGATCGGACTGCTGGCCACATAAACAAACTGGCGAAACAGATTCTGATTCATGGGCACCGGCGCAAGCGTGTCGCGCCTGACTGTGTACTGTAGTCCGGGCATCACGCTCAGCTTCACATTGCCAAGTTGCACAACCGGAGCCACGGAAATATTGAAAATAGTGTCGAACGTATTGCGATCCTGAATCAGGAGCTCGCTCGGAAATGAGAAGCTGCCCTGAGCATTGCGTTCAGCGATAAAGCCTTGAATCCGAGGAAAGGAATCGGGCCGGAATTGAAAGCGCGAATCGGCGAAGGTCTCGATAGAACGCCGCGGGGGTGGCAACAAGGCTCCGCTGTTTTGCACGCCGAGCAGACGAGCGTCCATTTGATAGATGTTTTCATCTTCAAACACCGCGCCTACACGCACGCCCGAGCCCATGCCGAGGCGATCGGTGATGGGATGGCCTTCTTCTTCGGCCAGGCCCATTTCCACGGTGCGGGTAGCTGGGTCCTGCGGATCCAGTTGGCTGGCGCGGACGAAGGTCGCGAGCGCGCGATTATCCTCGCCGCGCTGCCGGTAGACATTGCCTTGCGCGACCAAGAACTCATAGTTGTTCTTTCGCTCCGGATCGTCGGGCAGGCTGGCCAGTTGCAATTCCGCATTGCGCGTGTCGCCCAGGGCCAGCGATGCATTTGCCATACCCACCGCCACCGCGGTGTCGTCGGCGCCCAACGCGTGCGCACGTCCATACATGCCCTGGGCCAGCGGATACTCGTGGATATTCATCAGGATGTCGGCCGCGTTCAGGTAGTCATCTGCCGAGGTCACATCGGTGGACGCGACTCTCGCCTCGGCAAAACCGAGCGCCACTTGTTGTTGTGCGTCAGACGTTTTGCCTTCCTCCGCAAACAGGCGGCCTAAAGCCAGCCGGACTTGGAGACGATCTTCGTCGGAGCTTTCCAGAGCCCGCACATAGCTGTTCATGGCCTGGTCGCGATGGCCCAGAATGCGAAGTACGTCCGCAGTCACAAGCAGGACTTTGTAGTCTTTTCCGCCGTTGCGCTCCGCGACATCGATCGCCTGCAGAGCCTCGGCCGGCCGGTGAAGCCGTGCATAGGATCTTCCAAGCTGCGCCGAAATCATCGGGTCGTTGGGGACGACCGCGAGTGCGCTGTGCAAAGTCTCAGCCGAGTTGGCGTATTTGTGCGCGCGGTACTGCACATCGGCGAGCGCAATGTAGGAATTCGGCGCATTTGGATTCATCTTAAGAGCTTGTCTGTACTCGCCTTCTGCGGCAGTCAGCATGGCCCGCTGGCGGTAACCTTCAGCTTTGAGGAGATGCAAACTCTCCGATTCGGGAAGCAAACGGCTTGCTATTTCGGCCTCTTTCAACGCTGCCGTGGAACGCCGCAACTGCAGCAGCGCGTAGGCGAGGCCGAGGTGCGCTTCGCCGTACTGCGGATTCAGTTCCAAGGCTTTGCGGAAGTCCTGCTCGGCCTTGGTGGCCAGGCGCATGTCGTTATACACGTAGCCCCGGTTCATATAACCCACCGCTATGGTGGGATCGATCTGCAGGGCGTGGGTGAAATCCTCGACTGCGGCTTCGTGTTCGTTGTGGTCGGCGTGCACGTACCCAGCAATCAAAGGCAGGTCGCGATCGTGTTCAAGAATCGGCTGATAGCGGTCTACGATCTTCATCGCCTCATCAAGGCGCTTGAGAAATAGAAGATCATAGGCAAGATAATCGACCGCTTCGCGATCCTTCGGCAGCCTCTGGATCACCTGATAGCCAAGATCCGCCGACTCCGCGTAGTTCCCGGTGATCGTCAAGTAGCGCTCATGCTCCCGCATGACTTGCGGATCTTGCCGCACTGCTTCAGAGGCGCGCGCGAGCCACTCCTTGGCCTGGGCGGTGTGATGTGCCTCAAGCGCCGCGTTAATCGCACCGGAAACTATCAGCGGATTGCTCGGCGATCTCTGGAAGGCCTGCTCGTAATTTTGTTGTGCTTCCGGAAAGTGACGGTCCGCGCTATACAGATCGCCCAAGGCCAAAAAGGGCGCATAGTCATCGGGATGCTTTTTGGAAAATTCCAGGAAGTAGCGGCGGGCGGCCTCGGAGTCGCCCATCTCGCGCGACAGGAAGCCAAGCGAGCCCAGAGCACCCGCATTCGACGGATCGATTGCCAGCGCCTCGAGGTAGGTCTTCCGGGCTTCTTCCGTTCGCTCGGTTTTCCAGAGAAGATTCGCGTAGTTGAGAAGCAACACGCTGTTGCGGGGCTCGATTTGGAGAGCCTCCTTTAAATCTTTCTCGGCGGAGTCGATGTTGCCCGCGGCCGCTTCGGTTGCTGCGCGCAGCCGCAAGAATTCAGGCCGTGCAGAGCCCGCCAGGTCGATGGCACCGATCGCGCTCGCCGCTTCTTTGGTGACGCGCTCTGCGTTCCCGGTATCTCCGGCATCGCGGTAGATCTGGGCAAGATCCACACGCAATGAGATTGGATAGAGAACACCCTCCGGCACACCTTCGGGAAGGTGCAGCAGCGCCGCCTCGTATTCGCGGATTGCATCCTCGTTCCGATGCTGAGTCGCATCGAGTCGTCCCCGCAGGGCATACACGCGGTAGTGCTCGGGATTCAGCGTTGCGGCTTGTTTGAGGAGGGTTGCCGCTTTTTCGAACTCCCCGGCATTGAGCATGGCCTGCGCGGCATTGAGTTGGATCTCAATATCCCGTGGAGCTCGGCTTGCTGCTACGCCGTAAGTGCGTGCGGCCGCGTGTGCGTTGCCAGCCAGCATGTAGGAATATCCCAGTTCCGTGAGCGTACCTACGTCTTTCGTATGTAAGTCTTCCAGGATGCGGATCGCCGCATCATACTGGCCAGTGTCGCGGTAGTAAGATGCAACCGCTCGCATTACCTCGGGATTGGTCGGAGCCGAGCGGCGCGCGGTCTCCAGCATCTTGTGTGCTGATTCGCCATCTCCTAGCCGCTCATATGCGCGGGCCAGCAGAAGTTCGGTTCGCGGCGACGCCTTTGCGGCTTCCGAGCGGTGCAGATATTCCAGTGCTTGTTTCGGATCGGTGGATAAGAGCAGTTCGCCCGCGAGCTGAAGATCCAAATCGCTCTTAGGATTCGCGGCCAAAACCTCTTCCAGCGCTTGCTGCGCCTCCGCGTTGCGCCCCATGCGGGCGTAGGTTTGCGCCAGACCGGAAAGCCCCTCTACCGAAGATGGCCTCAGAGCGAGACCCCGACGATAGGCATCGACAGACAGCGAATACTTTCCGCTCAGCCGAGCTGCGTAGGCGAGCGTAAACCAGAGATCAACATTCTGCGGAGCGGCGTTCACGGCGCGCTGGGCATGCATAGTTGCGCCGGCGGCGTCTCCGTGTTGCAACGCGGTCTGTGCGGCTCGCGCCTCGCGCGCCACCTCGATGCTCGCGCCCCAACCCATTCCGGTTTCTTTATTCGCTCCTTTTTTCGAAGGGGCGGGCGAAGTAGAAGACGGAGAGGTTTGGCCGTTCACATCAAAAGTTTGGGCAGCGCTGGCAGTCGCCACAATCAGAACTGCAAGCCGCACCGATCCCGTGAACCCTAATTGCACGATTCCTCCTCCCCGACCTCCTGGTTGATAATCCGGCTGGTGGGTAGGGGTACACACCTGCCCGTCCGTCACGGCTCAGATGCAAGAAACTCCTGATGTGGTTGCGTATCTTAAATAACGCTACCAGCTACTCCAAAAATAAGTGCCAACCTTTCCCCGGCTTCCGGTATCAGACATTGCGACTCAATGAGAGATCGCCACGAAATATTTGTGCTCCCGACTGAGACCAGCATTTGGCAACGCCCGATTCCTGTCGCCGCCATCATCTTGCTGGCGCTTGCGATTCACGGGCCTTTGCTCGCCATGCAGTTGCCGGCGACTACGTCCTATGACGCGAACCTGCACATCTTTTTCGCGTCGCACTATGCTCACCACTGGTTTAATCCATGGAACGAAAAGTGGTTTGGCGGCTTCTCCCAAACCACCTATCCCCCGCTGACTCACCAATGGATTGCGCTGCTCTCGTATATTGTCGGGCTCACTGAGGCTTTCATGCTGGTGCAGTTGGCCGCCGTAGTGCTGCTGGCGGTGGGCACGTACCGGTTCGCGCAGCTTTGGGTGGATGATCGTGCGGCGAGCTATGCTGGAGTTCTGGCCGTGTTTGCCGGCAGCATCGCATTTCTTGTCTATTCGGCAGGGCAGTTGCCAACCACATTGTCAGCGCCCCTGTACTTTCTCGCTTTGCCCTATTTCTATTGGTGGTGCAGATCGGCCAGCTGGCGAGCCCTGCTGAAGGGTGTCGCTCTCACGCTGGCCGCCGCATCGGCGCATCACGTCACGCTTATTTTCGGCTCCGTCCTCTTTGCCGTCCCAGTCCTGTGGCTGGCGTGGTACGACGGCCGCGAGCAGGAGCAACCCGCTGCTCCCATCATCGGGCGCGGTTTCGTCTTCGCCGCGATTGCCGCGGTGGGGGTCGGGGTCATCCTGTTGCCTTACTGGATTGCGATCATCCGGCATCCCATCGAGCAGATGCCCATTCCGCACGCGAGCCGTTCGAACTTGCTGATGAACTGGATCTACGGAATGAATTACTTCATCGTTCCGTATGGTGCGTTGCTCCTGGCACTGCCCTTCATTGTGATCAAAGGCGCATCGAATCCCCGTCTGCGAATGCTGCTGCTTGCGTTCTGGGTGACGTTCCTGATTGCGCTGGGCGGCACGACGCCGGTTCCGCGCTGGATCTTCGGCCGTGCTTTCGAAATTCTCACCTACGAGCGTTTCACGTTGTGGGCGACGGTGCTGGCACTGCCGATTGTGGGATTGTTGGTGGCGCAAGTGATCGACCGTTTCCCACGCTGGGGTGCGATCAGCGTCAGCACAGCAGCCGTTGCCAGTCTGGCGCTCGCGCTGGGTTGGCTATCCTGGAGCCCCTTTCGAACGTTTAGTTCGCTCAATGTAGATTCAGTCGTCGCGTTCCTGAATCGCGATGGGCACGATCAGTACCGCTATCTCACACTCGGATTCGGCAATGCGCTCTCCAAAGTTTCCACTTTCACTACCGCGAACAGCGTGGATGGCGAATACAACTCGGCCCGCCTGCTACCCGAGATGACGCGTTACGGAGCTGCGCAATTGACCAGCGCGAAGTACTTCGGAACCGCCGGCATGGATTCGCTCCGCGTCATGCTCCAACATGCCGACCACTATGGTCTGAAATTCACTTTTGTGCATGATCCATTCTATGAACCTCTGTTGGTTTTCGGCGGCTGGCGCCATGTCGAGAGCTATGACTCCGGCGCCATCACCGTATGGTCCAAGGATGATGCGCCTCCCGCGCGGACGATCCCGTCAGACGCCGTGCCGGCGCCATGGGAAGGATGGATGTGGGGCATTCTGCCCATCGGCAGCAGCTTCCTGGCAATTCTGTTTGTGTGGCTGCTGGCGGAGCCGCGCCGCGTACAGGGGACGGTCACGCTTTCCCGGGAAATGCCGGAAGGCGTGTATGCCGATAGAGTGCGCTCATGAAGTGGGGTCTGGTCGCTTTTCTTACCGTTGCTACCGTAGTCCTGGTTGCCATTGCCTGGCTGCAGTCCGGAGGGCTGAAGCAGCATGCCATGTTCGCTGCGGTCACTCCCGAGGAAGCGGTGCAGGCTCTGATGAGCCAGATTCAGGCCCACAACTACCAACGGGCCTATGCGTCGCTCGATCGCAGCAGCGATACGGATCTTGCATCCTTCACTCGCGATATGGCGGGAAGCGATGGCAGCTTGCGTACCTATTCCTCGCTGCAGACCGCGGAGGTTTCGCCGTTGCACGCCGATCGTGACCAGGCCCTGGTCCGGGTTCGGATGAATTGGTCCAGCGCGCTGGGCTCTCTCGATGATGTGCGGGATTTGCACGTGCGCCGCGATGGCTCGGTCTGGCGCGTAGTGTGGCCGAAGCCGGCATTTTCCGCAGTGCCCCCGCAGGTGGTGTCGGTGAACTACTTGCGCTGGGATGTGATCGGCCGCAACACATCGCAGAACTGGGGCGCGCAGGAAGTGGACTCGCCGAAGGTCCGCATAACGTCCATGAATGCAATCTCGCGCCCTGGTCGTGTGGTGATTCTAGGGGAAGTGGAGAATGAAGACACCGTTCCCGCATATTTGAATGTGAACGCGACGCTGCTGAAAGCCGATGGCTCTCCCATCGACGAAGAAGGCAGCTTCGATCTGATCTCGCATGTGCTGCTCCCCAAGCAGGTTTCGCCTTATCGCATTGACTTTCCGGGTGTTCGCATGGATGCGGTAAAGAGTGTGCGCATGGATGCGCGCGCTCTCTTAGTTTCAGCCAGCGCTGATCCGGTGATTGCGGTCAGCGACCAGGCGCTGAGCAAAGACGGATTAGACCGAAACGTTTTGAAGGGCGAATTGGTGAATCAAAGCGGACGCCCCGTCAATATCGCGCAGGTCCTGGCGGCCTATTATGACGATTCCGGGAAAGTTATCTGGGTTTCGGATGGTTATGTAGATCAGGCGCTGATGCCACAGGTGCCGGTACCGTTTGCTGTCGACATCCCGAATGACATTGCGGGCCGGCTGAAGAATTACCGCGTTATCGTCAATCACTACACACAGGCGAGCAACTAACATGATGCGCACCAGTCGTGGCGATTTCACATTGTGCAAGCGTCTCACCGGATTGGCCTTGTTGTGCGTGTTGCCTAGTTGGGCGAGGGCTGCCGAACTGCAGGTGCCCGCCAGTGTGGAAGCAGGCCAAGCCTTTTCGATTCCTCTCGAGGGCTCCGGTCAAGCCACTTTTTATCTTCTGGGTCCCGACCATGTTGTGAAACGCAGCGTGAGTCTCGGGAGCGAGTTGCCGATTCAATCCGGCGATGTGCGCACCGCGGGCCGCTATCAGGTAATCGTTTGCGGCTCATCATGTACTTCCGCAGGGTTCGAAGTGAAGGCCGCGCAACCGGCGCACCTGAGCTTCTTTCTGCATCCCTCGCGTGTGCCCGTCTCCACTCCCGGTTCGATTGATGCCACTGCATTCGTGTTTGACCGGTACTTCAACTTGGTTTTGACCCCGGCTGCAGTGGACTTCCAGATCACTCCGGCCAGCGGAGCCGGCTTCTCACGGCAAGTTTCCACGCGGCATGGTGCGGCCTGGATGCGAATGGACTCGACGCCACATGAGGGCAGGGTTCAGGTGACTGCCGTCTTAGGAAACGTGGAAGAAGCGCGAGTGATTCAACAGGTCGCGGCGGAGGCCTGCGCATTGCGCATGAAAGCCGTAACCAGCGGGGATATGGTGACCCTCGAAACCGAGCCCGTGCGCGATTGCAGCGGCAATGCACTTCCCGATGGCACAGTGGTTTCGTTCACCAAAATTGATAAGGCGGGCAAGAGCACGGTGGACACGCCGATTAAGAAGGGTATAGCGCGAGTGCAGTTCAGCGTTCGCGGGCCGGCGCAGATCAGCGTCGCGTGCGGCGTCGTGCTGGGCAACGAAGTCGCCCTCGGCGGGAAACTATGAAGAACATGGCCGAGCTGACGCTGGCGGTGAAGAATATCTCGCCTCGGTTCGTCAAGGCTGCGACCTTAGTGATTGCAGCTTGCGCTCTGGCGATCGCCCAATCATCGCCCGAACTCCCCCAGGTTCATCTCGATGCCGCCGGACTTGCTCCACGTCCCGTCGAAGAACTTACGGGAACGACGATAGCGCGCCATTACGCACTGGCATGGCGTGATCTGGCGAGCGCCTTGGAATCCGGCCGAGCCGGGGGACTTGGCGACGAGTTCGTCGGATTCGCAAAAGATCGCCTTGTGCAGAGAATCGGCGAGCAAAATCAGGCGGGCGTGCACGTTCGGATCGTGGATCACGGCCACCATCTGAAGGCGATCTTTTATTCCACGGATGGCAGTGCTATGCAACTTCTCGACCAAGCTGAGTTGGAGATTCAGACCTTCGACGGAAACAAGTTGCTCGATACCCAGAATGCGCCCCACGAATACATAGTTCTCGTGACCCCAGGCGCAGATCGCTGGTACGTTCGCGATCTCGAGGAAGTCTCTGCCAAACCCTTCTAAGGCACTCCGAACGCCTGCTTCGAGCCAACTCTTGGCAGCGCCGTTTCATCGTAACCAGAGCAGGAGATCGTGGATGAAACCCTATCAGTACGCCTTTTTGGCGTATGCGGTGATCGTCAGCTCCATCCCGACCGCGTGTACTCGCGCGAATTCGCGGAATCTCGCGCTCAAGGATATCCCTGCCTCGCCGGGCAATCCCAAGGTGCTCGCCGACTACCAGCCATGGTTCGGCGATCCGGACCATATCAATGTCGGTTATAACAGCCAGGACCCGAACGTCCTGCGCAAACAAATTGAGAACGCCCGCAACATGGGCATCTATGCCTTCGCGGTGGATTGGTATGGTGCGCGGCGTCCCTTTCTCGATCGAAGTACTACGCTCCTCCAGCGAATTGCCAGCGAGCAGCACTTTCACCTCGCGCTAATGTATGACGAAACCCAGGATGACAACGGGCACGCGACTGAAGAGGCTATGGAGGCTATGGACCTGGCCTACCACAAATACATCGGGCCCAGCGCAGCGGGACGCGATGCGTATCTGGTGTACCAGGGGCGGCCCGTGATCTTTGTGTTTCCCAAGCGTGGCCATACCGATTGGAACCAGGTGCGCCAGCAGGTGAATCAGTGGGAATCGCCGCCAATCCTGCTGTATCAGGACGACCCGCCGGCGCAGTTCGCCAAAGACTTCGACGGTGAGTACGCGTGGGTGTTTCCCGGGCGCAAGGGATGGACCCAGGACGGCCAGGCGTGGGGCGAAGATTACTTGAGCAATTTCTACACGAAGATGCGAACCAAACATCCGGACGAGATAACGGTGGGCGGAGTGTGGCCCGGCTTCAACGACACGAAGGCCTCCTGGAGCTTGAACCGGCACATCGATGCACGGTGCGGACAGACGTTCGAAGACACGCTGCGCTTGTTCCATGAGAACGACGAACCTTCACACCCCATTCCTTTTGTTCTGGTGGCTACCTGGAACGATTACGAAGAGGGAACGGCGATTGAAAGCGGCCTGCCGCACTGTGGCGAATCGAAGTCGGACATCGCACACGGAGGACAACCATGACGAGAGGCAGAGGACTCGCGGCCGAAATGTTCGAGACGCTAGCGGTTTTACATCTCCATGCGCTTGCACCCGCGGGGCAGCGGGGCGAAAGCAGCCCGCAGATTGAACGGGTACTCTCACGACTGCAGCGGATGTCCAAGGAGGAGTGGTCCGAATTTCTGCGCTTTGCGGAACTGCAACGCGTATGTCTTCGCACGTTGCAGCTCCTAGAGAAATGGGCTGCTGCTGACGAAGTCGCGCTGCGGTTTGAAGGCCTTGAGGATTTGGCGCAGGTCGAGCAGCGGAAGATCGGGTGCGCGATTGAGGCTTTGAACAAGGTTGTGCGCGCTCTCGAACTGACGGGGCACTCTCCCGTAGTGATCAAGACTCTCGATCACTGGCCCGATATAGGCAGCGATCTTGATCTGTTTACCGCAGCCACCGAAGGCGATACCGTGCGCGCGATGCAGAGCGAACTGCAAGCCGAGGTGCAGCCGCAGAGTTGGGGCGATCGACTGGCGCACAAATGGAACTTCCGGATTCCGGGACTGCCCCAGCTGGTGGAAATCCATGTGGGCTGCCTTGGACAAACTGGCGAGCAGGATGCTCTCCCTGCCCACTTACGAGAAACCAGCGTGACACGCGACCTAGGTTCTTTTCGCTTTCGTGTCCCGGCTGCAGAGGAACAAGTCGCGCTCGCCACTCTGCAAAGAATGTATCGCCATTTCTACATTCGCTTCACCGACCTGCTGAACCTTACGGGGCTGGTGCGTGCAGGCCGTCTGGACTTTACGCGGCTACGGACTTCAGCCCAGCGTTGGTCGATCTGGCCGGGAGTAGCGACCCTGCTGAAGATCACTTCGGACTACAACGAGCGCGCGGGGATTGGCCCGCTCCCGTTGCCGGAGTTTGTGGTGCGCTCCGCGCGTTTCGGGGCGGAGGTCACGTACGTAGGTAAACAGTTCTTGCGCGTGCCGATGCTGCCACAGGGTTCGCAACTGTTTCTGCAGCAACTCATTGGAACGGGAGTAGCGCGGCACTTTCGCGCCGCGGCGCGTTTGTCTCTATTGCCGGCGCTGGCTGCCGCCGCATTTGTCAATCTCCGGATTACAGGAGACGACAAGGGGATTTGGTAGCTTCACGCAAGTGCAGGCCGATTACGACATATCCCGTCGACTGCGGAAAGCCCCGATCTTTCGAAATGGCGGCTCTCGTTCGGGCAGGAAAATTCCGCGTCCTACATGAAACACCGCATTGCGGCTGCTGTGCAGATAGCGCGACTATGAAATATAAGGGGAGAACTTCGCACATGATGTGTCGTTCTTGTGGGGCGCGGGAGCGGGATCATGGTTATCCGCGATTTAGAACGTGCATGGCGGGCGAGCCGCCAACGGAATTGTGTCCGCATTGATGGAGAAAACTCTGATAGCGTCGTCCCCCAGCCTGCGAGCGGGCGTCCTGAACGGCAGCATGATCATGCTAGTCAGTTCGGGATTCGTGGGGGCGTTGAACCTTTTCTACAATCTGGCCGTCGCCCATGAGTTAGGGGCAGGCGGCTTCGGCCAGGCCAGCGCAGTCTACACCGTGCTGATGGTGCTCTCGGCGGTCCACCTTTCTTTCCAGCTGCTGTGTTCAAAGTTCGTCGCTAGAACCGATTCGCTGCCGGAAAAAATAGCTATCTACCGTTATCTTCATCGGCGAGCGTGGCTCTATGGCATGGGTGTCGGGCTGGCGTTGTTCTACAGCCGCTTTCTAATTTCTGCGTATCTGAACTTACCGACGCCCAACTACATCATCATGCTGGCCGTTGCTACCGTCTTCTTCATCCCGTTGGGCGCGCGGCGGGGTCTGATGCAGGGGCTGTATGACTTTCGCCATCTAGCTTCTAATTTCGTGCTCGAAGGAGTTGTCAAGGTAGGTGGCGCCCTCTTGTTCCTGGCCTGGGGGTGGGGAGTAAACGGGGTCATCGCGGCAGTCGTTGCCTCGATTGTGCTGGCCTACGTCTTTTCCAGGCCGCACCCGGACTTGCTGCGTGATCCGCGAGCGCACTTGCCGTTGGCGGCTGGGTTGGGGGAAGGTCTGCAAGCCTCCATATTTTTTGTGGGGCAAGTGATCATCAGCAACCTGGACATCGTCCTGGTAAAACATTTCTTCGCCGCCACTGAGGCGGGTGTGTACGCCGCAGTGGCGCTGGTTGGGCGAGTCGTTTACATGCTTTCGTGGTCGGTGGTGAGCAGTATGTTCCCATTCTCCGCCGGTGTCCGCTCCGGGGAACGAGATGGTCGCGCGGTTCTGGGAACTGCGTTGACGCTCGTTATTTTGATCACCGGCCTGTTCACACTTGCTGTGTGGGCTGTGCCAGCGCACGTTTGGCACATTCTTCTGGGGAATGGTTTCCCATTGAACCAAGGTGGTTCCTACCGGGCCCTGTTGGTGCTGTATGCCGCCACCACTGGAATTTACTCGCTCGGCGTGGTTTTGATGAGTTACGAGATATCACGCAAGATTGGCAATGTCAGTTGGGTGCAACTCGGTTTCAGCGGGGCCATTATCGCGGGCATCTACCTTATCCACGGCACGCTGCATGATGTCATTATGGTCCAGACGGTGTTGATGATAGCGCTTCTGGTGTGGGTATCAGTGCCGTTCCTGCGGGTCGAGTTTTACGAGCGACCGGGGCCGTTGGTAACGCCGCAAATGCAGGCCAGGCTGACGAAAGTGCGTCGCGTGACCGAGGACGAAGCCATCTCCGAGTTTCTGAAAGGCGAATTTTATCAACGAGAATTCGATCGCTATCGCGAACCGTTCTGTGACATCGTGACTCGCCCGGATCTCAGCGACGAGGCTGACAATAGGCTGCGGCGCGCCCTCTTGTACCGGCGTCGTGGCAGACTCTGGCGCGAAATCCCGGCTGACACTGAGTGGTGGGAAGTCGAACTCCAGAGCAGCGATTTACAACGTATTCGAGTGTTTCCTCGAGATCAGTGGCGGAGATACTCGGACCGCAGTTACTGCCTGCTGGATACTGCGGACCGCATCGGCAGCACGATTTCCCGGTCGTCGGACGCCTTCATCGCCAAGCTTCGCTCACTCAGCACCGAACTGGCGCATGCGCAGGCCACCGAACAAGGAGGACGAAGCACAGTCTTGTTGATCGGCTTGAGTGAATCCAGCCCTTTGACCATCATCGAAGGCAACCACCGCATGACTGCGGCAGCCTTGGCGTCACCGCATGATGCTCATTTCCCATTCCGTTTTCTATGCGGCTTTTCTCCTCACATGATGGATTGCTGCTGGTACCAGACCGATCTCTCCACGCTTTTGCGCTATGCGAAAAACTCGGTCACGTGGTTGTTTGATAATTGCCAGGTAGTCATTGACCAGGCCTTACAGAATAAGCTCGACCGCGCCGGCTCAGTGACGCCGGACTCTGCCTGCTTATGATCTGGAGAGCGCGCATTCTGGAACGCGGAGGGGGTTTGATCTACGCTGGGCGAAAAAAGGCTTGGGAGCGCAAGAGACCCTCGGGCCTTCGGAAAGTTGAGGTTGTCCTCCGCTGAATCGAATCTCTGAGCAGGGCTGTGCTTCTGCCGTTGTAGATTGCCATCGGCAGCGGATCGGGCAGTCGGGAGGGGCTAAGGGGCCACCCAATGCCGCCAACCCAGGCGAGTCACAAACGCCCGTCGTTAATTCCTTTTTGTGACAACCAACCATCTTGTACCGACCTTCATCCAATTTCAGTCTGAGTAGGGTAGCGCGCCAATGAAGTCTCGATATACATTTTGGTTGACGTCGTTGTCTGCTCTGTCGAGCCTTATGCTGGCAGGTTGCGTAGGACTCAGGCCGACCCCGCCGACCACGTCTTCCACTTACGCCCTCAGGGTGACCATGGCGGGGACGGGCACGGGCAACATTACGAGCACACCCGCCGGAATCAACTGTCCGACTACCTGCTCTGCGAGCTTTCCCCAGAATACCAAGGTGACGCTGAGCGAAACTCCAGGAGCCAATAATACTTTTGCCGGTTGGTCCGGCGCGTGCACCGGAGCGGCAACCTGCAGTTTTGCCGTGACCGCAGCAGAGTCCGTGACCGCGACCTTCGGGTCTGCGTCTCCCAGTTACGCCCTCGCCGTGACTACGGCGGGCACGGGAGCCGTCACCAGTACCCCCGCCGGAATCAACTGTCCAACTACCTGCTCTGCGAGTTTTACGCAGAATACCCAGGTTGTGCTGAGCGAAACTCCAGGAGCCAATAGCATTTTTGCCGGTTGGTCCGGCGCGTGTACGGGATTGGCAACTTGCAGCGTCACCGTGACCGCAGCGGAGTCCGTGACCGCGACCTTCAGCCCCGGTAACGTTTACGCTGCCCTGAATCACATTATTCTCTTTGCCCAAGAGAACCGATCTTTAGATCATTACTTTGGCGCAATGCTGGGATACTGGTCGGCGAATGGATACGGCACTAACGGTCAGACCTTCAATGGGTTGCCACAGTTTAATCCGCCGGTTAACGACGTAACCCCGGCGCCACCTACGAACCCTGGCTGCGATCCGACAGTTACCGATGGGCCATGCACTCCTAATCCCGCCTATCCCGTTGCCTCCTTTCATTTCGCATCCGTGTGTCAGGAAGAGCAGAGCCCCTTCTGGAACGAAGCCCATAACGATTGGGATTACACCAACCAAGGTGATCAACCTGCCGAAAATCCTCCTCCGCTGAACGGATTTGTTTACACTGCCGCGTATGACGCCGAATCGCAAGTCCCTCCGCTGATGGACGTCAACGGGGTGCGAGCCATGGGTTATTTTGACTGGACGGACCTGAATTACTACTACTTCATGGCCTCCAATTTTGGGACCTCGGACACCTGGTTTGCTCCGGTGATGAGTCGAACCGAACTCAATCGCATGTACATGCTGGCCGCAACGTCCCAAGGCCACGCCTACCCCATCGGCCAGGGGACCAACAACGTGGAGCAGCTCACAGCAACCACTATTATTGAGGCCTTGCAGAATGCGGGCATCTCGTGGAAGATTTATGTCAACTCTGAAGACGCCATGAATATGAAGACAGGCGCTGCATGTAACAACGATCTTTCGGATGAGAACGCTGAGTGCCTGATCCAAAGCTCTTATATCAACATGTTCACGTACGAAAATACCATAATCAATAGCGCTGGCCAGAACCCGGATTTGCTGCAAAACATAGTCCCCGTGACGCAATTTGCGGTCGACGCGGCGAATGGAACACTGCCCCAGTTCGCGCTGATTGAAGCCAGCTCTGCCGCGTCACTCGATGAGCACCCCAACAATAGCGACACCTCTACCCCGGCCGATGTCCAAGCCGGAGCTAACTACGCAGCCGGTCTGATCAACGATCTTATGGCTAGCCCCAATTGGACGGATTCGGCCATGATTTTCACCTACGACGAATGGGGCGGTTTTTATGACCATGTTCCACCGCAGCCGGCGACGCCTCCTGGGGATTATCTCTCGCCCTTCGATTTGGTGCCCGGCGACATTTGCGACAAAGCCGGCCAGGACCTTGGGGTAGGAACTTGTGATTTCGCATGGACCGGGTATCGGGTGCCGCTAATCGTGATTTCGCCTTATTCCGTGAAGAACTTCGTCTCTCACAACGTCCGCGACACCACAGCAGTGCTCAAGATGGTTGAGACCCGCTTTGGTCTGCCCCCCTTAACCGCCCGCGACGGCTCTCAAATGGACATGACCGAGTTTTTTGATTTTGTGAACAAGCCTTGGGCTACTCCTCCCGCGCCGCCCGCTCAGATCGAGAGCGGTCAGTGTAGTCTCGTACCGCCGGCGAGTTGGAAAGACCCGCCTGCTTTGGTGGTCACAATCTCGGGCGCTCCAAGCTCCGGATCGGTCGCAGGTAATCCCGGTAACATCACTGAGTGCAAGCCCGGCGGGGATGGGTGTTTTGGCTCATTTACCTATGGCACAGACGTGACCCTTACTGCAACACCGGACAGCGGATACGCTTTTACGGGATGGAGCGGCGCGGGATGTAGCGGCACTGCGACTTGTTCAATTACGGTTACCGCCAACACGTCAGTTACCGCGACGTTCACGCCGACTCTGACAGCGCCGGCGAGTGTCGCTGGAGTTATGCATTAACAGGCCACGCCCGCTAAATGGGATAATGGCTTCCGTGAGAATCCAGCGGGCGTTTTTGCTGTTGTTTGTCTTCTTTTCGGGGTCCTCCTGCATGGCGGCGACTCGGCACTATTACATCGCCGCCGAGGACGTCACCTGGAACTACGCCC
>PMSQ01000145.1 GCA_003168355.1 Acidobacteriaceae bacterium | reverse complement strand
AGGCGAAAGAGATGCTGGGCCGGACGCCGGGCAACATTGTGGCCATCAAACCTATGAAGGACGGCGTGATTGCCGACTTCAAAGTTACGGAGAAGATGCTGAACTACTTCATCCAGAAGGCACACAACCGGAAGATGCTGGTGCATCCGCGGATCGTGATCGGAGTGCCGTCGGAGATTACGCAGGTGGAAAAGCGCGCGGTCATGGATTCGGCGTACCGCGCCAAGGCGAGCGAGGTGCATCTGGTGGAGCAGGCCATGGTGGCGGCGATTGGAGCGGGGCTGCCGATTACGGAGCCGAGCGGCAACATGGTGGTGGATATTGGCGGCGGCACGACGGACATTGCGGTGATTTCGCTGAGCGGCATCGTGTACTCGCGGTCGGTGCGGATGGCTGGCAACCAGATGGATGAAGCCATCATGAATTATCTGAAGCGGAAATATAATCTGCTAATCGGCGAGCGTACGGCCGAGCAGATCAAGATGGAGATTGGGTCGGCTCACCAACTCGACAAGCCGATGACCATGGNNTCGACGATCATGAATGCGATTCGCGTTGCCCTGGAGCGGACGCCGCCGGAACTTTCGGCCGACATCAGCGACCGCGGCATTGTGCTGACGGGCGGCGGGGCGCTCCTGAAGAATCTGGACAAGCGCATCCGGGAAGAAACGGGATTGCCGGTGTCCATTGCGGACGACCCGCTGTGCAGCGTGGTGCTGGGCACGGGCAAGATGCTCAGCGACTTCAAGTTGCTGCGGAAGATTTCGATTGAATAGCAGTTGCCAGTAGCCGGTTGCCAGTTGCCAGTCAAGAGCAAGGAGCTTATCTCCATTGCGTTCCTTCTGACCACCAGCTTCTGACCATTGGCTTCTACTGGCAACTGACTACTGGCATCTGCGTTATGGAATCCGTACTTGGCCGTTACCGTAACCTGACCATTCTGGTGGGAGTGTTGTTTTTACAGGTGCTAGGGCTGGCGGTACAGGTGAAGCGCAGCGCGGACGCGCAGAACACGCGTTTGATCCGCATCTGGGCGGTGGATTTAATTACTCCTTTCGAACGCGGGCTGGTCTGGGTACAGAACGGCAGCAACAATCTCTGGCACAACTATTTTTTCCTGCGCGGGGTGCGGGCGGAGAACCGCCAGCTCAAGGAACAAATCGAGCAGATGCGGCTGGAGCAGGTGCGGCTGAGCGAAGATGCCACCCAGGCGCACCGGTTGCAGTCGCTGCTGGCTTTCAAGGAGCAGTTCATCGCGAAGACGGTGCCCGCCCAGGTGATCGGATCGAGTGGAAGCGACCTTTCCCGGTCCATCTATATCGACCAGGGCGAGAACGCCGGCCTGAAGCCGGATATGGCAGTGATCACAGCGGGCGGCATTGTGGGCAAGGTGTGGATCGTGTACCCCTCGACTTCGCTGGTGTTGATGATCAATGATCAAAGCAGCGGAGTGGGTGCGATGCTGGAAAAGTCACGATTGCAGGGCGTGGTGCGCGGCACTCCGAATGGTCAAGTGATTCTGGAACGGGTGATGAGTGACGAGCAGGTCAAGCCCGGAGACACTGTGCTGAGCAGCGGAGGCGACCAGATCTTTCCCAAGGGACTGCCGGTGGGCACCGTGGGGAAGGTGAGTCCGGGGAAGGAAATGTTTTTGAATATTCAGGTGAAACCGGCGGCGGATCTGAGCCGGCTGGAAGAAGTTTTGGTGGTTACGGAAAAACAGGAAAAGAGCGCAGTAGTAGAAAGCGGGGGGAGAGTACGCGCAGCGGATATTCTGGCGCAGCGGCTGCCCTCGGTGCCGGACAAGCCTGCGGCGGCAGCGGGACCAATTCCGGGGGGAACGTCGGCGACCGGCGCAGCCGGGCAGGGCGCGAACGCCACCAAGAAGCCGCAGACTCCAGCCGCGGGGGCGAGCGGACCGGAGGGCGCCGGGCAGAATCTAGCCGAGCATGATTCGGCTGAGCATGCTTCAAGTGGAAATGCTTCTTCTGGCGCAAATGTTCCTGGCGGGCACGCTTTAGCGAAGCCGGTTGGAACCGCGCCGGCGGCGTCGACTCCTACGGGCGGGAACGCCGGGAGCATGAGTGGGGCGCATAGTGCGCCGGTTGCGGCGCAGCCCGCGACGGGTGAGGTTCTAAAGCAAGTTGTTCAGAAGGCGGCTGCTGCGGGTTCTATGGCCACTGGGAGTTCCGGGAAGCCGGCTGGCTTGAATCCGGCGAGTTCTCCGGCGAAACCGGCCGTGGTAAAGCCAAAACCCCCGGCTGCGGATTCCACTCCGCCAGCAGCGGCAAGCGAAGATAATCCCCACTAGCGTGCCCATCACTTACACATCGGGGGAACAGATTGAGGTTTACCGGTTCAGCATTCCGGTGACGGTCGGCGTACCGTTGCTGGCGCTGTTCCTGCAGGCTTTTGTGCCGAGACGGTTTCCATTCTTTTCCATCTTTGACTTGCCGTTGCTGGTGACGATTTTTTTTGCCATGGCGCGACGGAATCCGATTTCCGGGCTGTTCACCGGGGCGGCGATTGGGCTGGCACAGGACATGCTGGGCGCTTACCCGATTGGAATCTATGGCATTGCCAAGACTGTGGTCGGGTACCTGGCGTCTTCGCTGGGGGCGAAACTGGACGTGGAAAACGCCGGAGCTCGGCTGCTGGTGACGCTGGGGTTTTATCTGGTTCATGCCGCGGTCTATTTCACGGTGGCGCGAGGCATGGTGAACCTGACGCTGAATTGGAGCTGGAGCCGGGGAATCCTGGCCGGACTGGCGAATGCAGTGCTCGGGGTTGGGCTGTACTTTGTGTTGGACAAGTTTAAGCAGAGGACGTGAAGGCGGGCTTCGGGCCTCGGCTTTCGGGCTTCAGCTCGAGCTAGAACGAATTTGCCAGTGACCTTCGTTATCGGAATGGACTCCCTTGATGCGATCCACGCATTACAATCAAAGACAATTCCCCGAAAGGAGTAAGAAGGCATCTGCCTCTGGCCCGGGTTCCCCGCGCGCCTGAAGGCCGAAGCCCGAAGCCCGATGCCCGGCCGCGACGACAAAGTATCGGAGTTCCGCCTGACGGCGGCGCAGTACATGATCCTGGCCATCTTTCTTGTGCTGGCTTACGGACTGTGGAAGCTGCAGGTGATGGAGAGCGGTTACTACGCCTCGGCGGCGGAAAAAAACCGCATCCGCAATGTGCC
>PMSQ01000128.1 GCA_003168355.1 Acidobacteriaceae bacterium | reverse complement strand
CACGTCCGAGTTTGCGTAAGGAGATATTGATCGATCGAGCTTCTTGGTTTGCCTTGTTTGGCTTCTTAGTCGGAACTCACATTCCTGAATAGCGTTCGGCAAGATCACAGTCTCCCCGATTGCTTATTGGCTCGCTTGCAGGATTAGTTCCAGCAGCGACGGGTCCGGAGCCAACTGCCCGCGCGTGATCGCATGGACCGTCTCCACGATCGCGGCGTTTACGGGAGTGTGAACGCTGAATTGCCGAGCGATGCTTACGACGTATCCGTTGATGAAGTCGATCTCGGTAATGCGCCCGCGCTCGATATCCTGCAACATTGAGGGTCTGGCATCACCGTAGCCTTTGAGTATCTGATCAAGCCAGGCATCGTACTCTTCGCTCCGGACGCTGCGCCCAGACCGGGCTGGCGGAATCGGCTCGACGATCATCCGTTCCGGTCGTGCGCCGCTTGCCAGGGCCACTGACAGGGCCTCGTCATAGGCCTGCTCGAAGACCTCGCGACCCTCTGACGAGGTGATGTACTCGCGCATCGTCCCTCCCGCGACTGCCCCGAGGGTGGTAACCGAGCAGTTCAGCAGGAGCTTCGACCAGACAGCCCCGCGAAGATTTGGCGTGACCCTTACCTCCACTGCGCGGCCAAGCCATTGACGAACTCCCTCCGCCCGCTCGCTTTCGCCACCAGCAAGTTCACCGATCAGTAGATGACCCGCGTTGCGCTGCTCGTAAATGCCCGGTTCAGTCATGGTCGCGCCAAGATTGGACAGCCCTCCCAGCACGCATTCCCCGAGCCGGTCCCCGAGCATCTGGGGCACACCGCCGTTCTGGATCGGCAACAGGGTGCCACCCGGTTCGAGCAGCCCAGACAACTTTGACGCCACCTCGATGGCGTCGTGAGCTTTGGTGGCCAGGAGGACGAGATCGAAGGACTGGCCCGTGTAGTCCGACAATGGTGCGACGCGGTTCACGTCAACCATGACGTCACCCCCTACTCCGGTGATGCGTATTCCACTCGTCAGCACTCGATCAGATGAAGTACGGTCTCGCGTCGCGAGCGCAACCTCCACGCCAGCATCCAGCAAGCGTCCCGTAATCACTCCACCTAGCGCTCCTGCCCCAACAACCAACGTGTTCATCAAACTTGATCCTCCGTCGCGTTCCATTCTGGATTCAGCCAGATTCTCAAGCGTGAAGAACCGGGCATTAATTACCAGTGAGAATTAGGGAAAACGCAGTTCTCCATGTGCGACATTGCGTGAAACCGACCCCGACCTTCCCGCTCTCACAGCAGGTGGTCTGCTCTTAGACTTCCTCCCTTACGGAAGATATTCCTTGGGAAGCGGCGCAGTGGCCGACTCGGCCTGCACCATGATGCCCGTAACTCGCGAGCCGCCGGCTTCTTTGATCGCTTGAATGCTGTTGATGCCGCGCGCGACTTGCTTGCCGTCGCTGCGTAGCGCGTAGCTGCTCCATAAGTGCGCGATGTTGCCGTAGCGCTCAATGTGAAATTTCAGCTGCTTTTCTTCCAGCATGTTGTGGCCACGGGCTTTGACGCGGGCGATCCAATCGTCCAAGGTCTGGATAGTGTAGCTTGGCGTCCCGTCCGCGCCGATTGAAACGAACATCATGCGCGCTTCGGGTATAAACAGGGCCTTCATGCAGGCTCGATCCTTGTCCCCGGGCCCGGTGATTGCCGCATCGATCGCAGCGGGAACGTCCTTGGGTTCCGAAGGCAACGCACAGCCGGCATCCGGCGCCTGCGCCATCGCAGTTCCGCCGCCCTTGTCGAAGCCCTCGACCACTTTCATCACGCCCGCCCACGAGTTGGCCTGCCACCAGTTGGCGTGGGTGAAGCCTTCCGCGGAGTGCATCAGATTCTCAGCGTCGCCGTAGCCGACGAGGGTGCCGTCGGCGAGCGCAGGGGCGAGGATCTTCTGGTTACCCGCGGCGTTGTCCTTGTCTACGTCACCCCAGTGGCCCCGCGGAAACACCCAGTACGAGTCGTCCCTGTACAGCCGCTGCTTTTCCTTCACAGCGTCGGTTTGTGCGCCGGCCAGCGTTGCGGTCATCCCGAGCACCGCAAAGCCGGCGACGCCCACCATCACTCTACGCACTGATCTGTTCATGCTGCCTCCACTGCCTCGCTTTGCCGATTGGTCTCATGTGTTAGATGTTGACAAGAATTTCATAGTTGGCAAACTACATGTGCAATTGAACTGTTGTTGGAGCCCGTTCACCAATGGCTTACATCTCTTTGCAAACATCGACCCACGTGGCGCCGGTGAGCTGGGCAAATCGAGTGAGCGGGATTCGGATAGCTGCGTGGGTCGAGCCCCCAGCGGTCACGACCTCCTCGAAACGCTTTAGTCGAATGTCGAAGAATACGGGCAGTACGGAAGCGAGGCAGAGCGGCGTGATTGCGCCCACTGGATGACCTGTAACCTCAGAGGCCTCGGATCCCGGCATCATATGGCCTTTGCCGCCCAGCTCCTCCTTGACTTTGCGGTTGTCGAGCCGCGAGTCACCGCAGGTCACGACGATGATCGCGTCCTCACCGACGCGCAATGTCAGCGTCTTGGCGACCTGAGCGGGTAGGACTTTCCACTCGCGCGAAATGTAATCGGTCGTATGCGCCTCAGGCAGCTCGACGACCTCGAGCTCCGGCGCGTGCGCGGCCAGATATTGGCGCATGATTTCCGGCGTCATGAAAATTCTCCTGACATCGCGGTGCTATCGAACGGCCACGGAATTGCGCAGTCGGCCAACACCTTCGATCTCGATCTCGATCGTGTCGCCGTGGGTCACCGCCTGCGTTTTCCCGGGTGTGCCGGTAAAGATCACGTCGCCGGGCAGAAGCGTTATATATTGCGATACATAGCTCAAGAGCTTATTGGGAGAATAGATCAGCTCCCTCGTCGATGAGTCTTGTCGCAGATCGCCATTGACCCAGGTACGTAAGCGCAGGTTGGAATAATCAAGGCCCGTGACGAATCGCCGGGCCCTAGCGCGGCGGGAATGCCCTCGGGCTCTGAAGGGCAACGCACAGCCGGCATCCGGCGCCTGCGCCAGCGCACTTCCGGTGAGAGCGCCGAACAGAATCGTCGCTGAAAATAGTGTCCGCAGCATTTTCTCTCCCTCGTAAATTGCGGGCAATTCTGCCCATGCCCTTCCAAACGCGCCATACCCGGTTTTTCAAAGCCTAAGCGAAGGGCCCACACACCGTCGATCAAAACCGTAGTAATGGACCTGCTTACGGAGCGGGCGCGCTCCGCTTGTCTAGATGCCGATCGAAGTACACATACGCCGCATTGAACAACATCATCCACGATGAGTAGCGTGCGAGGTCATGAATTTCGTTCGGAATCATGATTACGTCATGGTCGATGTTGTGCGACCTCAAGCCTTCGATGAGTTCGGCGGCCTGCTGGGAGGGTACATCGCGGTCGTCGTCCGCCTGCACAAGCAGCACGGGCGAGTGCCACTGGTCGATGGTCGCGATGGGGGAGGATTCCAACGCCCGGCGGCTCGCATCGCCTCCGTCGATTGGCTCGCCCACCGAGGACAGGAACGTCGACCAGTTATACAGGCCCGCATAATCGACACCGGCCGCGAGTGCATCTGAGGCGCGCGCGAGACCGAGGGCCGTCATGAGTCCCCCATAGCTTGCCCCCCAGATGCCTAATCTATGGGAATCGACGTCCTGTCGGCCTCGCAGATAGGTGATGGCGCCGAACAGGTCATTGAGCTCGCTGCCGCCGCCGGGGCCGAAGTTGTCGGCCTCTCTGTAGTCAAGGCCATAGCCGATACCGCCGCGATAGTTGACTGACAGCACGATGTAGCCCTCGGCGACGAGGTACTGATTCAATGCGTATATCCAGCTATACGAACGGTTGGGATTGAACCCCAGCAGCATCTGCCTGCGAGGGCCGCCGTGGAAGAACAGAATCGCAGGGTGCGGCTTCGAGGTAGTTTCGCGTGGCAGGAACAGTTGCGCGTGCGTTTCCTGGCCATCCTTCGCCGTAAAGGTCACGGCCTGAGGCATGACGAGCTTGGAACTCGGGAAGGAGGACGGGATGGCTTCCGGAGCGAGCCGCCGCCATTGCCCCCCCGCACTCAACGCGACTGGATGAAGCGGCTGGTTGCCGTCGCCCTGCAACGCGAAAAGAGTGCCGTCGGCGC
>PMSQ01000213.1 GCA_003168355.1 Acidobacteriaceae bacterium | reverse complement strand
AACCACCAGATCATCCGCACAACGAATTAGGATAACAGATGAGCGGAGCGCTAAACGGCTTTTGCAGTGGACCTTTTCTCGCGCAGCAACTGGACGCGCTGCAGTGTAAGTTTGAGGCGTTCGCGAGCGGGTTTCGAACTGGCAATCAACTTTTCGATGTTGGCGAAGGACTGCGGATCGCCGAGTTTGCCGCGCAATTCCTTGAGAAATGGATGAACCTTGGCGAAGAGGAAGAACATTTCTCCGCTGACGGAGGGCTGCAAAAACAGATCGGCATTGAGTGCGCCGCTTAACGCGAACGACGCAGCCATATTCCAATAGCTGCCAACCTGGCGAAGCCATGCGTTTTCCTGTGTGCCCATGGCCATGCCGATCTTAAGGTAATCGTCCGCACTCTGCGGCCAGAACTCAGAGAGCATCCAGTTGCGCGCTTTGCGCAGTTCCGGTTCGCGGCGAAGGTCATAGAGCTGAAGGATCAGTTGAGCGTCTGCGGAGGTCGGTTTCTTCGACATAAAAGCTCCTCAAGAAAATTTGTAATCGAGTAATTTAGTCATTTTAAATTTGTCCGCGACGTTGCAGCATCGGAGATTTCAAGTAGCCGGATAGTCAATTACCAAATTTCAGATTTTCTCTATGCTGTTGTCGCTGCCGCTTCCGCTGGAGGCGCTTCCCGTTCGTAGTCACATTCCTTGTTTGGGCAAGCGATCACCGGGCCGGCCTTCAAGTTCTTCTCGACCAGGAACGCGCTTCCGCAGGTTGGACACTTTTCCGGAATTGGCTTGTGCGCGGACGTGAATTTACAGTTGGGATAATTCCCGCAACCGTAGAACGTGTTGCCCTTACGCGCGCGCTTCTCAACCAGTTCTCCATCTTTGCATTCCGGACACTTCACGCCGATAAAGTTTTGTTTCACATACTTGCACTCGGGATATCCGCTGCAGGTTGTGAACTCCCCGAAGCGCCCGTGGCGAATCATCATGTTGCGGCCGCACTTGGGGCATAGTTCATCGAGTGGAATATCCGGAACTTTCTTGCCTTGATCCAGGCGGCGCGTAGTTTTGCAATCGGGATAGCCGGTGCAAGCCATGAACTGGCCGAACCGCCCCCGCTTCAACACCATCACCCTGCCGCAGTTTTCACAATATTCCTCCTGCTGCGTCTCCTGTACGTCGGCTGTATCCAGATCCGGCAGGTTGATCGGATTTTCTTTGGTGAACGTGCAGGTGTCTTTATTCTCTTTGTCGTAGGTGCTGCACGCATAAAACGAACCATGCTTGCCCCACTTGATTACCAGCGGCGCTCCACAACGCTCGCACTTCTCGTCGGTGGGCTTCTCCATCCGCTTGATGTTCTCCATATGCTTTTCGGCATATTTGAGATCTTTTGTGAACTTCTTGTAGAACTCGGCAAGGGCGTCAGTCCACTTCTCCTTGCCCTCTTCAATGTTGTCGAGTTCTTCTTCCAGGCGCGCAGTGTAGGCGATATCGAAAATGTCGCGAAAGTTCTCCACCAAAAGATCGGTAACCACCAATCCAATCTCGGTCGGGGTAAATTTTCCGCCCAGCTTTTGCACGTACTGCCGTTCTTGAATGGTTGAAAGAATCGCAGAGTAGGTGGAAGGCCGCCCAATGCCGCGTTCTTCCAGCTCTTTGACCAAAGATGCTTCGTTGTAGCGCGGAGGCGGCTCGGTGAAGTGCTGCTCCGGCTTTAGTTCCTTCAGCGTGAGTTTCTGTCCCGCTTCCAGCGCCGGCAGCTTGTGCTTCAATTCCTCGTCTTCCTCGTCCTTGCCTTCCTTCGACTCCTCGTAAACTCGCAGGAAGCCATCGAACTTCATCACCGATCCGGTCACGCGGAACCAAAACGTTTCACTTTCGCTCTTCGCGTCGATATCGACCGTCGTCTGGTCGAAGACCGCCGGCATAATCTGCGACGCCACAAAGCGCTGCCAGATCAGCTTATAGACCTTGAATTCATCTTCTTTTAAGTACTGCTTCACTTGGTCGGGATGGCGCATCGCCGCGGTCGGCCGGATGGCTTCGTGCGCCGCCTGCGCTTCCTTCTTCTCTTTATATGTATTGGGCGTCTCGGGCAGGTAGGCCGCGCCATATTCTTTGCCCACGTATTCGCGCACTTCCTGAATCGCCTCGGGCGCAACTCTGGTTGAATCGGTACGCATGTAAGTGATCAGGCCGACCTGGCCTTCTTCACCCAGCTCCACGCCTTCGTAGAGACGTTGCGCAATCATCATGGTGCGCTTCACGCTGAAGCGCAGTTTNNGTTCTTTCTTATCGACCGAGCGGACCAGCCAGTCGGCCTGCTCGAGCGCTGCGCGGATCTTCTCCGCATCCTCGCCGTTGGTGACTTCGATCTTTTCTTCGCCTTTGCCCACGAAGCGGGCGTCGAATGCCGGCGGCGTGCTCGCCGCCAGGTGCGCGTCGATGGTCCAGTATTCTTTTTTCTCGAACGCTTTGATTTCGCGCTCGCGCTCTACGATCAATCGCAGCGCGACGGTCTGCACACGTCCGGCGGAAAGACCGCGCCGGACTTTATCCCATAAGAGTGGTGAAACCTGATAGCCGACCAGCCGGTCAAGTATCCGCCGCGCCTGCTGCGCATCCACAAGGTTCTGGTCGATGGCGCGTGGATGTTCAAACGCCGCCTGCACGGCACGCTTGGTGATTTCATTGAAGGTGACGCGCTGAATCCGCGGGGGCGCATCAGCTTCTGCCTTTGTTTTCTTCTTTTTCTTCTTCGAAGCGGCTCCGTTGCCCTCGAGCTCCCCCGCCAGGTGCGAAGCGATGGCCTCGCCTTCGCGGTCCGGATCAGGCGCCAGATAAATCGCATCCATCCCGGCCGCTATCTTCTTCAGCTTGGCCAGCACCTTTTCTTTACCGGGGATAACCACGTACTCCGGTTCGAACTCGTCGTCGGTATCCACGCCCAAAGTGCTCTTGGGCAGATCTTTCACGTGGCCGAGCGAGGCCTNNGCGATTCGACAATGACTAAACTCTTTACCAATGGACCCTCAGTTCTTAAGATTTCGCTTTGAACCTAGCACGAATGGGACGGCGGCAACAAGTTACGCGTGAAAGCTTCTAGCTTCTAGCTGCTAGCTCTTAGCTAAAACAGACCCCTGAAGGCGCTGGACGAGAGAGGCCAGCATACGCTGTACTTCAAGCACTTTTGCTTCCAGATCTTTGGACTCATCACCATCAAGAATCTGCAAATCTCTGGCTAGGAGGAGGTGGTATTCCAACTCGCTGGCAGACCCCCGCGCAATTTGTAGAAATCTCTTCATCTCACCATCTGATCTTCGTCCGCAGCCCTCCGCAATGTTTGCTCCGATGGAGGCAGCCGCGCGCCGTAACTGGCTAGTCAATCCGTACATCTCTTCCTTCGGAAATACACGCGTTCGTCGATAAACGGCCAGCGTCAATTCGTGAGCCTTTTTCCAAACCTTGAGATCTTTGAAGTCTTCCATTGGGACCTTTGATCTAGCTAGAAGCTAGTAGCTAGAAGCTCTTCACAAAATTCTTTCCCGGCATCTGCCTCACTTTGCCGGTCAGCTCCAGCTCGAACAGTGCTGCGAAGATTTCCGAAGACGACATTTCTGTTTCCAGACGCTCCACCAGTTCGTCGATGTGCGTGGCTTCGTCGGCCTTCAGCAGGCTCAGGATTCGCTTTTCGTGCGGCGGAAGCCCTTCGTTCGGGAATAGAGATGCGGAAATCGAGCCGCCGGATTCAGGCGAGGGTGGCGGAGTCAATGCAAGTTTGACTTCGGGCGGCAAATCTTCCCACACATCTTCCCACGTTGCCACGAGCTTAGCGCCTTGCTTGATCAGCGTGTTTGGTCCCCAGGAATTTTTGTTGGTCACGTTTCCCGGCACGGCGAAAACGTCGCGATTCTGCTCCAGTGCGCAACGCGCCGTGATGCGCGTTCCGGAGTACTCCGCCGCCTCCACCACCAGCACGCCGACCGACATGCCGCTCAAAATCCGGTTGCGGATGGGGAAATTCTGCGGGAAAGCAGAAGTTCCGAGCGGAAATTCCGAGATTAGCGCCCCGCCCAGCGCCAGAATCTGCTCCGACAGCCGCGAATTTTCTTTGGGATAGATCACGTCAACGCCGGTTCCAAACACCGCGACCGTCTTGCCTTTGGCTGTGATCGCTCCGCGATGGCTGGCGGTATCGACCCCGCGGGCCATGCCACTAATAATGACCAGCCCTTGCACCGCAAGGTCGCACGCCAACCGCTCGGCCATCCCCGAACCATACGGCGTGGGATGCCGCGTGCCCACCATGGCGATGCCGGGCCGCGTCAACACCTCGGGAGTGCCGCGAACATAGAGCACCAGAGGAGGGTCGTAGATTTCTTTCAGCCGCTGCGGGTAACAGGCATCCTCGCAGGAGAGAACAATCACTTCACTGGCTGCGGCCCGCGCGATCTCCTCCCGCGCCAGCTCCGCCGATTTCCCGGTGGCGATCGATTGCGCCGAAACCGCCTGAATCCCGGTGCCTTCCAGTTCGGTGAGTGACGCGTGAAACACGGCCTCGGCGCTGCCGAAATGTTCCACCAGCTTCCGCGCTCTGGTCGGCCCCAGGCCGGGCGTCAACGAGATGGCAAGCCACTCCAGAATGTGCGTTGCAGGTGCGGCTACGGCATTCGGCACGTCAGGCTCCTCTTTGCTCGAACTGGGCGGACTGTAGTCATTCGCGCCCAGAGAGTCAAGGGAAGCCGTCACACAGCCCTGTCAAAAACGTCTGCTAAAATCAAAACAGGAATGAGACCTCTGCGCATCTCTGCGATTTCCTACCTCAACACTGCCCCTTTGATGTGGGATTTCGAACACGCCGAAGTTGGACGCGACTTCGACATTTCCTACACTCTGCCCTCAGCTTGCGCTCGCGCGCTGCAAGCCGGAACCGCCGACATCGGAATCATCCCCGCAGCCGCTTACGCACAAGTTCCCGGGCTTATGGTGCTGCCCGGCGTCGCCATCGCCTCCCGCCGGCCCGTGCGTTCCATCCTGCTGGTCAGTCGAGTTCCCGTAGAAAATATTCGTACCGTGGCCTTGGATACCTCTTCGATGACGTCGGTGGCACTGACCAAGATTCTGTTTGAAAAATGGCTGGGCGGCGGCCGAACATTCACCCCAATGGCACCCGATATCCAAAAAATGCTCGCCGCACACGATGCCGCGCTCGTGATCGGAGATCCCGCGCTACAGATCGATCGGTCGCTCTATTTCACGCTCGATCTCGCTGAGGAATGGATTCGCTACACCGGCAAGCCCTTTGTCTTCGCCTTCTGGGCCGTCCGTCAGGAAGCGCTGTGTGGGGACAGCCGCCCCCGGCCGTCCGCGTCGCGCAGCGACGCTCGCGCACCCGAGCAAGACCTGGCGCAAGTGTTCCAGCAATCCCGAGACCACGGACTTGAACCTGCAAGCCTTGACCAGATCGCCCGCGAATGGGCTCCGCGACTCGGCATCCGTGATGCCGATGTTCGCTCCTACCTCACCGAGAATATTTATTACCAGCTCGACGCACAGTGCCTCGAGGGCCTGCAACTCTTCTATCGTTATGCGGCTGAGATCGGAGCCTTGCCGGCTGCGCCGGAGGTGCGCTTCTTAGTCCCCGCGAACGCCGCGATTCCCTGACACAATAAGCCTTAGCGCAATCCCTGACTTGTCCTGTAAACTCTCCCAACCTGAATGCTCCTCCATCTCCATCCCGTGCTGGCAGTTCCCATCTGGCAGCAACTGCGCCACCTGGGTGGAGTCGGTTTAATCCTGTTGGGACTTGCAGACAACTCCCTGATTCCGCTGACCGGCAGCATGGATGTGCTCACTATCTGGCTGGCCGCCCGTCATCGCGAGCCGTGGCCCTACTACGCCCTGATGGCCACTCTCGGCGCCGTCATTGGTGGCTACATCACTTACACCCTGGCCCGCAAGGGCGGCAAAGAGACGATGGAGCGCAAGCTCTCGAAAAAAAGAACCGCGCAGGTAACGCACGCCTTTGAACGCTGGGGATTCGCCACCATCGCCATTCCTGCCTTGCTGCCGCCACCGTTTCCGTTTCTTCCTTCTCTGCTCGCGGCGGGCGCCATGCAGTATTCGCAAAAAAAGTTCCTGGCAGCCTTAGTGCTCGGGCGTGGCCTTCGCTACTCCATTCTTGCGTACTTGGGATTCCACTATGGCAGGCACATCCTGCGTTTCTTTTCCCAGTACTACAAACCGGCGCTGGCGATTCTGATCGGCTTGGCGGTGATCGGCACCGTGCTGACGCTCATTCAATATCTTCGCTACAAGAAGAAGTAGCTGGAAAAGGACAAACGGGTGGAGCAGGCCTTCAGGCCCGCGTAATGGGCCCGTCCTCTAGGTCGGCTTCAGACGCTTTTGCGCAGAATTCCGTGCCGCACGCAGTAACGTGGAAGAGCGGCGCTTCAACGCCGCGATAAAGGCAGAACCATTCCAGGCTTTAGCCTCGGAGCTCTCACCATTTGGCCCAACTCCCCATCCTCCGTTAGAATTGAACTGCAAACATGTCCCTGACCAAGCCCCAAGCCCTGGAGATGTTCCACTCCGACGACCTGATCGGCATCGGCATGGAAGCCGACGCTGTCAGGCGCAAGCTTCATCCCGAAGGCACGGTCACCTACATCATCGACCGCAACATTAATTACACGAACTTCTGTACCGAATACTGCACCTTCTGCGCCTTCTATCGCCCACTCAAAGGTCCGGCGGCGAAAGAAGGCTACATTCTCGAGTTCGACACCATCTACGAAAAAATCCGCGAGACCGTCGAACTCGGCGGCACCGGCGTGCTGATGCAAGGCGGCCTGCATCCCGATCTCAAAATCGACTGGCACGAAAAAATGCTGCGCGGCATCAAAGAGCGCTTCCCGCAAGTCCATCTGCATTGCTACTCGGCTTCCGAGATCATCGCCATCGCCGAATACAGCAGCCTCAGCATTCGCGACACGATTCTTCGCCTGCGCGATGCCGGCCTCGATTCCATCCCCGGTGGCGGCGCCGAAATTCTCGACGACGAAGTCCGCTACAAAATCGCCCGCCTGAAGTGCCTCACGGGTGATTGGATTAATGTCCACCGTACCGCCCACCAGATCGGCATGCGCACCACCGCCACCATGATGTTCGGCGTCGGCGAGAATTACGAAAACCGCGTCAACCACTTCCAGCAACTCTACGACCTGCAGGAAGAAACCGGAGGTTTCACTGCCTTCATCCCATGGAGCTTCCAGCCGCAAAACACCGCCCTCGGCGGCCGCCACTGGGACGAAGCCACCGCCGTGGAATACCTGAAAGTCCTCGCCATCTCGCGCCTCTATCTCTCGAACTTCCTGAACGTGCAATCGAGCTGGGTCACGCAAGGCCTCAAAGTCTGCCAGATGGGTCTCCGCTTCGGCGGCAACGACGTCGGCTCGGTGATGTTAGAAGAAAACGTAGTGCGCGCCGCAGGCGTCACCAACTGCACCACCGAAGAAGAGTTGCGCAGAATCATCCGCGACGCGGGATTCCGGCCTGCCCAGAGGGACACGCTGTATCGCCAATACTTCCTGAATTGAAGCAGCAAGCACAAAGCAATCAAAACACCTTGTCATTCCGAACCGGGCGCCAAGCCCGGTGAGGAACCCGTTGTTCCTGCGCGCGCCCCAAACCGGGAAGGCCCCAATGCTCGTGTAGAACGGGCATTCCTGTCCGTTGTTTTTGACTCTGCTTTCGAACTTGACTTTGATTTTGACTCAATCCGCGCTACCAACCCTGTATTCTTCACGACCGGGAATGGCACGATTTCAATCGTGCCGCAAGCCGACCATGGCGTAAGTCACTGATTCCAGATATGTTACGAGCGACAATCTGCATTTTTTCTTGATCTGGATCAAGTCGGGTTAGAATAGCGAAGCAAGCAAGCGCAATCGTTCCTCCACGGTTGAACTCGGCGAGCTCTCAACTCCCACCCGCACTCGAACAAGATGAAGGTTTTTCCCGTAGCTCTGTTGTGGATCGTCGTACTGGCAGCCACTGCACTTTCAGCGCAGAGTTCGCCTTCATCCGACCCGCAAACTTCCACTCAGGCCACACTCAGCGGCATGGTCACCAAAGATCCCGGCAGTGAGCCGTTGAAGAAAGCTCTCATCGAACTGATCGCCGAGAGCCAGAGCGATGGCAGCAACTACACCGCGCTCACCGGCGTGGATGGCGGCTTCCGCATTGAGAACATCGTGCCCGGCCGCTATCACCTCTTTGTGGAGCGCACCGGCTTCCAGGAGATTGACAAGCACCGCCGCCGAGCCGAAGGCCGCGTGCTCACTCTAACCGCAGGCCAGGAACTCAAGGACCTTGTCATTCGTCTGCAAGCTGCGGCGGTAGTCGAAGGCCGCGTCACCGATGAAGACGGCGATCCCATGCCCGAAGCGCAAATCGCCGTCCTGCGCCAAACCTTCGTCGCCGGCCACAGCCACTGGGAGCAGGTGGGCGCCGAGCGCACCAACGACTTGGGCGAATACCGCATCCCCGGCCTCACCGCCGGCAACTATTTTGTTTCCGTAACGCCGCCGCCCAACTTCAGAAGTCTGATCGAAACCGCCGGCAACGCGCCAGCGACTCACGCACTCTCCGATAAGCCCTCGCCTGCCGCCTACCAAACCACTTACTATCCCGGCACCCGAGATCGCGCTCAGGCCGCGGCAATCCAGCTACATGCCGGCGACGACTTCCCGGCAAACTTCTCTCTCGCACAGAGTCCCAGCCTGACCATCCACGGCTCGGTGGTGGATCTGCCACCCGGCTCTACCGCAGCAATCATGCTGCAATCCAAGGATTTTAGCTTGGTGCTGAACGGCGCGGAGATGCACAAGGATGGCAGCTTTGAGATTCGTGATGTTTCTCCCGGGGCCTACACGATTTTCGCTACGGTCGATAACGCCGCGGTGCCGATGATGGCGCATCAGGCTCTGCAGATCGCATCGGAGAATGTGGAAGGCCTGCGGCTCGCGCCTCAGGCGGGCGGTTCGATTCGCGGCCGTCTACAGATGGAATCGAGCCGTGGCGCGAAACCTGACCCGAGCCAGATATTTCTTCTGCTGCACTCCACCGCCGACGATGACGATGCGCTCGGGGCTTACTCGATGGGAGAAGGCTTTTCCGGACCGGGATCTTCCAGGTTGGGATTTTCCACGTTGGCCCATGTGAACGCCGATGGCAGCTTCGAATGGAAGGATGTGCCGCCGGGACATTATTCCGTCCAGATCGCCGACGCCAGCGCGATGCCGGATTGGTTTCTGAAATCCGTGGCCGCGGGCGGCGCTGGGGATGACTCCGGATTTAACGTGGGCGGCGGCTCAACCGTGCTCAATCTGGTAGCCAGTGCAAATGGAGCGGTGGCCGAGGGCGTCGCTATAAATCAGAAAGATGAACCCGTTGCCGACACGGTTGTCGTTGCCGTACCCGACGCGCGATTCCGCAGCCATCCGGACCGCTATCGCAAAGCAGTCACCGATCAAAGTGGACGCTTCACCCTGCGCGGCCTGCCTCCCGGCGACTACACGCTTTTCGCCTGGGAAAGCATCGACGGCGAAGCCTACTACAATCCGGAATTTCTCAAAAGCTGCGAAGGCCAGGGCAAGGCGCTGCACGCGAGTGAGGGAGCGCGCGCGAATGTACAACTCAGGGTAATTCCGGCTCCTGAAGACCAACCGTAGCCCATCGCCTTCCGCGAGCCTGAGGAAGCAGTGGAGTATGCTTTTGGAATTATGAAAGCCGTACTCACTTCCTTCATTCTCCTCGCCGGAATATTTGGCGCACTGGTTCACGCGGGCACACCCGCGAACGCATTGCTGGTGCTTGCCAAACGCGACAACATGCTCCTAATTGTCCATCCTTCCAACTTGAAGGTGCTCGCGCGGGTACCCGTCGGCAATGATCCGCACGAAGTCATCGCATCTACCGATGGCAAGACGGCCTATGTGTCCAACTACGGCTCCGGAGCATACAACACGCTTGCGGTGGTGGATCTGGTGGCGCAGAAGGCATTGCCATCCATCGACCTTGGGCCTTTGCGCGGTCCGCATGGATTGACTTTCGTGGGCGGAAAGACGTGGTTTACCGCGGAAGCCGCCAAGGCAATTGGCAGCTACGATCCGGCGACTAAGAGCGTTGATTGGATACTGGGCACGGGCCAGAACAGAACGCACATGATCTACGTCTCGCCGGATATGAAGCTGATTGTTACCACCAACGTCAGTTCCGGCACGGTGAGCATTATCGAGAAGACTGTTGGCCGGGGTCCGGGGCCAGGCGGTCCGATGGGTGCTCCGAGAGGAGATTGGAATGAGGCGGTAGTCCGCGTTGGCAACGGTTCTGAAGGCTTTGATGTCTCTCCTGACGGCAAAGAAATCTGGGTGGCCAATGCCGGAGATGGAACTGTGTCCATCATTGAGGTTGCGAGTAAGCAGGTGACCCAGACGGTTGCGGCTGATGTAGGCGGCGCGAACCGGCTAAAGTTCACGCCCGACGGAAAGCTTGCGCTTATCTCTTCTTTGCGCGGTTCAGATGTGACCGTTATCGACACCGCAACGCGCAAGACCGTCAAGCGAATCGCGGTGGGGCACGGCGCCGCCGGCATCCTCATGGAGCCAGACGGTGCGCGCGCTTTCGTAGCGTGTTCTCCTGACGGTTATGTTGCGGTCATCGATCTGCATTCGATGGAGGTAGTTGGTCGCATCGAGGCTGGCCACGAGCCAGACGGCCTCGCCTGGGCGACCCGGCGTTAGGAACTCGCACTCGGTGGCTGAGGTTCTGGTCACGAAAACCGCTGATCGCCGGAGCGCTGATTCCTTGCCTTAACCGCCCCTGATGACTACAATGACTATCATGACCTTTTAAGGCTTTGTGAGGAGTTACCCATGGGAGCGCAGAGTTGGACCGTCGCGGAGGCCAAGGCAAAATTCAGCGAAATTATTGATCGAGCTATGTCCCAAGGCCCACAAACCATTACCAGGAAGGGGCGTAGCGCAGCCGTTGTGGTGGGGGCCGAGGAGTGGCAACGAAAGACCAAGCGTGCGGGCAACCTGGCGGAATTTTTCGCCGGATCGCCGCTGCGGGGATCGAACCTGAAGTTTCGCAGGCTCAAGTCGAAGAGCCGGAAAATTAGCCTGTGAATTTTCTTCTGGACACCAATGCGGTTTCCGAATGGGTCAAGCCGCGACCCAATCCGGGTGTGATCCGGTGGATGGAATCGGCTGACGAGGACCGCGTCTTCCTCAGTGTGATCTCACTGGCGGAGTTGCGTTACGGCGTGGAGCGAATGGCCGCGGGCAAGCGGCGCAGCCGGATCGAGGAGTGGGTGCGGGACGAATTGCCGTTGCGCTTCGAAGGCCGGATTCTGCCCATCGACAATCACGTAGCCGAGGCCTGGGGAAGAACGGTGTCGCGCGCCAAGGCTTTGGGCCGTCCCATCGGCGTGATGGACGCCTTCCTGGCCGCAACCGCGGAGCATTATCGCCTCACCCTGGTCACCCGCAATGTTTCAGACTTCTCACTGCTGAAGCAAGTGGTCAATCCCTGGGTCTAAACCGTTCTCTCGCCAAAAAGGACCGAAGCCGCCGAATCCGATAGAATAAATGTTTTCATCGAACCCCTTGCTGCGTTCTGATCTCATTCTGTCTTCCGCGCTGGCTGCATGGGCCGCCCCCAAGGGTGTGGTTCTGCCCTATCTCCGCCAGCATTTGTTGGACAAAACATTTCAAGGTCTGTACCACACCGACGTCTTCGATCGCGCCCTGCTGATTCCTTATTTTATCGTGCTGATCCTGCTCGCGGGTTACGGGATGCACCGCTACATTCTGGTTTATCTGTATTACAAGCACAAGGAGAAGCGCACCACCGACCCGGCCGCGTACTTCGAGGACTTGCCGCGCGTCACTGTGCAACTGCCCATTTTTAATGAGCAGTATGTAGTCGAGCGGCTTCTGGAGTCGATCTGCAAGCTGAAATATCCGCGGGAGAAGCTCGACATTCAAGTGCTTGATGATTCCACGGACGAAACCGTCGAAGTGGCGCGGAATCTGGTCGAGCGCTATGCAGCGCTGGGAAATCCCATCAGCTACCATCACCGCACCAACCGCGAGGGCTATAAGGCGGGAGCGCTGGCCGAGGGTCTGAAGACGGCGAAGGGAGAATTCGTTGCCATTTTCGACGCCGACTTCACGCCGCCGGAAGATTTTCTGCTGCGCACCATCCATCACTTTACCGAGCCGAAGGTTGGTATGGTGCAAACGCGCTGGACGCACATCAATCGCAATTACTCTTTCCTGACGCAGGTGGAAGCCATCCTGCTCGACGGCCACTTCGTGCTCGAGCACTCGGGCCGCGCCCGCAGCGGCGTCTTCTTTAACTTCAACGGCACGGCCGGAGTTTGGCGGCGCGTGGCGATCGACGAAGCCGGTGGCTGGCAACACGATACGCTCACCGAAGACACGGATCTCTCCTATCGCGCGCAGCTCAAAGGATGGAAATTCATCTACCTGCAGGATGTGGAGTGTCCGGCCGAATTGCCCGTGGAGATGACGGCGTTCAAAACCCAGCAAGCGCGCTGGGCCAAGGGGCTGATCCAAACCGGAAAGAAGATTCTGCCGCGCGTGCTGCGCAGCGACGCTCCGCTGCACACCAAGATCGAAGCCTGGTATCACTTGACCGCGAACCTCAGCTATCCGCTGATGATCGTGCTCTCGGTGCTGATGTTGCCGGCGATGATCATCCGCTTTTACCAGGGATGGTTCCAGATGCTATTCATCGACCTGCCGCTCTTTATGGCGTCGACGTTTTCCATTTCCAGTTTTTATCTTGTTTCGCAGCGCGAACTCTTTCCCAAGAGCTGGCCGCGCGCGCTGCTGTATCTGCCGGTCCTCATGGCTCTCGGCATCGGATTAACCATTACCAACACCAAGGCGGTGATCGAAGCGCTTATTGGCAGGGAGAGTGCGTTCGCGCGCACACCCAAATACCATGTGGAATCGAAGAAAGATAAAGTCGGCGCCACCAAGTACCGTAAGCGCCTGGGCTGGGTGCCCTGGCTCGAACTGCTGATCGGCGCCTACTTCGCGCTCACGGTGTTCTACGCCGTCGAAAACGAAAATTTCGTCACGATTCCATTCCTGCTGCTGTTCGTGGTGGGCTACTGGTACACGGGGTTGATGTCTCTGCTGCAAGGCCGTTTCGGAAGCGCCTCACTCAGAACCACGACCCACACCAAGCCGTTCCCCGTGGGAGTGTAGACTGGCGCGTTTTGTAACTTTTTTCTACGCAAGCGATCTCATCCAGCGGAGAAAACTTCCAAACTACGGGAGAGAGTATGAAGTTGTTCGCCGCGTCCGCCCTCGTGCTGCTCGTCTTGGTTCCCGCTTTCGCCGGAGAGAACCTGCGCCTCAACTCCAAGCTTGATTACACCAGCGACAGCCAGGACGGTCCCCTTATCACCGGAGACCACATGGAGGATGGCTTCGTCCCCGGCAAACCCGCATATGTCATTCTGTACGGAGAGGGCTGTTATAACTCCAAGCGCCAGGCACGCCGCACCGTGGACTTGTACGAAAAATACAAAGGGCGGGTGCAGTTTGTCATCGTCGACCTCGATCATCCCCTCTCGCCCGCCCAGCAGGATCTGCGTAATAAATACTATAAAGGCTACATCCCGCATGTCATCGTCCTAGACGCCTCCGCAGCCGCGCTGTACAACTCCTCCGGCGAGGTGGACGAAGGCGTAATCTCCGGACTGCTCGATCAAGCATTGCGCTAGAACTTTCTTTCGCTTCGCCTCTCAATTACAATCCCCTCGCCAAAAGTTTCTCATCGGGCCGGCACGCCGCTTGAACTCCGCAGCCAACTTTGCGGTTCGAAGGAGGATCCGATGCTCCGCTTGCGCAAGCCGTCTTCTGTTCTCGCTCTGGCGTTGCTTGTAACTTCGCTGCTCAGTTGCGGCCCTCACGATTCCAACGAGTACTTCGTATTCGTGGCGGCTAACCTGCAGGTGCCTTACTGGCAGGCTGCCGGCGCGGGCTTTACGAAGGCTGCAGCGCAATTTAAGGTGCGCGCCGATTTCGTCGGCCCCAACAGCTACGACCCCAAAGCCGAACGCGATGCCCTCGACCAGGCGGTGCAGCAAAAAGCTACTGGCATCCTGCTCGGCGTGACCGATCCCGCCCTGCTCAAAGACAGCATCGACAAGGCAATCGCCGCCGGCATTCCCCTGATTACCATGGATTCCGACGCCCCCGCCAGCAAGCGGCTCTTCTT
>PMSQ01000201.1 GCA_003168355.1 Acidobacteriaceae bacterium | reverse complement strand
GGAGGCTCCGGTGATCAACGCGCTGCGCAAGGAAGTGGACCGGAGGCAGATTGAGTTTGTGAAGTCGGGGAAGATGAAGCCGGTGGCGTTTTCCAGCCGGCATTATGACTTCAAGCGGCAGAAGTGGGTGTTTGGGAAGGCTAGCGATGAGGTGATTGCAACGTTTTTGGAGCGGAAGGTTTATTGGGGGGCGAAAGTGGGCGGAGAGAAGCGAGTTCGAGTTGGCGATCCGACGGACGCGCAGTATCTGGAGACCACTTCTGAACATTTATTGGATGTCGCCGGGCGCGTCGTGGCTGCGGACGGATTGGTAAGAATCGAGCAGGAATGGGTCGAGGCGACTCAGGGGCTGATGGGGCAGGCGGAGAGATTTGAGAGTGCGATGAAGGCGGCAGTGGAAGAGTTAGAAAAGAAGCACGCGTTTGAGAGAGGATAAAAAGACAAACTTCTTAGCCACGGATTTACGCGGATCATTACGCATACAGCTTAATAGAAATTGCTGAGCCCCTTTCGTCTTGTCGGCGGATTGAGTCGCAATCGGCGCGGGGCCTAAAGGCCGGATCATTTTGGAGCTTTACGCGGCGCTGAAGCGCCGCTCTTCCACGGTACGACACGCATTTGTGAGTTTTCCGTAGGCTATTGAGTTTCCCGTAGGCTGTGAAGTCGTGCCCTTCCCATTCGTGCCTTCCCACACGGTAAGTCCGCGATCTACGATTCCTTAGACGTTTTCCGGGAGAAAAGTCCCCAGCAGAATCTCGGTGCAATCGCGTAGTTTATTTGGATGAGCACGATCGCGGCGATTGCATAGTACGTGTTGATGAAGCAGAGTGCGGCGCCAGCGGCGTAGAGAGATTGGGCGATGACGATGCGGCGGACTACGGCGGGATGAATTTCCAGCGGGAGATCGTCGGCTAGAAGGTGCGCGCGGGTGGCGTAGCTCCAACTCCAGTAAAGCATCAGTCCGAGGAGAAGGATGTTGCCCCAGTATACGAGGAGCGCGGTGCGGTAGTGGATAAACCCGGCAAGAAGCGCCGTGGTGAAGGGAGTGAGAGAGACGGCGCAGAGGAAGCCGATGTGAATCCAGGCGAGATTGCGGTCGGAGCGGGCGAAGTAGTTGAGCTGGGTTTGTTGGCCCACCCAGAAGATGCCGTTGGTCATGATGCTCATGAGGAAGATGACCAGGCGCGGGGAGAGCACGATGAGCGCGCGGCGAAGGTCGTGCTCGGAGTGGATGGCTTCGGCGGCGGGGACGCGAAGGTCGAGAACGAGCAAAGTCATGGCGACGGCGAAGATACCGTCGCTGAGGGCGGCGATGCGTTCGACGTTTTGACCGGCAACATGGTTGTAGAGGGAGTGCATCAAAGGGGAGTTTAGCGGCTGGGTTGCGGAAGTCAAAGGGCTTTAAAGACAGAAGGCGCGGGGGTTCACAGGGGAAAGGCCGCGGAGATCGCGGAGAGTATGCTGGGTAAATGCGACGTGAAGGTGGGTTTTGGGGCGGGGCGTGTTGCGGTCTGGTGATGGTGTGCGTGTTGGCGCTGGTGGGATTGGTACGGGCTCAAGGGAGCGAGCCGGCGCAAACTCAGCCGCAGCAAACTCAGCCACAGCAGAGTCAGCCGAGCGGGACGCCGCAGTCCGGGCAAGCACCGGAGCAAAAGCTTCCGGATGCGCCGGGAGAGGGCAAGAAAGAGGATAGTGGTAATCCGGTGCAGGCGGTGGCGGACAAGACCAAGGAGGCCGCGGTGGCGACGAAGGACGCGGCTACGGCGGGGCTGAAGAAGGCGCGGGACTGGGAGTCGGGGTGGATCGCGGGAGAGTATGTGGGCAGGAACCGGAAGCTGGTTACGCCGACGGCAGAGCAGCGAAAAGAGATTTACTTGCGGCAGACGTTGACGACTCCGGAAGCTTACCTGAAGCGAGCGTTTGCGGCGGCGATCGACCAGGCGCGGGGAACGCCGTATCAGTGGCAGGGTGGGATTGGAGGGTATGGAGAACGGTTTGCGTCGCGGGAAGGACAGTTCGTTGCGGCGAACAGCCTGGCGGCGCTGGGAAATGCGAAGTTGGGATATGAAATCCGCTACGATCAGTGCAAGTGCCAGGGGCTGTGGCCGCGGACGCGGCATGCGTTTATCCGGAATTTGGTGACTTATGATCGCAGCGAGGAGCATTTGCGTCCGCAGTGGGCTCTGTATGGAGGAGCGTTTGGTGGAGGGATGATTTCGACGGCGTGGAAGCCGGGTTCCCATAGTCCGTTTGCCGAAGGCGGAGAGGCGATGGTAGAGCAGGTTGGGTGGGGGACGCTGCTGAATTTCTTCACCGAATTTTCACGGGAGATCAACCGGAAGCAGGGAGTGAAGTAGGAGTGATTGGGGCATGAGACCGCGTTCCGTTTTTCTGGGGTCTAACCGCGCCCTATCTCTTTGAGAAGAGTGGCATCGATGTCTTGACATATGTCACGACATCGAGTAACATTGTTGATATGCAATCGACTGTTGAGCAGTTGAAGAAGCTTCGGGAGTGGCAATCTCTCTCACAAGAGGGGCTGGCGCGGCTGTTGGGAGTGTCGGTACGCACGGTGGTACGCTGGGAAAATGGTCAGTCAAGGCCCAGCCCCCTGGCGAATCAAAGGTTGGAAGCAATTGTTCTCGATCAGTCTGACGGAGGTTCTGATGGGACTCGATCCTAAAAACGTTGCGGAAATTCTTAATCCTATTAATTACAAGGTTTTTCATACGGTGGCGGGGGCGCGCAAGATTGCGCTCAAGGACCTATGGGATTCGGTGGACGGACCGACCAAAGAGCAAGTGTCGGCTAGCGTGAAGCAGCTCAGCAAAGCCGGACTGATCGGCGAGGTCCCGGCAAGCGTGGAAGACTTCTCCACGTACTATGTTACCGCTGATGGGCTAACCGCAGAACGCCAAATGCGGCGGCTGGACCCGGGGTTTCTGCAAACCTTAGTCGGGTAATCCGAGAAGAACCGAAGTTCGCTGGCGGTCACTTCTTCTTTAGAGCGCGGGCGACGGCGGTAGCCGCCGCGAGGTTTTTGCCTGCGAATGCCAGCGCCTTGTAAAGCTTGCGGTTCGCGTCGTGTGTCTGGGCCGAAGCGGTAATGCTATCGAACTCCGGCTTTCCCAGCTTGGTGTCGATATAAGTATCGAGCGTGCCCTCATCGAGGGCGACGAGTTCCAGAGCAATCTTATTTTTGGTTTCGTCTTCGTCTCTGGCCTGCTTTTGAATGGCGGCAGCGATGGCGTAGTCGCGCGCTTTCGCAATCCACTCCTCTATCGTAAGAACGCCTTTGTCGAGGAAGGTAATGTTGGTATTGCTCATGATCCCTTGAAAGGCGAAGACTCCGAAGAAACCATTGAGGAAGGCCGCGAAGTAAACCAATTGCCCCGAGAGCGTGAGAATCTGGGAACAAAACAGGGCGGCCACGCAGTTGCCCGCCGATAGAATCAAGAGGTAGAGCGGGAAAGATCCATTCCAATAGCAGGCCTTCGGACCCATCTTGGACTTAGCGGGAATCTCCACCAGACTAATCACCAGCGTCAAGACAAAGGCGAACACCATACTGTTACGCACGGCTGAAAGCGATTCGGACGACGTGATTGGCTGCGGTTGGGTAGCGGTCTGAGGAACAAAAGGCGCCTCCAGCTTAGCCTCGCTGGCCGCGCGTGTTTGTGCGGGGGACGGATGGGAAGATTTCGCCGGTCCCGGCGGCTGCTGAACGACAGCGTACAGACCCACCATAGGGCAGAGTAACAAAACCAGAAAGCAAAACTTGTGGCGTGAAATCTTCACGGCATCCTCGTAAGGCCCGATACTACTTCGCACATGTGCCAGGGGAATGCGACGCGGAATTATACTCCGAGAGAACCGGCGGCAAATCCAGAAAATCTGCTGCTAAGGTTTCCGGAACGGGGAGAAAGAAGGAGCGTGCCGGCCTCCAAAAGATCCGCGGGGTCGCGTTCCATGGGTTCCACGTAGAATTCTCCCTGGAACTCAGATCTGCCCAACCGCCGGATACACTACTGAAGCAGTGTGCCTCCGTTGCCGTTGGGCTCTTCCTCGGGCGCCAGCACCACGGCCGCGGCTACGCGGTCGCCGGGTTCCATGTGCAGTAGGCGGACGCCTTGGGCGTTGCGGCCGGATTCGCGGATGGTCTTCGAATCCATGCGAATGATTTTTCCGTAGTGGCTGATGAGCATGACTTGGGACGTCTCGTCCACCAGGGCGATCGCGACCACTTTGCCGACGCGTTCGGTGGTCTTGATATTGATGACGCCTTTGCCGGCGCGGTTGGTGAGGCGGTATTCGTCGGCGGGAGTGCGCTTGCCGTATCCGTTTTCGGTGACGGAGAGGATTAGAGTGCCCTTCTGAGTCAGGTCTACGGTTTCGCCGGGTGGGATCTCGGCATCCCCTCCTGCTTCGGTCGCTGGCGCTCCCGTGACAGCCGAGGCGGCTGTCCCCACATCGTCTGTGACTGCTCCCACGAGAGCTTCGCCGGGTCTTGGGGTTACGGTCATTCCTACTACGTAGTCGCGCTCTTCCAGGTTAATGCCGTTGACACCGTAGGCGGCGCGGCCCATGGGGCGGACGTGATTTTCGTCGAAGCGGACGGCCATGCCTTCGTGAGAGGCGATGAAGACGATTTGGTGGCCGTTGGTGATGCGGGCGGCGACGAGTTCGTCTCCCTCTTCGATATTGATGGCGTTGATGCCGTTGGAGCGGACGTGCATGAACTCGCGCAGCTCGGATTTTTTTACCAGGCCGTTGCGGGTGGCGAAGAAGATGTATTTGTTTTCTTCTTCAAGGTTGCGGACCGCGAGCATGGTGCGGACGGTTTCGCCGGGTTGCAGGCCGATTAGATTGCCGATGTGCTTGCCCCGGCCGGCGGCGCTGACGTCGGGGATTTCGTAGACCTTAAGCCAGTAGACGCGACCTTTGTTGGTGAAGATGAGAATGTAGGCGTGGGTGGAGGCGATGAAGAGGTGCTCAACGAAATCTTCTTCGCGGGTCTTCATGCCGGTGCGTCCGGTTCCACCGCGGCGCTGCATGCGGTAGGTGGAGATGGGCGTGCGCTTCATGTAGCCGGAGTGGCTGAAGGTGACGGCAACCTGCTCATCGGCGATCAAATCTTCGAGAACGATTTCGGCAGCTTCGTCTTCAATGCGTGTGCGGCGCTCGTCACCGTAAAGTTCTTTTACTTCTTCGAGTTCCTTGATGATCACGGTGCGAAGTTTTTTCTCGGAGGCAAGGATGGATTCGTAGTCTTCGATGCGGCCGCGAACTTCTTTCAGCTCGTTGGAAATTTCGTCGATGGAAAGTTTGGTGAGGCGGTGCAGTTGCAGTTCGAGGATAGCTTCGGCCTGGCGCGTGGTGAAGGGTTTTTCAGGATCAAGCTTGGGAGCGCGGCCGATGGTGTTGATATCGATTTTCTTGCCGCCGAAGTAGGCGACTAAATTTTCGCGGGCGTCGGCGCGGTTGGAGCTGGCGCGGATGATGGTGATGACGTTGTCGAGGTGATCGAGGGCGTTGAGATAGCCTTCGAGGATGTGCTCGCGGTCTTTTGCCTTTTGCAGCAGGAAGGCGGTGCGGCGGCGGACGACTTCGACGCGATGATTGATGAAGTGCTTGATGGCCTGAATCAGTCCCATTTCGCGGGGCTGGCCGTTGACCACCGCGAGCAGGATCATGGAAAAACCTTCCTGCATGGCGGTGTGTTTGAAGAGCTGGTTGAGAACGATCTGCGGCTCGGCGCCGCGCTTGAGTTCGACGACGATGCGCATGCCGTCGCGATCGCTTTCGTCGCGGATATCGGAAATGTCTTCGATGTCCTTGTCGTTGACCAGTTGAGCGATGCGCTCGACCAGGCGGGCTTTGTTTACCTGATAGGGAATTTCGGTGACGATGATGGCCTGGCGTTCTTTGGAAATGTTTTCGATGGAAGCTTTGGCGCGCATCATGAAGCGGCCGCGGCCGGTGCGGTAGGCTTCGAAGACTCCGGCGCGTCCGTGAATGATGCCGGCGGTGGGGAAATCCGGACCCTGGACGGATTTTAGAATTTCGGCAAGCTGGGCGTTGGGATCGTTGATGAGAGTGATGGTGGCGTCTACGATTTCGGTCAAGTTGTGGGGCGGAATTTTTGTGGCCATGCCGACGGCGATTCCGTCGGAGCCATTGATTAGCAGATTCGGAATGCGCGTGGGGAGAACGTCGGGCTCAACTTCGCTGCCGTCGTAGTTGGGGCGGAAATCGACCGTTTCTTTGTCGAGGTCTTCGAGGAGCGCGGTGGCGACTTGCGCGAGTTTGGCTTCCGTGTAGCGATCGGCGGCGGGAGGATCACCATCGACGGAGCCGAAATTTCCCTGACCGAAAATCAGCGGATAACGCAGGCTCCAGGTTTGCGCGAGACGAACTAGAGCGTCGTAGACGGCGAGGTTGCCATGGGGATGGTACTTGCCCATGACGTCGCCGACGATGCGAGCGCACTTGCGCGTGGCTTTGTTCGGCTGCAAGCCCATCTGCTGCATGGTGTAGAGAATGCGGCGGTGTACGGGTTTGAGTCCGTCGCGGACATCGGGCAGGGCGCGGCCGATGATGACCGACATGGAATAGTCGAGATACGATTTCTTCATCTCGTCTTCTATGTTGACGGGCTGAATGTGCAGGGCGCCGGGACTGCCGTCGCCGGGAGGCGGCGGGGTCAGGGGGAGTTCGGGATTCTGATCGTCAGGCATTCTTTTTGAGCTCACAGCTGTCAGCTATCAACCATCAGCCCAAACGCAAAATCCAAATTGGGGCGAAACTGGTGTAACTGACTGCATTTACAGGATGTTACGTGGTACGGGAACAGTTGTTATTTTAGCACGAAAGGCAGAGTTTTGGAGGAGCTCGGGGCGGATTCGAGAATGACAGTTCTGATGCTACCGGTGCCGAGTTGGGACGGCCGCGGAAAATAGCGTGAACCGGGTTCAGCCGTCACAAAGGGTTCGCGAGCCCGCGTTTTATCCTGCGCGGAATGAAGCGCATTCCATCGCTCGACGGGTTGCGGGCCATCTCGATTTCGATGGTTGTGATGGGACACTGGACCTCGCTCCACTACGGGTGGGAAGTTGGAGGGGCGTTTGCGAACCTGGGGGTGAGGATCTTTTTCATCATCTCCGGATACTTGATCACAACTCTGCTGTTGAAGGAGTGGGCGCGAAGCTCGACGATTCGACTGCGCGAGTTCTATGTGCGCAGGGCTTACCGAATTCTGCCCGCAGCGATTGCCTTCATGCTGCCGGTTTTTGTTATTTATGGGCGGCAGACGCGGTGGTACCACATGGCGGCAGCCGCTTTGTACGTGACCAATTTCGATTACGCGCATCCCTGGTTTTTGGGGCACTTGTGGTCGCTGAGCGTGGAGGAGCAGTTTTATTTCTTGTGGCCGGGAGTGCTTAAGAAGTGGTACCGGCACCGGACTACGATCCTGGCCGGGGTGGTATTGTTCGCTCCGATTTATCGCGTGGGGTGCGCTCTGCTGAAATTTCACGGGCGAGCGGACGAGACGTTTCCGGCGGTGGCGGACATCCTGGCTGTGGGCTGTCTGCTGGCAATTTTTGCGGCGCGCCTGCCTCGAATCAAGCAGGGCTGGGCGTTGGCGATGGTCGCACCGGTGGCTCTGGTTCCGGTATACGTGGCGGCGGTGCATTTTCGCACGACGCCCCTGCTTCTGCTGGTGTTGTGGCCGTTGCTGCACGTGTCGATTGCCGGCCTGGTGCTGCACGCCGTGCAGACTCCTTACTGGATATTGAATGTGAAGCCGGTGGTTTGGCTGGGAAAGATCAGCTACAGCCTTTATCTGTGGCAGCAGTTATTTGCCTATGGTCCGCAGCACAAGGACTGGTATTGGCTGTTTGTCGCGGTGGGAGTAGCAAGCCTTTCCTACTATCTGGTGGAGCAGCCTATGCTGCGGCTGCGGGAGAAGAGGGAGAAACGGGAGCGGGCGTATGCGCAGGCGGCGTAGAGGGAAGCTCTTGCTGAGTGTGACGCTGGGCGAGATGCAGTCCGCTGAGAAAAACGACCACGGGGGCTAAAGCCCGTTTCGATCGACGGGACTTACGCGGCGCTGAAGCGCCGCTCTTCCACGGTGATCCGCACGTTCAGAGAGACCCATGCGTTCGGAGTGATCCACCCGTCAGGGTGACCCATGGGTTCGGAGCGATCCACACGTTCAGAGTGATTGGCACGTTCCGCGGTGATCCACACATTCACCGTGATCGGCGCATTCACGACTTTTTCCGCAGCGTGCTAGGGGCGGGTGATGACTTCGTTGGGAGACGATGGGAGTACGAACTTCACGTTGCGGGTGGTGTTGGAGCGCAGGGTTTCGGCGACGTCGAGGCCGGACAGCGCGATCTTTTTGTTCCAGTAGCCGTCGGTGTAGTAGTCACCGCGAGCGTAGAGGATGCCGTCGGCGATGGCGTAGTCGCGGACTTCTTCGCGGTGTCCGTCACGAAAGATGAGAACGGCGGAGGGCAGGTCTTGCGGCGGAGATGCGGAGGCGGGGATGAGCGGCAGGGCGTGGCCGTCGGCTGCGGTGCTGCTGATACGAACGTAACGACCGTTCTGGAGTTCGATCATCAACGGTTGCGAGGATGGAGACTCGCGGCGGTTGAAAGGACTGATGCCGGGTCCCATGGAATCGGCGACGGGACCGGCCATGTCGCGTGCGGCTTGCAGCAAGAATGGGGGCGGCTGGGAGGCGACGGGATAGCCGGTGGAATAGATGTCGCTGGGATCGAAGGAGTCACCGAAGAAAGGGAACGGCAGAGAAGTGTAAGGGGAAACGTAGGGAGAAACGCGGCGGTTGTGCGCGCGGGCAAGATTGCCTCTGAGGGAGTTGGAGGAGTGGGTTGCGCGGCTGGCGGGGGCTGCAGGTCTCTGGGCGGCGGCGCAGGGGGTGAGTGTTGCCCCTAACAAAACGAAGAGAGCAAAATTTCCTGCCTGGTTCACCTTACTATATGCATTTCGCGGACAGTAGTGTCCGCGCCACACTGGATTATCGAGGATTGCGAATGTGCGCATCAGTTTGCCTGGGCGGAGGGCGGCAATTGGAAGACGATGCCGTGGTCGTCATTTTGTTTTTCGGTGGCCGGCAGATCGAGATCCGCGAGAGCGATCTTGCGGGGATGGCCCGGCGTTAGATCGTAGAGTGTTTGACTGACAATAGCGTAGTTTGCCACCTCGAGTTGATGACCGTCTTTGAAGACCAGGATGGTGGGAGCCTGTGGCGGTTCGGGATCGAGGTCGGAGTCGGCGGCAGGCATGTCCTCTACCGGCGATGTGGAGACCGGGGGGATGTAGGAAGCGGCGCCCGATCCGCGGCGGTCGAAGATGGTGGGGCCGCCCTGGTACTCGGGGTCATCGTCGTCAGAGGGGGAATCGGCAGCGCCGGCATCCGCGGCGTAGGGCGCGGGATAGAGATACGGGTAATAAACAGTGCCGTTTGCGGTGTTGCGTTGGGAATTCCAATTGTTGTTCGGAGGCTTGCCGCCCGGGCCTTGGGGCGGATGCGGAATTTTGGTTGAAACGGTTACACCCGACTTCGACGGGATAGAGAGGTTGTGGGCGGGTGCGGCGGTGCTGGAGGGCATTACGCTGACAGAGTGAGCGGAGCCGGAGGAAGTTGCGGCGTTGACTTGAGCGGGACTGCTCGCGACAAGAACGAACAGGAGCAGGAGCATCCCGAAAAGTGGCAGGGCAGCCGGAATCGAGCGCTGCACAGGACATTTCACGACACTATGATACTCCAACGAGAACGTCATGGCGCACCTCGGATAGCTACAATTTAGATCGCGGCCGGGCGGGGTGGATGCGGGGGAATTGTAGAGAATTGTTAGCTGTCAAAGTCAAAGGCTCTAACACAAGGGGCACAGAGGAAACCACTCAAGTCATCCGCGGGGGATTTGGGCCAGGGCCAGGAGACTCCAGAGGATGTAGGCGGCGAGCAATGCCCAGACGCAGGCGGTTACAAGTTGGCGATAGGGAGTTTCCATGAGGTCGGCGAGGATGCCGGAGACGAAGATCAGGACGAAGGGGATGGAAGCGAGAAGGAATCCTGCGCCGGCTACGTGGGGGTGGGCCATGCCCAATCCGATGAACAACAGGGCGACGAGCCCGGGAGCGGTGTTCCCGAAGTAGCGGGTGCGAGGCCAGAGGAAATAAGTTGCCGTCGCGATCGGCAGCAGCAGGGCCAGGGCGGGACAGGCGCGCAGCAGTTGCAATCCGACCTGGCGGTATACCCCGGGCACGGTGAAGCCGCGCCAGGTCGCTCCCCAGAAGGAGGCGTGCCGCATCCCCTCGGAAAAGGTGCGGGGATGGAAGAAATAAGTAGCGAAGAGAATGGCTAGAGCAACCAAACATGCGACAGTCCAGATGGTGAGAGCTGCGCCACGGCGGATGGGCGCTAGATAGAGCAGGAAAAAGAAAGCTATGGGCACAACAATGATCATCGAGAATTGGGAGCCCACCGCGATGGCGAGGGAGATGCCGAGCAGGACGATGCGCCGCCAGTTCCAGAGAATGACTTCGCGCGGGGCGTAGAGCGTGTGGGCGACGGCGATGGCAGTGAAGATTGCGCCGAAAGCGCCCCAGGCAGCGAGGATTTCGGGTTCGGTGTGCCAGACGGCGCTGGCCTGGATCATGGAAGGGGAAAAGCAGTAGAGGGTGAGGGCGAGGAATCCGCCGGAATTTCCGCAGAGACGGCGGGCGACATACCAGAGCGAAGCGCCGAGGAAGACTCCAACGGCGAGGAACGGGATGCGCGGTAGCCAGCGCCAGTAAGGAAAGGAGTCGGGATCGAGCAGGTGCTGGGGCCACGCGAGCAGCGGTGCGGCCGTAACGACAGAGAGCAGCGGAGAATGTTGGGCGTCGAAGCCGTCGTTGTCTTGGAATACTGCGACGGGAAGCGGTGGCTGAGAATCTGGGTTCGGCGCGCCGGCGATGCCGAAGCCGTGAAGCTGGCCCCAGCCTGCAGCGATGCGGACTTGCTCGGACGCGTTGGGGACGCGGGATGCGGAGAACTCGGATGCACGCAGCTCGGAATGGATGAGCCAGACAGCCTGCGACAGGAAGGCCAGGAGTAAGAGGCCTGCGAAAAACTGTGGGCGGCCGAAGCGTTCGTGCGTGAAAAATCGCGTCATAAGGCGGGACGAAGTGTTTTACCATGACCGAGCCTGTTTGCGAGAAACTTCTGCCATGGATCAAGGGATGAACAGTTCGAGTGAGGAACAGAGAGCGTTGAATCGCGAAGGCACGACTACGGCAGTACCTACTCCGGCGCCGGATTTTGCGATGGCGGTGCAGCCATCCTACGTGCGGACGGTGTTTCTTGGGCCGGACGGGCTGAGGGCCGGATGGGGATTCGCGTTCTATGTGGCGATGTTCTACCCGCTGCAGTTTGTGGCCAGCCGGTGGGCCGGGTCGGTGGAGTTGGGCTCGAATGGGCTGTGGTCGATGATGCTGGAGGAGTTTGCGGTTCTGGTGGCGGCCGTGGTTCCGGCGCTGGTGCTGGGAAGAGTCGAGAAGCGGCCTTGGGGCGTGTATGGGCTGCCGGGGCGGCAGGCGTTCGGGAAACTGTTTTGGGTGGGAGCGCTGTGGGGATTTGCGAGCATCACGCTGCTGCTCGGGGTGATGTATGGGCTGCGGGTGTTTGACGTGGGGCACTTGGCGATGCACGGCGCGCGCGTTGTGAAGTTTGCAGCGTTCTGGGCGGGGATGTTTTTGCTGGTGGGATTCTTCGAGGAGTTTCTGCTGCGCGGTTATTCGCAGTTCACCCTGACGCGGGCGATCGGCTTCTGGCCGTCAGCGGTGCTGCTATCGTGCACGTTTGGCCTGATCCACTTGGCGAATGCGGGCGAGCAGTGGATGGGACTGCTGGCAGCGGCGGCGATCGGCTTCTTCTTTTGTTTGACCTTGCGGCGCACGGGGGGCTTGTGGTTTGCGGTGGGATTTCATGCGGCTTGGGATTGGGGAGAGACGTTTTTTTATTCCGTGCCCGATAGCGGAACGATTTTCCCGGGGCATTTGCTGCAGTCGTCATTTCACGGACCGAGATGGCTTACGGGAGGGATCGTGGGGCCGGAGGGCAGTGTGCTGTGCTTTGTGGTCATTGGGGTGGTGTGGGTGATGTTTGAGAGAGTGTATCGGGACGTGAGGTATGGCATGGAAAAGTCTTAAACACAGAGGTTCAGGGTAGTTCCCGTTTCAAAAAGTTGCGGTTAAGAAATTTGCGATTCGAGTTTCTCCTGATATTCGCCTCAGCCTATACTCGATTTCATGAGCCCCGACATTGACTTGATGACGCCGCTGCGCAGGTACTGGGGGTACAGCACGTTTCGTCCGCTGCAGGAGCGGATTGTGCGCACTCTGCTGGCCGGGCACGATACCTGCGTAGTGATGCCGACGGGCGGGGGAAAGTCTCTGTGCTACCAGTTGCCGGCGGTGGTGTCGGAGGGGACGGCGGTGGTGATTTCTCCGCTGATCGCGCTGATGCAGGATCAGGCAACGCAGCTCGCGCAGATGGGGATTCCGGCGGCGGTGCTGAACAGCACCCTGAGCGAAGCGGAGCAGGCAAAGGTGATGAGCCGGGCGCGAGAAGGCGCTTACCGGCTGCTTTACGTGTCGCCAGAACGAGTAGCGAGGGGCGATACGATGGGCTGGCTGCAGCATATTCAGATCGCATTTTTCGCGATCGACGAGGCGCACTGCATCTCTGAGTGGGGGCATGAGTTCCGTCCGGAATACCGGCAATTAAGTAAGTTGCGTACGAAGTTTCCGGATCGTCCCATTGCGGCTTTTACGGCGAGCGCCACGCGGCATGTTCGGCACGACATTCTGGCGCAGCTACAATTGCGCAATCCCGATAAGTACATTGCCAGCTTTTACCGGCCGAACTTGCGCTACCTGGTGCGCGAATGCGCGGGGCTGGAGCAGATGGAGATGCTGGTGAGCGCGCTGCGCAGCTACTCCGGCAGCAATGTGATTATTTATTCGCCGACGATCAACCGGGTCGAGGAGACGGTGGATTTTCTAGAGGACAACGACATTGCCGCCGTGGGATATCACGGCAAGATGGGAGCCGACGACCGGAGGCGCAACCAGGAACGGTGGATGTCGGACGAGGTGCGAGTGCTGGTGGGGACGATCGCTTTTGGGTTGGGCATCAACAAGGCGGCGGTGCGGGCGGTGATTCACTTATCGCTGCCGAAGTCGATCGAACAGTATTACCAGGAGGCGGGACGAGCGGGGCGCGACGGCGCGAGTGCGGATTGCGTTTTGCTGTGGCAGAAGAAAGATGCTGGTCTGCTGGGATTTTTTGCCAACCAGATTACGGACGCCGCGGAGCGCGAGCGGGCGTGGGAGCGGTACAGGGTAATCCGCGAGTTCGTGGAGTCGCGGCGCTGCCGGCACCGGCAGATTTGCGGGCACTTTGGAGAAGCTCCGAAGTGGGAGTCTTGCGACGCTTGCGATGTTTGCGGGAGTGCGGCGGAGTGGATGGTGAAGTCCGGGGCGGCGGGAAAGACCGCAACGGCCGGAAGAAGACGCGTGCCGCTGCAGCCGCCTGCAGCGCCGGCTGCGGGATCCGAGGCGGAAGAGCTGCGGGAGTATCTGCGAGAGTGGCGGCGCGCCATGGCGAAAGAGAAGAACGTACCTGCCTACATTGTGTTGCACGATTCTTCTCTGGAAGAAATTTGCCGGCGGAAGCCTAAGTTTTTTGCGGAGCTCCTGGAGATTCCGGGAATCGGCGAGCGCAAGGCGGAGGTTTATGGACAGCCGATTCTGGAGGCATTGGAAAAGTACCGACAAGGGGCCCGGGCGGCCGGCGCTGAGAGCAAAATCAAGCCGGCGGATGAGACGCTGCGATTGTTGGGCGAAGGCCGGACGCTGGAAGAGATTGCGCTGATGCGAGGACGGCAGGTATCAACTATTGCGAGCGCGGTCGCGAATCTGCTGGAGACGGGACAAGTCGAGTTTCAATCTGGATGGGTGAGCAAGGAAAAGCAATCGGTGATTGAAGCGGCATGCGCGCAGGTTGGGATGGAACGGTTGAAGCCGTTGAAGGATATTGTGCCGCCGGAGATTACTTATGACGAGATCAAGCTGGTAGTGGGGAAAATGCGGCGGGAGGAGATTTTGAGGAAGATTGATGTTCCGGCGTAGCGTTTGGAATGGGGCTGCTCCTGCAAGACTTGTGACACCGCATGCATTTCGCGGGCAAGAGTGCCCGCGCCACACAAGCATTGCCAACCTTCAGACATTTAGGACCTGCTTGACAGCATCCTGGCCGGAGCGGACGCAATCTGGCACGCCGATGCCACGGTAGCCGTTGCCGGCGAGCGCGAGTTTGGGCAACTGCTGTCGCATGCGCTCGATGCGGTCGAGGCGTTCGAGGTGGCCGACGCCGTACTGGGCCATTGCAGACTTCCATTTATAAACGCGGGCGAAAAGCGGCCTGGCGCGCAGGCCGAGGATCTGTCGCAATTCGTTGCGGACGATGGCGATGATGGCGTCGTCGGAGAGCTGCCAGATATTTTCCGCGGTCGATCCAGCGAAGAAGCAGCGCAGCGCGGCGCGATCCTCGGGGGCGCGGTGAGGGAATTTGTTGTGGACGAAAGTCGCGGCCAGCAGGCGTTTCCCTTCACTGCGAGGCACGAGAAATCCGAAGCCGGGTGGAAGTGACTGGCGGACGTCGCGATTGTATCCGAGGCCGACTGTGATGGAAGAACTGTAAACGATGGCACCGAGCTCGGCGGAGAGCTCGGGACTGGCGATCGATAGCAGCTGCGCGGCGGCGTAGGTGGGCAGAGCGAGAATCACGGCGTCGAAGTGACCGGATTTCGATCCGGCTGAAACGCTCCAGCCTCCGGTGTCGTGCTGAATCGATTCCACGCGAGCGTTGGTGATTAACGAGGGCTGATTCAGGCGAGGGATAAGGCTTGCGACGAGTTGCTGCATGCCGTTTTTGAGCGAAGTGAAAAGCGGCGGGGCGGCCTGGTTTGCGGAACGCGGAATTTTCCTGCGAGCGGCAAGCATGGCGCGGCCGAGACTGCCGTGAGCGCGCTCCATCTCGGCAAAACGGGGAAGGACAGCACGCACGCTTAGGCTGGCGGCCTCGCCGCCGTAAACGCCAGAGAGCAGCGGATCGGCGAGGCAGTCGACCATTTCCGCTCCGTAGTGGCGCTTGACGAGAGAGGCGACGCTTTCGTCGGCTTCAGCGGTGCGCGGCGGATGGAATAATTCCTGCGCCATGCGGAGCTTGGTGCTCCAGGAAAAGAGCGGCGAGAATCCCGTGGGCAGGATTTTTGTCGGGACCATGAACATCAGACCGTCGGGCATGGGGATTAAACGGCCACGGACAAGGATGTACGTTTTGCGATCAGCGTCGTTGGAGCCGATGAGTTGATCGCCGAGACCGACGGCGCGGCAGAGATCGGCGGCCCAGGGCTTTTCGGTGAGGAAGGAATCGGGGCCGGCTTCGACGACGCAGCCCTGAATGTGTTCGGTGCGGAGAACGCCGCCGAGACGGGGCGAGGATTCATAGAGTGCGTAGTCAATGGTTCCGGCGCGGCGATGCTCTTCGAGGGTGAATGCGGCGGCGAGTCCGGAGATGCCGCCGCCGATGATCGCGATTCGGGTCATGAATAATGGTTGGGCTCTTATCTCTTCTCTGCTCTGCGGCTAACTGGGTTAAACGCGAACATGCGACCACCAGGGCTAAAGCCCGCAGTTATCTTTGACACTTTACGCGGCGCTGAAGCGCCGCTCTTCCACGTTACCGCACACCTTTCCTAGCAGCCGAATATTCTTGCACCAGGCGAGCCAGGTTCTTCACGTTTTCAACCGGCGTTTCGGGTAGGATGCCGTGGCCTAGGTTAAAGATGTGGCCGGGGCGTCCGGCGGCGAGGTGGAGAATGTGTTCGGCGCGAGATTTTAATTCTTCCCAATCGGCGAAGAGCAGGACGGGATCGAGATTGCCCTGCACGGCGCAGCGATGTTCGAGATCGCTCCAGCCTTTGTCGAGCGGGATGCGCCAGTCGAGGCCGATGACTTCGGCTCCAGTTTCATTCATCGCAGGAAGCAGCGTGGCGCTGTCCGTGCCAAAATAAATGATGGGCGCGCCAGCCTTCTGCAAACGCATCACTAACCTTTTCACATGCGGCAGGACGTAGCGGCGGTAATCTTCCACGCTGAGGCAGCCGACCCAACTGTCGAAAATCTGGATGACATCGGCGCCGGCACGCACCTGGGCAGCAGAGTACTCGGCCGTAACGTCAACCAGCTTGCGCATCAGTGCGTCCCAGTCGGCGGAAGAGTTGTACATCATCTTCTTGGCGTGGAGATAGTGGCGGGAGCCGCTGCCTTCGATCATGTAACTGGCGAGGGTGAAGGGCGCTCCGCAGAAACCGATGACGGGAAGGTTTCCGGCGAAATGCTTCGCGACTATGCCGACGGCCTCGGAGACATAGCCCAGATCGGAGGCGCGGTCGGTGCGGAGTTGGGCAACATCTTCGGTGGTGCGCACAGGTTTCTCGATGACCGGGCCTTCTCCGGCGGAGAAATGAAAGGGCAGGCCCATGACTTCGAGCGGAAGCAAGAGGTCGGCGAAGATGATGGCGGCGTCGACTTGGAGAATTTCAGCGGCGGTGATGGTGACTTCGGCGGCGAGCGCCGGCTTCTTGCAGATTTCGAGCAGCGAGTGCTGCTTGCGAACAGCGCGGTACTCGGGCATGTAGCGTCCTGCCTGGCGCATGAACCAGACGGGGGTGCGGTCGACTGGTTGCGACTTGCAGGCACGAACGAAGAGGGAGTCGGGGGCGGACATGAACGAACTACTGTAGCATTCTTGGATGAGCCTCGGCATGGCAGGCGTGGGCGCTGACTCTGGGTGTCCGCGCCCGTGAAGAGCCTTCACGTAGTGTTCGCGTTGGCGATCTCTGTCCTGGGGATGGCATCGCAGATTGCGGGATCGGCATCGGCGCGAGACGAAAAAGTTTCCCCGCCCGCCGCGTCACCTACCTTTTATAGGGATGTTCTCCCGATACTGCAGAGTAAATGCCAGAGCTGCCACCGGAGCGGAGAAGCTGCGCCGATGCCGCTGGTGACTTATGAGCAAGAGCGGCCTTGGGCAGGAAAAATTGCCGCTGCGGTTGAGATGAAGATGATGCCGCCGTGGTTTGCCGATCCGCGCTACGGACATTTTGCTAATGACCCGTCGTTGAGTGAGGAACAGATTGCGACGATTGCAGCGTGGGCGGATGCTGGAGCGCCGGCGGGAGATGCGCGCGATGCGCCCGCGCCGCCGGAGTGGAGTGAGGGGTGGAACATTCCTCAGCCGGATGCCGTCGTGAAGATGCCGAAGCCGGTGCAAATTCCGGCGCGAGGTGAAGTGGAATATACCTACGAGATTGTGGCCACGCATTTTACCGAGGACAAATGGGTGCAGATGGCGGAGGTGCGGCCTTCGAGCGCGGCGCATGTGCATCATGCGGTGGTGTATATCCGGCCTCCGGACTCGGCGTGGCTGCGGCATGCGCCGGTGGGCGAACCGTTTACGGCATCGATGTTGAACGATCCCGAAGAACGGCGGCGGGCGCACGAGACTACCAGCGATCTGCTGCTGGTGTACGCGCCGGGAAGTGCGCCGGACCGGTGGGCAGATGGAATGGCGAAGTTTGTGCCGGCGGGATCGGACCTGGTGTTTCAGATGCACTACACCACGAACGGCGAAGCGGCGAGCGACGAAACCAGCGCTGGGCTGGTGTTCGCGAAGAAGCCGCCAAAGCAGAGGGTAATCACGCTGCAATTGAATAATCATGCGCTGGTAATTCCGCCGGGCGCGGAGGATTTTCGCGTGGAAGTGCAGGGAACGTTGCCCAACGATGCAACGTTGCTGAGTCTGTTTCCGCACATGCATCTGCGTGGAAAGCGGTTTGAATACGACATTGTGCATGATGACGGAAACGTGGAAACTTTGCTGCGGGTGAATTATCACTTTCACTGGCAACTGAGTTACAAGCTGGCGGAGCCGCGAGAGTTGAAGGCGGGGACCAAGCTGAGGGCGGTGGCGTGGTATGACAATTCGAAGAATAATCCGCACAATCCCGATCCGGAGAAGACGGTGACGTGGGGGGACCAAACGTCGCAGGAAATGATGGTGGGATTTTTTGACGTGGCGGTGCCGGCGGGGATGGACAAGTGGCAGTATTTTATCCGGCGCAGGGAGAATTGAGCGATTGCGTGATCGCGTGATCGTGCGATTGAAAAACTCTGGACAGCCAGCGCTGAGTGCCGGCTACGAACTTTTGATAGACTCCGTGATTCCAGACTGAGGCGAAACGAATGAACGGAAAGAAAGGGATCGAGCTTCGCTCGATTGGACAGCCGAGAGCCTGCCCTGAGCCTGCCGAAGGGGCGACTGTCCCCACATTTATTGTTGGGATTGCGGCGATCTTTGTGGTTTGTGCGGTCGTGATTAGCGGAGCGAAGGCGCAGTCGGGCTCGGTTCCGCCGACTGCAAACGCTGCCGGGCCAAAGAAGGCGGAGGAACAATTCAAGAATATCCAGACTCTGAAGGGGATTCCGGCTGATCAGTTGATTCCGGCGATGCAGTTCATCACAGCGTCGTTGGGCGTGGAGTGCGAGTTTTGCCACGTGCAGGGCGCGTTCGAGAAAGATGATAAGAAGCCGAAGCAAACGGCGCGGAAGATGATGGAGATGATGTTTGCCATTAATAAGGACAACTTCGAGGGACATCGCGAAGTGACCTGCTATTCGTGCCACCGGGGGAGCGTCGATCCGGTGGGGACACCGCTGGTGATGGCGGAAGAGCCGAAGCCGAGCATGGCGGAGGCAAAGAACTCCGAAGGCGGGGAGGAGCAGGCGCCCAGCGGGCCGGGCGCGGATCAACTGATCGACAAGTATCTACAAGCGGCGGGTGGAGCGGCGGCGATCGATAAGATTACGAGCCGGGTGATGAAGGGCACGATCACGTTCGGCGACCGGAATGTTCCGATCGAGATTTTCTCGAAGGACCCGGACAAGAGGGTGTCATTCACGCACACGCCCGACGGCGATAGCATTACGGCTTTCGACGGACAGGAAGGATGGTTGGGAGTTCCGGGACATCCGGTACGCGAGATGCACGGGCCGGACATCGACGCGGCATCGATGGATGCGGACCTTCAATTTGCGGCGCACCTGAAGGCAATGTTCACCGAGACGAAGGTGCGAGGCGTGGAGAGGATCGGGGACCACGACACGTATCTGGTGGTGGGGCAACGCGAGGGGAAGACGCCGCTGCGACTCTATTTTGACGAGAAATCCGGGCTGCTGGTGCGGCTGGTGCGGTACGGAGAGACTCCGCTGGGAAGGTTGCCGACGCAGATTGACTATGCCGACTACCGGGAAACGGGCGGGGTGAAGATTCCCTTTCGTTGGACGCTGGCGCGGCCGAGCGGGCGGTTCACGATTCAGGTGAGCGAAGTGAAGCAGAACGTTCCCGTGGATGACGCGAAATTTGCCAAGCCGGCGGCGCCGTCGGAAGAGAACAAAGGCACGGCAAAGTGAGCGGGTTGCACGGGAGCGATGATTGCGTTGGTGATTCTCACGCCACTCCGCGGCTGAGAGCCGTGCACTTTCAAACCGCTGGCCTCCTCCAAATCTGAGGTGGTACCATCCCGTACTGACAATATGACCAAGCTCAGTCGGTTCCTATCCTCCCTGGTGTTCTTGCTGACTTTGTGTGCTGCGATCTGCTCAGCGCAGACACAACCCACGACGCAACATACGATTGTGCTGCACGCGGCTCGACTGCTGGACGTGAAGAGCGGTCGCGTGGTGAAGCCGGGCGAGGTGCTGGTACAGGGCGATCAAATCGTGGAAGTGGGCGCCTCCGTGAAGCATCCGGCGGGCGCGGAAGTGATTGATCTGGGAGAGCGCACGCTGATGCCGGGGCTGATCGATGCGCACGTGCACCTGTTTCTGCATCCCGGGGCGGAGGACTTGCAGACAGTGCAGGAATCCGTGCCGCAACGCACGATCATGGCTCTGCTGGCGGCGCGAGACGATTTGATGGCGGGCTTTACCGCCGAGCGCGACATGGGGACCGAAGGTGCGGGGTCGGCTGATACGGCCGTCCGCAATGCGATTGACGATGGGCTGGTTCCGGGACCGCGGTTGCGCATCAGTGGGAACGCCATCAACATCCTCGGCGGACACGAAGACGCGATTGGCTACAATCCGGCGCAACATGTGCTGTCGAACGCCGATTACGCGAATAACAAGGATGAGTTGGTCGCGGTGATGCGCCAGCAGTTCAAAGAAGGCGCGGACTTCATCAAGATTTATGAGACGGGGCCGGATACGGTGCGCGATGGCAAGTTTTCCACGATTTATCAATACACCCTGGCTGAGCTGAGTGCGGCAGTTGCGGAAGCGGCGCGTGTAGGCAAGCGCGTGGCGGTGCATGCCACCGGTGAGCCGGGCACGCTGTTCGCGGCGCAGGCCGGGGTCGCTTCCATTGACCATGCCAACCAGCTTGGCGACGAGACGATGCGGCTGATGCGGGAGAAACAGATCTTTGCCGTGCCGACCTTTACCATTTTTGAGTATTTTGCGGATCATGCGGCTACACCGGCGCAGACGGCTCACGAGCGGCAGATGCTCGATTTGAAGGTGCAGGACTTCGGCAAGCAAGTGGCGGCGGGAGTTCCGATGGCAGTCGGCTCAGACGTTGGACCGTTTCCTCACGGGACGCAGGCGTGTGAATTTGTGCTGATGGTGAAGTTCGGCATGACGCCGCTGGCGGTACTGCAGGCTGATTTGCTGAATGGGGCGAAGCTGCTGGGTTGGGAGGGTCGGATCGGCGCGTTGGAGCCGGGCTATCTGGCCGATGTCATCGCGGTTTCCGGCGATCCGCTGCAGGACATCAGTGCGGTGCAAAATGTTTCGTTCGTGATGAAGGGCGGAGTGGTTTACCGGAAGTGAGGGGGAGCTTTCGGCAGCCCTTCGTAAAGACTTCGGGCTTCAATGGGGTTGTGAGCTGTGACGTTCTAGTCCTGCAACCACGCCCGGTTCGAAGCGGATGTTCTCCACCGGAATAGCAAAATAGTGAGCCCTGAGAATAGCAGCACCGGGGGAATCAGCAAAACGATGACTCCTCCCTGCAAAGCATGGATGACGGACTTGCCGCCGCCGGCGACGGTGGTGTAGCACATGGCGCAACTTTGGCCGTAGAGCGCATGTCCTGCGCCCAATACCACCAGGCTTGCGCCGATAAACCGAACCACTCCGCCTCGGATTGATGGCGTTTTGAGCTTTCCAGAGTCTGCCTGGCCGTCCATAATGCACGCTTTCTTTTGAGGCGTTGCGCCGCTCAGAAGCCAGCGCAACAGTTGCACACGTTATTCAACCAGCTTATTGAATCAGCGATCGCATATGCGCGAGCCGCGAACTGTCTGCGAAGATAACTGTCATCATAATCAGTACGAAGACCAGTGACGGAATCAGCGTCACAAACAGGCTTGCCCGCTCATACCGCAGGTGCATGAAGTAGGCAATAATCATTGCCGCCTTGATAACGGACAATACCATTAGGATGCTGAGCATGGTCTCCAGGGGTAAATCCCGATAGGCAAGTACCAGTTCCAACACCGTCAAGCCGAGCAAGCCAAACCACACCGAGAAGATGATTTTGTTTCCAGCAGTTTCCGCGTGCTCCATGTCCCGATCCTTTCCTAATCTTCTATCCTAGGCCATTTTCGCTGACAGCAAGTAAACCAGGGGAAAGATGAACATCCATACCAAATCGACGAAGTGCCAGTAAAGGCCGCTCACCTCCACATCCACGGCTGAGAGCTTTCTCCGTCCAAAGCCGACGGCGATGATCAGCAGATACACAACCCCAATGGTTACGTGAATCATGTGAAGCCCGGTCATGGTAAAGAACGCGGCTCCGAACATCGGTGTGCCCCAGGGATTGCTAAACGGACGGACACCCTCCGCGATAAGGCCCAGCCACTCGCGAATATGCAGAATGTCAAAAATCACCCCGCCCAGCGCGGTGGCTACCAGCCATCCTACCGCGCCACTCACCTTGCCCAAGCTTGAGGCTCTGACGGCCAGAACCATGGCCACGCTGCTGGAGAGCAACACAAAAGTCATGACGGTTGCGTTGACGATACTTGCCGTCTCGAACGGTCGCGGCCAAGCCGGGGCCGCGAGCCGCAAATACCCATAAGCAAAAATTACGGCCGAGAAAGTGATCGCATCAGAAACAATAAACAACCACATTCCCAGTTTCTTCGAGGGAACGGCGTAAGGCAGCGCTCCGCCACCCCAGACCGGGAGATCGCGACCATCATGAACTGCTGTTGCCGAGAGTGGACCGCTTGAATGAGACATGTTCTCGCTCGCCCCGTCCTGAATTTACTTTTTCAAAGTACTGCAACAGGCTCCACTAACTGCTTGCCGGCTGCCCAGGAGGGTCAGTCTGCATGATGTAGTCCTTGCCGTTCCTTGTAACTCCGTATTCATAAGCATCGTAAGAAACCACGGGATGTTTGCCCCCGAAGTTATCAAAAGGCGGTGGAGATGGCACGGTCCACTCCAAAGTCGTGGACTCCCAAGGGTTATCAGGCGCCTTGGCCCCCTTGTACATGCTCCAGAAGAGATTGAAGAAGAAGATGAACTGAGCTGCTCCGGTGGTCAGGGCGGCGATGGTCATGAATGTGTGCACGGGCATGAGCGGTTGCATCGCATCGTTGACGAAACTCGAATACCGGCGAGGCATGCCTTCAAGGCCAATGAAGTGCATCGGCATGAAGATGCAGTAGACGCCAACGAAGGTGATCCAGAAATGGACTTTACCCAATTTTTCATTCAGCATCCGGCCAAACATCTTGGGGAACCAGAAGTAGGTACCGGCGAACATGCCGAAGATGGCCGCCACTCCCATTACCATGTGGAAATGTCCTACTACGAAGTAGGTTCCGTGGAGAAAAATGTCGAGCGAGGGCTGCGCCAGGAACATGCCACCCAAGCCGCCGGTTACAAATACCGAGATGAAGCCCAGGCCAAACATCATGGAAGTGGTGAAGCGCAGCCTGCCGCCATAAACGGTTCCCAGCCAGAGCAGTGAGACGATGGTGGCGGGTATCGTGATGATCAAAGTCGGAATCGAGAACAGGAAGCCGGAATAAGGGCTCATCCCGCTGAGGAACATGTGATGTCCCCAGACGGTGAAGCTCAGGAAGCCAATCGACAGAAGGCAACCGACAATTACCTTGTAGCCGAGAACGGGTTTGCGGGAGAAAACCGAGAGCACATGCGAGATAACTCCGAAGCCGGGAACGATCGCGATGTACACCTCGGGATGCCCGAAGAACCAGAACAGATGTTGCCATAGCAACGGAGAGCCTCCGGAATGGTTCTGGAGCTTTCCATTGACCAGCAGGCCGGCCGGGAGGAAGAAGCTGGTTCCCGCATTGCGATCAAGGAAGAGCAGAACGCACGCGGCAAACAGAACCGCGAAGCTCAGCAGACTAAGGATGGCGGTAATCAGCCAGGCCCAACAAGTCAGCGGCATGCGCATAAGCGTCATGCCCTTGCAACGCAGATCCACGGTAGTGACGATAAAATTCAAGGCGCCGAGCAAAGAACCCACACAAAAAAGTGCGATCGAAACAGCCCAGAGATTCTGACCCATGCCGAGCCCAGGACCGGCATCGCTACCGACGGCGCTGAGCGGAGGATATGCCGTCCAGCCCGAGATCGGAGGACCGTCCTTGACGAACAGGGTGGCGACCAAGGCGCACAGCGCTAAGAACGTCACCCAGAATGAAAGCATGTTCAGGACGGGGAACGCCATATCTTCGGCGCCAATCTGAATGGGCAGCGCATAGTTGCCGAATCCGGCCTGCGGCGCCGTGGTCAGCACAAAGAAGACCATCAGCGTGCCATGGACCGTCAGCAGCGAGAGGTAATAATCCGGGGACATTACGCCCCCCGGCGCGCCGGTAGGCGAAAGCACGCCCAATCCCCAAATATGAATGTTCGGCCACACCAAGTGGATCCGCACCAGCCATGAAAGGACCATCCCCACGAACACCGAAAAAATCGCGAGGAAGTAATACTGCTTGCCGATCACTTTGTGGTCGACGCTGAAGACGTACTTGCGGATGAAACTGGTCGGTGCCGTGTGGTGGTGCTGTACTTCCATGGGCATGCTTTCCATTGTGAGTTACCTTCCCTGCGCCAGAGCGCCATGGTGGCCGCCGTCGCCAGAAATCATCATTGCAAGCTGGCCTGCTGGACAATCCACTTCTGATAGTCCTCCTCCGACATCACTTCGAGGAAAGCCCGCATGTTGTAGTGGCCGAGACCACAAAGCTGATTGCAGGCGATATCGTACTTGCCGATCTTGGTCGGGGTGAAGTGTATGGGAATCTGCATCCCCGGAAGCATGTCCTGCTGGACGCGCATCTCCCGGAGATAGAACCCGTGGTCCATATCTTTGGAGTTCAGCAGCAATTCCACAGGCTTGTTCACCGGAACAGCTAATTCCGCGGTCACAATGTCGTCTTTGGATGCGGGGTCGGAGGGATCGATGCCGAAGAAGTTCGCGCTGGCCTCATCAATCTTATCGGCATGGATAGGGCCGAACTTACCATCGGGTCCGGGATAGCGAAAGTAGAATGCAAACTGCCCGGCGAGCACTTGAACCTGAAGAGAATCGGTTGCCGGCGGAGTGAAGTACATGGCCGCCCAGACTTTCTGCCCTACAAACTCCAGCAAGATAATCTCTGACCCGACATAAACGAAGGCGAGCACGAGCAGCCACTTAACCCCGCCCGGGAAAATGCGAATCGGACGGTTGTCGCCCTTCTGCTCTCCGTATTTCCAGGCAAAGACAGCCAGGGCCAACTGGGCGAGGATGAATCCAATGGCTGCGCCGACGAAGGTCTCCACGAACTGGTGGTCCATGGCGCCACCATGAGCCGAAGCAACCTCGGGAAACCACCAGTGGCGTGAGACAAAGATTGCGACCGAGATAGTTGTGATAATCGTCAGCACTACGCCGAACGCTTTGCCCATGGTACGATCCCCCGCGGAACAGACTTGGCTTCTTCTGTGAAAACGCGCCGTACGGGGGCAGCTCGTAAGCGCCCACCGCCCCCGTCGACCTTATTCGACTACCGGGCAAACCACATAAGAGCAAAAATATAAATCCACAACAGAAACATGAAATGCCAATACCAAGCCGTCACGTCCACGACGATGCGCCGCGATTCAACCGGCTTATCGAGCAGGGAAACAACTGCGGCGTAAAGCAGAACCAGCATGCCGCCTATGAGGTGGACGGCATGGGTAGCTGTGAGCAAATACACGAACGAACTGCTGGCGCTGGTGGCCAGGTAAAAACCGCGGTCGGCCAGCACTCGCCAGGCCATCCATTGGCCGGCCAGAAAGCCGCCACCGAGCAGAACGGTGATCCCGAGCCAGGGAAGGCCTTTTCCTGCACCGAGAGAAACGCCAGGAATGGAGTGAACTGGTGCTAACGCGGCCTGCCGGGTGATCTGCCGCCGGGCCAATTCTGCTGCAATGCTGCTGAACAAGAGTAATCCGGTATTTACCAGGAGCAGAGCGATCGGCAAGCTGACCGGAATCCAATCACGGACGTAGGTGTTGGTTTTTTCGTCCAGCGTGGGCAGGCCCTGTCGCACGACATAGGCGCTGGTAAAGGCAACAAACAGCATTACGATGGGAGCGATAGCTACGGCCAGTCCAAGGCGGGCGCGCCGCAGTCGCGAACCATAGCCGGGAGCGCCGTCCCTGCGCCCACCGTCGCCGCCACCATAAATGGGCGGAAGAGAGCTGCCCCCGTCCTTATTAGTCGGGGGCATGTGCACCGTTACTGGAGGGGTGAGAGTCGCCATGGTCTAACCGGATTTCGTTGGTTCGCTACTTCGGTTCGCTACTTCGCCTTGAAGGTGAAATCGGCCGTCGCCGACGCGCCAGCGGCCACTGTGACTTTCTGCGTCATGGTGTTGTAGGTTTCCTGCCACGCAGTCACCGTGTAGTTTCCGGGCGGCACGTTGTCGATGGTATAGCTGCCTTTATCGTCGGTGGTTGCGTAAGGCCCTTTGACCACAACAAACCAACCGTGCATCCAGGGATGGATGTTGCACTGGACTGGGATCACCTCTGCAGCTTTCCAGCTCTTCTCGACCGGCGCCGCTCCCGGCGGCTGAGACTGGTTCCACGGGATATTACCGGTCATGGGGTTGGGCAGCGGGTGAATATTGTGGGTGGTCTGATCGCTGGTTATTACCTTGAATGTCTGGCCCGCGTCCATCGCCAGCACGTGTGGCGTATAGACACAGTTCTTTTGATCGAACACCGGGACTGCGGTGGATGCCTGGGCGCTGCCGCTCCAGTTAGAGATGTAGAGGACCACATTCTCCAAGCCTCCGTTGGCTCCGGCCACGACTTGTTCCAGGTGCGCTGGATCGGTCGCGTGGGCCTTCGCGCAGTAGGGATCCTTCGACATATCGATGCCCTTCATGTGAGGAGCTGTGCCATCCAGCTTGACCGTCCCGGTAATCTTGCCTTCTCCGGCCGCGTTTACCTTCTGGCTCAAGAGCAAGGCTCCACAGCAGACCAATACTATCGCCGATAGTGCAACCGCCCAATTCTGTCGATTCCTCATGAAAAGTTCTCCTTGGTGAACCTTACGCGTGCATACCCTCTACTATTGTTGCGCCACCGGGGCATTGGGATCAACCGGTTTGAGTGCGAGCTGCTTCGCCATCGCTTTTTCCTTACTGGGTTGCGACATGAAGGTTCGCAGATAGAAAACCAGGTCCCACGCCTCGTCGGGCTTGATGTTATCGGCGAACGACGGCATGGGAGTGCCGTCCAAACCGGTCATGAAAATCCGGTAAATATCGCGATCCGTATCGCCGCACTTCGGCCGGGAACCGTCGGTGAAGTTGAAAGGCTGGATGGTGCGGCCCAGATCGTCGGTGAGGGTCGCAGCCGACGGCCCGTTGGCCATACCTTGGACGCCGTGGCACTTCCAGCACTGCACTCGGGCAAACACGTCGCGTCCGGCCTTGATGCGCTCCGGGGTGACTTCCGGTTCGGGAGGAATCGTGATTGGCGTTCCTGGTTTTTCGCCTGTCCAGCGCGGAGAGAAGTGCTTAACCCAGGCCACCAGGTCTGCGCGCTCCTGCTTGGTAAAGGTACTCCACTGTGGCATGTTCGAACGGTCCATGCCACGAGCGATGGTGTCGAAAAGATCCTGGTCGACCGGCAGGGTGCCCGTCGGAGTAGATCGACACTTGAATATGCCCAATTGGAAATCGCGGGGCTTGGGGTCGACCCAGGGGAAGCTTTCGCCATTTCCGTCCCCGAGCGTGCCATGGCAAACGACGCAATAACGGCGATAGTCGCCCTTCGCATCTTTGGCATGACCAGTAATGTTTCCGACATGGCTTTCCATGCCTATGCGCGTTTCCAAATCGTACTGCGTGAGCTGCGCCCACGAAGTCAGAGGCAGCGCCAAAACCGCAGCTGCGCCCAGGAGAAGCGACCACTTCCGCAATCTTGTTCGCATGTCTATCCCTCTCTAGAAATCGAAGTCAAGTCCGATCAGTATTTCGCCGGTGTTGACGTTGGCGGAGGCTAAGCCGAGACTTGGCCCCGTACCATCCTGGTGCAGCCAGTTGTACTCGTTGTGCCAGGCTAACCCGGCACGGCTTGTCATGAACGGGTTGTAGCGGAAGCCGATGGTGTAGGTCGAGATATTGCCAAAGTTCGAAGCAACAGGATCGAGTGATCCTGGACCGTTGTTGGCTTGTTGCGACATCTTTTCCGCTTCATACCGGCCGATGAAGATCAACTGCGGACTGTATACGTAGTGGCCCTCGAAGGTAACGCCGTTCCAGCTGGGCGCCTGCGCTCCCACCGGAAGAACTGTTCCCGGCACATTGTTCGGAGGGCAGCCGTTGGGAATGGGAGCGGTGCAGGTTGTGCCTCCATTGCCGTCGGTGGCGATGGCATTGCCATAACCCTGCCCGAACCATACGTTATCCGAACCATGCTGCGTCACAACCGTAAGATCGAGATGCTGGCCGAAATAGAATTGTCCGACGAAGCCCTCGCGGCTGTAACTCTTGTTGCCAATTCCCGAACCAGCAATGGGAATCCCGCCTCCAGTAGTTAGGTAGTAGGTTGCCGCTTCTCCGGCCATGGCGTAAAACCCGATGCGTTGCACCCCAAGTCTGCCTGTATCAAAAGCCTGGCTCCCGGCAAAGAAGCCCGAGTAGGAGTTGGCTCCAGTACTCAGGTTGACGTTCCCATCGCTCGAGCTAACCAGGGAAGCGGAAATGCGCGAGCGATCGTTCACCGAGTGCCCCAGGTACTCGATGCCGAGTTGGTTATCGCCGATCTGCCCAAAGATGTTCCCGTCACCCTGAGGGATGAAGTGATAAGTCTGGTAAACGCCGCCGTTCCCGGTCAGCGTCAAAATGCGCTTTTCAGAAAGCAGGTTGTCGAGTTCGAACCGGCCCAGCTTGAAATTGAGCCAGGGACTGCGAGCAATGTTGTCAAAGCGCACAAAAACCTGCTCAAAGTGAAAAGCGCCGGTAGGATCGGAGGACGGAAGCAGATAGAAGGAGATGTTCTTCTCCAAAGTTCCAGCGGTGTGGAAGTCGAGCCCGCTCAAGTCAAAGCCGGAACTTGAGATGCGCTGGACCGCAGAACCAGTTGGTGTGGGGACCCCGCCCACCGAAGAGTACGTGTCCACCTCGACCTTGCCGGTGCTCACGCGGTGCCAGATTGGCGTGATGCGGAAGACCACCGGCCAGTACCCCGGATTCTGCCAGATCGGGGCATCGCGATCGTTCATGATCTGGTAGCCGTTGTCTTTGAATTTCTGGCCGAAATAATTCAGCATCGGCCAGGACTCGTGGCAGGCTGAGCATCGCAGGCCATACTTGCGGGCGAAAGCCGGCAAGGCATTCGCGGGCTGGCTGCAGGTCAGGACCACGGGAACGAGAAACAGAGCCAGGGACAATAGTGACGTCGCAGAGCGAAATACCTGGCTACGACGGGAACACTTAAAAACGCGCATGTCCGGTCTCCTCGGCAGCAAATCAAGATCTGTTGTTGTTCAAAACCGCATACCACAAAAGCGACAAGGCGCAGATATTACCAATAAAAAGCGCCGAACGAGAAACCCCTTTCTCGTTCCGCCTTGAGGGTAGAACATCGATTCGGTCCTACCACCGTACCGGGGCGGAATCCTACTACGGTCGAAACACGAAGTGCAAGAAGTTTTACAAATTTTTTACAAGGTCGGTCCGGAGAATATTTTTCTCCCGGCCTTTGATGGCAAATCTCCCGCAAGGGTTGACAGCTTCGCGTCCGGAGTACGAGACTCTGGGGAGGTCACATGGAGACGAGGGTGAATCGGCCGATGGGTTTTCGAAGCCGGGGGTTGAGCTTCTTGGAAAAGAGCCGCGGGACGACTGGTATTGGCTCTACGCGCCGTGATTGGCGTGTTACGCACTGGGAGGGGCCACGCGCAGCCGGCCGGATTCTGCTGCTCTGCCTGCTCTTCGCGATGGCGCTTCCCCTCGCCGGCCGTACAAAAGACAAGTTGACTTACGGCGAGGGGCTGGTCGTCAACATCGCTATGCGGGAGAGCGAAGTTGAGCAAGTTGTGCAAGATGTGACGGAGAACGGCATCATCAGGGGAACCAAGGAATACAACAAAGACGAATTTGTCTCGGGCGCGAAACCGGCCACTACCTCGCCGGTGTTTCCGCCGTGGAAAGAGGGCGGGAAGGTCTTTTACAAAGTTCGCGAGCAAGCAATCGATCCGCGGAACTTCAAGGACAGCGGCGATGTGGGCACGCTTGTGGTTCGATATGTGGTCATCGCCCAGGGTAAGAACACGCTCTTGCGCATCGATGCGCTTTTTGAGGAAGCGTTCCGCCACACCCTGCATCAATCGGACGGATCGGTCGAAAGCAACGAGTACAAGGACATCCGGGAACACCTGGACGCGATCGAACTGATGAAGAGACAGAACGTAGAGGCAGCGGAGGAGCGCGCCGAGATACTCGCGAAAAAACAGGAACTCGTGGCGCGCACCAACAATGATTCCCCTGCGGCGAAACCGCCTTCAACATCGTCCTCCCAGCCTGTTCCACAGAATCTGGAGAGCCCCGCTGATCCACCTCCGCCGGCGGAGGCGACGCAGCCCGCTGAACAGCCGGTGGCGACGACGCCGGGGCAGACGCTGGAAGATCACGTTAAGGAGCTCCGCAAACAGGTGGAGCGGCTGGTGAAATCGCCGGGCGCGCCTCTCAAGTCGGCGCCGTTCCACACCGCGAGCACGCTGCAGTTGTTGTCGACGGGCGCGGAGGTTCTGATTGTGATCTCCACGCCCTACTGGTACGGAGTGGAGACTCACGATGGACAGCACGGATGGATGATGCGCGAGCAATTGGAGCTGCCATGAAGACGCGTAGGGCAGGATTTGGTCAAGAATTCATGTGCGCGCTATTGGCGGTCGCGGTCGTTTACTGTGTGCCATCGAGCCTCGCGCAAGGCGGCGGATACGAGCGCGCTTTCCCGCAGTCGAAGGCCGCGGTGGAAAGACTCCTGAAAGAAACTCCAATGGCTTCGTCGGGACGCCTTCCAGTGTTAGAGGGATTTGCTACTTCAGTGGATTATCCCCTGGATCGCTATCAGCGTGGCTACTATCAGTCCAAGATCCAGGTCAGCGCGGCTCCGTCGGGTGGATCGGTTGTGCGAGTAAGCGCGCAGGTTACGGCCTGGTACGCGGATCCGGTTGCTGCTCGCTCCGGGTATCAATTGTTAACCTCGAATGGCCGCCTGGAAACGGACCTGCTTGATCAACTGTCGGACCAACTCGCTGCGAAAGCGCCTGCAGTTGGTGCGGGTTCTTCGACAAACGCCAGCATGGGCCCATCTTCTTCGGGGCGAGCTTCTCCAGGGCAAAGCGCCTCGGGCCAAACCACTCCCGGCCAAACCGTGAAGACGGCGGATGCAGAAGAATCCACCATTTCGGCACCGGTGCCCAGAATTCCGGAAACCGGCGGCGGATTTTCTTCGTCCTTAGCCCAAGGTCTGGCCCAGCAAGAAAAATCCGGTGCCCAGGGTGCGCAGAACAGCCTTGCGGACAAAAATTCAAACTCTCTGCGCGCGGAAGCGCAGAGCTTGGAGGAGGTTCTGAAGAGCCAGTCGCATCCCAAGAACCTGGTAGCGGTGAAGAAATCCGGGACCCCGGTGGTCGGGTCGGCGAGCTTGACCGCGAAGACTCTATTCCTGGCCACCGCTCACGATGAGTTCGAGATGCTGGACTTCAATCGGGATTGGGTTCATGTGCATATTTCCGGCCTGTCCCGTGGCTGGATCTGGCGCAATAACCTGGAAATGCCTGACAGCGTTCCGTATAACGATGCGCCCATCCCCGCCGCTGCGGTTCCCACTGCTGCCGAGATCTTCCATGTGGCTCGGGAAGAACAAGCGCCCTTCCCTGGAGATTGGGGACCACTCCGCGGAAAGCGGGTGAAGATTGTCTCGGTGGAAAAGATAGACGACAGCGGTAAGGACGCAGGTCCCCAGGTGAGACTGGAATTCGCAAAATCCGTCCTGGATAGCAGTTATGCAGAGCTGGCACAAAAGACGCAGGAGTTGGCGGGAATCGTGCTGATCTTTGATTCCATCGATGGGGGAATGATTGCGGCAACGTTCCCGGTGCTCCAGCAATGGAAGGCTGGTAAACTATCGGACGCCGCACTGTGGCACCAGTGTTTTTTTGATCCGCCGGAAATTTTCAGCGGGTCAGGTTCTGCGGCGAGCCAGTAGTGGAATCGTGCACTTTCCTGGGAAAACTGGATCATGGTGGTATGGGCAGTCTGGAGTTTTGACTTGACTTTCGAAAGCCAGGATAGTACCTATGCAATCCTGGCGACTGAAAGCTGGGAGTGTCAAGCCACGCGGTACAAGTATCAGATCACAAATTGTCTATGAGCGCGATGACCCAACCCATGGTTCTACTTCGCAGGCAGGCAACTTCGCTCCTGCGCGATTATGCCGAATTGATGAAGTTGCGCGTGACCAGCCTCATCGTGATGACCGCATGGTGCGGCTACTACTTTGGCGCGCAGAAAGCCGGTGTCTCATCGTTGTCGTGGGGGCTTTTTCACGCCTTGCTGGGGATCGCCCTGGTCTCCGGTGGAACTGCCGCGCTAAATGAAGTGATGGAACACGAGGCGGACGCACGCATGCGGCGGACCGCGCATCGCCCGCTGCCCGCTGGCCGCATGAGCTTGTTTCACGCCACCACCGCCGGCCTGCTCGCTACCTTGGGGGGATCGATTTACCTGGCGGTTTTCACCAATCCACTGACCTGGCTGTTGACCCTGCTGACTTCGGTGGTGTACCTGGCCGCTTACACGCCTTTGAAGCGGGTCTCGCCGATCTGCACTTTCGTGGGAGCTTTTCCTGGAGCTATGCCGGGAGTTTTGGGTTGGACGGCGGCGCGCGGCCATCTGGAGTGGGGCACGTTGATATTGTTTGCCATCTTATTTGTGTGGCAGTTCCCGCATTTCTTTTCCATCGCCTGGCTCTACCGGGAAGATTACGCGGCGGGCGGAATTCGCATGTTGCCCGTGGTCGAGCAGGATGGAAGATCCACGGCGCGGCGCATCCTGATCTACTCGCTGATTTTGATTCCCCTGAGCACTTTGCCCAGTGTTTTCGGTATGGCGGGCAAGATTTATCTGGTGGGCGCGGTGGTGCTTGGAATCGCGCTTTTCTGGTTCGGCGCTCGCCTTGCGTTTCTTAAGCTGCCGATTAACAGTCCCCGATCCAAAATGTTTGCCCGCCACGTATTGCAAGCCACGGTTATCTATCTTCCCGTCCTGTTTGCGCTGATGATGAGCAACTCGGCTAAGCCCTGAAAACTTCAGAGAGTCTTGGGCGGACTGCTTCCCCGCGAATTCCGCAGGATGCGTTTACTGGAAGTTATTGTGAGAAACCCAACTCAGGAGAGCTGGGTTGGAAGGCTGCGGCTACTGAATCGAGCTGCCGACCTGCGAGTACACATTGCCGGCATTCGATCCGATCAGCCGGACTGTGCCCACCACGATGACGAGAACGACGGCCAGCATCACGGAATACTCCGCGATGTCCTGCCCTTCCTCGTCTGACCAGAGCTTGCTTAAAAAGTGGTCCATGATTCCTCCTTGATCAGGCAGCCCCCGAGACTGAAACTGCCGAAGCTTCCATTGCCGGCTGCGCACTGTTATTTGACAGACTCAAACCCCAGGGATCGCTTTGCTGCGCAACCGTTTGCAGGCCCACCTGGTATTCGTGCTGCCCATCCAGCAGCTTCGACCAAACGATGGTGAATTCGATTCTGCGCTGCCGATAAAGAACAACCAACGTATCCAGTACTTGCAGCTTGTGGCGAATGGCGCCTAGCCTTGCTCCCGTCGAGGTGAGGTCGAGCGTGTGTGCCAGTCCTTCAAACAGAACGCCGGAGGCGTTCGTTCCGCGCACTCGAACGGGCAGCACTGCTTGCGTGCGAGATTGCCGGCGCCGGTTTACTTCCACTCTGATTGATCGCATTGAGGGCACAGAAATAGTGTGACGCAAGCGGAAGCAAAGTGGAATGGCCCCGATGTGTGAGGCACAAAGGTAACTGGTTGGAGATTTTGCTTCTACCGCACTTCCTCTTCAAGAGTTCTGCGCAGGGGGCGAAGTCCCGATCCGATCTGCGCGGTGGCCGCCGAAGGCGTGGATCGTCCGGGTTCCAGCAATAACTTCACCGCCGTGTAATACGCCGCGAGGGATGAAGTACTCCTCGCCCGCGCTCACTGGAATCCTCTTCGCATCGATGATCAGGGTGTAACAGCCTTGCACAACCAGCATGTATTCGTCGTAATCATGGACGTGGGGCGCGGACGAGGCGGTTTCGCGGCAGGACCAGAATGCCATCTGGCTGCCTTCGGTGCCATCGAAGACGTAACCTTCCACTCCGGGGGTTGCTTGGCCGCTGGTAGCGATTCTATTTGCCGAATGCTTCATGAACTCCGGGAATTCATTCATAGCGTCCAAGTGCCTACTCCTTTTGGCAATCTCTTGCGTGCGCTTCGCCCGGGCGCGAAAGCTAATTCGAGCTAGTGTATAAGATAGTAAGAATGTCGCAGGCAGCGCCAGCTATTACGCGGAATCCCGCGGATGTGGTCCGGACGACGCCGGTTTCACAGGCGGCGAACGGGGTGTGCTATGCCGTGGCGGGCGAGGCCTCGATCAGCTCGTTTGACCTGGAGCGCATGATCGCGGCGGTGCCGACCAAAATTGCCGCGGCTCTCAAACGCAAGGCCTATTACTTTGTGCCGCTGGCGGTGACCCAGGGAGAAGAGATCCTGATCGCGGACCGCTATGACGTGGCGCTCAGCGACAATGCGGTGTGCCATCGCAACCTGAATCTGGGCGATTCGCAGTGCGTGTTCATCTCCACGCGGTTGATGGACGACAAGTTTTCCGTGGCGTTTGAGTTCTATATCAACGTGGGACATGCGCTGGTGGAGTCCGCGGGAGTTTCTGAGGAGTTCAGCGCACTGGCCTGGAAACAAGTGGAAGCCGGAACGCGCGGAGAAACTTCGCTCGACGCCTGGGAAGCCCGCAAGCTCGCCTTAGCCGGCGGGGCTGACGGGGAGCGCTTCAAGAACGAATACTTCGAGGCCACGTTTTCCGACACCATCTCGATTTATCTGCTTTCGCTGTACCTGGATGTGGACTATTACGATCTGCGGGAGCGTGACTATCCGCTGCTGGCGCCTTCGGCGCTGGCCGAGCGATTGAGGAAAGTGGCGGAGATGTTCCCAGCGAATGCGGGGTTTGAGTTTGCGGTGCTGTATAAGCGGCGCGGGTGATTGTGTGGCGCGGGCACTCTTGCCCGCGAAATCTAACCACGACCAAATTGCTTAAGTTCCAAACTCACCCACCAAGGGGCTATTAGCTTAGCCATACGAATGCCGCCCTGCAGTTGTCGAACAAAGCCGGCCCTGAGCGAAGTCGAAGGGAGCGTCCCACCCACACGTGTGTTCCTGCCTAGCCCCTACTTATTTCCGATCACAAAGCTGACCGTACTGGGCTGGTTTGCGTTCACCGTGACCGCCTTCTCCCATGTTTTCGCCTCGGTAAAAATAGGCCGCTGCACGGTGTGTTCGGTGAGGACGTCATAGGCCTGTTCCTTGCCGGCGAGTCCCCAGCCTTCATGCCAGGCGACAATCTGATAGGTGCCGGCGGGCACGCTGGTGAATTCGAAGCGGCCGCTTTCGTCGGTGACGGCGTAGTAAGGGTGCGGGACCACCATCATCTCCGCGTTCATCCAGACATGGCCGCCGTTGCAGCGAAGATTGACCAAGCCGGGCGTCGCCATGGTGCGCGCCGTGATCTGATTGGGGAAAGGAAAAGGCAAGTTGAAGCTGGCCGCGCCATCCATGTGGATGGTGTGCAGGGTGGCATCGGAGCTCTGCATCTGAAGAGCCGAGTTCTGGGGCACCAGAAGAATGTGCGGAATGTAACGGCAATGCTTCTGGTCCAGGTGCCGGCGCTGCTCAGGCAGGTCCATCGACTTTCCCGCGGATATGTTCTTGAGATAGACGATGGTGTTAGCGACCCCGCCATCCTGCCCCACGATCAGGCGATCGAGGCTGGCGGTTTTCTTGCCATCCTGTTCGCAGACCTGAGGATCCTTGGTGATGGGAAAATCGAGTTCGTGGGGCACCGGTCCCGACCATTTGACCGTGCCGGAGATGGTTCCACCGTTGTTGACGGAAATTACGTTGTAATTACCCTGGGCCGCGGCCAAGGTTGTAATTAAAAAGGGGACAGCCAGCAAAAAACATCGAGTAATCAAATTGCGCATGCAAAAAGCCCCTGATCGCCCACCGCCCGTTGCACGCGACCGATTCGCGGCCGTCGTGGAACGCGGGCTGAATTTTTAGCTCGATCTTGCTATTCCGCAGGCAACGCCTTACACCCAACTTGCGGGACTGTGCTGACAGGATCCCGCTGGGACGGGCAGCACTCGTGTTTGCGGTCTTTGCTGGTTCCAACCGGGAGGACCGTCACCGGCTCGTGTGTTGGAATCACACAATTAGAGTGCGCTAATCCTTGGCGTGGGTCGAGATTACCAAGGTGGTGTATCGGGTGGGGGAGGGGTTTGCTGTTCCGCAGCAAGAGCCCGGATGCAGGATGTTGGAGGCTGCCTACTCACCTCTCGATCGGGATGGCTTACAATCTTGCTGCCATGACGGTAGTGGTGAGATCCTTCGCGAAAATCAATCTTGGGCTGTGCATTGGCGCCGGGCGACCGGATGGATTTCATGAACTGCTGACCGTCTACCAGACGATTGGGCTGCACGATGTTTTGCGGGTGAGCTTGGAGCGCGGGCACGGGATTGAGATTCGGTGTAACGACCCGAGAGTTCCAAACGATGAGTCAAATACCTGCCATCGCATCGTCGAGAAAGCCATGCAGGCTCTGCGAGCCAAAGGGCGGGTGGTAATCGACATTGAAAAGCGCTTGCCGGTTCAAGGCGGCCTGGGTGGAGCTTCGGCGAATGCGGTGGCTGCGCTGCTGGGGCTGGAGAGGGTATTGAAAAAATCCTTGCTTCCGGTGCAGCGGCTGCGAATCGCGGCGGAAGTGGGGTCGGACCTGCCGCTGTTTCTGGTGGGCGGGACGGTGCTGGGCGTGGGTCGTGGGGAACAAGTGTATCCGCTGGAGGACTTGCCCGCGACGGCGTGCGTGGTGGTGACCCCGGAGGTTGGGGTTTCGACGCCGAAAGCATTCGCGGAGTGGGATCGGAAATTGACGATGGTGGGAGCATCCGATAGAATGATTGAGCTTGGCCCAGGGTTGTCGGCGTGGCTGAGCGAGAGTTACTCCGGTGCTCCTCGTAGCAGTAAAGTTGTTAAACCCAGGAGGGGCCGGGCCGAGAATCCGCTTCTCGAGCTTGTCCGGGCCGGGATCAAGAACGACTTTGAACAAGTCGTCTTTCCTGAGTATCCCGAGCTGAGTGAAGGAAAGTGTGCGCTGGAGCGCGCGGGCGCGAAGTATGCGTCGCTGTCGGGCTCCGGCTCAACCTTGTACGGGCTCTTCGCTTCGAAGGAAGCGGCGTGGGCTGCGGCGGCGAAGCTCCGGAGACAGGGTTGGTCGGCGCAGGCGACGGTGACGCTGACCCGACGGGAGTACTGGAAAAAGTTTCTTGTTTCCAGTTTCTAGTTTCTGGTTGTTTAATAGGGGTATCATTCTTCACCCGATGCCCGGCTCCCAGTTTTTCAGGAAACTGGAAACCGGAAACTTGAAACGGTACTGGGCCGTCGACTAATGGTAGGTCAAGTGCCTTTGGAGCACTTTGTCTAGGTTCGAATCCTAGCGGCCCAGCCAGAAAATTGGCTTTTAGCTGTTAGCCTTTAGCTCTTAGCCTGACGCTTAAGGGTTGAGGGTTTCGCTAAGGGCTAAGAGCTAAAGGCTTAAGAGCTGCGAAAACTATGGCCACTTTAGTCACGCCGACGGAAAAAACCGAGAAAGCCGAGAAGCAGGCCCAGCCCCCCATGCCCGAGGAGAAGCCGGAACGCAAGCCGCGCGCGCGGGTGGACGAGAAGTTCAAGATTTTCAGCGGCACGGCAAACGAGCCTCTCGCCGATGAGGTTTGCAACTTTCTCGGCATGCCCCGTGGCCAGGCCATGGTGAAGCGTTTTGCCGATGGCGAAGTGTACGTCCAGATCCAGGAGAACGTACGCGGCTGCGATGTATTTGTGATGCAGCCGACCTGTCGCCCTGTGGATGAAAACCTGATGGAGCTGTTGTTGATGATCGACGCGTTCAAGCGGGCCTCGGCGAGGCGCATCACGGCGGTGATGCCTTACTTCGGCTATGCGCGCCAGGATCGCAAGGATAAGCCGCGGGTGCCGATCTCCGCAAAGCTGGTGGCGGATTTGCTTACCACGGCGGGCGCTCACCGGGCCCTCATCGTTGATCCGCACACGCCGCAGATACAGGGATTTTTCAACATCCCGGTGGACCACCTGTTCGCTTCGCCGGTGCTGGTGGATCACTTCAAGAAGTTGAGTCTGCCGAACCTTACAGTAGTTTCACCGGACGCTGGCGGCGTGGAACGGGCGCGCTTTTTCGCCAAGAAGGTCGACGCGGCGCTGGCGATTGTAGACAAACGCCGGGTGGAGATGAATGTGGCCGAAGTGATGAACGTGATCGGCGACGTCAAGGGGCGCTCCTGCCTGATCATCGACGATCTGATCGATACTGCCGGAACCACGGTGAAGACGGCGGCGGCGCTGCTGCAAAATGGAGCGACCTCGGTTTATGCCTGCGCTTCGCATGCGGTGCTCTCCGATCCGGCGGTGGAAAATATTCACAACTCCGCCATCGAGCACGTGGTGGTGACGAACACGATCCCGCTGACTACGGAAGCGGCCGGCGAGTCCAAGATTATGGTGCTTTCGATCGCGGGATTGATCGGACGGGCGATTCAGTCCATTCACGAAGAGACTTCAGTCAGCAAATTATTCATGTAAGGCGGGAATCGAAATTATGGCAACTACATTGGAACAAAACACTCTGGAAGCGCAACCGCGGGAGGCCGGCACCAAGAATCATGCCCGCCGGGTGCGGCGCGAAGGCAAGATCCCGGGCGTGGTTTACGGCGCGGGCAAGGGCGCGTTGTCAGTGAGCCTGGACCCGCGGCACGTGCTGCGCATCCTGCACTCGGAAAGCGGCCACAACACGATTTTCGATCTCGCGCTGAATGGCGGCGAGCGCACCAAGGCCATGATCGTGGATTGGCAATATGAACCGATCAAAGGCCACCTGCTGCACATCGACCTGAAGCGCATCGCCATGGATAAGGCGTTGCGGGTGAGTGTGCCGGTGATGCTGCAGGGCGTTCCCGCAGGAGTGAAAACCGAAGGCGGCATTCTCGAGCAGATGCTGCGCGAAGTGGAGATCGAGTGCTTGCCGGGTGATATTCCCAGCCACATCGATGTCGACGTAAGCGAACTGACGTTCGGCAAGGTGCTGCGCGTTTCGGATTTGCCCCACAACGAGAAGCTGAAGTTCCTTACGGACGCAAACCAGCCCGTAGCTCACGTGACCTCAGTGAAGGAAGAAGTGGTGGCCACGCCGGAAGCTGTAGCGGCGGAAGCTGGAGCTACACCGGCCGAGCCCGAAGTCATCAAGAAGGGCAAGACGGAGACCGACGAAGAGGGCGAGGCGGTTGCCGAGAAGCCGGAGAAGAAGGCCGAGAAAAAGGAGAAGAAGTAATGCTTGTGTGGGGACAGCCGCCCTCGGCTGTCCGCCGGGCGAAGCCCGGCTATCACAGCATGAGTTCAGGATGGCGGCGTGAAACTGATCGTCGGTCTCGGCAATCCTGGTATCGAGTACCAGTTCACGCCGCATAACCTGGGCTTTCTGGCGGTAGATCGGATCGCCGGCGAGCGTGGGGTCGAGATCAGGAACCGGCAATGCCGGGCGCTGACTGCGCGGATACAGGTTGGGGACGAGACGGTGCTGTTGGCCAAGCCCGAAACCTACATGAACCTGAGCGGCGTGGCGGTGCGGGAACTGGTCGCGGAATATGAAGCGAAGCCGGAATCGGATCTGATCGTGATTCAGGATGAGCTGGATTTTCCGCTGGGCACTTTGCGCATCCACACGCGGCGCAGTTCGGCGGGACATAACGGGATCGAGTCGATCATCGGAGCGTTGGGCACGCAGGATTTCTTGCGCATCCGGATTGGCGTGGCCCCGGAACACAAAGTGGAAAACGGCGAGCGATATTTGCTGGCGCCGCTTCGCAAGGCAGAGCTGGCAGTAGTGGACGGGATGCTCGACAGCGCCGTAGAGGCTGTAAAAGCGATTTTGATGGAAGGTCCGGCGGCGGCGATGAACCGCTTCAACCGGAAAGAAACAGAAGAGAAAGATTAGCCACGGATTTCACGGATTCTCACGGATCGAATCTTAGAGAGCCTTGTGGTTTATCCGTGATAACCCGTGAAGATCCGTGGCAAAGATTTGGAGACAGCAATGAATCGTACTTATGAGCTGATGTTTATTGTCCGGCCGGATATGGTGGACGAAGACCTGGAGAAGCTGGTTGCGCACCTGGAGTCGACGGTGACGTCGGCCGCGGGAACGGTGAAGAGCGTGGACCGCATGGGCAAGCGCCGTCTGGCCTACACCGTGCGCAAGTTCCGCGAAGGCATCTACGTGCTGATGACGATCGAGGGCGCGGGCACGGTCATCCATGAACTGGAGCGCCGCCTGCGCGTCACCGAGCAGGTGATCAAGTTCCTCACCGTGCGCATCGACGAGGAGCAGAAGCGCCTGGATAAGATCAAGAAGCTGCGCGACGCGAAGAAGAAGGTAAGCGCGCAGCCTGCGGCCGTGGCGGAAGAAGCGCCTGCAGCTAGCGAAGCGCCCGCGGCGGACGTGCCGGCGACGGCATAGGAAAAGTGGCCAGTGGTCCTTGATCGTTAATCATGGATCAGTGGCCAGTTCATAAAACGAAACAGTTTTGACTGGCCACAGACAACCGATCACTGCCCACTGATTTATAAGGAGCGTTATGACTGAAGAGACGAAAGCACCAGCGCCATCGGAACGGCCCTCGCGGCCTTTCGGAGAGCGTTCCGGCGGAGGGGATCGTCCGCGATTTGGCGGCGGAGGCGGCGGGCGTTCCGGGCCCGGCGGTCCTCCGCGCGAAGGTGGACGCAAGTTTTTCCGGCGCAAGAAAGTTTGCAAGTTCTGCACGGAAAAGATCGCTGACATCAATTACAAAGATTACCGGCTGCTCGGCCAATTCGTGGCCGAGAGCGGCAAAATCGTTCCCCGGCGCTTGACGGGAGTTTGCTCGCCGCATCAACACCGGCTGGCATCGGCCATCAAGCAGGCCCGCAACATCGCCCTGCTGCCATTTGCCGGGCGGGCATCGTAGAAAAGCAGTTTCTAGCTATTAGCCTTTAGCTCTTAGCTCAATCGAGCCGGGAGTTGAGGGCCTAGCTAGAGGCTAAGAGCCAACAGCTAACAGCTTAATCCGGAGTCATATCATGGAAGTCATTCTCAAAGAAGATGTAACCAAGCTGGGATCGCGCGGCGACGTGGTGAAGGTTGCCGAAGGATATGGGCGTAATTTTCTTCTGCCGCGCAAGCTGGCCATTGAAGCCACTGCGGGCAACAAGGCTGTCATCGTGCAGATGAAGGCCGCCTCGGTGCGTCGCTCGGCCAAGGAGAAGACACAGGCCGAAGAGCTGGCCAAGCAGTTTGAAGGCGTATCCGTGTCGTTCCAGCGGCGTTCGGGCGAACATGATCATCTATTCGGCTCGGTCACTTCCGGCGACATTGCCGACGCCATCGCGAAAAAGGGAATCAACCTGGACCGGCGCAAGATCCAGCTCCACGAGTCGCTGAAAACCCTGGGCGAGTTCACTGTGCCGGTGAAGCTGCACAAGGAAGTGACGGCCCATTTGAAGGTTGTGATCGAGAAGGAAGCGGTGGCGGAGTAGATCGCGAAAGTCCGGCCTAGGCACTCTGCCTGGGCTTCCGCTCTGCATGTTAAATCTCTGCGTTTGCCTTGATCACTGGCACGTAAACGTAAACCTGCGCAGTGAACCATTGGTCCATCCGCTGCCATCAGCCGGCAAATGAGTGAAGTAAACGTAAAAACTTTTGCCCAGCGTGTGTGGGTCCTCGCCCAAGCCGACGGCCGTGGGATACGCCGCAATCGGGCCGAAGGTGCCTAGCGAGATGGGCACTGTCCAGTTAAGCCCATCGGTGGATTCCGCGTAAGCGAAATTCGTATCGTCAGAAATGATCATCCCATAGCGCTGCAACCAGCTGTTGTAGTGAATATCGAGATAGCCTGAAAATGGGGTGCGCGGATTCAGGTCGGTGGATGCTCCACCGATCGCCGGCTGCAGAATCCAGCTACCCTGGTAAAACTTTTGGAAGGCGATGGAGTGTTGGGGGGACGATCCGAATGCGGCCTCCAGTACGTCGGCAGCCAACGCCCGCGCAACGGAGACGTTGGTAGTGGTCGAAACTCCCTGAGGGTTCGTGGTGTGGACTGAACCGTTGGCGATCCAGTCGGGAAAATACAAATAGAGATACTTGCCGTCGGGTGAGAGCACAAGCGGTCCGTCGCCGATTTCAAAACCGTCGAGTCCGACTTCGTAGGCTTGGTTCAGACGAATAATTTCGCCGAGGTCGGTCCAGTGCAGTCCGTTATCCGAGGACGCAGCCAGGCCCAGAGCCGCATAGAGGGCGTCGTTAGGCAGTTCTGCGTGATAGGTAGCCAGCAGGTTGCCCGCACCGGTCATCCCGGCAGGAACCTGATAGACCGGGCCTCCGCCCATGTAGCCGTAGCTGGGATAAATTGGATTTACAGAACGATTGGGATTCGGAGAAACGCTAACGTCTTCAGGAGTGCCCGAACCAAGCGGGTCATCGAGCGTGCCCGTCGTGGTCGTAAACGACCCGGACTTGTTGTTGCCGACCCAATGGCCTTGCCACATCTGCCGGTAGTGCGCACCCCCATCGCTGCCGAAGAACTCGTAACCGTTAGCTGTCTTGATGATGCCGAGGGGCGTGTCGGGCCAGTCGAAAGTGTCAGTGAGCGGCGGCTCAGCCTTGGCACCCGCCGCCAGTCGCTGCGCCGGAGAGGCGACGACGGTCGGTTGCGTTAGCAAAGGACTGCAGAGCCGAGAGGGAGTCTGCGCGTCACCGATTCCAGACGAGAGCTGAAAGAAGCTGGCTAGTAAGGCACCGAGGGCGAGAGGTGAGCGGAAGAGCATGGGTATCCTCGAATTTGAATTCGCTCGATCAGAGGGGCAGGAAGGTGACCTGTCAGGGTGTCTCAATCCACATTGCATAGGAACACGAAAATCTCCGGAATGTCGCGTGGTGGGACTTCCACCGATCTTAGCAGCGAGAACGACCGTTCGTTGATGGTGTTCGACTGTTTTGTTTCCCGCTAACTCATTACGAAAGAATCACCTAGGCTCCATAAAATCCTCCCGCCAGCCTATAATTCCTGCTCACGGTTCCACTGACAGACCGTCTATTCCTGTGCAAGCCCGGGTACGGCATCGACACCGGGCAGCATAGGACATGACAAGAACATGCCGGCCGATGTTTGGGCAGTAACAATTGCGGTTGGTACACGGGCCCACTCGAACACAAAATCCGGGAGAGTGGAGAAAGTCAGCGGTATCCAAGACCCCCTGCGGGGCCGCATGGCTGGGCAAGAACGCCGCATCGACGATACGATCCTCATCCGTGAGGCGCAACGCGGGAACCGCGCCGCCTTCGAGGAACTGGTGCGTCACTACGATCAGGCCGTCTTGCGGCTGGCTCTGCATCTCACCGGAACCGAGCACGACGCCCAGGACGTATATCAGGATGCCTTCCTCAAGGCGTATAAGAACATCGGAAGCTTCCGCTTCGAGTGCTCTTTCTATACCTGGATTTACCGCATCGTGACCAATCTTTGCCTGGATCACCTGCGCAAGAAGAACGTGCGCAAGGAAGATGCGCCGGTGGCGACAGACGCTTCGGGCGGCGAGTATAGCTTGCTCGATCAGGTGCCGGATGGGCGCGCGGGGGCAAATCCGGAGCGCGATTTAATGCGGCGGCAGTTGGGGGCGCGAATCTCCGGAGCGCTGGAAAAATTAACGCCGCGCGAGCGCATGGTGTTTGAGCTGAAGCATTACCACGGATTGAAGCTGCGCACTGTGGGCGAGATTTTGCATACCACGGAAGAGACCGCGAAGAATACTTTGTTTCGGGCTACGCAGAAGTTGCGCGGGCAGTTGGCGGATATGAGATGACCACAGTCCATGTGGGGACAGCCGCCCTCGGCTTTCCGTCGGGCAAAGCCCGGCGTTAGGGGAGCGAATTATGAAGTGCGAATGGGTTCGAGAAAACATCACGCTGCACGTTTATGGCGAACTGGCCGATGACGCTCGTCATGAACTGGAGCAGCACGTAGCGCGCTGTGCCGACTGCGCCGCCGAACTGAAGGCGGAGCAGGAGTTCCACGCTCTGCTGTCGCAGGAGCGGGAGGCGGAGCCGACGCCCAACCTGCTGGCGGCTTCGCGCATGAAGTTGCAGGAAGCACTGGAGACGGCTGAGCAAGGCCGCTTCTGGCATCGTCTGGCGTTCGATCCGGCGAACTGGCTGCGGCAGGTGCGCTTCTCGCCCGCGCTGGCGTCGGCGATTTTGATCCTCGGCTTCGCCGGTGGCGTGGGAACCTCCTACAGAGTCTTTGTTCATCCCCCTCCGCCGACCGGCACGACTCCCACTCCCGCCGAAGCTTCGATCACTGGCATCCAGTCCATTACCCAGCAGCCGGGGACTAATCAGATCGACATCAAGTACAACACGGTTTCCACGCTGGAGACCCAGGGATCGATGAATGACCAGCGCATCCAGCAACTGCTGCTATTTGCGGCCCGGAATAATTACAATTCGGGCGTGCGCATGGATTCCGTGGATCTGCTGACGCAGAAGCCCGATGTTTCGCAGGTGCGCGAAGCTCTCGTCTATGCGCTGCGCTACGACACGAATCCGGGAGTGCGGCTGAAGGCTCTCGACGGTCTGGGTGGCTTTGTAAAGGATGATGTGCGGGTCCGCGACGTGGTGTTGGAAGCTTTGGTGAACGATTCGAATCCCGGCGTGCGCACCGAGGCGTTGCGCTTGATCGAGCCGGTGAAGGCGGATGGTAGTGTGCGCGGCGTGTTAATGACTCTGGCGGCCAAGGATCAAAGCCAGTACATCAAATCGCAAGCCCGTACCATGCTGGCGCAGTTGCCGGAAATTGATTGAAGTGGAATAACACGGAAAACAGCAAGACTAGAAACTGAGGTGGTTCATTTTGAAGCGTTCGCCACAATTCGTAGGCCTGATCGGCGTGCTGGCCATTCTCGCGCCCCTGGCCTTGGCGCAGGAAACACACGTATCCCACGAGGGCGGCGAATGGAGCCAGATGATGACCGGGTCGCTGGCCGGTGTCAAGAACCTGAGAGTCAGATTAGATGCGGGCTCGGTGGCGGTGCATGGTGCGCAACGGTCGGGCATCGATTACACCTTTCACATGCACGCTCACGGCTCGTCGGAGGAAGGTGCGCGGCGCCAGTTCCAGGCCTACAAAGTCACAACGTACGTTAAGGGGGACACGGCGTGGGTAGTGGGCGAATGGCAGGGCACGCACAGCATTCATATGGGTTCGGCGCGGGTGACGATTCAGACGGGTTCGGAGCGCAGCTTCTCCGGCGAGTTTGTGATTAACATTCCGCGCGATACAGATTCGGTAAAGATTGAGACCGGCGGCGGAGGGGTTGAGGCTACGGGAGTTTCCGGGCGGGTGGACGTTCAGAGCGGCGGCGGCAACATGCGCGTGGATGACATTGGCGGTTCGGTGAACATCGAAACCGGCGGCGATTCCATCGATGTGGGAAGTGTAGGCGGCGACCTGAAGCTGGAGACCGGAGGTGGCAACATCACGATCCGCTCGGTGAAAGGGAAAATCAGCGCTGAGACCGGCGGCGGCAATGTGACGGTGCTTTCCGGGGAACAAGGCGCGGTCATCGAGGCTGGCGGCGGCAACGTAGACGTCAAGCGTTGCACGGGGAAGGTGAAGGCATCGACCGGCGGCGGCAACATTGATTTGGGTGACGTAGGAGGCGCGGTCGAGATCAATACGGGCGGTGGAAGCATCCGGCTGACTTCGGCGAAGGGTCTGGTACGAGCGCAAACCGGCGGAGGCAGCATTGATCTCTTCGGAGTGCCCTCGGCCCGGGTGGAAACCGGCGCGGGCGGGATTACGGTGAAGCTGGTAAAGACCGGTGGCGAACGGAACGACTCGGTGCTCGAGACCAGCGCGGGCGACATTACGGTCTACATTGCACCCGATGTGGCCATCTCAGTGCGCGCCAGCGTGGATTTGGGCAATGGGCACCACATTTCCTCCGACTTCTCCGACATCCACATCGCCAGCGAGGGCAACCAATGGGGTCCGAAAACGCTCACTGCGGAAGGTAAGCTGAACGGAGGCGGTCCAGTTCTGAAGGTGCGGACGACGACCGGCGATATTTGCTTCAGGCGTGCGAATCAGTAGGTAGCGACGCGATTTAACAAGGGAACGATATTCAGGAGGTTGGCCGTGCGCAAACAGATTTTGACGACGATCGCTTTGCTGCCTTTGCTGCTCAACTGCTCGCAAGCGGCACAAAGATGGACGGTGGATCCCTCACAGCCCTTCGGTATTCCCAGCGAAGATTCGGGTACCAGCTCCTACCTGGGCGTGGACATCATGGATATTACGTCCGACCGGCTCGGCGCCCTGAAGCTGAAAGAAGAGCAAGGGGTCGAAGTGACGATGGTCGATCAGGATGCTCCTGCGGGCAAAGCCGGCATCAAGGAACACGACGTAATTCTGACCATGAATGGAACCTCGATCGAAAGCAGGCCCCAGTTGCAGCGCATGATCCGCGAAACTCCGCCGGGACGCGTGGTCACGCTGGGGCTAAGCCGCGATGGGCAGGCGATGACCATCAAAGTGCAACTGGCCGACCGCCGCAGCGAGTTTACCCACATGTCTACGAGAGACAGGGATAGGGAAAAGGAAAGAGAGAACGACCGGGACAAAGACTTCAACCTCCATGTCGAGATTCCGCCGATCCCGAATATGCCGGATTTCGATATCCCGAACATCGGCATCGTGGTGGTGCATTCGTCCATGCGCAGCGGCTTGATGGTGGAGAATCTCACTCCGCAACTGGGCGACTTCTTTGGCGCGAAGAACGGAAATGGAGTGCTGGTGCGCTCGGTGGAAAAGGGAAGCCGCGCGGAAAAGGCCGGCCTGCGCGCCGGGGACGTTATCACTCGCGTTGGCGACCAGCCGGTCCACGACACCAGCGACTTCACCCACGCCTTGCATACGCACAGTGCGGGATCGGTACGCGTGGGAGTGCTTCGCGACAAAAAAGAGCAGACTCTTACGCTCACTCTGCCCGAGCGCAAGGATTCCGGCGAGATGATGGAGGAAAGTCTGGAAGCGCCCGAACTGGATGCAGAGACGCAGGCCGAGCTAGGTGCAGTGCAAAACGAAATTGCGAAGCTTCGGCCTCAGATGGAACTGATCACCGAACAGACCCGCAAAGCCTCGGCGGAAGCGCGCAAGTCTCTCTGCCATCAGCAGAAACAAATGAAGGAACAAGCAGAAAAGCTAAGGCAGGAACTTGGACCCCAGCTTCAGCAAGAGCTCCAGAAAAGCCGCGAGAAACTACAGCAAGAGATGGAGAAACTTCGTCACCAGATGCAGGGAGACTGGCTGGATATCTAGCCCGCAGAATGACGGCTCGACGCAAGCCTGAGTGGACGTGAGCTAAGAACTCGCCGCTTGCCGGCGCGCCAGAGGCCCGAGGCAGACGCGGTTTCGCCCCGCCTGTTTGGCCGCGTAGAGAGCCGAGTCCGCTGCCCTCACCAGTTCGTCGCGAGTTGTCCCGTGTTCGGGAAAGGCGGCGGCTCCAGCACTGATGGTCACGGTCCGGGGCACGCCCGGGAACGGCCACTCCTCCACCATCTTCCGCAGTTTGTCCGCCACGCCCAGCGCTTGCTCGGCGTTGACCTGAGTCACCAGAATCCCGAATTCCTCGCCGCCGTAGCGGCATACCACGTCAATCTTGCGTAGCTGCTGGTGAAATAGAGAGGAAACCTGCCGGAGCACTTCATCGCCCAGCACGTGTCCGAACTCGTCATTCAGTCGCTTGAACTGATCGATATCAGCCATGATCACGGCCATACCCAAGCAGCCGCGCCGGGCGCGCTCAATCTCTTCCATGATCCGCAGTTCGAAAAAGCGGCGATTGAAGATGCCGGTCAGACCGTCAAGGTAGGCAAGCTGTTTCACTCGGTCCACATAGTGGGCATTCTGGATGGCCGTGGCGCAGATATCGGCCACCGATTCCAGCGACTGCTGGTCGCCGTCGCGAAACGCATCTGTCTTGGCGCTGTCGAGCGCGAGCACTCCCAGCGTCTGTCCGAACGAAATCAGCGGAATGCACATACGCGAGGCCGATTCCGCAAAGAACTTGGTTCCCGGCGCATCGTTAAGATCCCTTTCCAGCTCCATCGACGTACAACTGTCGGCCAGGATGCTGGACCAGGGTTTCTGAGTCGCCGCGAACCGGCCGCCCTGCGGAATACGAGGCGTGAGCGTTCCGTGATGAGCCCGCAGCACCAGGTCGTGATCTTCCCGCAGGAAAAGCGAGACATGCGATACCCGGAACGCCTCCTGAATGAGCTGGCAAACTCTACGCAGCAACTCTTCCAGGTCCAGCACCGCCGTGGTTTGTTGGGCGATGGCGTTGATCGCCTGCAGTTGCCGCGCCCGTTGTTGTTCCAGAGAGTACAGGCGGGCGTTCTGCAAAGCCATGGATGCCTGGGTGGAAAAAAGCGTCAGTAGATCGATCGTCTCAGAGTCAAAATGGTCGACGCGGTCGCTCTGGCAATCGAGCACGCCCACCACCTCATCCTGCACCATCAAAGGGATAGCCAGTTCGGAACGGGTGGATTTGGCGGAGCAGAAATAGCGCGCGTCCTGGGTGACGTCGGGCGCATAAACCGGCTGTTTCTTGAGCGCCGCCGCTCCCGTGATCCCTTGACCTAAAGCCAACCGGGCCTTGTCTTGACCTTGGTCCCAGCCAATCTGCGAGCGAACGTACAGCTCCTGCGACTCCTTGTCGAGCAGCACAATCGCCACATTCCGCAGATGAAAATAATCGCGGGCGATGGCCAGGATGCGTTGCAACACCTCGTCCAGATCAAAGGTGGAAAGCACGGCCTGGCCGGCATCGTACAGGACTGCAATTTTGTTCATACGTCAGGGCATATCGTAACGTGACCAAGGCAATTCCCCGAGGTTCCTAAAGTAACGTAGCGCCGGCGTCCCGCCGGCAGTCATGACGGCTCTACTTCGACCCGAGAGGCGTCATCCCGAAACCCGGCGTACTTCAGCCGGGTGAGGGATCTCCGAGCGCACGGACGCTGCGGTCTTCGCCACTACCCGAAAAGCAGCTCTGCCCGGTCGGACCTTACTTCCATTTCCTGGCGATGCGGATCAGCCCATAAGCAACCGCGCAGAACCAGAAGTCCACGACCAGGCCCCAATCGAGCTGGAACGGCCGGTGGGCAGGCAGGGGAAAGGCGGACGCAAGAAAGAAGTACGCCACATTGCCCAGGACAATGGCGCACAGAGCTTGAACGAGGTTGACTAACACTGAGGGTTTAGACACCGGCTTCATTATGGGTGGGCTGGCTAACGGTCGGGTTCCGGGCGCTGACCGAACATCTTCTTTCCCGATGAGAAAACTCCGTATGCCACCAGTTGCCACCAGACTAGCGCTATTGCAGAGACAACCAGCACCCCGAGAAATCGCGTTTTCGAACGGTGGTCACTGGGCACCCCGACAACCGCAACGGCCCGGACGATGGCGCCTGCCACGGCGACCATGGTCACAACGGCACAAATCGCCAGTTTCTGCGTGGGTGAGGCCGCACTGCTCAACCTCTGGCCGGACGGTTTGCTGGCGCGATAGCGAAGCACCAACCACATCGAAACGATTCCAATTCCAATGATCGTGCTGCCATGCTGTAACGCCTTGTAGATGGGAATCACTCCCAGGATCGGCACATGGAGCGGTCGGCCGAGGCGCCAGTATCGGCAAGGCCATGTGTCTGGATGCGTGAACGCGTCCCATACCAGGTGAGTCATGATTCCCAGCAGAATCGAGCTCACTATCAGTGCAAACCTTGCGCCTCCTCCAAAGCGGAATTCATGCAGATGATTGATCAGCCTGCGCTGGATCGCTTCCGGCAAAAGCCTCACCAGAGGCGCCTTTACGAAAGCGTGGAAGAGCCAAAGCACAAGCAGCGCGAGGGGAAGAGTCAGAACAAAGACGCCGGGCAGAGTGTGCCCGAACCTGCTATGGGGATTGAGGCGAAGAAAATATTCGAAGTCCGGCGCGAAGGTGCCAACCAACAATCCCGAAAATACAAGGCGGAAGCGTCGAAAGGGGAGAGCTGCGGCACCGTGGGCGAGGGTGAAGGGCACTCTCACATTATCGCCCAACCTGCCGGAATCGGGCTCGCACGCGCTTCGAACCGTCCGTAGAACTCACGCCGTCGCCCTTCCGCACGAGTCCGGACAACAACCGCTGGCAAAACGCTCCTGGGCTGACTTGTATGAACTGACTTGTACGGACTGACTTGCTGCTAACATTCTTTGGGAAGCTCCGCATGCTCGAACTCACCACGCCCGTGCAGTACGTCAAGGGGATTGGTCCGCGGCTGGCGGAAATTCTTGCCACCAAGGGCATTGTCACGGTGGGCGATCTGTTGAATTATCTGCCCTTTCGCTATGAAGACCGGATGAATCCCCGCGGCATTGCCGAATTGCGTGCCGGCGAAATGGCCACCGTGATCGGCGAAGTTCGCAACTCGGGGCTGTTTCGCACCCGCCGCATGCCCATCTTCCAACTCACCGTGGGCCAGGGACGATCGCGCCTGAAATGCCTCTGGTTCAATGCCACCTATCTGCAAGATAAGTTCAAGCCCGGCCAGTTGATCGCGCTCTATGGCAAGGTGGAGCAAGACTCGCGCAGCGGAGAGCTGCAGATTATCCAGCCGCAGTTTGAAATGCTGGGCGATTCCTCCGGAGACGGCGCTGATGACAAGGCGGCAACATCGCTGGAAGTGGGGCGCATCGTGCCCATCTACGAATCGGCCGGGCAGGGACGCGTGACCGCACGCTGGTTTCGCCGCGTCATCCGCACAGCGCTCGACGATCTCACGCCCGACCTCGCCGAAGCTATCCCGGCAGTGGTGCGCGGGCGGCTGGCGCTGGTTTCCCCGCGCGAGGCGTTGTGGAAGGTTCATTGGCCCGAGGCTGGCGAAAGCTTCGAGGATTTGCAGTCATCGCGCACGCCCGCGCACATTCGGCTGATCTTTGAAGAATTGTTCTTCATCGAGCTGGGGCTGGAACTCAAACGCCGACAGCAAAAAACGCAAACCGGCATCGCCTTTCGCCTGGATGACCACGCGCGCCAGGCGATCAAGAAGATTCTGCCCTTTCATCCCACGGCGGCGCAGAAGCGGGTGTTGAAAGAGATCGCCGATGACATGCAACAGCCTTATCCCATGCGGCGTTTGCTGCAGGGAGATGTGGGCTCGGGTAAAACCATCATCGGCTTTCAGGCGGCGATCATTGCGATCGAGAACGGTTATCAGGTGGCGTTGATGGCGCCCACGGAGATTCTCGCGCAACAGCATTATTTTTCCGCGCGGCAAATTCTGGAGAATGCCGGATACCGCATCGTTCTGCTGACCGGCTCGCTGGAAGCCGACCGCAAGCGCGAAATCCGCCGCCACATCGCGCAGGGAAACGCGCAGCTCGTCATCGGCACTCATGCTCTTCTGGAAGAAAAAGTCGAGTTCGCGAGACCCGGCTTAGTAATCGTCGATGAGCAGCACCGCTTCGGCGTTTTGCAGCGCCTGAAGTTGATGAAGAAATCGGGCGAGAGCGCCGACCCTTCGGCAAGCTCAGGACAGGCTCTCACTAATCCTGCCGAGCCCGACGTTCTGGTCATGACCGCAACGCCCATCCCGCGCACGCTGGCGCTTACTCTTTATGGCGATCTCGATCTCAGTGTGCTCGATGAACTTCCGCCGGGCCGCACGCCGATCGTCACGCGAAGAATCGCCGACGACCGCTCCTCCGAGGTTTGGGATTTTTTGCGCAAGCAGGTCGCAAAGGGACATCAGGCCTACGTTGTCTATCCCGTCATCGCGGAAAATGAGGAGACCGAACTGAAGGCCGCGATCAAGATGTATCGCGAGTTGAGTGGAAAGGTATTCGCCGATCTAAAGGTCGGCTTGCTGCACGGCCGCCTGGATTCCGAGTTGAAAGATCAGGTCATGCGCATGTTCCAGAAAGGTGAGTTGCAGATTCTGGTTGCGACCACGGTGATTGAAGTTGGCGTGGACGTGCCGAACGCAACCGTAATGGTGATCGAGCACGCCGAACGCTTTGGCTTGGCGCAGCTTCATCAGTTGCGCGGGCGTATTGGGCGCGGAGCGGCCAAGTCCTACTGCATATTGATGACCGGCGGCAAAGTAACGGAAGAGGGCGAGCGCCGCCTTGATGCCATGGTGCGCACCAACGACGGCTTCCAGATCGCCGAACTCGATCTCGAACTGCGCGGGCCGGGAGAGTTTTTCGGCACACGGCAGGCCGGGATGCCGAACTTCCGCGTCGCCAACCTGATTCGCGACCGCCAGTTGCTGGAGCTAGCCAAGCGCGAGGCCGCGACGGTGATGGCCGGACCTAACTCAGAAGTCACGCAGGTGGAAATCAGTCGAGCCCTCGTTGCCCTGCGCACGCGCTGGCAGCATACCTACGGTCTGGTTGAGGTGGGCTGAACTGGTAGAATCGAAGCGATGGCGGGAACATCCCAACTGATTCAGATCGACCTGGGGCCGCCGGTCCGGATGCCCAAACCGGACTGGCTGCGAGCCAAAGCGCCCGTCGGCGAGAACTTTCATGAGCTCAAGAAGCTGGCGCGCGGCTTGGGATTGCATACGGTCTGCGAATCGGCGCAGTGTCCGAACATCGGCGAGTGCTGGAATCACAAGACCGCAACCTTCATGCTGCTGGGCAATATCTGCACCCGCCGCTGCGGATTCTGCGCCGTCCCCAAGGGCCGCCCGGAGCCTATCGACTGGGACGAACCGCGGCGCGTGGCTGAGGCTGTAGCCACGTTGGGATTGAAGCACACGGTTGTGACCAGCGTGAATCGCGACGATGACAACGTTGGCGGCGCCAAGGTTTTCGCCGAGACCATTCGCGAAATTCGTGAGCTCATTCCAGACTGCCGCATCGAAGTGCTGATCCCGGATTTTCAAGGTCTGGAAGAACCATTAAAGATCGTGCTCGGCGCGCAGCCTGATGTTCTCAACCACAATACCGAAACCGTGCCCCGGCTTTATCGCGTGGTACGTTCCGGCGCGCGTTACGAACGCACCCTCACGCTGCTCGAGAACGCCAAGAAATTTTCCCCGGGCATGGTGACGAAGAGTGGCGTGATGGTCGGGCTCGGCGAATCGACAGAAGAGCTGATCGAGGTATTCCGCGATCTCGGCGGGCGGGGCGTTGACATTCTTACCGTGGGCCAGTACCTCCGTCCCTCGCGCGATCACCTGCCCATCTCGCGGTTCTACACGCCCGAGGAATTCCGCGAGTTGCGCAGTGAAGCGTTGCGCTTCGGTTTCCGCCACGTCGAATCCGGTCCCATGGTGCGCTCCAGCTATCACGCGCACGAGCAGGCCGAGTCCACATCCGCCCCGCGGGTGGTGTCCTAGACGCGGCATGCTGAGCGCACTCCTGGCGCTGCTGGGCTTCTTCGCAGGCTTACTGGGAGCGTTGACCGGCATCGGCGGCGGTGTTTTGCTTACGCCCATTCTCGCCCTGCATTTTGGAATTCCCATCCGGCAGGCCATTGGCACCAGTCTTGTGGCCGTCATTACTACTTCGGCGGCGAGTTCTTCCGTGCACCTCCAGCGCCACACCACCGACATTCGTCTCGGCATGACGCTCGAATTGGCAACATCTTTTGGCGCGGCGGTTACCGCCTATCTGGTGGGCTACTTCAATCGCAATGTACTTGAGGGACTGTTCGCCGGCTTTCTGTTGTACAGTTCCACCACGATTCTGCTGAGCGGCGGCAAGGTGAAAGATCAAGAAGTGCCTGCCGCTAAAAGCGACGGCGAGATCGTGATTCCACCCTATGAGCCGCGGCGCTATCCGCTCGGCCTGGGGGCGTCTCTGGTTGCAGGCGGACTCTCTGGTCTGCTCGGCATCGGCGGCGGTCCCATCAAAGTTCCAGTGATGTTCATCTTCATGAATGTTCCGCTCATAGTGGCCACTGCCACCTCGAATTTCATGATCGGGGTTACCGCGGCCGCCAGCGCCATCGTGTATTACCGGCGCGGAGATATCCTTGTCGAGATCGCCGCTCCGCTGGCGGTCGGCGTCTTTGTTGGCTCGCTGCTGGGCGCGCGCCTGGCGCCCCGCATCCGAACGAAATATGTCGTTTACCTGCTGGTCGCGATCATGCTCTATCTCGCGGGTCATCTGATCGTGCACCTGTTTACGGAAGGCGCGCCATGAGCCAAGTGCGCGAACCTGCCCTGGACCGCGTGGTTGCTTTCGTGCTGCGCGTGGGCGCGTTCAGTTGTTTCTTCGTCATGCTGGCAGGATTGCTGGTTGGGCTCTTCGTCCATGGCCGCATTCCGGCAGGGATCGAACGCGCGGGCGTCCTGCTTATGCTGGCTACACCGGTCGTGCGCGTCCTGGTCGCAGGCGTTCTTTTTCTGCGCGAAAAGGATTGGAAGTACGGGGCAATCTCTTTGGGAGTGCTTGCGATTCTGCTGCTGAGCGCGGTTTTCGGCATCGGCGAGCACTAAGATTATGCGAACGCCGATATTCCAGATTGACGCCTTCACCACCCGCCGGTTCTCAGGGAATCCCGCAGCGGTGATGCCGATGAATGGCTTTCTCCCTGATGCGGTGATGCAGTCGATTGCCGACGAGAACAACCTGGCGGAGACGGCTTTCCTGGTCGCCGAAGGCGGCGACTATCGCTTGCGTTGGTTCACGCCTATGGTCGAAGTGCCGCTCTGCGGCCACGCTACTTTGGCCAGTGCCGCAGTGGTAATGGAGCGGCTCGAGCCTGGACGCAACAGCGTAGTGTTCCACTCAGCGAGCGGTCCGCTCACCGTGAAGCGTACAGATGCGGGATATGTCATGAACTTCCCGGCCCGGCCGTCCGAGGCAATTGCGGCGCCGCCGGGGCTAGCCGAAGCGCTGGGCGTCGTCCCAGTCGAAGTTTTCGGCAACGCGTTCAACTACATGGCTGCGCTGGAAAGCGTGGAGGTCTTGCGCCAGATTGCTCCCGATATGGCCGCGCTCGCCCGCAGGGACCGCCCCGGTGTGATCGTGACCGCTCCAGGCGAGGGAATCTACGACTTCATCAGCCGCTACTTCGCCCCAGCCAAAGGCATTCCCGAAGATCCCGTGACTGGCGCAGCACATTGCATGCTGACGCCCTATTGGGCTAAACGGCTAGGCAAGACTGAGTTTCACGCGTACCAGGCCTCGCGGCGCGGCGGAGAGATCGTTTGCCGGTTGGTCGGTGATCGCGTCGAGTTGGAAGGCAGTTGCGTCTTCTATCTGGAAGGCGAGGTGGAGATCTGAGATGTTCGGAAGTTCTGCCACTCCGGCGCAGATCGTTCTTAAAAGACGTGCAGCTTGATGCTGAGATATTTCTTGGGGTTCTCCCGGATCGCCTTTATCAGGCCCTGAGTCTCCTCCAGCATCTTATTGGCGTTGTTGTAGAGTGTCTCATCCTGGAACAGCTTTCCCACCGTCCCCTTGCCCGCCTCAAGGTCGCTGGTCAGTGCGGCAAGCTTGGTCATCGTGGTGTCGATCTTCTTTGCCAGTTCCTCGTCGTTGAGCAATCTTCCAGCAGTTCCCTTGCCTGCATTCAGGTCTTCGCTCACCTTCTTGAAGTTCGCGATCGTGTCGTTGGCATTGTTGTAGAGAGACGGATCCTTCAGGAATTTCCCCGCGGTCCCTTTGCCCGCTTGCAGGTCGTCGATCACTCCATTCATCTTGTCGAGCGTTGCGACGAACTTGTTGTAGGCGTCGTTGCTATTGACTAGCTGGCCCAGGCTGCCTTTTCCTTTGGCGATCTGATCGACAATTCCCTGGAAATCCGCGACCGTCTCCGAGAAACGGTTATAGAGGGTAGGATCGTAAATCAACTTGCCGATTGAACCTTTGCCACTTTCCGCGAAGGCGAGGATGCGGTCGGCGCGCTTGAGCAGCGCGTCCATGTTCTGCAGCGTGCTCTGGCTGGAGCGCACCACTTCGTTAAAGTCAGGATGGACCTGTGTGGCGAGCGTGTCGCCATCCAGAACCAGCGGACCGATGGCCTGCGAGCTGTCGATATCCAGGTAGGTTTCTCCCAGCACTCCGGCGGTATCGAGCGACGTTACGGAATCACGGCGGAGGTTGAAGCCGTACTTCGTGCTCACCTTCATGATCACTTCCACGGGAGTGATCCGCTTGTCTTTGTCGGGAACAATGCGAATGGCCGAAACATTGCCGATATCTACGCCGCTGAGCCGCACCGGTGCGCCCGGCCGCAAACCTTCCGCGTTGTCAAAGTACGAAACCACGGTGATGCGATGCGAGAACAAGCCGCTGGTTCCCGACATCAGGAACAAGAGCACTGCCAACACCAGGCTGGCGATGATCACCGTGAGGCCTACGCGAAGTTGCGACCATTTGAGCTGCTTCTGGCTCGGCAAGTGATTTCCTCAGACCGCGATCTGCGGCATCTTGGGCAATGCATGGAACGGCTTTCACACCACCGCCGTCCCTCGCAGCATCATAACAAAACCGCGGCGGCTTCCTAAGCGCGTTGCGGGCGAAGGGCTGGCAGCAGCAAGAGGGCGAGCAGGTAGGCCGCGATTCCGCAGGCCAGAGTCACGGTCAAACCAAACTGGATCGCGATCACCATGGCCAGCACGGAACCCAGAACGCTGGCAGCGGCATTCATCGCCCAGGCCCACTCCACGGCATTGTCCGCGCTGGTCGCCCCGCTGGGGACATCAAGGCCAGAGCGGGCACCCAGCGCCCGCAAGCCCGTTGGGAACGGCATCCCCATTACGAAACCGAGGGGTATCAGCAACAGGCCGCTCACCACCAGCCGAAAACCGAACGCTAACCCCACCCACGCCGCCAGCCCGCGGGGCAGAAGAAATACCTCGGCAATCAACGCCACAATCACCAGTACAAGCGGCATCCAGGCCATTTCGGTGCGGGGAAGCCAGCGGCGCGAAAACAGGCTTCCGGCCCCGCTCGACAGCATCAGCAAAAAGATCACCACCGTCAGCGCATAGGTTGGGTGCCCCAGAAAAAGCACAAAGCGCTGGATAAACGCAATCTCCACCAGAATGTAGCCCAGACCAACCGCCACGAAATAAAGCAGCGGAAGCGGCGAGTGCCGGCTTCCCTGCAGCGCGAGCGGCAGAATCAGGAAGCCCAAAACGGCTACCAGAGAAATGACCAGCACAAGAATCAGAACCAGAACTCCCAAATTCACCTTCCAGTCGATTCCATGCGGCACTCCACTCTGGCCGAGGATTTGCCCTGCTTTGAGCGTGAAAAAGAAAAACGGCGCGTTGTCGGTGACCGGCGACACGTTGTAGGCATAGCTCTGCGCGAATCGGTAGGGATCGTTGCTCGCGATCAGATCGGAAAACGGATCATGTCCCGGCTGCGAAGGCAGATAAAGAGGATCGAGTTCGTCATATTCAGCGAAATGAGCCCGCACGGCGGATTCTTCTGCCACTGTAAAAGCAGTTTTCTTGGCCAGCACCACCACTGGAATTCCGTCTTCATCGAGCGCGCCCTGCGAGGCCACGATAAAGTTGCCCGCCGGGTTAGCCACGCCCAGGCTGTGCAACGCCTGCATCGCGACTGCTACCACGCGCAGCGCCTCCCGCGGTTCGCGGAACTCCCAGCGGGTGATCGCCACCATACCATCCGGTTTGAGATGCTCGAAATATTCACGGAAAGCTTCCACCGTGTAAAGATTGTTTTCACTCAGCGCGAAAGCGCCCGCTGCGGTCGAGGCCCAGGTATCCACCAGCGTCATTTGCACGACGTCGAATTGTTGCGGCGTGGAGCGCAGGTAAGAACGGCCGTCGGTCACGTGAATGTGGACCTCAGGACGTTCGTAAAGATGCTGGGCATAGTCGGCGTAACGCCCGCGCATGATCGTATCCGCAATGATGGGATTGATCTCAATGCCCGTCACGCTGGGGCTGCCATTCGCCACCGCGCGCAGCACGTCCACACCGCCCCCCGGCCCGATAATGGCAAACTCCCCGTGCGGACGCAGAACGTTGGCCAACGCCGGCGGAGCCGACATCTGTTCCTGCTCGCACGCAGAACCGCGCCACTGTGCGAGGTCGCAATTCATGATGGAGGTTTGAGCGTCGGCGTCGATGACGATGGCCTTGCCCTGGCCCTGGCGATCCACTTCCACGCGCGCGAGCGCATTCCAGCGCGCAAATTCCACCCAACGCGGGTTGCGAAACCTGCCCTTGGCGTAGACCACGTCAATCAGCCGGCCGGAGTGGTTCGCCGCGATGAGCAAGACGAAAAAAACGGCCAGGCATCCTGCCACCTTACGTGCGGTTGAGGATGACGCCCAGACCATGGCGGCCGCCGCCATCGCCACGGCCGCTGCCAGAATCGTGTTCGGTCCTCCCACCCAGTTGAGCAGCGGTACCACCGCCAGACACGCCAGCGCTCCGCCGCTCAGGTCCGCTCCGTAAAGCCGGGGCACGCGCCAGGTTTCGCGCGCAAACACCACCGAGAACAGCAATCCAGTCAGGAAGAAAGGCACGGACGAGTCGACGTAGAGAACGCTCAGGCGCAGAAAATTCTCTCCCGTCACCGTGAGTGTGACCGGCACGTGCAGCACCACCTCCAGCACCAGCAGCACCAGCACCGAGTTGACCATGCATAGCCGCGCCGCCAGCGTGCGCGTAGAAAAACGCGCCAGGCGCTTTTTCAGCAGATAGGCGAACACGCCGCCGGCGCCCAGCCCCAGCAACGCAATCGAAATCGCGAGAAAAGCAAAATGATAGAAGAGCACCACCGAGAACAATCGCGTGAGAGCCAGCTCCAGCAACAATGCCGCAAAACTGGTGAGTCCCAAGCCGACAAGAAGCGTTCGTTCGGGAATCTCGCTGGACGATGTAACCGGCACGGCAGCCTGAATAGTAGCGGACATGATGAAATGGAATGCGCCAGTCTAGCAGAAGCTAGGTAGAGCGCGGAGCCCCGAAAGGGCGTGGCGTTGAGCCTCGTGTCGAAAAACTTAAAAATGCAGACAGGAATGTGGAAGAGCGGCGCTTCAGCAGCCTGCCCTGAGCGAAGCCGAACGGGCCGCGCAAAGTGTCCACAATCAATGCGGGCTTCAGCCACCGAGGGACCGGCTCTAGCTCTCCAAAATCACTTGCGCGATGGCCTGCTCGGCAGTGTGCGAAAGCGACAGAGCGGTATTCTTCACGCCAAGCCTGGCGGCAATCTCGCCGGCTTTTCCGTGAAACGCAATGGTCGGACGTCCGCCCGGCAGCCGCGCGACTTCGCAATCGCGCCAGCGCACGCCGTGGCTCCAGCCCGTGCCCAAGGCCTTCATGGCCGCTTCTTTGGCAGCGAAGCGTGCGGCGTAACGCTCCACCCGGTTGGCCTTGGAGTCGCAGTAGCGGATTTCGCCCGCGGTATAGATGCGCTGCAGAAAGCGGTCGCCAAAGCGTTCAATCGATTGCCGGATTCGTGGAACCTCCGCGATGTCAATGCCTGTGCCGACGATCATATTCTCGCTACACTTTCTCGCTACACTACAGCAGACGGTCACCGCGGTAAATCAGTGCGCCATTCACCATACGCGCTTCTGCGGTTAAGCTGTGACGCTTTGCCGGGCCCGGCCCGTCGATATGCATCACCTCATGTCCATGCGCGACCAGCCAGTCGGAGACCAGCATCCGATGACAGTGGAAGTACACACGCTCAGCACACATGTAGGCGATGCGGGAACCTTCGGCCAGTGCAACCAGTTCTGCCATTGCATTTTCGAATTCCGCAGTCAGCATATAGTCGGCGTAGTTGCGAAAGCTTTCGTTGCGGAGTGCAATGTGCGGGGAATCTTCGCGACTTTTCTTGCGATAGCCTCCCAGGGCTTTCATCCAAACATACCTGATTCCGGCTACGGGCAAACTCTTTTCCAAGGATTCTCGATCGAATTGCGGCAGCCGCCGCGACATGGGGAATGCGCGGATATCTACCAGCGTTTCAATCGCGTGGGCCCGAAGCGTTTCGACTAGGTCGTTGAACGGCCGCGTTGAGTGTCCGATTGTGTAGAGCGTAGCCACAGCATGATTGGTCAGCCTTTCCAAACCCGTTGCTCAGACAAGGCTAGTCCACGTGCGCGTACTCCAGATACGGCCGGGAAATCTTGACGATTGTGTCCTCAGGGTTCTCGGTCAGTGCATCCGGATTTGTATCGGCGTCGGCTGGAGAGAATTCCACGTCCACTTTGATGTAAGGGCAGTGCTTGTAGACGTAACCTTTACGCGTGCGTGTGGAGATTCCGCCCTCCTCAGTAAACACGGTGAAAAGATCCCTTCGTTTCATTCCTGGCTTGATGGTTGAGATGGAACGCATTACGTGATCAATCCAGTTCGTGTGCTCCTGATCAATCGGCCCCCGACCTCGGGCATCGATGACGGTTTCCTGAGCCGGAACACCCGCGACGGTCATTACCAGCACAGCCAGTAGTGTCCAAGCAAGTTTCCGCATAAGAAACTCCTCTCTGCAAAAGTTATCGATTCTGGCCGAGCGCGGCAAGAGCCCTTTCGACCGCAGCACCCTGTTCCGGAAACACCGTCCGCAAATCCAGCAGCACGCGGCCTTCCTCGACGCGGGCAATTATCGGAGGCTCCGAACTACGCAGGCGTGCGGCCAGCTCGTCGGCACTCAGGTCCTCGCAACTCAGCGCCAGCAGCCGCGTGGGCAGCACAGAAGATGGCGCAGCGCCGCCGCCAAGAATCGATTCACCATCCACGATTTCAACTTTCAATTTCGGTCCGGCAACTCGCGCCGCCAATGCCTCCGCCCGCTCGCCGATCGCTTCTTTCGAAAGCCGCATCATGCGCAGCGTTGGAATCGCATCGTGATCCCGGCGGATGTATGCGAGAAGAGTCGCTTCCAGCGCGGCATAGACCAGCTTGTCCACCCGCAACGCCCGAAACAGCGAATTCGACCGCAGGCGTGCGATCAACTCCGAACCTCCGCTGATCAACCCCGCCTGCGGACCGCCGAGCAGCTTGTCTCCGCTATAAGTAACGATGTCGACGCCGCTGCGCAGGCTGTCCAGCACGCCCGGCTCGCCGCCGATTCCGACCGAGCGCAGATCAAACAGCGCGCCGCTGCCCAGGTCTTCCATCAGCGGAACGCCGCGCTTGCGCGCCAGCGCCACCAGTTCAACAGTAGGCGCTCGCTCGGTGAAGCCCGTGATCTCAAAGTTCGAGCGGTGTACGCGCAGCAACAGCCGCGTCCTTTCAGTGACCGCCGCCTCGTAGTCGGCGGTACGGGTTCGGTTCGTCGTACCCACCTCGCGCAGGATCGCTCCGGACTTCGCCATCACATCGGGAATCCGGAACGAGCCGCCGATCTCCACCAGTTCGCCTCGCGAGACAACGACTTCCCCGCCCTCCGCCAGTGTATTCAGCGCCAGCAGCACCGCGGCCGCATTGTTATTGACCACAATGGTTGCAGTTTGTGTGGGGGCGGGCACTCCTGCCCGTCCCGCCGAGCGCAGCTCGGCGCTGTCCATATCTGCATTCAACAATCGCTGGAACAGACGGTCCACGTGTACATCCCGCTTACCGCGAGCCCCGGCGGCGAGGTCAAACTCCAGATTGGAATAACTCGCGACTGTCTCGCGGATATGCTCGATCGCGGCATCGCTCAGCGGAGCGCGGCCAAGGTTGGTATGCAGGATCACGCCGGTGGCGTTGATCACCGATCGCAGAGAGTACCCCAGCGCCTGCCGAAGCCCGTTCTCAACCGCGCCCGCCAGTCCTGAGAGCGCAAGCTCCAGAGCATCCTCGTTCAACAGCCCCGACATAATTTCCTGCCGTAGCCGGGCCAGCACGACCCGCGTCGCATCCACAACGGGGTCATGGCCGTAACTCTCCGTCAGTGAGCGAACCGCGGGGTCGCGCATCACATCGTCCACGGAAGGAAGCTTGCGGAAAAGCTCCGATGGTGCGGTGGTTTTCACCCGAAGATTATCCCACGAAGAGAAAGCCCCACGCACGGACGATTCAACCGGTTATCCGCTACAGTGTGTGCATGTAGGCCAGCAAGTCCTGCATATCTTGCGGGCTCAGCACCTGGCCATAGCCCGTCATATCGGGGCGGCCGTTGCGAATAATATCGCTCACGCGGTCGTCATTCGCGGGCAATCCGGTCTGGGGAAGATATTGATGCCGGAACACGCCCTTCAACCCCGGGCCTTTTTTCCCTTTGGTGGAATCGGGCCGGTGACAGCGGTCGCAGTAGTTGTCATAAATCTTGCGGCCGGCCGCCTGCTGGGCATTCAGGCCGAGTTCGGCGTCTGATTTGCGACGCTCGACATCGCAACCCGCGAGTGCGGCGAGCACAATCCATGCGGCCAGAGCCGCACCAATCCAATGCCATGGGCCCAGCGGGAGTCGCCGGTTGTACTGTCGTTCGATCACGCCAATCACTCGCATTCTTTACTTTCGGTCACTCGATCCGGCTTATGCGTGCCGAGTTTCCCACAGCCGCGGGAATCCAGTCGACTTACAATGATAGAGGAAAGCTGCAAAGCCATGCCAGTTGCCGTGAAACGGGTTTACGAGGCGGTGTCGCGTTCCGATGGAGCGCGGGTTCTGGTCGACCGTCTGTGGCCGCGCGGTCTGCGAAAATCTCAGATCGATGTACAGGAGTGGCTCCGCGATCTCGCTCCCTCCAACGAACTTCGGAGGTGGTATCACGCGCAGCCGGAACAATGGCTCATGTTTCGCAAGCGTTACCTGAAGGAATTGGCCCGCCCCGAAGCCGAAAGGGATTTGCAGAAGCTTTACACCCTGGCTCGCAAGAGGAAGCGAGTCACACTCGTGTATGCCTCGAAGAACGAGAAGAGAAACAACGCCATCGTGCTCAAGGACTTGCTCGACGGAATGCGCAAACCGCCGACCGGCACAGGCCCGGGCGCGCTTCGGACCATGCGCACGCGGGAAGCGGCCGTCCGCCGCAGGTAGCCGTAGTTCATCTATCCCGCGCAGCCAGCACTCGCCGAACCGGACTCGAATCCCCAATCTTCGCTCCCTCTCTTCTTTCATTTAGAATTTGCCCCATGAGAGCTGTCTTCCAGTGGAGCCTGGGTACGCGCACGTTGGAACTGGGCAAGCGCACGTTGATCATGGGCATCGTCAACGTGACCCCCGACTCTTTTTCTGACGGCGGCCTCTACCTCGATCCCGCCCAGGCCGTCACCCACGCGATCCAGTTGCTCGAAGAAGGCGCTGACATCATTGACGTAGGCGGAGAATCCACCCGCCCCGGCTCGATCGTCGCCGTAAACGCGGAAGAGGAGCTGCGGCGTGCGTTACCCGTGATCACTGAGCTCAAGAAACTCCGCCCGGATGCGGTGATCTCCGTTGACACCTACAAGGCCGGCGTCGCGCGCGCTGCTGTTGCGGCAGGAGCCGAGATCGTCAACGACGTCAGTGGCTTTCGCTGGGATCCACTAATGGCCCGCACAATTTCCGAAGTAAAATGCGGAGCCGTTCTGATGCACATGCGCGGCCGTCCCGAAGAGTGGCGCTCCTTGCCGCCGCCCGGCGATGTTGTGCTGCTGGTCAGGCGCGAACTCAGGGAGTGGGTGGAAGCGGCGGTATTGGCCGGCGTGCGCCGCGAAAGGATCGCCCTCGATCCCGGCTTTGGCTTCGGAAAAAACTTCGAACAGAACTATCCTTTGCTGGCCCGCTTTCAGGAGTTGCAATCGCTCGGCTTCCCGCTGCTGGCGGGAACGTCGAGAAAATCATTCATTGGCCGCATGCTGGCGAAAGATGGAAAAGACGCTGCCCTGCCAGACCGGCTCTACGGAAACCTCGCCGCCCATACCATCTTGATTTTCAAAGGTGCGCACATTTTGCGCACGCACGATGTAAAGGCAGCCGTAGAAGCCGCTCGCGTGGCCGACACGATCCTCGCCGCTCACTGACGACATTATCGGCCCACAACAAACACGTATTTCTCAATCTTGATACTGCCCTGGCATACGCCGCCAATCCCGGCAACCTTCAGTTGGAGTTTGGCCGATCCGGCGCGCGAACAGGCCGACCCGTTGCTGGAAACGAGCGGGGCTTAGGGGAGCAGCTGCGGGTAGTTTTTGAAATTCACTTGGCCGCGATTGGAGCCAGGGCCGCCCAGTCCAGATCAATCCTCACCCAATACGGAGCCTGTGGAGGAGGCGGAAACGGCGTCGCTTTTTCTTGCTTAAGTGCCTGCAGCTTCTCGTACACGCAATGGGAAGCGGCGCTGTGCCAGTAGATCCTGATGTCCTCGACCGTGCCTTTTTCGCCCACGTTGAGCAGCGTCTTGAACTTACCCACATCGCCACCTTCTGGCCGTACACATTGTTGCACCAATTCTTTGTAAGGTCCTTCGAGAGAGGTCTCGTAACGAAGGCCTTCGGGCGTTTGCATGTTGGCGTCCGCGGCCGCTTCTATGGCCCGCCGTTTGGCTAGGATAGGCGCATTATTCGCTGCCCGTTGCTTCGCATTCGCAAACTCTTCTTTTGTCTTCCATGTCTCCTCGTCCCACTGCTCTCCGATGCGGGTCAAGGCTTTTTCCGCGACGATTGGGTCCGTCTCACCATAGTCAGACGCCAAAAACGCAATCCTGTTCAAGTTCAGCATAGACGCACCCAACTGCTTCTCAGATTCCTCAAACCCTCGCTCGATCCTTTGCCATGAGAGATGTGGATCGCTGTCACATCCGCAAATCACATAGTTCGCGCTTGCGACCTGAAAATACAGGATGTCTCCCCGCTCCCCGCCTATGCGGTCGGCAACCTCTTCGGTAAACTTCTCAGTGTCCCCCGGCTTTCCGGCCCATTTGGGCAGCAGGCGGCTTGCACGGACACGAGCATAGTAGTAATAGCCCGGCTCAAACTTGAATGCCTCCTCAAAGAGCGCGCGTTTCTTCATCGCGTCCCAGTCCTGATTCTCCGCTACCAGCAGCATAGCGACGTACCACTCAGGGCACTTGGTGGGAAGGGTTGAAGCTTCTTGGAGTACTCGGCGGGCTTTAGCGATGCGCTCACCGAACAGCTTCCATCCGCTTTCGGTGACCGTGCTGGCATCACCGTCGCCCCGAGCGTCGGCAGCATAAGCGAGGTAGGCGGAGGCAAGCGCGACACGCGCGGTAATGGATTTCGGGTGCATGGTCACCCATTGCTCAAGATTCCGCAAAAGCGTCTTCCAGTCCTCTTGCGTGGCATGCATTGGATATTGGACCGGCTCGTACAGTCCTGCGTACAGTTGTTTGAGTTTCCACATACCGCCGGGAAATCTTTCTTTGCCCGCTCGCGCATGATCGGCCAGACAATCGAGTTTCCCGAACTCTTTTGCTCGGAGCATCCGCGCGATGGTTTCCACGTAGTTGTGCGCTGCGTGGACATCAGTGCTGAGGTCGCCGTTCAGGCCAACGCGTTCGTCTTCACTTATGCTGCATTGGTTGGGGTTTGATTTTTGATCGGCAGCAACGGCGAAGCCGCTTGTGAAAAGCAGCAGCAAAACAACGGCACTTCTGACCGCCATCGACGAAGACCCGCAATGGTGGACCGAGGAACCCGGGATTGCATTGGGGCATGTATCGTGAGTCACAGATCGCTCCGTTTCGAGGATATGTCTTCATTGGGCACGTTACTGGCGATCTGGGAGTGCGGCAAGGTTACGTCGGTGAGAGATCGTTATGCGAGGTAGTAATTGAACACCCGAATCTAGAACTTCTTCCCCGAATCCAACAGAATAGTCACCGGCCCCTCGTTCACCAGTTCCACCTTCATCATTTCCTGAAAGCGTCCAGTCTCGCAGCGCAGCCCTGCAGCCCGGATCTGTTCCACGAAGAATTCATAAAGCAATCGCGCCTTTTCCGGCGGCGCTGCGGCGTCGAACGAAGGCCGCTTTCCCCGCCTCACGTCCCCGTACAGCGTGAACTGCGAAACCGCGAGCACGCTCCCGCCCGCATCCCGCACGCTGCGGTTCATTTTTCCCTGGGCATCTTCAAAAACTCGCAAGCCCGCTATTTTTTCTGCCAGATACGTTGCATCGTCCTCGGTATCGTCGCGCCCAACGCCCAGCAAAACCAGCAGCCCCAGGCCAATCTCACCCGCCATCTCGCCGTTCACCGTAACTTGAGCGCGGCTCACCCGCTGCACTACAGCACGCATGTGGTTTGACCGTTGGTTTGACCGTTACGAGCGGCCACGTTTAGGATGCTGAAGGTATACCACAGCGTCGGCCTTACGAACCTGGGTAGTGGGTCAGTTTTGATTGTCATCCTGAGCAAGCGCCTTTGCGCAGCGAAGGATCTGGGCGAGCCGTGCAACGTGGCGCGTTCTTTGCGCCACAATAATCGCGCGTTTGGCTCGCTTCCTTGTCAAACTGGCCATTACCCAAAGCCTGCGCATCCTTTACAGCCGTTTACCGGGACCATTACACTACACGTTCGCCTTTTTCCGTTGCGGTGGCATCTGAGGAGCTAGGGATTTTGCATTCGGCGATCTGCATCCCGGCATCGAATTTCAAATCAAATCGAGTCAAGCGAGGAGAATCATGGCAGCCGTTGACGAAAAAGTTAAGCAGATCATCGTAGAGCAGTTGGGCGTGGACGAGGGCGAAGTCACCTCCAGCGCTTCGTTCGTGGACGACCTGGGGGCGGATTCACTGGACACGGTCGAACTGGTGATGGCCTTCGAAGAAGGCTTCGACATCGAGATTCCCGACGAGGACGCGGAAAAAATCCGCACCGTGCAGGACGCCATCGACTACATCTCCAAGCATTCGAAAGGCGGCAAGTAGTTTGGGACGCAGGGTCGTAGTTACCGGCATCGGCCTGATCTGCGCCGTGGGAAATACTACTGGAGAAGTGTGGCAGGCCGTCCTCGCCGGCAAGAGCGGCGTGGCCCGCATCACCCAGTTCGACTCCAGCAATTTCGCCTGCCAGATCGCCGCCGAGGTCAAGAACTTCGATCCCCTCAACTTCATCGAAAAAAAAGAAGTCAAAAAGATGGGACGCTTCATCCACCTCGCTATTGCCGCCGCGGATGAAGCGTTCAAAATGTCCGCCCTGCAGATCACGCCCGAAAATGCCGAGCGTGTGGGTGTGCACATCGGGTCCGGCATCGGCGGTTTCGACATCATCGAACGCGAACACACCGCCCTCAGAGAAGGCGGTCCGCGCAAGATTTCACCTTTCTTCATCCCGGCGGCCATTATCAATCTTGCCGCCGGCCATGTTTCCATGCGCTTCGGGGCCAAGGGTCCCAATGAAGCCACGGCCACCGCCTGCACCACCAGTGCCCACTCCATCGGAGATTCTTTCCGCATCATCCAGCACAACGATGCCGATGTGATGATCGCCGGAGGCTCGGAGGCCGCAATTACGCAAATGGGCATCGGCGGATTTGCCGCCATGCGCGCTCTCTCCACCCGCAATGACGATCCCGAAAAAGCCAGCCGTCCCTGGGATAAAGATCGCGACGGCTTTGTCATGGGCGAGGGCGCGGGCATCCTGGTGCTCGAAGAACTCGAACATGCGCAACGGCGCGGCGCACTCATCCTCGCCGAGATTGCCGGCTATGGCATGAGCGGAGATGCCTATCACATGACCCAGCCTGCTCCCGAGCACGAAGGCGGCTTTCGCGTAATGCGCAATGCCGCGCGCGACGGCGGCATCACTCCCGATCAGGTCGATTACATCAACGCTCACGGCACTTCCACGCCCATCGGCGACACGCTCGAGGCGCACGCCATCCGCAATTTCTTTGGCGAGCGCAAAATCCCCGTCAGCTCCACCAAGTCCATGACCGGCCATCTTCTCGGAGGCGCCGGCGGCCTCGAAGCCGGCATCACCGTCCTCGCCCTCCGCGATCAGATCCTGCCTCCCACCATCAACCTCGTCAGCCAGGATCCCGACACCGCCGGCATGGATTTCGTCCCCAATCACGCCCGCAAAGCCAAGCTCGAATACGCCATGTCGAACTCTTTCGGCTTCGGCGGAACGAACGGCGCGCTGCTTTTTCGGAGATGGTCGGAGTAGACCCAACTCATAAGTGGTCTTGGGAAGGGCAGAGCTTCAAAGGTTGCGAAACTCTGATGTTGCACTTGATTTTGGGTGGCGCAGCGCTTTAGCGCTGCGATAAGCGACTCGTCTTAGGAACCGGCTTACAGTTTACCGAAAAACTCGATTACCGAAAACGCACGGGAAGGACACGACTTCAGCCGTGCCCTTAAGTCGTTTGTTCTTACCGTGACGAGCTCCATCGAATATGCCTCGTTAGATCGTTTAACAGTTGGATATGACCAATTATCCGACCGTAAATGCTGCCCCGAAAACTGCCCGCTACCCACCCGAAAGATCCAAGGGCCAACGGAATTCTTCGCCAGACGATAGGCCTGTTCTCGCCGACTGAGGGACTCGTCTAACATAGACTGTCTAATGGAGGAGACCAAGCGTGACCGGCAGAAGCACACGGGTAAATCAATGCCAAAAGCCGACAGGATGGCTGGGCCGATTCATTTTGTGGAACATGAATTCGCGGCATTCTAAGGTAACGGACTGGGGCTTGTCTCACCCGCACAAATGCCCACCTGCTGAAAACCCAGATTCTTGATTTACTTGTGGGAGGAAGGCCCCAGTCATCAACTCACATGGGGTGTCCTGCTACCGCCGCATCCTCTGCCGCATAATCGAACTGTGCCAGGAGCGCGGCGGCGGCCGGATTTTCCCGCTCCCAGCGTATCGTTCGCCGGATTGACTCCTCAATCGTCACCGATTCCTCGTACCCTAGTTCCTGGCGTATCCGTGTCGAACTTGCCGTCCAATGCTGCGCGGCGTTGCCGGGCTTTAGCAAGTGGCGCGGCGTGCGCTCAGTGGGCAGGACGACGAACTCCCCATCCCACCGCATCGCCGCGGCGATCCGTCGCGCCCATTCAAGTTCGCTAAACGATGGCTCCTCGCACACGTTATAGACACGCCGCGCTGCGCGATCATCAGTGGCAGCCAGCGCAATGGCTGCTGCCACGTTCTCCACGTAGCCCCGCGGTGAGCGCCAGGCGGCCAGCGTCTCGGGAAAGATGATGTGGCGCCGTCCGTCGGCGATGCGCTTCACTACGGGATAAAAACGACGCAGTGGATCGCCGGGTCCATACACCATAGGCAGTCGGAGTACCGTGCCGGGAAGCTCAAGGTCGTTCATGACAGCGCGCTCGGCCGGAATCTTGTCATAATCGTCCGTCACCCAAGCGAAAGTCTTGCGTAGGAACTGCAAGCTGTCGGCTGGGTAGGGATGCAAACAGCGTCGCAGCTCCGACTCTTCCGTAAGGGGCACATCCTGCAGCGGTCCGCCTTCTGTACCGTGAAAAATGCCCACCCCACGGTACACGTCGATGCTGCTGAGCATGACCACCCGTTGGGTCGCGCCACGAAAGATGTTCATCAGCTCTTCTGCCTGCGCACCCGAACTGATGACAAGGTCGATCACCACATCCGGAACAAAGCGCTTCATTTCCTGAGCGCTGCTGCTGAGTTGGTTGTGGTTGCCACGAATCTCCTCCACGCCCGCGGGCACAGCCGCCGTGCCGCGGTGAAACACCGCCAGTGCGTGTCCTTGCTGCGTTAGCGCGCTCACGGCGAACCGCCCGATGAAGCCATTCCCGCCAATTAGAAGAATGCGCATAGGCTAGTGAAATAATCGCAAGAAAAACGCTTCGGGCACCAGTAAATTCTCTTGTCCACAGTAATCACTGATAGGAAGTATCCATGTAAGGCGATGACGAACACCAGACGGCTCACACGCCCACAGCACTTAGGTTGTGTTCAAAACTCAAAAATCTAGCAACCATGCCACGACGCGCGCAGGCCCAACATAAATGCGAAGACAACATAATGCCGGCACAAAGTTGGCCTTGAAACGCCAAATCAGGAGCCAAATCAGAAGCGGTCCGTCGTGGGCGAAAACCGGTATTATAGGCGCCGGACGGGGCCGTCGACGTTAACACCATTACACCCGCTCTCCCACCGGCACTCTTTAGCTCACCTTCCCACTCGCCAGTCCAACCCCGGTAATGGCACTTTTGTACCCCCCAAGCCTGTCCCTTAGGGTCTTTCCATCTCCTTCAAACCACGCCACAATAGGCTTTCATACTGGAATCAGCCCGCTAACATGGAAAAATCCTTCGGTACTGCTCTGGCACCAACTCCCTCCACTAAAAAAGTGGCTGCTCGCGCTGCCCTGGTCGACCTGAAAGAATCATCCCGAGCCCTGCTCACCGAATGCTTCCGCCAGTACGGCATCGAGACCGTCGTTACCTCTGCGGGCTCGGCTGAACGCCTGCGCCAGGAAAAATTTGAAGCCTGCGTCATCAACCTTGCTCCCGGCGCTGAAGCGGTCATGGAGGCTGCGCGCACTTCGCCGTCCAATAGCCGCCTTGTGCTCTACGGCCTGGGCGGCAGCGCACATGAAGCCATGCGCTTCTCCAAGTACGGCATCAATGCCATGTTCCAGGAGCCTCTGGAGCGGCCCGCCGCGCTCAAGCTGGTCCGCGCCACCCACATGCTGGTGCTCCACGAATTCCGCCGCTACGCCCGCATCCCGATCATGACCGAGGTCACCGTCGTCAGCCCGGACAACCATCGCCTCAGCGCCTCCAGCCTTGAAATCAGTTCAGGCGGCATGTCGTTGAAGAGCGCAGAGGATATGCCTGCTGGAACCAACGTCGAGATTTCGTTTTCTCTGCTCACTCTGCCTCGCGTGAATGTCCGCGCTGTCGTGACCTGGCGCAAAAGCAAATCCTTCGGAATCCGCTTCGATCACGCCGACGACCGCCGCCAGAAAGTCAAAGAGTGGATCGACGCCTACCTGGAAAGCTAGAGCGACATTTTAGCTCCACCACAGTCCATGTAGAGACAGCCGCCCCATGTGGGGACAGCCGCCTTCGGCTGTCCCGCCGAGCGCAGCGAGGCGCGCCCTAGATCTGGTGGTGCATGATTTTGGGTGGCGCAGCGCTTTCAGCGCTGCGATAAGCACCTCCCCGAAATGAGGGCTTTAGCCCCTGCGGCCCGCCGCCCGACTGGGAACTCGCCAGCGCGATCTTCCCGCTACAATACCCTCGTGACCGAAGCCAGCACCCGCGAAGCACCCCCCGCAGTCGAACCCGCGCCCGCCCCACCCCGCTTCACCCTCCGCCAACGCATCGTCCTGCGCATCATCATCGCCGCCGGATATTGGTTCATCCGCCTCATCGGCCCCACCCTGCGCGTCTGCGTCTCGCGCGAAGAAGGCGCGCAGCAAACCGTCGGCCAGCGCCCGCTGGTCCTCAATTTCTGGCACGCCGGCATCATCCCCGCAACCTACCTCTTCCGCGACGCCGGAATCCGCGTGATGAGCAGCAACAGCTACGACGGCGAATACATGGGACGCATCATCCACAAATTCGGCTTCGTCGCCGTCAAAGGCTCCAGCAGCCGCAACGCCGTGCGCGCCCTGCTCGGCCTGCGCCGTGCCTTGCAGGAAGGTTGGGCGGTCGCCTTCAGCATCGACGGCCCCCGCGGCCCGCGCCACAAAGTCAAGTCCGGCCCGGTCGCCTTGGCGCGCTCTTCCGGTGTTCCCTTGAGCACGTTTCACATCGCAGTCGAGCGTGCCTGGGTGCTCAATACCTGGGACCGCCTCATCATCCCGAAACCTTTTTCCCGCGTCCTGCTACGCTTCGGCAAGCTCATCCCGGTTCCCGCCGATGCGAGCGACGAAGACGTTGAGCGCTATCAACAGGAGCTGCAGGACTCGCTCGACCGCATCTGTGGATTCGCCGAGGAGAACGTAGCCAAGGTCGGCACAATGGAGTTTCCGTACTACAACCGGGCCTGAGGCGACAACTTCCGGTTTGCCCGTGACTCGGGCGTTTCAAGATACCTCACGCGGCTCGGGGCGCGACGAACTGATGGATTAGGCTTATTCCTTGGGAAGATCGATCATGACGACCTGCGAGTTTTCGCGTAAGCGGTCGAAGACGATTTGTTTCCCGTCGCTTGTGACGTCGAAGGTCCGCATGGCGGCACGGTTTTGCAGCCTGGTGAGCGCGCGCGACTTCATGGAGGCGAGATCGAGTAGCCAGAAGTCCTGTGATGCGAGCAGTCCCTGCATGTAGATCAGGCTCTTGCCATCTGGCGAGAAGCGCACGTGCTCGCCCAAGCGCCGCAAGCTAATATGGGGCAATTCGACGCTGGTTCCGTCCGGACGGACGGCAAGGAGAGGAGCGAAGCTGCTCACATTCGTACCCGCATATAAGATCAGGCTTCCATCCGGCGACCACACTGGATTGAGTGCTTGCCCGGCGACCAAGCGAACTGGCGATCCGCCCTCCAACGGGATCTTGAAAAGCCCGGGACCGGTAGCGTCGCTGCCACCAGTGACGATCCATCTGCCATCCGGCGACCAGCAGCTCGTACCTTGGACGTCAATTCCCTCCGCGATCGGCTTTAGTTCGGCGCCGTCTGAAGATATGACATGCAGTTGGCGTTTCCCGCTCCGCCGGAGCACGATGGCCACGCGACCTCCATCCGGCGACACAGCGGGCGTTTCCCTTAGCGCACCATCGGCGCCCTTCCAGATTTCAGTTGCCTGCCCATTCCGAAGGCGCCACAGTCCGTCGCCCGCCCCGAGGGAAGACAAGTAAAACAGCGACGAGCCACCAAACCGGGGCGCCAGCGCGCGCTCGGTCGGCACTGTAAACGGTTTTACGTCGTGTTCTTCGGCGACGCGATCAAGAATCGGAACAGTCCAAAGCCCCGCGACGGGATTGCTGATGGTGGCCACCAGCTTACGGCCGTCAGCGCTGGCCTGCACGGACGTATATTGCTCGAGACCGACGCTGGCGCGCCGCGATTCCTTCCGTTTCAGATCAAACGCCCACAGCCAAGGCCCTGAACCGTCCCCGTCGCGCGCCACGTAGAACACCGTCCGGTTGCCGACCGGCGTTGGATAAGCGACATCTGTATTAATTTGCGTGAGGCGCTCTGGGTTCTGGCCGGCCGGGTCGATGCGCCATAAATCCATCTCCCTCGTCGCCGGTGTCCCATGCGCGAAATAGATCCAACGGCCGTCAGGCGACCAAGTTGGAAAATGGTTGTGAATTCCCGGACGTTCCACGAATATCCGCTGCGCATTGGCGCCAGAGCGGTCCGCCACGAACATGGGATCGCCCTTACCGAAGGTATGATAGACAATCCGCTCGCCGTCCGGCGACCAGGCCAGGTTGGCGGTGTCCTCGCCGAGGAAATTACGCGGCGTACCTCCCGTCAGCGGCATCAGCCGCAGCCGCATACCCACATCACCACCGCCGAGCCAAATTTCCGAGCCATCGCCCGAAAAACCTACACTTCGTAACGGTCCGGGTAACGGGCCCGCCTTCCCCTGTGTCAGATTAATCAGACGTCCAGTACCCACCTGGGTGAGCCATACATCGAAGGGGCCGTCATGATCGGAGATAAACGCCACGAACCTGCCGTCGGGCGAGATCGCCGCTTCCACGCTCTCGAAGTCGGTCACGCGCGTGAAATGTGCTTGTTCCAGCGGGTTGGCCGGTGCAGCCGCCGGCCGAACAATTTCCCAGACCGCAACTCCCATCAGCAGTGCAGCGCCTATGACCCACGGGAGCCACGGTCGCCTTGACCTCGGCTGCGACACTCTCTTCACGGTCGATCTCGTCGCAGTCAATGTTCCGCTCAGCGATCCAATGGCAAATGCCAGATCGCTGGCCGACTGGAATCGTCGCGCGGCATTTTTTTCCAGGCATCGTGCAAGAATCCGTTGCAGTTCCAGCGGGCCTTGCCAGCCGGTATCGTTAAGCGCCGGTGGCTCTTCGCGCAAAATCGCGGTCATTGTTTCTGCGGACGTTTCGTGTTTGAAGGCGCGTTTGCCAGTGAGCATCTCGTACAACACCGCACCGAAACTGAAAATGTCCGATCGCGAGTCGATCGGTTCACCCCGCACCTGCTCCGGCGACATATAGCCTACGGTGCCCATTACCGTACCCGGCAATGTTGCCGCGCTCGCTAGCGTCACTGCGGTTTCGTGGTTTTCCTCCGGCCTGACCAGCTTCGCCAACCCGAAATCCAGCACTTTAATCCGTCCGTCACGAGTGACAAACACGTTTTCCGGTTTCAGATCCCGGTGCACGATTCCTTTCTCGTGTGCCGCCGCGAGTCCCTCTGCGATGCCGAGCGCGCATTCGATCGCGCGCCGCACCGGCAGCGGCCCTGATACGAGCTTGTCCCGAAGTGTTTGTCCTTCAAGAAATTCGCTGACTAGAAATGGCGCACCGTCGTGCGTGCCAATGTCATGGATTCCCAGGATGTTCGGATGGTTCAGCGCCGCAATCGTGCGCGCTTCCTGTTCGAAACGCCGCAGTCGGTCGGCATCATGAGCCAGCGCCTCTGGCAGCACTTTGATCGCGACATCACGCCCGAGCCGAGTGTCGCGTGCGCGGTACACCTCGCCCATGCCGCCCGCTCCTGCGAGCGATACGATCTCGTACGGCCCGAGTTTGGTGCCCGAGGTAAGCGCCATCCGTGGGCGCAATTATAGCCTGTGCAACACGTTGCACTCGGAGGCGACGATTCTGGGTGTATTGTCGGCGAACCTTACCTTGGGATTACTTCCCAATTGCCCGTCAACCGCTTTCGATCAGCGGCAAGGTGCTAGCCTCGACGGACGAAGTTCCCGATGCTCCCCGTTTGAGAAGCGCGCGCGGGATCTGGGCCGTCAGATGATTACAGCTTGAACCGGACGGCGGGGGCTCGCGTGGGCCGACAGCTTAGGATAACCCATATAGAAAACAAAGGTCGGCTGCCAGGTGGGATCAGCGGTGATCTCGTTGAGCAACGCGGCGCGAGAGGCCGGTCTGCCCAGGGCCCGCTCATGGTCCACCATTTCCACGGCCTCGTTACAGGGGCGCGCGGCAAGTCCGTGGGCAGTCGCGAGGAGATGCGCGCGCTGCCAGATTCGGCCTGCCTGCAAACACTGTTCTTGGGCATATCGGTCGCGCACCGCGATGAATCCGATCAGCGGCGCGCTGAGCATCAAGTTCGAATACCCGTTGTCGGTGCTGTGGGAAGCAGCCCAGCGGAGCATCCGCACAGACATCATCTTGGCAATCGCAGTAGCTATAGGAGGCAGGCCGAAGGCATCAATCGTGAGGCCATCGCGGAATTTCTGGACCGAACCCCATTTCGTGCGGATCCAACGTTCGCTGCCATGCTGGACATCTGGGTCGGAATAGATTTCCGTATTTGCGGCAGAACTAACTTCAGCGATCTTCTTTCGATCGGCTTCGGCCGTGAAGAGGAATAGCTTTACATCTGCGTGGTCGCCCGGCAGATGGTTGAGTGCGTCTACGAAATCAGGCGAGATCGCTTTGCGCGGATCATAAGGACCACGATTCGTGTGGCGCCGCGGGATGGCGTCGTAGAGCTCATTTTCTTCGCGTTCTCCAGGTGCGAGATTCACGCGGGCCAAGAGTTGTGGTCTGGGTTCGGCGGGAATCGGGCCAAGTTTTCCCGGAAAGAGCGCTGCCGTGGCTGCGTATCCATTGGCAGGCGCGGCGAGCATCAGATTCTCCAAAGCGCAACCCATGCCGATATGCTCTTCGCGCAGATAAGGGTCGAGCGCGCCGACGTTCCTCTCGGTGTCGATGTGCAGCTCGATTGAAGAATTGGTGATCTTGAAAAGCCACGGCTGGGTGTTATGAGGGCTGGCGGCCAGAATCGCGGCGCGCACCAGCGCCAGCGGATTATTGTTTCCGCTCTCGCGCCAGTCCTTCCACGGCACGTATGCTGGTCCTTCACCGGCGCTGAAGACTCCTTGATCCCAGGCTCGCCAGACGCCCCCGCCCGCGACAGCGACGGTTACCACTCCTGCGCCTTTGAGGAAGGATCTCCTCCGCACGAAGCACCTCCACAGACATTTAGCCCTGGTAGTCCACTGCCACGATCACGATGCGCTCGGAATGAATGTACTGCTCCGTTCCAAGTGGATCGACATTGGGGAGTCTACACCCTTGAGTACGGATGGTCGGCCACTCGGAAATTGACTTTACTGCCCCATTTGACTTCCCACCACCCCGCCCGGTAGATTTCTCTCTCTACTATTTTCCGTTCTTTGAAATGTCCTTCGGTTTGCGCGTCTTTGCC
>PMSQ01000153.1 GCA_003168355.1 Acidobacteriaceae bacterium | reverse complement strand
TGCAGGCACTTGCCGCAAGCCACATGCATCTCGGCGGAAACGAAGTCGCCTTCCTTCACGCTGGTGACTTCACTGCCGAACGCGGCCACCTCGCCGCAGAACTCGTGCCCGGGGATCAGCGGAGGATGAATCCTTTTTTGCGCCCAGCGGTCCCAGTTGTAGATGTGAAGGTCGGTGCCGCAGATGGATGCGACCTTTACCTTGACCAGGACATCGGTGGGACCGAAGGCGGGGATCTTGACTTCACGGATCTCCGCGCCCGGGGCGGCTTCCGGTTTTACCACAGCGAACATCGTGGACGGCATGACGGCTACCTTATGAATTCGGACTCAGACACAAAACATATGATTCTAGCACCGTGGGGGACCCAGACTGCCTAGCTCTTAGGTTTGTACGTTTTCGGAGCGACTGTTTTGAAGTCCTCTGACTTTCCGCGGGGGATGCTCAGCGTTTTCCACTTGCTGGAGCGGATGTGCTTGGCGAGGAAGACAATCTGGCCGGTGTGGTAGGCATAGTGTGCGACTTGGCGGTTGATGGCCCGCAGCACGGTGTGGGGCTCGCGGCGGATGGTGACGTTGCGCGCGACGTCCTCCGGCTTGAGTGCTTCGATCGCCGCAAACACCCGTGCCCAGCCGTCCTCCCACCAGATCGTAAGCTGGGCGCGTGTGGTCGAGGAATCCAGCTCGAATTCCCGGTCACGATTGCGGTCGGGCTTTTCACCGTCGGTGGTAAGGAAGTCGGTGAAGCGCGAGCGCATGTTGCCTGCCATGTGCTTCACGATGACGGCGATGGAATTCGATTCGGGATCGAGCGTGAGGAACAGCTCGTGGTCCTTGAGCTGCGCCATCGCGCTCTCGGCCAGGCGCTTGTGTCCGCGCATCTGGCGGTGGGCTTCGTCGAGATATTGGGCTGCGATGTCGGTGGTCATCTTTGATTTCCCGTGTCAAACTTACTTTCCTATCAATTCCGTCCCCACCCGCCGCCCCCCGGCGACTCAATTCTGATTCGCTCTCCCTCTAGAAGCCGCGTGCTGAACTTTGCCGGCATCGTTTCCACCGAGCCGTCTTTGCGGATCACGCTCGTCTTGCCAGGCGCGCCGTCGCTGCCGCCACTCAATCCCCACGGCCCGCGCGTGCGCCGGTCCGAGAGCAGGGTTACTTCGCAATCGGTGAGCACTTCAATCTCCCGGACGATTCCATCCCCACCGCGATACTTTCCTGCCCCGCCGCTGCCCGGCCGAAGGGAGTATTGCCGAACGCGCAGCGGATACGCATACTCCAACGCCTCCGCCGGTGTGTTCAGCGAATTCGTCATGTGCGTGTGCACGCCAGAAACACCCTGTTTGGTGGGTCGCGCTCCCATGCCGCCGGCGATGGTTTCATAGTAAGCGAAAGGCTTTCCGGTTCGGGGATCGAGGCCACCGATCGTGAGGTTATTCATGGTGCCCGATGCTGCCGCCGGAATCTGGTCGGGAATGGCCTGCGCCAGGGCGCGCAGCAGAACATCGACAATGCGCTGTGAAGTTTCAACATTTCCCCCCGCCACGGCTGCCGGTGGCCTCGCGTTCACAATCGTTCCTTCGGGAGCGATTACCTGGATGGGCCGCATCAGGCCCGCAGTGGCTGGAACATCGTCTGCCAGCAGACAACGAAAAACGTAGAAGCATGCGGAGTGCGTGATCGCTTCAACTGCATTTACGCTGCCTCCCACCTGCGGATCGCTGCCGGTGAAATCCACCGTGACTACAGAAACTCGGCCCCGCGCGAAGGTCAGCTTCACTGCGATCTTCACGGGCCGGTCGCTCACGCCATCGCTGTCCAGGAAATCCTCGGCGCAATAAGTGCCTGGCGGCACCTGCAGCAGGAATGCGCGCATCAGTTCCTCGGAATACTCCAGCAGTTCCCGCGCTGCGCGCTGGGCGCGGACGATTCCGTAACGCGCGCAAACCTCACGCAGCCGCTCGGCCCCGGTGTGGCAAGCCGCGATCTGCGCGCCCAAATCACCCTCACGTTCCTCGGGAGTGCGCACGTTGTTGAGCAGCAGCGCCAGCACATCGGGCACCATCACTCCCGCCCGCATGATTTTTACGGGAGGAATACGAAATCCTTCCTGATAGATCTCTCGGCAAAGCCCCATGGAACCTGCGAATGCTCCGCCTACGTCGGCATGATGGGCTCGTGACGCGACATAGAAATCGGGACGATTCCCGGCTTTTCGCGGGCGGGAGCCTGCCCTGAGCCGGGCGAAGGGGCGCTCGTGCCACACATACACCGGCGCTACCAGCGTGATGTCGGGCAGGTGCGTGCCTCCGCGGAACGGATCATTCAGCATGATCACGTCGCCTGGCGCCATCTCGCCCGCCGCAATCGCGGCGCGCACTGACATTGGCAAAGAGCCCAGATGAACCGGCATGTGGTCGCCCATGGCGATGACTTCCCCGGCGCCGTCGAACACGGCGCACGAATAATCGCGGCGCTCCTTGATGTTTGGGGAAAACGCCGTGCGCCGCAGGGCCGCGCCCATTTCCTCGGCGATGGAGTGGTAAAGACTCTTGAAGATTTCCAGCTCAATGGGATCGCGCCGCATGAGGCGCAGTTTACCGGAAGCGCAAACGCGGGGCTAGTCGTTGGTCGATAGTCGTTGGTCGTTCGCCAATGCTCTTGCGCCAGCGGCTGTGTGCTTTTTGCTCGCTGGCTAGACGGCGGCAAGAGCTTCTCTGCCCCGAATATGTGTGGCCAACGACTAACGACTACCGACCGACGACGTGCCTACGGCGAAGAATTCTTTCATTCCCTGCAAATTTGTGTTGACACTACGTTCATAGTGCCGCAATATCTTGTGTTAAGGACGCTACCTGTACTACAAGTTGGGTGGCTTTTTGCAATCGGGTCCCGAAGTTGCAAGGGAAAATCGTTCACGGAGGAACCTTCATGGCAACGAAGAAGAAGGCAAAAAAGAAGAAACATTAACCGTCTGCGAAACGATACTTCGCAAGGGCCAAGAATTCAACCCAGCCTCTCAGGAGAAGCACCTCTTGAGAGGCGTTTTCTTTTGGGGGCTTAGCAATTGGCAATTAGCGGTTAGCAATTCGTGCTTGGTATTTAGGTCTGGTTGGCGACGATGAATTCGGTTTTCCGCAGACCTAAGTGCTAACTGCTAATTGCCAGTTGCTAATTCCCGCCTTCAAAATTCTCCTTATCGAATCCTTCAGGTGTGTCACAATAACCAGACGTTGCGTAGCTTCGAACCGTTGGGTGCGTGCATGAGTCCGAGAAAAAAGAGCGCTGGCAAGAGTAAGGCGGATGAAGTGTACATCCCGGACAAACTTTATTTCCGCATCGGCGAGGTGGCGACGTTGTGCCGCCTGCCCGCCTACGTGCTTCGTTTCTGGGAAAGCGAGTTTCCGCAACTGAAGCCGGTGAAGAGCAGTACCGGGCAGCGCATGTACCGCAGACGCGACGTGGAAAGCGTCCTGCGCATCAAGCAATTGTTGTACGAGCAGGGTTTCACCATCGTAGGTGCGCGCCAGCAACTGCGCGCGGAGGCGAAGCCGGAAAAAGGGCAGGCCGCAATTCCGTTCCCGGCGCAATCGTCCGCCGAAATCCAGCACATCCGCCAAGGTCTGCGCGAGATTCTGAATTTGCTCTCGACGCGTAGGACGGGGTAATTAGGTGTTGGTCTTAGTTTAGTTTTCCTAACACATAACACCCAAGAGCCAACTCTCAGTTCTTCACGCCACTCGCTCTGGAGTTGCCTTCTTATTTCCTGCATTCGCGGCGTCCAAGCGGATGCGGCTGACGCGAGTTGTTTCCTGGATCAGATCGTCGGTGACGCCAGCGCCATCGCCCGCCATCACC
>PMSQ01000175.1 GCA_003168355.1 Acidobacteriaceae bacterium | reverse complement strand
CAGGTTATCGGTTTCCCACGCCATAAGAAGTTCGGGAGTGTTGGTCATGCCCAGGATGATTGCGCCGGCACTCTTCAGGCGCGCCACCAGCGGCGCGTCTTGCCGCGCGACAAAGCCTGCGCGCAGCCGGCTTCCGGCCTCGCAACGCAGGCCGGCCACGCTGATTGAACTCTTGATGGTGATGGGAACACCGTGCAGAGGACCGAGAGAGTTTTTCTGCGCCTTCTCACGGACGGCGCTCTCCGCGTCCTGAGCGGATCGCCGCGCCCTCTCCCCGTTCACTTGCACAAATGCGTTTAATCTCGGGTTCAGTTTTTCGATCTGCGCCAAATGCGCTTCTACGAGTTCAACCGGCGAGATCTTCTTCTTCCGGATTTGTTCGGCCATGGAAACCGCAGAAAGGAAGGTTAAGCCGCTCATACATTTCCTTGCAGGGCGCGATCGAGCATTCGCCTCTCCTCTGCGTTGAGAACGCGATGTTCGCCCTTCGCGAGATCACCCAACTGCAGCGGTCCGATGGCCACGCGCAGCAAGCGCAACACCTCGACACCCATGCTTTCCATCAGGCGGCGGATCTGGCGGTTCTTACCCTCGTCGAGAACGATTTCGAGCCAGCAGTTTTTCTGGCCCCCACGCAGGCGACGAGCCTGCTTTGCTCGCAGGAGCTCTCCGTCTTTTGTTTTGACTCCCCGAATGAGCGCCTGAACAAATTCTTCATCCGCGATGACCGCGACCTGCACATGATAAGTCTTATCCAAATGGGTTTCCGGCGCGGCGATGCGCGCGCCCCACTCGGAATCGTTGGTCAGCAGCAGCAAGCCCTCGCTGGCTTTGTCGAGCCGGCCCACCGGAGCGACCCAGGGGGTGTCTTCTCCGAAACGCGCCGTTCTGCCCGTTGATCTGGCGTTCAGTGCTGTGTACACAGTAGGGCGGCCTTTTTCGTCCGATGCCGTTGTCACTATGCCGCGAGGCTTGTTCATCATGAGATAGATTTTGTGCGGCGCCAGAATCGGTTTTCCGTCGACCGCGATCTGCTCATGCTTCCCGGAGATGGGCGTCTCCGGATCGCGACGAATTTTTCCATTTACGCTGACTCGTCCGGCATGAATCAACTCGGCCGCGCGTGACCGCGAACAATAGCCATGCTTCGATAAGACGCGCGCCAAGCCGATCTTGCGGGGGACTTCGTTCTCTGTCACTTGTTCATGCTAACTGAGATTCGAGGAAGCACGATGCACAATCCAGCGGCACTTGGTAGGATGTTTATCGCCGACTGACTTGAAGGAGATTCCTCATGGCCCAGCAACATCCTCCGCGCTTTTTGAAGATTGTGGATGACGCCAAGACTCGGGTTCGCGAAACGAACGTCGAGCAAGTGAAGAAGAAAATGGATCGCGGCTGGAAGTTCATCCTCGTAGACGTTCGCGAAGAGAGTGAATTCGCCAAAGATCATCTGCCGGGTGCGATTCATCTGGGCAAAGGCATCATTGAGCGCGACATCGAAGCCCGCGTGCCCGATCTCAATGCGGAGATTGTGCTCTACTGCGGCGGCGGATTCCGCTCGGCACTGGCGGCCGACAATCTGCAGAAGATGGGTTACACCAACGTGATTTCGATGGACGGCGGTATCCGTGACTGGCGCGAAAAGAGATACCCATTGACGAAAGCGTGACGACACGGGCTTGGGACTTGGGGACTTGGAAGCCGGGCTGCGGATGCTGATGTGACGTTGGAGAATGTACTCCTAAGATCTGACACCCAATAAACTTATGAACGGACGCATCTTCTTCTGGTCGCTCACGTCGGCACTCGCTGGATTTCTTTTCGGTTTCGACACCGTCGTTATTTCCGGCGCTGAAAAAACCATTCAGTCGCTTTGGGGGCTCAGTCCCGGAGTGCACGGCATAGCCATGGCCTCTGCCCTTTACGGCACCGTCGTCGGTTCCCTGCTCGGGGGCTGGCCCGCTGACCGATTCGGACGCAAAGCCACGCTTCTTTGGATCGGCATTCTTTATTTTGTCGGTGCGGTGGGCTCAGGTTTGGCGCCAAACGTCGCCACCTTTATCATCGCGCGCGTCATCGGCGGGTTGGGCATCGGCATCTCTACCGTGGTTGCCCCGATGTACATTTCGGAGATCGCGCCGCCTAAGTATCGCGGACGGCTTGCCGGGATGTTCCAATTCAACATTGTTTTTGGCATTCTGATCGCCTTCGTCTCGAACGCGCTGCTCGCTGGGGTCGGCGAGAACGCCTGGCGCTGGATGCTGGGGGTGGCTGCATTTCCGTCGTTGCTCTACGCCTTGTTCTGCTTCGGCCTTCCCGAAAGCCCACGCTGGCTGCTGGGCAGGAAGGGTGACCGCGAGGCTGGTCTGCAAGTCCTGCAGCGCATCGAGCCTGACGCCTCCAAAGCCGAAGTGGCGGCTGAGGCGGACGAGATTATAGCTGCATCTTCGGAGCAGGCGTCGTCGGGACATTTCTGGACAACGCGTCTTCGCAAACCGATCCTGCTGGCTATCTTGATTGCTTTTTTCAATCAACTCTCAGGCATTAATGCGATTTTGTACTTCGCGCCCCGCATATTTGAACTCACCGGACTTGGCGCAAAAGCCGCACTGTTGCAATCCATCGGCATTGGCGTTACCAATCTGGTTTTCACTTTTGTCGGCCTCTGGCTGATTGACCGACTGGGCCGGCGTACGCTGCTCTATATTGGCTCGTTCGGCTACATCGCCTCGCTCGGTCTCGTAGCCTGGGCCTTCTTTACAAATCACTTCTCGATCGTACCAGCTTGCATCTTCGCATTCATCGCTGCCCACGCGATCGGCCAAGGAGCGGTGATTTGGGTTTTTATCTCCGAGATATTTCCCAATCGTCATCGTGCGGAAGGGCAGACTCTTGGGAGCTTCACGCACTGGACCTTCGCCGCCCTACTCACAACTTTTTTCCCCAAGATGGTCACCGCCTTCCCACCCGGTTACGTCTTCTCGTTTTTTGCAGGCATGATGGTGCTCCAACTGGTTTGGGTGAAGACCATGGTTCCGGAGACTAAGGGCGTACCGCTGGAGGAGATTCAGAGGCAACTGGGGATCGATTGAGAATCGTCGCTTCCCACGAGTTTTGTACGAAATAAACGCCCGGCTTCGGGCTTGCTGCGGCGACCGAAGTACAATGAGGCGCTGGGGGTCTCGATAACATCGATCCTCCAAAGGAGGAAAATGCGCGCAATCTTCCCCGCTTTTACTGATTGCTGCGTTTGGGATTCTGTCTGGGTGCGGGGGTAACGCTGCGGCTGGTGGCAACGCTGCAACTGGCTCTTGGAAATTTACCACTCTCGCCACCTTCGACAATTCTGACGGTGCCTTCCCTCAATATCCGCTCCTTCAAGGTAGTGACGGGAACTTCTACGGAATAGCGCCTTTCGGCGGCAGCCCCGGTGTTGGAACAGTCTTCAAGATGACTTCCGGGGGCGCGCTGACGCCACTGTACACTTTTTGTCTTCCATCTCAAGCGCAGTGTCCTGCTGGCCCTACCTCCATGCTTCTAGCCACCGACGGGAACTTCTACGGAACAACTTTCAATGGCGGCAGCACTGGGTGTCCCGCAGGGTGTGGCACGTTATTCAAGATCACCCCCGCAGGCGCGCTGACCACTCTGTATCGATTCTGCGCCCAGACGGGCTGTCTTGATGGCGACAATCCCAACACAGGGCTGATTCAATCCAGCGACGGAAACTTTTATGGCGCAACTTCGGGCGGCGGGGCCAACGGCAACGGCTCGATCTTCAAGATCACCCCGGAGGGCACATTAACCACGCTATACAGCTTTTGTCTCCAAACGCAATGCGCTGACGGTGAGTTTCCGTCCGCAGTGGTTCTGGCTACCGACGGTAACTTCTATGGGACATCCGGTGGTGGCGGAGCCTATGGTAGTGGTACTGTCTATGAGCTTACCCTCGAGGGTACATTAACCACACTGTACAGTTTTTGTGCTCAAACGAACTGTCCTGACGGCGCAGTTCCTCAAGGGATGATTCAGGCTCGCGACGGCAATTTCTACGGGACAACTGAATCAGGCGGAAATCCTACCTGTGGGACGGAACTTGCCGACGGAGTACCCACACCTTTTTCCTGCGGAACGGTATTCCGAATCACACCGGCGGGAGCGTTAACCACGCTACACGCGTTCCAGTCGGCCACCGTAGATGGCTACGGCGCCCAAGGCTCACTTCTTCAGGCGGCTAACGGGGTCCTCTACGGCACGACATCGCAAGGAGGACCAGACGGCGACGGCACAGTCTTCAGTTTATCTAGCCAGTGACCGCGGTACCCGAAAGGCGGCGAGTATGAACCTACCGCTGCGGCAATGCCCCGTGGAATGCTAACGGGCGGCAACGAGTCTGCCGAAGGTTGTGTGAGCTTCAACCGAGTATCGGTGCAACGCGGGAGTGAGAGCTGCTTCGGTGACGTCTACCGCCGCCCTGCTCACAACTTTCTTTCCGAAGATGGTCACCGCCTTCCCTCCCGGCTACGTTTTCTCGTTTTTTGCCGGCATGCTGGTTCTCCAACTGGTTTGGGTGAAGACCATGGTTCCGGAGACTAAGGGTGTACCACTGGAGGAGATTCAGAGGCAGTTGGGGATCGAATGAGGGTCGCTCATTACAATGTTTGGGTCCGCCAATCGCAGTGAGCATACTCGCCTGGCGCGAAGATGTGAGCTCGAAGCGTTAGGGAAATCGCAAGTCGCAATACCTTCTACGGCCTTTGGTTATCTGGTCCGTTCGTTACCTTCTCGATAGATTCTTTAAAGACTCTAATGCTGAGCGTCCTCTGGCACTCCTTTGAGAGGTTCAATAGATGTCTTGGCGCTTACCCGGTTTAGCGGAACATGAGTATCCGGCTCGAACTATTTTCTTTCAGTGCACGGCTCTGATTACTCTCCTGTTTGGGCTGCTCTTGTTGAACGCATGTTCAGGCTTCTCTGTGCCCGCCAATGGCAGTACTACCTCGGCAACCAATTCAAGTTCTAGCCTGACGATTTCATCAGTGCTTCCATCCGCCACTCTCGGGTCTATTTACAACGCCACTCTAAACGTAAGCGGCGGCACTGCACCTTACGGTTTCTTGCTTGCGTCCGGCAAACTGCCCACAGGCCTGCTCCTCGGGTCTACGACCGGAACCATCTCTGGGACACCCACCGCAACTGGAAGTTTCAGCTTTGCCATCTCGGTTTCGGATTCCAAGGGACTATCCAAACAGCAATCCCTACAAATAACGGTGGCCAGCATTGCACAGACGAACCCAGGCAATTCATTCTCGAACCTTCAGCGAAGCGGCGGATGGGGAACCTACGGTCTAACCCCACCAAGCTATGCCACCTGTTCACCCTCGCCTTGCGATGGAATCAGTTATTCGATGTCTCAGGGAATTAACTCCCCTTCGATGGGTGGAGACTCGGCGCAATATAATCTGGGCGGATCCACTGTTTATGCAGATGCCCTGTTTAATAATCACCTGATCGGTGACTTTTCCTCTCAAGGAATGCCCGATGCCAACCATACGCTCGTGCCCACTTACCATAACTTCACCTACGATGTGTACTTTTATGGAACTAACCTTGAACTTTCGCAGGCGGTCGAGTTTGACATCAATCAGTTCTTTGACAATTTGGGTTTCATTTGGGGTCACGAGTGCCGCATCGCGGGCGGCAATGAATGGGACATCTGGGACAATATCAATCAGCACTGGATTCCGACTGGGGTTGCCTGCTACCCGAATAGCAATTCATGGAACCATCTGACGATTCAGGTGCAGCGCACTTCCGACAATCAGTTATTGTTCCAGTCAATCACTCTGAATGGCGTGACCAGCACACTCAACCGATACTACAATCCCGGTTCAACCGAAGGTTGGTATGGGGTGACCATCAACTACCAGATGGACGGAAACTACGAACAATCGCCCTATGCAGTCTATCTTGACGACTTAACCTTCACCTACGAGTAAAGGCTCTTTCACTGTGAGTCCCCTGCCCGCGGCTGTGCTGGGCAATCATAGTTGGCGACAAATCGCCATTTCACTCATTGATCGATTTTTCCAGCGACAACGGCAAACACATACGAAAACGGCTAGAGAAGCGCTCGCAATCACGTTAGCGCCAATGGCAATGCCGCCAGAAATCAACAGGATTTCAAGGCCGCGGCAAAGCAGGAAGCGCCACTTTCTGCTGCATCCCCGCTCCCTCAACAACGGTGTAAATAAAATCGGCCGGTACATCCCGCAAAACTTCCGTTTCCCCATTCGGCCAGCGAATATCCACTTCGCTCATTTTCTCGCTGCCGCCCAACCCAAAGTGCAAACGCAAGTCATTCTGCGAGAGGTAGCTCGCACCCCCGCGCACTTCGCTGAACTGCACCAGCTTGCCGGCTTTCACCGTGACCCGCGCGCCAATCGCCGCCTTGTTGCTTTTCGTTCCCACCAGCTTGAACAGCACACGATGGTTCGGGCTGTCGTTATGATTCAGCAAGAGCGATGGCGGCTCGCCCACGTTGAGCACCACAATGTCGACGTTGCCGTCGTTATTGATGTCTCCAAAGGCCGCGCCCCGCCGCGATTGCGGCGGCATATCCGCCAGCGCCTGCGAAACATCGTCAAACGTTCCATCGCGATGGTTGCGGAACAGCAGCATGGGCTGGCGGTATGGCGTTCCGCCGGAAATCGCATCCACCTGGGGATAGACGTGGCCGTTCGCGACAAATAAATCCAGCCAGCCATCGTTATCCATATCGAAGAACGACGTGCCCCAACTCACGAAAGGATAGGTCGGCCTCATCAATTTGGCGCGCACGCTTACATCGGCGAAATTGTCTCTGCCGAGGTTGTGGTACAGGGTTGAGCCTTGTTCAACGAAGTTGGTCACGATCATCGACAGGCGGCCTTCGTGAAGATAGTCACCCCAGTCCACGCCCATGGAGCCTTGTTCCATGCCATCGCCGCTCAGCGCGACTCCAGCCAGCAATCCTATGTCTTCAAATGTCCCGTCATGTTTATTGCGATACAGGAAATTCGGACCCGCATCGTTCGCCACATATAGATCGGGCCAGCCGTCGTTATCGTAATCGCCCCAGGTCGCGCCCAAGCCGTAATAATGATGAGGATCGTCGACACCAGCCTTCTTGGAAACTTCCTCGAACGTGCCATCGCCCTTGTTGTGAAACAGCAAATCCGATTCGCCGGGCATTCCCCAGGGACCGCACTGCACCAACACTCCCTTGAAACGGCAAAATCGCGGATCGTTGCCGAACTGCGGCAGATTATCGATATCCACGTGAACATAGCGCGAGACAAAAAGATCCACGCGGCCGTCGCGATCGTAATCGGCCCATGCCGCTCCCGTGCTGAATCCTCCCGCACCCACACCGGCTTTGTCGGTCACATCTTCAAACTTGCAGTCGCCCAGATTGTGATAGAGGGCATTCCCGCCAAAGCCGGTGACGTAAATGTCCTGCAGTCCGTCGTTATCGTAATCAGCCACGGCCACGCCCATGCCCCAGCCTTTGCGTGTGAGACCGGCGGACTTGGTGATGTCGGTGAAATGGAGGCCGTTACTGTTGGGGTCATTGTTCTTAGGAACATTTGTTTTGGGATCAGTGTTCTTAGAATCAGCGTCCTGATGATAGAGCGTGATCATCAAGTCGCCGCCCTGGCGGTAGCGCTGCACCGTGGAACCGTTGACGGTGATGATGTCGAGCTTGCCGTCGTTGTCACAGTCGATCAGTCCTACGCCGCCGCTCATCGATTCCACGATGTATTTCTTATCGGGAGAAGAAATATGCGCGACGGTGAGTCCCGCCTTCTGTGCAACATCCTCGAAGCGCGGAACGGATACCGGAGTGCGGGGCTGTTGCGCGTCGTTCACCGAAACCGAGGCACTGGCCAGAGGTGTGGCAGGAGGGGCTTGGGCCAGCAGCGCAGCGGGTAGAAGCAGCTCCGTACCTAGAAAAAGCGTCCACACGGAAAGCAAGGCTCGCATAGGGAGGCACCGATTATACCGCGCAGGTTCGAGCTGTCTGCGAGAGACAGGCATTCCGTAAGCAGTGGCGAGGTCACTCCTTGGCTTGTTTTCCGTCCCCGAAGCCCCAGAAAGATCGCCGCCTAATGGCAATTGGTTAAACCGCCGATGGAGCGAGAAGAGTGGGAGCGGACTATTCGCGAAGAAATGAGATTTTACTCACCCAAGGAAAGCGTAATCCAAGAGCGAAAGCGGGGGGTAACGGCAGGCCATTCCTTGCCTGTCGGGATCATTCCCCAATTTGTGAAGGAGCCGTAGCAATGAGTGAGAGTGAGAATGATAGCGAGATCGTCAAAGACTTTTTGGTCGAGAGCTACGAGAACCTTGATCGGCTGGACCGGGACCTGGTGGGTCTGGAGAAGAATCCGAAAGACAAAGCAGCACTGGCGGGTGTGTTCCGCACGATTCACACCATCAAGGGCACGTGCGGATTCCTAGGGTTCAACAAACTGGAAAAGGTGGCGCACGTTGGGGAGAACCTCCTGACTCGCTTGCGCGACGGCCAGCTCACGCTCAATCCGGAGCGGACGACAGGGCTGCTGGGTATGGTGGATGCGGTCCGCCAGATGCTCAAGGAAATTCAGTCGACCGGTCAGGATGGCGAGGTCGACTACCCGGAGCTGAGGGAAATCCTGACGCGATTGCAAAGCCCCGTCGCGGGAGACGCCGGGATTACCGCTGGCGCGGATGCGCCACCCGGTTCACCTGCGCAAGCTGACTCGAAGCCAGCGGCTAAGGCGGGGAATGCCTCCTCTTCGCCCAAGGGAGATGCCATCCCCGCACCGGTGGAGGCTGCCGCCACCAAGCAGGAAGAGGTGGCAGCCGCCCAACCGGCTCGGGAGGCCAAACCGCGCGACACTCCGCAAGAGACGATCCGCGTGGGCGTCAACGTTCTGGACAAACTGATGACACTAGTCGGCGAACTGGTGCTGGCGCGCAATCAGCTCCTGCAAATTTCAAACACGATCGAAGATACCGGCCTGCAGGCCGTCTCGCAGCGTATGAACCTCATCGCCACCGAGCTGCAAAGCGAGGTCATGAAGACCCGCATGCAACCCATTGGCAATATCTGGGGACAGTTCCCGCGGACGGTGCGCGACGTCGCGCTTGGTTGCGGCAAGGAAGTAAACATCGAAATGGAGGGCAAGGAAACCGAACTCGACAAAACCATCATCGAGGCCATCAAGGATCCGCTCACGCATCTGGTGCGCAACTCCGTGGATCATGGAATCGAGCTTCCCAAAGACCGCGTGAAATGGGGAAAGGACCCAACGGGACGCCTGATTCTGCGTGCCTTTCACGAAGGTGGACAGGTCAATATCGAGATCAGTGACGATGGCGCCGGCTTGAATGTAGAACGCATCTATCAAAAGGCGATAGAGCGAGGACTGATCACCGCCGAACAGGCGGCACGCATGAGTGAGCGGGAAATTTTCAACTTGATCTTCCTTCCCGGCTTCTCCACCGCGGAAAAGGTGACCAACGTGTCGGGCCGGGGCGTCGGCATGGATGTGGTGAAGACAAATGTAGAGAAAATTGGCGGCACCGTGGACGTTCAATCCACTCTGGGTAAAGGCACGACGGTCCGGGTAAAAATTCCCTTGACCCTGGCCATCATCCCCGCTCTGGTGGTGACCTGCGGCGGCGAACGCTACGCCATTCCCCAGGTAAGCCTGCTGGAACTGGTGCGACTGGAGGCCGACGAGGTGGCCAAGGGCATTGAATTGGTGCATGGCGCGCCGGTCCACCGGCTGCGCGGACGTCTGCTGCCTCTGGTGTATCTCAATCAGGAACTGAAACTGACCTCCGATGCGGATGTCTCGGCGGAAACCGACCGAGCGGTCAATATCGTAGTGTTGCAGGCCGATGAGCGGCAATTCGGGCTGGTGGTGGATCACATCAACGACACCGAGGAAATCGTGGTGAAACCGCTGCGCAAACAGCTTAAAACGGTGAAGACCTTTGCCGGCTCGAGCATCATGGGGGACGGCAAAGTAGCCCTCATCCTGGACGTGCTCGGCCTAGCGCAGCGGGCCAGGGTGGTGAGCGAAACCCGGGACCGCGCTCTGACTGAAAAAGTGACGGAATCGGCGGCGGCGACGGACAAACAAACCTTCCTGCTGTTCTCAGGTCCGGGCGATTCCCGCATGGCAATTCCACTCAGCACGCTGGCGCGGCTAGAGGAGTTTCCCGTGGCGCAAGTGGAAATGTCGGGCAGCCAGTGGGTGACGCAGTATCGCGGTCAGATCCTGACCTTGATCCGCCTCGAGGTCGTACTCGAAGAGCGCCGCAACAGGTTGCGCGCCCTGCAAGCGCCGCCCGCGGCCGATTCCGGACCGATTCAGGTGTTGGTGCTGCATCATGAGGGCCGCTCCTTCGGCCTGGTTGTGGACAGGATTCTCGACATTGTCGAGGACCGGGCGGACGTAAAATCGGCGGCGACCCGGGCGTCGGTTCTCTATTCCGTCGTGATCGGCGACCGGGTTACCGAACTTCTCGATATCCCAGCCATTCTGCGCAGCGCGGATTCGAGCGCCAAGCAGCCCGCCCTCGCCACAAGATCTGCGGAGGTTGCGAACTAAGCCATGGCACACACTTCACAGTTTTGCACCTTCTATCTGGATAAGCTTCTGTTCGGCGTGGAACTGAAAGGGGTCCAGGAGGTGATTCGCTCGCTGGATATGACCAAGGTTCCGTTGGCGCCCGGGGTGGTCAGCGGCCTGATGAACCTGCGCGGCCAGATCGTCACCGCGGTCGATCTGCGGCGGCGTCTTGAATTGGAGCCGCGTGCCGCGGGCGTGCCAGCGATGAACGTAGTGGTTCGCTCCGATGATGGCGCGATCAGCCTGCTGGTGGATGAGATCGGCGATGTGGTGGAAGTCGAGCAGGACACCTTCGAGCCGCCGCCTGAGACCTTGCGCGGTTCCGTGCGCACCATCATTCTCGGCGTCCATAAACTTGACGACCGGCTCATGCACGTGCTGGACATCGAAAAAGCCTGCCAGATGACGGATGTGGCGGAAACCGCGGCGGCCGGGCGATAGCTGCACGGCCAACTGACAAATGCCACATCGGTCGCGCCGCATCGGTCGCTGAGCTCAGTGATTTCTTAGATTGGGAAGCTGGAGAGGGAAATGAAACTCACACTTGGAAGGAAAATGGGATTGGGCTTCGCATGCGTCCTTGCTCTCACGGTTCTTAGCGCGGTGCTCACCAATGTGAAGGCAAGTGCAATCAAAGAAGCGCAGGATCGAGCCATGGCGGTGAGCGTGCCCACGATCAGAGCCTGCACGGACTTGCAGAAGGATTTGAATCAGGCGCAGAACACGGGTCGCGAGGCCATCCTGGCCGGAAGCCAATCAGCCCGATGGGAGGCCGCGAAGAAGGTTTTCGATTCGAACTGGGATGACATTGGGAAGGACATCGCAAGACTGGACGAGTTGTCTCCGCGTTGGTCCTTGCCGGCCGACCGGGACCGGCTGGTCGAGACCAAGCAGGAGCTTCCCAGCCTCCGGGAATTCCAAGAAGCGGCGATGAAACATGCAGCGGGCAGCGAACGCGACGCTATCGCCAAGGCGGGAGACCAATTCGCCGACACGGCTACGCCGGTCACAGAGGCAATCAACAAACCCCTCGGCGAAATGGCGGATTCCTTCGCCGCGCTGCTGAAGCGTAGCAGCGAGGACATGGATGCGGAGAACCGCTCGCTCAATCTGACGACGGCTGTAGTCACTCTCGTGGCATTGGGCAACGGAGTTTTCGTGGCGGTCTTTCTGAGCCGCAAAATTGCCGGCGCAACCCGGTCTGTTCTGAGGCAGGCGGAAGCCATCGCAGCGGGCGACTTGACCCACGACGAGCTGAAGGTTCGCAGCCGGGACGAACTCGGTGACCTTACGACGGCCATCAACAAGATGAGCAGCAGCCTGAAGCGCATGATCCTCGCCATCACGGAGAACTCCATACACGTCGCCGCGGCCAGCGAGGAACTCTCCAGCACCAGCCAGCAAATCACGGCGAATTCCGAAGAGACCTCCGCGCAAGCAAAAGTGGTCTCCAACGCCACGCAGCAGGTCAGCCAGAATCTGCAGACCGTCGCCACCGGCGCCGAAGAGATGGGCGCCAGCATTAAGGAGATCGCCAAGAACGCCAGCGAAGCCGCCAAGATCGCTACCTCCGCCGTGAAAGTCGCCGAAACCACTACCGCAACCGTATCCAAACTGGGTGATTCCTCGAACGAGATTGGTCAGGTCATCAAAGTCATCACCTCGATCGCGCAGCAAACCAATCTACTTGCTTTGAACGCGACCATCGAAGCCGCCCGCGCCGGTGAAGCCGGTAAAGGCTTCGCCGTGGTGGCCAATGAAGTGAAAGAGTTGGCCAAGGAGACGGCCAAAGCCACCGAAGACATCAGCCGGAAGATTGAAGCCATTCAGACCGACACCAGGGCAGCGGTGGAAGCCATCGCATCGATCAGCGAAGTCATCAACCAGGTGAACGGAATCTCCAGCACGATTGCGACGGCGGTGGAAGAGCAGAACGCCACCACCAACGAAATGTCGCGCAATGTAAGTGAAGCGGCGCACGGCAGCGAAGAGATCACCAGCAACATTGCAGGTGTGGCGCAGGCGGCGGAGAGCACGTCGCGCGGCGCCGGCGATACGCAGAAAGCGGCACAGCAGCTAGTGGAGACCTCGGCCGAGCTTCGCCGCCTGGTCGAGAAGTTCAAAATTAGCGCGGGCGAGCCAAGCACAAGAAGGGCGGCAGGTGCGCATGCAGACATCAGGAGCATGGCAGCACGCGCGTCAGCCTGATCCTTCTCCATGTCATTGGTAGTCATGGAGCGCGCCCTGCGGGTTGCGTGCATATCGGGGACGCTTAATGTTCGCATTTTTCTTGCCGATGGAAAGTCTATGTGGCCGAAGGACGCTCCGCAAATGATTGCCGGGATAGGCATCAGGCCAAAACTGCTGCCAGAAAAGGAAGATATGAAACGCTTTTTGCTAATTCTTTTGTTCCTCCTCTCCGCAGTTCCCTCGGGCCTTACGCAGGAACATGCTGCCGCAGCCTTGCCGATACGGTCATCCGGGGCCGATCCGGGAACCGTCAGTGGCGAGAACACTTGGGCTGACATGATGGAAGGGAACCAACGTTTCGTTTCGGGACGCACGAAGCCCCGGGAACTGGTGCAGCTCCGGCACACTTTAGCCCAGGGCCAACACCCAAGAGTGATTGTCCTGACCTGCTCCGATAGCCGCGTACCGCCCGAGTTGGTTTTCGATCAGAACCTGGGGGATCTATTTGTAATACGCGCAGCCGGCAACGTCGCAGACGCCGTAGAACTCGGCAGCATCGAGTACGCGGTGGAACACCTGGGCAGCACCCTCCTCGTAGTCCTGGGGCACGAAAAGTGCGGCGCCGTAACCGCCGCGTGCTCCGGGGAAAAGATGCCGACGGCCAACTTGCAGGCCATCGTAGATAAGATCGACCCGGCAGTAGCGCAGGCCAAAACCTATGCCAAAGGGGATGGTTTGCTGGACGCTGCGATTCTGGAAAATGTTCACCAGAGCGCGAGAGATGTGCTTGCCAATAGTGAGGTCTTGCGTCACGCCCACGAGCAGGGCAAGCTCGTGGTGATTGAAGCCGTCTACAAGCTGCATGCGGGCGAAGTGGTGCGCCTCCCAAGTTCGGTGAATTCTCGCTGAGGCGTGCGCGCTTTCTGTGCCGAAGAAAAGTCCACGACGAGCTTAGTCGCTGGGATGCAAGACTGAAAGATCTGTAACGAGGAGAAATACAATGGGCAAACTAAGTTTGAAAATGAAGCTGGGAATCGGCTTCGGCGCTGTGCTGCTGATACTCGCCCTCATGGGGCTCATGGCTTACCGCACGGTGGACGAACTCGCCACTCTTTCCAGCAAGGTCGAGGACAGATCCCACAAAGTGGAACTGGCCAAAACCATCGACCTGGCCGTCATGAAAGAGAGTTCTGGAATCCGCGGGTTCCTCCTCCTGAACCAGGAAGACCCACTGGAGCGCTATGAGCAGGGCAAACGCGAGTACAAGGAAAGCGTGGATGTTCTCTCCGCGACTGTGACCTCGGAAGAAGGCAAGAAAGCACTGGCCGAGGTGGAGCATACCTATGACGTATTCCTCCCAATTCTCGAAAACGAGATTTCACTTCACCGCGCGGGCAAGACCAAAGAAGCCCTCGAAGTAGTTACGGGTCCGGCGGCGGCAGCGAACAAGGAGTTAGCCAAGGCCGTCGACGACTTCATCGCCACCCAAGAAAAGGGGAAAAAACAATTCATCGACGAACAGAGTACTGCCGAGTCCAGAGAAAGAACCATCGCTCTGGGTTTGGCGGTTGTGGGCATTCTGGTGGGGCTCGGAGTCGCCGTGCTGATTGTCCGTTCGATCACGGGCTCAATCGCCGCCATGCTTTCACTGATCCGCGGAATCGCCGCCAACGACCTCACGATCAGGGACATGGAGATTACCTCTGGCGATGAAATCGGCCAGGCCGGAATTGCTCTGAATCAGATGAAAAACAGCTTGCACGCTGTGGTTCAATCCATCGCAGAAACGTCCATACACGTCGCCGCGGCCA
>PMSQ01000173.1 GCA_003168355.1 Acidobacteriaceae bacterium | reverse complement strand
ACATCGACTACATCCTGAGCCGCGTGCGTGTTCAGTACGAGCAGCACCAGCGCCATCACTACTGTATCCAGAAGAAAGTCTCGAAAATGAGCGACGAGACTGATGACGAGTTCAAGTACCGACAATTGAAACAGGATTACTTCATCCGGGACTTGAAGCGCTTCAGCATCTATACAGTTCTGGTTGACGAATATTCGCAGATCCCAGAGCTTCTGGACAGAGTTGCAGCGTGCTACAAACGTTCGTCAATCTTTATCTACGGAGCTGCGGACGACTACGGAAAATGGACGCGGACAGACGCCGAAGGGTTTCTGCATCAGCTCAGTCACCAGCTCGCCTCGAAGAAGAACCGGATCATTACGGGGTTTGGCGTTGGTGTGGGAGGGGCTGTCATCAACGGTGCACTGGCTTATCTGAATGATGCAGGAAAGACGATTTCCGACGAGGACATCGTAATGCGTCCGTTTCCGCAAGTAGCAACTGGCGTGGCCAGCCTTGCTGACCAGTGGACAGAGTACCGGAAGGCGATGATTGACTACGCCGGAATTGCCCTTTTCGTCTTCGGCAACAAACGAGATGCCAAGCAGGATCTTGTTTTGTCGAACGGCATGAGGCAGGAATTCGACCTCTGCATTCAAGCGCGCGTCCATCCACTACCGATCGGTGCTACCGGATTCATGGCGGGGGAGCTTTGGGAGGAGGTGAGAAAGGAATTTGCCAAATTCTTTCCGAGCGCAAATCCCACGTTTCGCCAGGATTTTGAGCAGCTTGGCAATACGTCGAAGACTCCTGACGAACTTAGGTCCATTGTCCAGAAACTAATTGATCAATTGCAGAAAGCCTGAACATGGCAAAACGCGTTTACTTTGCATTCCACTACCAAGACGTGATCGATTTCCGAGCAAACGTTGTGCGAAAGCACAATTTCACCGAGGGCGTCGAGTCTGCCGGGTACTATGACCATTCAATTTGGGAAACGGCAAAAAATACTAATGCTCTGACGTTGAAGCGCCTAATTGATGCGGAATTGGAAAATACCTCGGTGACGGCAGTTTTGATCGGCTCCGATACCTGGGCGCGACGGTGGGTGCGCTATGAGCTGATGAAGAGCATTAAGCGAGGTAATCGCGTGCTCGGCATCCATATCAACGGTATCAAAGGGAAGGACGAAAAGGCCAAGCCGCTTGGCCCCGATCCTTTCAACAACCTTGGCTTCGAAATCAGCAACGATGGTACCGTGGTGAAGCCGACAGAATGGAAAGACGGCGCGTGGCGTTACTATTCCGACCTTGAAGGGTATCAGGTTTCAACAGCACAACCTCAGGCAAACAGAGGACTACACTTGCGCCTCACGCACTGGTGTTCCACGTATGACTGGGTGGAAAACCGTGGATACGAAAATTTCGACGCCTGGATCGCCTAAAGAGTGATTGCTAATACGGTTCACCCCCTCGGAACTATTGGGACTCTGAGCCAGCGATGCCCCGTGCTTAGCTCCGCGACTGTAATTCACTGTTGTGTTTATTTTCAATGACTTGCAAGGATATCAGCGCTGGGTGTGATTTTATTGTTATTATGTTGCTATTTGTACGGTATTTCGATACACTGACGTTGAGGTTAGGGAGACTCAAACATGGCAGTATTGACACCGCCGCGGCCGGATTTGTTGGCGTACCGGGAGGCGACAACCCTGGAGTTTTCGAAACTCGTCACTGAGCTGACGGGAATCTTGGGGAAGAAACTGACGGCGTATATCGCTTCGGTTAAAGACGCAAGAGCAGTAGAACGTTGGATGGCAGGCTCAGAACCATATAAGGGAGTTGAAGAGCGATTGCGGCTCGCTTATCGGGTGGCGAAGGCGATCAGCGATCACGAAGGGCCGCGCGTGGTTCAGGCTTGGCTTACGGGCCTGAATCCAGAGTTGAATGATCGCGTGCCGGTTCGGCTTTTGCGAGAGGAGAATCTGGAGGTCGTGGGTCCGGAGATTCTTGGCGCCGCGCGCGCATTTCTGGCTGGAGGATAAGTCAATTCTTGAAAGCCTCCGGCGTGATTTATCGCTTAGGTAGGAAGCCTGATCCTTGGTCTGCCCCGGACTGGGCCTTGGCAGGACCAGACGGAACCTTCGGCAATCGCTTTGACGATCCGGAAGGGATGTTCCGTGTTCTGTATGCATCCTCACAAAGACTTGGTTGCTTCCTAGAAACCCTGGCTCGATTCCGCGTTGATGTCAAGCTTCTGGCTGAGTTGGCTGAGATTGAGGGAGATGATGATTGTTTCCCACTTGGCGAAGTGCCGTTGGAGTGGATCGAGAAGCGGATGATGGGAGTAGCGACAGCCGGCGGAGAGTATGCCGACATTTGTAGTAGTGAATGGATCAGCCGATTGCGGATAGTGCTGGCAGGTCACTTGGAGAGGTTTGGTTTGGATGACTTGGACGCTTCTGTTTTGCAGATGACAGCTCCCCGAAGTTTGACGCAGTTATGCAACCACCAAACCCTATTTCGTTTAAACTGCGTGAGGAGAACAATATTGTCGTCCTCATTCAACCGAAAGCACGGCGCCACGGGCGCGGCGAGCGATCAGCCCCCGGTTCCTGAGCCTTCGTTTTCGGAGCGCTCGCGCACGTTGATGTACTTAAGCCGTGTTGGCAGCCTTTCGACTCTTTCGCGCAAGCAGCCTGGGTTCCCATTCGGATCGGTGATGCCGTACGGTTTGGACGAACACGGGCGTCCGATCTTTCTCATCAGTACCATGGCCATGCATACGCAGAACCTGCAAACGGATTCGCGCGCCAGCTTGCTGGTGACCCAGCCTGACGGCGACGGCGATTCGTTGGGCGCGGCTAGGGTTACATTGGTGGGCAAAGCTCTGGCGATTCCACAGCCGGAGGTGGCCGAGGCGCGCCGGCTCTACCTGGAACGCTACGCCAACAGTAAGTACTGGGTGGACTTTGAGGATTTTTCCTTTTACCGCATGGACGTGGTGGACGTTTACTACGTGGGAGGCTTTGGAGTCATGGGATGGGTTCCCGCCACGGACTACGCCCGGGCACAATCCGACCCCCTGGCCGATACCGCGGCTGGAATCGTCGAACACATGAATACCGGCCACAAGGACGCGCTAATCCTGCTTGCCCGGGTGTTTGCCGGCCTGGAGTCCCAGGAAGCTGTGATGACTGCCGTGGATCGCCTCGGATTTCACGTACGGCTGAAAACTCAAGATGGGATGCGGGGTACACGGATCGCGTTCCTGCGCGAAGTGAGCAATCCGGGCGAGGCCAGAAAAGTCCTGGTGGAGATGGTGCAGCAGGCGCGTCAACGGCTCTGATACTTCAGGGGGAACAGAGTTGCGCTTCCATGAAATGAAAAATGCCCGGATCCTTTCGGATACCGGGCACTTTAGTTATCGCTTCGAGAGCGTGGTCACTTAGACCGCTTGGACGTTCTCCGCTTGCCAGCCCTTGGGGCCCTTGGTCACGTCGAACTGCACGGTTTGGCCNNTGACGGCTGATAAAGCCATAGCCTTTGGCGTCGTTAAACCACTTCACTGTTCCTTGTTCTGCCATTGATAGTCCTATTCTTGTTTCTTTTGGATTGTGCTGAGAAGATTCGCTGCTAGTGAGGGGGTGACGCTGGTTGGCGATACCGACCTTCAATTGCTTGTGAGTCAAACTTAGCTGAGCTTTATTATACACGCCTAACCGAAAAAGCACGAAAAATCTTGCAAATGCCGGTAATCTTTGGTCGCCCGCCAGATTGCATCTGGCCGGGGCAATGATTAGACTTCCCAGGTCAGACGGCGCCCCGCAGCCTCTCCGAGTGGATTATTATGTTCGTTGCCATTTGCCGTTACCTTCCAACTTAAGGACGTTTCGAATCATGGCCCGAAATAAAGTTGATGCCAAGCTGGCTGCCAACCGCCGCTCTTTCCTCAAAGCCACCGTGATCGGCAGCGCGGCCGCGACGCTGACTCCGCTCTGTCCGGCGCTTGGGGCGGCGCGGGAAACGGCATCCGCCAAAGTGCCTGCATCCAGCGGAATCTCGTCCGCTGTGCCCGCTTCTGACGTTCAACCCTTCGAACTCGACGAGATCACAATCGCTGACTTGCAGGACGGAATGAAGTCCGGTAAGTTCACCGCCCGCTCCCTGGTTGAAAAATATAACGCCCGCATCGCGGAAATTGACAAACAGGGGCCCGCGATCAACAGCATTATTGAACTGAACCCCGAAGCGCTCTCCATCGCAGACACGCTCGACCAGGAACGCAAGGCGAGCGGTTCACGGGGCCCGATGCATGGTATCCCCGTTCTGATTAAAGACAATATCGACACTGCGGACCGGATGATGACAACCGCCGGTTCGCTCGCCCTGGTCGGCTCCAAACCGTCCCAGGATTCGTTCGTCGCTCAAAAGCTGCGCGCCGCGGGGGCTGTCATCCTGGGCAAGACCAATCTGAGCGAGTGGGCCAATATTCGCTCCAGCCATTCCACCAGCGGATGGAGCGGCCGCGGTGGTCTCACCAGGAACCCGTACGCGCTGGATCGCAATCCCTGCGGATCAAGTTCAGGAACCGGCGCCGGCATATCCGCCAACTTATGCGCTGCGGGGATCGGCACGGAAACCGACGGCTCGATCGTCTGTCCCTCGTCGTCGAACGGACTGGCCGGCATCAAGCCAACGGTGGGCCTCGTAAGCCGGAGTGGCATCATTCCGATCTCGCACAGCCAGGACGGCGCTGGCCCGATGTGCCGCACCGTCCGCGACGCTGCGGTTATGCTGGGCGCACTCACGGGTGTCGATCCCCGCGACCCCGCCACGGCTGGCAGTCGAGGCAAGTCTTTCAAGGACTACACCCAGTTCTGCGACCCCAACGGTCTTAAAGGAGCCCGCATCGGCGTCGCCAGAAAATACTTCGGCTTCAGCGATGCGGTCGACGCTCTCATGGAGCAATCCCTCAATGCGATGAAGAAGCAGGGAGCCATTTTGGTTGATCCCGCCGACATTGAAACCCTGGGTAAGTTCGATGAAAGCGAATTATTGGTATTTATGTACGAACTTAAGGCCGACCTTAACGCCTATCTCGCGAATCTCGGCCCCAATGCTCCGGTTCACACGTTAAAGGACATCATCGACTTCAATGACCGCAATCACCAGAAAGAGATGCCATACTTCGGCCAGGACTTGTTTTTGAAGGCCGAGGCCAAAGGTCCGCTCACAGAGAAGGCATATCTCGACGCGCTCGAAAAGAACCATCAACTCGCCCGCACGGAAGGCATTGACGCCACCATGGACAAGCACCACCTCGACGCCATCGCCGCGCCAACGGGTGGCCCCGCTTGGCTCACCGACCTGGTCAATGGGGATCACGTGGCGGGTGGAAGTTCGAATGCTGCCGCCGTCGCGGGCTACCCCAATATCAATGTGACTGCAGGATTTATTTCCGGCTTGCCGGTCGGAATATCATTCTTCGGGCGCGCCTGGAGCGAGCCCACTCTCATCCGCCTGGCGTTCGCTTTCGAACAAACGACAAAAGCCCGTCAGGCTCCGCGTTTCTTAACTACTATCGGCGCATCGTAAGCACACCATCTCGTTCTCCCACTCCGCTCCACCTTCCCAAATCAGTTTTGGACCCAACCTTCTGAATTAAAGTACCTCTTAGAAATTTCAACTAATGTCATCCCGTGTTAGCCTTACTCTCAAGGGGGTATTAAATGATGATGAACAAAGTGGTTGCTTCCCTGCGGAAGGAGTACTCCCGTCTTGAAAAAGAGATGGGACAAGTAGGGAAAGCGCTCGATGCTCTCGGCCATGCCGGCGGAAACAAGCTCAAGAAGACGGGCCGTACCTTGAGCAAGGATGCCCGCAGGCGTATCGCTGAAGCGCAGAAACTACGCTGGGCAAAGGTAAGAAAAGCAGCTGCCAAGCTAGTGAAGTCGTAAGTAGAGTAGTGCTGTCGCAAGCACCGCGGACTGGCCTCGTTCGTAACTTCTCCCAAGACTTGCGGACGAGGCTGATGTCTTAAGTGGCTGATGTTTAAGTGGACCGCTCGGCTAATCGCCGGGTTCAGGGTGAGTCCCCGCTTTGAGCGCATACTGCAAGCTGACGATACCTGTACCGTAGATCTTGTGGCGGGTCAGTTCCAACTTCGTCTCACCGACTGGAGGCGGAAGCAGCGGAATGCCAGCCCCAAGCAACACCGGCACGAAGGAAACCTCCACCGTATCCACAAGCCCCGCTTCAAGCAGGCTGCGAAAAAGCATTCCCCCGCCCATGAGCCAGATATCTTTGCCGGGCTCCCTACGAATGGTGGCAACCATTTCTTCCGACCGGTCCGCCAGAATGGTCACATCCGGATAATCGCGTTGCCGGAGAGTCCGCGAGAAAACAAAAGTCTGCAAGCCGGGCATGGTGCGGTTGCCTGCCTGCATCATGGCCTCGAAAGTATGGCGTCCCAATAAAACCGTGTCGAATTCTTTGAACATCCTTGCAAAATCAAGTTCCGGATCGAAAATGATCCACTCCGCTTCACCCTTGGGGCCTGCGATATATCCATCCAGGCTGGCCGCAACTACGTAACGAATTCGCCGCACGCATTCCTCCTCATCCCGCGCTTGCACTCCAGTTTCCAGCAAAAAACTTCCGGTGAGACTTGTTCGAAACCCACGACTAAGTCCACCGAAACCACCTTAGCGCCAGTAAGAACGAGATAGCGCCCCACAGAGACAACACCAACAGCCTCGGCCACTGATGAATCAGCGGCGTGCCTTCGAGAATGCTCGCCCGTAGCGCATCGTTCAGAGCGGTCAGCGGCAGCACTTTAATCAAGGGCTGGATAGCAGCCGGAAAGCGCTCGTAAGAAAAGAACACGCCGGAAAAAATCCACATCGGCATCATCACAAGATTCATGAGGCCGCTCACGCTTTCGATTTTTTGTGCCCGGCTGGCGGTCAGTAAACCTACTCCGCCAAAACACAGGGCACCCAAGGAACCCAGTAGCAAGATCGCGAATAGCGATCCCAATATCTTCATGTGGAACACGATGACGCCGAGCGTCAGCAAGAGTCCAATTTCGATAATCATCAACACCAGGCGGCTCGACATCAACGCCAGCAGAAAATCTGAGCGGCGCATGGGAGTACCCACAAAGCGCTTGAGCAGCTTGCGCTGCCGCATATCAACCAAGGCAAATCCGATGCCCCACATGCCGGAGTTCATCAGGTTCATACCCAGCAAACCGGGAATCAGAAAATCGATGTAGCGCGAACCCGGCTCGGAAGAAGTCGCGACCGTCGTCGCGACGATATCTTGGCGGCCGGCCGCCGTCTGCAGCGCGTCATTCACTTCGGCACGGGCCAGCACGCTCTCCGGACGCGCCGGATCGTAGCGATACCGAAGCCCTCCTGAGCCGTCGGGTTCGATCACAAGATCATATTTCCCCAGGCGGAAGCCTTTTCGAGCAGTTTCGGCATCGCGCACGTCGATCTTGAATGAATCGTGCCGCGGTGAACGCAGCAACAGAGTCTCCGCCTGCTGCGCTCCTGCTCCCGCGACAATCGCAACCGAGGAGGCATCGCCCGGCTTGTTGCGGAACGCAATCCCGAGGCCCAGCGCCAACAACAACGGAAATACAAATACCCAAAACACGACTTCCGGTTCGCGTTTCAACTCCAACATACGCGCACCCAGAAGATGAAGGTATCCCGCCCAGCGCCCGTTGCGCTTGGGCGGATGTTTCCGCGGAGACGTTCTTTCTACAATCGTTGTTTGCTCTGCAACACTCATAGTCCGATCAACTTCCAATCCACCATGGGACGATTGCCTATCGCGCCTCCGGCTTCCACTTATTCAGAAACTCGAGCAACACCTCCGGCGTCAGGGACCGCGCGTCCTCGAATTCGCCGTTCTTCTGGCTGACTACCAGTTTGCCGTCGCTCTCGGCTACCGCCAGTGCAGGAATGCCTTTATCCAGCGGCACATCGAACTGTTTTACCAGGTCGGCATTCTTTTTTTCGTCGGGCCCAAGGTCGACATGCACCACTTCATATCCCGCCATAACCGATGCGAAGTCGGGCCGATGAAACGCCAGATCTAGCACGTGACAGTCGTAACACCAATTCGCGCCAAAGACCAGCAACAGGCGCTTGTGAAGGGTCGCGGCCTTCTCTTCCGCTTCTTTGATCTCCGCGCGCGCGTCGGCGTCTTCCGGATAGATATTCTTTTTCATGTCCGACGG
>PMSQ01000113.1 GCA_003168355.1 Acidobacteriaceae bacterium | reverse complement strand
AGCAACGGAGCCACCAGCCGCAGCGCTTCCACTTCCTTCTCCAGCCGGGTCAGCTCCATCTCCTTCTGCCTCAGAACTTCATAAACATTCTTCATAACCTGGGCACCTGCGAGGTCGCGTATGTTGTCGACCTTTTTCGAACTTTAGCAGACTTACCCGTGTTGTCAAGCAATTAAGCCCCAAACTTGCCTATATCCAAGTAAACACGGCTCATTTCACCCATCGTTGGCGGCAATACCTGTGGTGCCGGACTTGCCGGATGCCTTGCCCGGCGCGGCTTTCACCTGATATTCACAGCTCCGGAAGGGCTGCAGGAGCTGTCTGCCTTGCTCCCACCCTGCCCGATATGGCGAAAACCGGCGTCCGGCCTGTCTTCGGCGATAAATTGCCCCCACGCCTGCACAAAATCCGGTCACACGCCTGTGGACGGACTGCACTCCATTGAAAATAAACCGGATAGAGGCGCACACTTTTCATTGACTACTAAAATATAAAGAGTAGAAACATAATCGTTCTTTGACAGTTTCTTAGGTTTTTCCGGTTGGTGCGGCGTCCGGGGCTCAAGCTCAGTCACCCTCAACATTGCAAAGTGAGGGGGGAAGGCGAGCAAGGGTCTATAGCAAAGTGCTGGTCGAGAAGAACGGGAAGCCCAGTCGAAGGCAGGATAGAGTTCCGAGGCGCTGAGTAGGTTTGTCCGGTTGGCGGTAAGCCCGGAGCCCGAGCGAAGATCGCATGCAGCGCGCCCGCAAGGGAAGCAGCATAGCAGGTCAAGCAAGGGTCTAACGCGAGCTACTGGCTGAGACGAATGGACTCGACACCACCTCGGAACTCTTAATTTTTGACGCAGTTCTCAGTTTCGGACTGCGCATTGTCTCCCAAACTCTCACCTCTCACCTCTCACCTCTCACCTCTCACCTTTGACTTCTCAGCAGCGACATTCAATCGTGACGCGCGTCCTCATTGCCCCCCGAAGCGAGAAGTGCGACTTGATGAGAATTTAACTGGCTCCGCCGAGACGCAGACAGATTGGAAATCTCGTGCAGCGTGGAGGCAAAAGCGGGAACGAGTAACCGGAAGCTGAACGATTGAGAAATATGGTAGGCACGAGGAGACTCAAACTCCTGACCTCTACGGTGTCAATAGAGGTGCAGCAGCCGGTAACAGACTATAAAGGAGTTAACAACCGGAGGAACCGGCAGGACCGTAATACTCGGCGCAATTTGCTACCAAATTGCTACCAAAAACAGGGCAAGAGGGTTCGGGGCTGAATCGTGGGGGATCGACCCTTCACTGTCGCACTCAAGACATTTGTCAGTCCACACGGCAAAAAACTTTAGATATACAGCTTGAACCGTATATTGTTGTCGCTGCGACACAGGATGGACGTAGAATGTCGGTGTTTCTGCGATGCCAGCCACGAAAAACAATTTCGATGTGAAGAGGTTCCTTGCCAACATCGGTGAAGGCAGGAAAATCGTGCGCGTTCGACGGAAGCAAAAAGTATACGTGCAAGGCGATCCGTGCGATGCGGTCTTTTACATTCAGACGGGAAAGATCAAACTGACCGTCGTCTCCAAGACTGGCAAAGAAGCCACAATCGCCATTAAATGCCACTGATTTCTTTGGCGAAGGTTGCTTGGCCGGCCAACCACTCCGCATGGGCGCGGCGACGGCAATGACAGATTGCGAACTCATGCGTATGGAAAACAAAGCAATGCGGCATGCGCTTCATCGTGAACATAAGCTTTCCGACATGTTCGTGGCTTATCTGTTGGGCCGCAACATCCGATACGAAGAGGATTTGGTCGATCAACTTTTCAATTCCAGCGAAAAGCGACTAGCCCGAATACTCCTGCTGTTAGCCCGTTTCGGTAAGGACGGGCGACCCGAGAAGGTAATTCCGAAGATCAGTCAGGAGACCCTTGCGGAAATGGTGGGCACAACGCGCTCGCGCGTCAGTTTCTTTATGAACCGATTCAGAAAGTTGGGGTTCATTAAGTACAACGGGGAGTTGGAAATACACAGTTCCCTGCTGAATATCGTTCTTCACGACCCGCCTGAACGATCCGTGTGATAGACTGTGTGTAGGGGTGGTTCCCACCTGTCTCCTCTTTCAGATCCTCTGATCTAAGCAGTCCATCTGAAGCTTCCCCTTCTTAGCCTCACAGAAAGAGGCAGATCCATGGCTTTTGAAACGATTATGGCCGAAGTTGACCAGCTTAATCTGGTTGGTGATCGCATTGAGGGCCTTGCGGAAAACCATCTCCCAGTGTCAGAAGCTCTTATATCCATCGCTGGAAATGTTCGCGCCACAGCCACGGTATTGGCGATACTGGTGGAGACAAAGCTGCGGGGCAGCGATGGACGCGGCTCCCCACTTTCCAAGAAGCCGATCTAATCGGGAGTGGTAGCCCCGGCGTCGGGCACCTGCAGATCCGGCCACTCTGCCGACTCCCTCAGCAAAGCCTTGAGCCCATTAATGGCATCCGCAATGGCTTGCCTTTCCTCAGGCGAGCCCCCATGGTCTTCTGACAGCACGCGCTGCCTGTCCCGTATTTTGGCCTCTGCCACATGAATTCGCTCCCGCATCTTCGTTCCGTTGGTTTCGAGCAGAGCCGCTTTGTAAGACTCGTGCCAGTTGTATGTGGAAGTCATGTGCAACCTCGAATCCCCTCATCCGTGCCGGGCGAAGACACCTGTTTTCAAATGTGTCATTTCGAAAAACTGAAAGCTGGTCAATTTTGACCACGAAGGGCCAAGATGGAATGCTTCATGGAAAGGCTGCGAAACCCCTGAAATAACGCAAAAGAGTAAATGTGTAGGCGGGCAGGACGACGGGTTTAGGTTTTTCGGCGTTAGCTCGTCGTGGTATTAGCTTTCACGCTACAACTTGCTGCGTCTTGCTCCGGTTCGTTGAAACTGCTGTCTTCATCGGGAGACTCGCGCAGACCCTCGTACCGAACCCGTTGGATTCGACGACCAAGTCGCCGTGAAAATGTCGCACGCGCTCGCGCATTCCTCTGATTCCCACTCCCGTGCCTTTTGACTTAATCTCAGCCAGTCGTTCCGGGGACATTCCCTTTCCATGATCTTCAACCTTCACGCGGACGTTGCTTTCGTCGCGCTCCAGTCGAATGAGCGCGGTTTTGCTTCCCGAGTGACGATGGATGTTCGTCAAGCTTTCCTGAACAAGCCGGAAAATGAGCAACTCCATTTCGGATGAGAGTCTTCCGAAATCGTCAGGAACCTGCAGATCAATTTCTAAATTGCTGCGCTCGGCGAGACCTTGCACATACCAACTCAGGGCTGACGATATCCCGCTTTCATCCAGCAGCGGTGGATGCAAAAGATAGGAGGCCGTGCGTATTTCCTGGGATAAATGCTGGACCAACTGTTCGGCGTACTGGATGTCTTTGGCAAGTTGAGCCGGATCTTTCTTTGCGTCATCGCCGATGCGTGCGAGTTGCATGCCCAACGCGGCCAATGTCTGCCCGGCGCTATCGTGCAGTTCGCGCGCTATGTGCCGCCGCTCCACATCCTGGGACTCCATGAGCCGCCCCGAAAGGTCACGCAGTTCCGAGTTTCTTCTCTCAAGTTCCTGAGTACGGAACTGCACTTGAGTGTCGAGTGCATCCGCCAATGTTCGATAACGTTCTTCACTCTCACGCAACGCTCTCTCAATCTGTTTACGTTGGGTGATGCTCCGAGCAATTTTCGACGCTCCGACAATCGTCCCGGCGGAATCCCGAACAGGCGAAATCGTCAGCGAAATATCGAGAGGCTTATTGTATTTACAAATGCGAACCGTATCGAAGTGTTCGATTCTTTCGCCTCGCTTGATTCGTTGGATGATGAGGGTTTCTTCGTCCTTACGATCGACCGGGATAATCAACGAAATGTGCTGGCCTACCGCTTCGCTGGCGGTGTAGCCAAACAACCGCTCCGCACTGGCGTTCCAACTGGTTATGATACCTTCCAGCGTCTTGCTGACGATGGCATCCTCAGATGAGTCCACGATTGCGGCGAGTAAGCCAATCGCTCTATCCGCTTTGAGGCGTAAGGCTGGCAGCTCATTCAGAAGCGCCTGGCTGACGCTATCCTTAGCCTCCGGGTCATTGAGGATGCACTGCGCCAGTGCCTCATGTGTCGCCAGTAGTTTTTCGATGTCATCTTCAAACGCAATCTCAGGATGTGTTTCAGTCCAATAGTGAGCTGCCCTGACAAACGCCAAAAACAATAGCAGGTACTGAAGGCGAGTCGGACCAAATAGCCGCGCCAGAGCGTCCAGACACAACAAATAGTCAGAAGTCTTCAAGAAGACATGACCTGACAACGCAAAGATGGCATCTTCCATCGGTGTGTCCGCCATGGGTATTTCAACAATTGGCGCGGGGCAGGCTGCGCACAGTGATAGGCAAGACTGAAGTTCCTGTCCGCGTGGAAAAGGCCGTCGAAGGAGCTTAACAACGTCTGTAACACTCTCCGTACGCACAGTCGAATCGCCAGCGGGACTGCCAAGTCCCACCAAAAAACCAACATGACGAGCAATGCAATAACGGACTGCGCAAAAGCGCGACAGATGAACGAAAAGCCGCTCCTTAAAAACGGAGGGCAGAGGGTTGTCGAGGTAGGCGGCTTGTGCGAATCCCCAGAGTTTCTCAATAATCTCGGGGGTTTCGTGCGCAAGGCGGAAGAAGTTGGGAAGTACACCGAATCGCGCCTCTACGCGATTCTCAAGGTCTGATGATGCATCTGCCACGAACTCACTACCCTTTGAAGACATGAATGAACTCCGAACGACACGGCAGATTATTCGGCGACGCTGGACGCGAACAAATCAAGACAGACCGCACCCTGTAAACGCGACTACCTATATTGTCGCCATCCCGAGGCTCACTGGTTTCGGTCACGTCTCATCTCGAATCCGGCATGCTAATCAGTTGTAAATAAGGTAGTGGCGGTGTACGGAAAATGTTACAAACTCCGTTCCCTGAATATCTGGTCAATATTGACCACTGCAGTGGAGGCAAAGCGATCTTCTGTAGTAGGCGAATTAAAGGCGAGAATGCCACGATTGCTGTACGTTTGGCGGTAGTTTCGCGCTTTGGCACTCCCACGCGAGTGAATGAAAGAAATGGTAGGCACGAGGAGACNNCAACTGAGCTACGCGCCTACAGTGAACCGTTTCAGTTTACCAAACTTCGGTTGACGCGAAGCGACGCTTTTAACACCTGTAAAACGTCGCCTGTAAGACTCAGTTTACCGCGTTCGAATCGTTCCGCCAAATCGCCTTCATCATCGATTCTTGCGCGTCTACCTCGGACGAGTTCACATTTGCGATGGATCTTCTCGCGGCGTTTGATTCCGAGGCTCAGAATGCCATCTTCACTGCGAATTGAATGATTCTGGGCTGGGCTGTTCCATAAGTATTGGAGGAGGACGATCCCGCCATTCCAGTAATCTCTCCGTAAGTGGCGCCAATGTCGGCGAGATTACCGTCCGGCCTTCCGAAATTGACGTTGTTGAATGCGTTGAAAAACTCGGCTCTGAATTCAAGCGAGAGACGCTCGTTGATCTTGGTATTCTTAATCGCTGCCAGATCAGCATCGAAATATCTCGGTCCGCGAAGAATATTCTTTCCCGTATCGCCGAAGGTCTCTATTGCGTTGGGCACGAATGCACTAGTGTTAAACCATTCCTGCACTTCGGCAGCATGGGAGCGGCCGCTCCCCAGGACCGCTTGCTGAACACTGGATACCGCAAGATCGGCGCGATCCCCCAACATGCCGCTCAGAGAATTGTCGGCACCACTGAAGATGGAGAACGGAAATCCGGTTTGCCAGCCGGCGGTTGCGGAGAGTTCCCACCCATTCACAATTTTGTCGACTGCTTTGGGCAGGCCGACATGCGGAACCATATACTCGCCATTGATTTTGAAAGTCCTGGCGAGATCGTCATCCGAGGGGCCGTAATCGAAATAGCGACCGCAACTACAGCTATTGGTTAAATACGGCGACCCTCCCGCCGGGGCGAAATCATCCAGCTCCTTGGCCCAGGTAAAGTTGGTGAGGAAAGAGAATCCATGCGTCATGCGCTTTTCCAGTGTTATCTGCGCGGCATTGTAGTTACTGTCGACGCCGGAATTGATGGAAGCAATGGATCCATACGTCGGATAGAGAGCGACTTCCTGCTGCAATGTCGGATCCCAGTGTGAGGGGTTCAATTGGAGCAGGCCGCTTTCCTGGTCGCCCGTGCCACTCAGATGGTGCCCATTATTGCCCACGTAGGCAACGCGCAACATCCAGTCTTGTTTGAAGCCTCGTTCCGCGGTCAGGTTCCAGGACAGCACCATGGGTAAGCGGAAGTGACGGTCAAATATCTGACTGAAAGAGATACCCGAAGTAGGGAAAATTGCATTACTCGGACTTGGATTGGTAGGACCAAACTCCCCCGGAAATAGGTTCGTCGTTCCCGAACTTCCGTACGGATCTGCCAGGGTCACCCAGGGAGATCCTGGACTGGAACCTACGTTAATGATAGGAGCAAAGGGAGGGACACCCACCACATCTTCGAAGGCAACTGTGTTCGGAGCCTCATAGTAATAACCGGCTCCGCCACGAATGCTCGTGTTGCCATCTTTTGTCAGCCGATATGCAAAGCCCAGTCGCGGTCCAAAGTTTTTCGGATTGTTATAAATTGAAGAATCAGGACATCCTGGATCGTGATTCTTTCCGCCGAACAGCAAGCCCACGGGGGCGGTCGGAAATCGCCGGGACTGGGCTCCAGGAACAAAGCAGCCAACTCGCCCTTCGCTATCGGTATAGGGGAAAAAAGGATCCCAACGCAGTCCGGCGCTTAACAGCAGCCGGGAAGTAGCTTTCCAGTTGTCCTGCACGAAGAGGCTTTCTCTGTATCCAGTAACATTCAGGTAAAGTCCCCCGCCTTGCGTAAACGACGACACAGCACCCAGCTCGAAGTCTGCCAGAGGATTGCCGGTCAGATTTTCAAAGTCGAAAACTCCGCTTTCCTGGTACTGATTTCCCATGGGCAGGCGCACTCGAAGAATTTCTCCGCCGAACTGGAGTTCATGCTTCCCATTTATCCAGGTGGCAATTTCACGCAGCGATTGATCGCCACGATTCCAGTTCCCGTAGGGCGTGCCCGGCAGAGTGAACGCCCCACCCCCGCTTACGGTCACGTTCAGAACTGCGGCATCACCCCCGCCACGATTTTGCGGCACTGCCATGTTTACGCCTGCATCTGCCATGCTGAAGGGAGCCGAGGACAGGGTAGTACCGTTCTCGCTGTTATAGCCGAAGAAGCTGCTCAATAAGAAGGTGGAGGAAATGGTGTAGATATCGACCACGCTGACGTTCTTGAGAACCAGATGTTCGGCATCGCCTCGGAGTTCCAGAAGATTCGTGGAAGGCGGAGTAAAGACTGGGTCCGTATAATTCATCTGAAAATAGTGACCGCTCAGATGATGCTTCCCGAAGTTGAAGTCCACCTTGGCTAAATATTCGTCCGTATTTTGAGCATCCGGCCCACCGTTAAAATTCAACTGATCGTTGGGTCCATTCGGAAGCGGAATCTGGTTCAGAATGTAGGTGGCGACAGGGCTCACAGGAATTTGATTGTTGTTATAGTTTGCCCCCGTGTTCGGGTTTATCAACTGAATCGGATTCGGCCCAGTAAGCAGGTCGGAAAAATCGCCGTTACGTTCATTCGCATTCGGAACGGTGGCAATCTGGCCGTTCTGGGCGGTGCGGAACCGTGTCCCCTGATAGCTTCCGAAATAAAAGAGGCGGTTCTTGATAATAGGGCCGCCGACGCTCCCTCCGAATTGATTTTGCTTGAGTGGATTGACCAGTCCCCCGGAAAAGTAATTGCTGGCATTCAGCGCGGAGTTCTGCAGAAATTCAAATACATCTCCATGGATCTCATCCGTCCCCGATTTTGTGACGACGTTGACCACGCCTCCGATCGCGTTGCCGTAGTCGGCGCTCATATTGCCTGTGACCAGATTGAATTCCTGAATAGCATCAGGATTGGGAAAAGGCACATTGGTATTGATATAGGTGTCGTTGGCATCGACACCATCCAACAGATAATTGACCCCGTTGGCGCCGCCGCCGTTGACCTTGGCGTACTGCTCGGTAGGAAAGACGCCTCCTTCGCAGTTGGCGGCGCAATAGTTCGCGGTCACATTGGTGGTTCCCGGTGCAAGAAAGACTAGTTGCTGTACGTCGCGGCCGTTCAAAGGCAATTCGCTAATTTCCTTTTGATCGATTAGCTGACCGACCGTGGCAGAATCAGTGGTAACCAGCGACGAATTTGCGATCACTACCAACTGTTGCGCAACCAAGCCTACTTGCAGTTGCACATTTTGGCTGGCCGCCTGATCGACGGACAGCACAATCCCCTTCTGAACGTACTGGGTGTACCCGGCCATTGAAACCGTAATTTGATAAGTGCCTACCGGCAGACTTGGAAAAAGATACTGGCCGGCAGGTCCGCTTTTTGTGGTCTGGGTATAGCTCGTCCCAAGATCTTGAACCGTAACAGTCGCTCCCGCCACGACCGCACCCGAGGGATCACTGACGATCCCACTGAGCCGCGCAGTCGTGAACTGGGCCCACACCGGCATGTTCGAGCCGATGATCAGAGTGATTCCGAGGGAGAAACAAATGAACCAATACGCCGGCAATAGGTTCCGAAATTTTCTCTTCATTCGTCTACCGTCCCTGAGAGCCAAATATGCTTGCGTCGTCCACTGGACTCGTTTACTGGACGTCATTTCGTTTGACAAACCACCATTTGAACCACCCCGACCACAACAAAAGCGTCACGCTCGCGCTGTAAAGGGCCGTTCAGCGAGTTCACAGAATTAAGAAAAACTGCGAAATCGGCGACATCAGACTGCAAGATCGGCGATTGCGCGAATTTACCATAGTGTGCTCGTTTCTCAATTGTTTGGTTCGTTTACGATCGATTTTTAGCTTCTCCCAACACGCGCCTAGCCGCGAATTAAACCTAAATGCTCACAGTCTGTGAAGCTGTCGAACTTCCGTACGGTTGACCCCCGAGGACAAACTGAACTGCCGCATGCGCCCAGCTCGGTAGGGCCTCAATGCAGGCGCCAAATGGTTTCGAGGTCGCTTTCGTTTTATTACGTATGTAGATATTTACTTTCGTTTTGCATAGAAGTCAAGCACGAAATCGCGGGCCTTAGCTGGCTTCTTTTCGTGTAGATAATGTCTTCCCCGGGGTTTGTGCCAGTCGTCAGGGCGGTTCCTTAGGGACAAACGACACTCGTAGCGACCTCCTCGAAAAACAGCGGCGTGGCCCCTCTTCACTTGGCCGGTTGGTAGCGCTGGTTGCTTTGGGGATCAAAGGTCGTCGGCATGTGGCCGGTGATCCGCACCTGGAAGTGCTCTTCCGCGCTGAGCCCGCTGAGAGCTGTGGCCGTCAGATGCACGCTGTATTCACCCGGCTCGGTATAGGCATGATTCACTGCAGCGCCATCCAAGGTCACGCCGTCGCCGAAATCCCAGCGATACAACAGCGCCGCATCGCCGCTCCCGTTGTGAGCCGCAAACCTAAACGTAGATCCTGCATTGCCACCTGCAGGGTGATCCGTCGTCACGGCGGGAGAAACTGCGGGAATGCGAGGGTCCACTATTTTCAATACGCGCACCGAATGAGGCGGCTGATGAATGGCGAGCACACCGGCGGCGGGACCGGGAATCTCCCGATGGTCCAAAACATCGGTAACCAAGTATTGTCCTTCGACAGGCAATCCGGTGGTTGTGAGATCGATAGAGTGATCCCTTTCCTTGTCTGTCCAGTTAAAGACAGTCAGAATGCTTTGCCGGTCATCCTCTTTGAGGAAGAAGACGCTCGGCTGCGCATCCTCGGTTGCGAAATTCATCAGATCCAATGGAACCGATGCCCTTCCCAAACGAACCATCTGAATAAGGTCCTGATTCTGAATCAGCGCGAGGCGCTCGGGAGCCCTGGACAATGATGGAAGTTCGTCTCCAATCTCGAACATCCCGCCGGAAACTGCGGCGAGCGCGATGGAGACCTCGGCGTCATCCAAAGTAGCTGGCTTGTCGCTCTCGTGCCATGTCTGATCGGCAATTGTTTGGGTTGATACCGTAAACGCATCCGGATCAGCCACAAAAAAATTGCGGTTCATGTAGTAGCGCGCGGCAATTCCTGGCGCGGCTTCTTTACTTGCGCCGAATGTGTGTCCCGTATCCAGCGATATCCGGCCATAATCCACATAACCCACCGGGTTCAGCATGACGCTTCCATCTTTATCCAAATACACGTCATCCCCAACCGTGTCGCGGATGATCTCCAGCCCGATCCTTTGAGCTTCCAGGGCGGTTGTATTTGGTTTGTAGTAGTACCCTTCAATCCCGCTATCGTCCATAAAATCCATCTTGATGTAATGCACGCCCCATTCATTCACCAGAGTGGAATAAGTCTTGCGCAGATAATCCTGGGCTCCCGGGTTTGTAGTGTCCAGTACGAACAGGTGATCCTTGTTATCCTCGACCGTGCCGGCGTGGATCGGCTGGCCTTTTGCGTTTTTTACCAGCCAGTCCGGATGATTCTCATACACCCAGGAGCGCTCCGATGCTTCAAAGGGAGCAGTCCAAATTGCCGGCACCAGCCCCAACCCGCGCACCTTGTACTCGAGCGCGGCAAGGCCATGGGGAAACAAAGTCGCGTTCGGAGTACTGTATTCTCCGCGGGCATATTGATAGCCTTCGTCGATGTGGAAGATGTTGTAGCCGAATGATTTCAGATGCTGCGCTTCCCACTCGGCATTGGTCAAGGCTGCTGCTTCATTCAACCCGAAGTAGTATGCCGTCCAGCTCCACCAGCCCATCAATGTAGGCGCCGAGGTTCTGGCATGATGAATTTGTCGAATCAACGAACCATAGGTTTCCAGCTGCCGATGATAATCCGTGGCCACACTGAAGAGCACCCGCTCCGAGGTTAGCTCCGCGCCGGGGGCGAGCGGCAGGCTCAACTGCACCTGATCCTCCAACGAAGAATGCTCAAGAGAATTTTCCTTCTCCATCTCGGTGGTCCCGGTCGAATCGACCTCGTAAGCCACAGGACGAACTGCCTTGCCGGAAGCGCCGTCCACATGAAGCCTCAAAATGGTGAGAAACCGGTCCGAGGTAAGCGCGCCAAGAAACAAGCTCTCATGGCTCCGGCGATTGTAGATGAGCTGACTGCCGACAGCCCGATGCATCTGCTTTTCGGCATCGGCAAAATCATGGATGGTAATGGCGGGCCGGTCCTCGCTGAAACTGTCGGAGAGAACTCGATTGTCGAGCGCCGGTCCTCCCAGGTCAATAATCGGGCCTTCGGTAGCGTCCACGGAACGAATGGCCTGGACGTGAATGGCCCGTGCCGTCGTATTCCGAACCGTTACCTGGATATCGCCAAAAGGCTGGCTCGAGTAGGCGCGCAGGTGATAAGTCAGATCTGGCTGCCCCTGCAGTCCCGAGTAGGTGACTTGCCAGTCCGTCGCGTCCCCCAGGTATCCCTGAGCTTGCGAGTGTTCTGCCACATGACGCGGATAATCGGACGCGCGAAGCCAGCGCCCATCTACCTCGACTCCTACTCCCGCTCGTAAGACATAAGAAGCGGATCCTGGCATCGCGATGGTATATGTGCCGTCCGCCGGGTTCACAGTGATTTGCAAAGCGTGTTCTACGCCAGACGATTGCGCCTGGAGCGTCGTTATACCGCCGCCGACAAGCAGCAGAACCGCAACAAATCTGACCGCATACACCACCCTGATTTTCCCGATCCAGTAGTTGATCACCGATTCCTCCATTGAGTTGAGAAGTGTCGTTGCACAGGTCTTTTCATCCGGCGGCGCGAAGACAGCGAGATCACATTGGCTGGTCGGTAATCTGCTCGCGTCGAGGATCCCAGCACAATCTCTTTCCCGTCCAATACGATTGCGCAGCCATGATGCAGACAATGGAATGGGAAAAGCCGTGATCGACAGTAGCGTTCGGCTCTCTACGCGTCTGCATTGCCGCAAGCCAGTTCACTAGATGGACCGCGTCGTCATCGTCCGGCCCAAGAGAACTGGGCGGCGGCGCTCCCGGAACGTTCACCGGCACTGCTGCGTTATGGGAAGATCCCACTAGCGATGCTTTGGTATATACGGGACCAGACTCCCAGGGATCGAATTCTTTCCTTCCTCCTTCTTCTGTGGTGATGAACAGTGACGCCCCCTCCCCACCATAGTTTTCGATTGTCCCGTCCCGCCCCTGAATGCGCGAAAAGCTCCGGTAACTGTTTCCGAAAGTTGTCTTGTACGTATACAGGAAGCCTTTGGGATAAGTCACTGCCGCCACGCAGGTGTCGGGATTTTCCCGTCCATCTTTCCAGGTAAAAACTCCTCCGTTCGCGACCACACTCGAAGGATAGGTCTCGTCTGTCCAAAGATGTACCAGGTCGCAGCCGTGGCTGAGCCACTGGTCAAATATCCCGGAGGAAAAATCCCTGTAGAGCCGGAATTCCAGATAAACATGGGGATCGAACGGCCGGTCGGGTTTGCCCAGTAGCCAGCGCTTCCAGTCGGTATCCTCTTCCCGGAGCTGGGATCTTCGGCCATAGAGCCAGCTCTTCCACTCCATATTCAAATCCTTCAACATTTGCGGCGAAATGCCGGTATCTACCTCGACAAAACGCCAGCGCTCCTCATTGACGTTCCACTCCTGCTCGACGTGGACGATGTTGCCGATCTTTCCCGAGCGAATGATGTCCCGCACGGCCAGCGGATAAGGCTGGCTACGGTGCTGCGTTCCCATCTGTACAACCTGTTTGGACGCTTTCACGATATCGCGAGCTTCCTTCGCCTCCGCCAGCACATTGGCAAAAGGCTTTTCGACGTAACAATCCTTGCCCGCCCGCACCACCTCGCAGCACAGCTTCGCATGCTGGAAATCGCCGGTCGCTATCATTACGCCATCGATGTCCTTCCTGCCGAGCATATCCTCCGAGTACTGGTACATCTGGGGATCGAGGCCGAAAGCCTTCCTTACTTGCGCGGCACGGCGCTCGCGTGCCTGGTTCCACAGATCGCATACGGCCACTGTTTCCACTGGAATTTGCTTCGAGGCGAGTTGCGCCATGTGCACATGGCCTTCGCTGCGATCACCGCATCCTAACTGTCCCAGCCGGATACGATCGTTGGCCCCGAGAATCCGGGCATAGGAACGCGCCTCCATGCCCGTAGCCACCAACATTCCCCCAGCTCTTTTCAGAAACGTCCTTCGGTCGGTCCCGTCTGTCTCTCGCATGGTGTCCTGTCAGGTTCCACTTGAATCGATCATCCCTCGGCTGAACCCTCAGGGAAGGATCGCCTTGATTCCCGTGATCTCACAAAAATCGACGAGCGCCGAATATAACTCTTCGCCGTAGCCCAGACATGCATATTCATTGGTCCAATGCTGAAGCAAAACTTCAATGTCACAATGCGCGGTCACGAATCCGTGAGGCCAGAATGGAATGCCGCACTCGTTGAGGCGTTTTTCTATCTGATCTGGTGCCGGCTCGAAAATGCTGGCTCGAGTAATGACCATTTGGAACTCACCGTTGATCCTGCCGAGCCGAGCCAATACTCCTTCTCCCACTTTACAGATCAACTTTACCGAGAGGCCGCCCGCTTCGCCTTCCGTAGGGATGCCGTGTTCAGAGAAACCAGCCGGGCCAAGCTTGCCCGCGAGTGAAGGTGGGCAAGCTCCATCCCCGATGATCTTAATTTCTCTGGTCTTCTTATCAATATGCTGCAAATCGCCGTAATACACTCTCTCCTTGCTCAATTGGGTGAGCAGGAGGACGGTCAGGGCAGTGTTGAAATCGCCCAGCGTCGAAGTACCGACTCCATCCTCAAGCATCATGCTCTGAGCAAAGCAACTGGCAGTGTAATCTCCGGCTAGACCGGGAAAAGACTGAATCGTGTAGAAATCGAAGTTTTCTTTCGCCACAACTTTTCTTAGAGCGAGATAGAGACGCATCGAGCGCTCGGTTACTGTGTTTCGCTCTGGCTGCTTGCCAAACAGCTGCTTCAGACGTGGCTGCAGGTCATCCAGTTCTTTTGGAGAGATTCCTTCAGCGGTTTGCTTCAACTCCGTCGTGTCGCGGGAATCGATGTCTATGCCAAACATTCTCATGCATTGAGAGGGATCGGCAGCGCCGCAGGTTTGCCCCATCCCGCGACCGCCAAATGTGCCAATGGTGGACATGTTTAGAAAGTTTTTCACATGTGAAGCGCGCGCATAGCTGACGATCTTGCTTACTGTGTCTTGTTCCTCCAGGCTTCCGTATACGAATTTGTGCGGGACACCAATTTCGAGTAATCCTCCGTGCAGTACCAATCCGCCAACGGGGCGCCAGCCCTGAGAGCCGGGGTGCGTCCACAACAGCAAACCCTTGCCGCTTGCGCAGTAATCGCGAATAGCGCCGACCAGGTGCGCCGCCCAAACCCAGGTCCCGGAAAATAGGACGACCGCATCGATTGCGTCGTCGCATTTCATTTTCTTGAATGCGGCCCGAGCTTCTTCTTTGCTGGCGACCACCACGCCATGCTCAATCACCTTCAGACCCGCCGCAACCAGTGCACTTTTGGCGCGCTGAACCAATACGTCATCAATGAATGCGGTACCCGTTGGGTCTTTCAGACCATCTTTGTGAACCCCAAAAACCATGAATCCGATTGTGGCTTGAATCACCGTTCCTCCTGTTGGCCTTGTGAACTTTCCTGCTCGGGAACCGCCGTGAGCGTTGAACGCAATCGGCGGTACTGTTTGGCTTGTTGCGCGTAGGCCGCCGCAATCGCGTGGTCGGGTGATACCACCGAAACATCGCGGACTAAAAGCTCCACAGCTTCCCGCAAGCTCCCGTATTCTCCGGATGCGACTCCGGCGAGTATAGCTCCACCGAGACAGACCGCTTCCGGACATGCCATTACATGGAGATACCGGCCCGATAAAGCAGATCGCAACTGAAGGCCCAGAGCCGACTGCGAGCCTCCGCCGGTGACGTAAACGTCTTGAAACCCTCCCACCGCGTTAGCCAGAATTTCGGTCATTTGCGACAGTTCACAGGCGAGCCCCTCGAGGATGCCTTTGTAAATGTGGCTGCGGGTTGTGTTCGAGCCCAATCCGGAAATAATTCCACGTGCATGCGGGTTGAAGTCAGGGTTGCAGGTACCAATCAGATTAGGAGTAATGCAAAGGCCCGTTGGGCCCGCTGGCGCTTCTCGTTCCAGTGCCTCGTAGTACGTAGACTCCGCATAAGATGGGCCTCCGTCCTGAGCGGGGACGCCTTCACCGTACGCTTCTCCATAGAGCAGATCGTGAAACCACTTGATCATGATTCCCGATGGAAAATACGCCAGCGTGACGAACTTATCTGGAACCACGTGACAATAAGAGTTGAGAGAAGCAGCTAGCGCCGCCTCCGTCGAGCTGGGTTGATCGGATGCTGCCAGCAGGCATTCGTAAGTGCCCATTGAGTCAGCCACGCGGCCCGGACCGATAGCGCCAACGCCCAATGCACCACAGGGTTGATCGTGCCCTCCCATCACAACCATCGTTCCCGGTGAGAGACCGAGTTGATTGGCACTGGATCGATCTAACTTTCCTGCAATCGTTCCTGCGGGTACAGGAATAGGCAGGCATTCGGCACTTATTTCTGTGAGGGTGAGAATCTCGTCGGACCAGTGGCGCTGCCGTATATCAAACGCCAGATAACGGGAGGCCAAAGAATAATCGACATAAGCGGGGAGTCCTAATCGCAAAAGGACATAACCGATGACACTCAAAAAACGAACCGAGGAAGCAAAAATGTCCGGCCGGTGCTTACGCAACCAAAGAATTTTTGGAACCGGATACATGGGATGAGCGACTAGGCCGGTGATTTCGAAAAGTCGCTTTTTTTCGAATGTCCTTTCGAGCCACACCGCTTCTTCCGTGGCTCGATTGTCCTGGTTGAGAATGGCAGGAGCGACTGCTTCATCGCGTCCATTTACTGGCACGAAAGTCTCGCCGTGCGAGCTTAAGCACAACGCTCGAACAGGATCGGAAAGATTATGGGACACCGCTTGCGAACTGTGGCACACCGCATGCCAAAAGCGCTCGGGATCTATTTCTGCGTGCGAAGGAGCGGGGAACTCCGCCGTGTATGAGCAGGCGTGCTGGGTAAGTATCTCCCCCGTCGTCGCAAACACCACCGCTTTGCATCTGCTCGAACCGATATCAATAGCAAGTAAACTCATGATGGTTTTCGATTCCCGCTTGCTTTACCGCGAAGGTGTTTATCCAAATTGCGGGGACACATCACAGCGCGCCCAAGGAAAGTCCTCCGTGCGGAATCCCTTCACAATCGCCGCCACTCATAGGAATTCGTCTGCCGCAACGGAAAGCTTCCGACCGCCGGCTCCGGACTCGATTACATCGATCTTTCTCTTGCTCTTGGCGACGGAAACACTCGCTACGCCACGAAATGTCTCCGGCACTTCAAACAACAAAATCAGAAACCGAACTTGAGCCTTGGATTTGGCCGGAAGCCAGCGATACGTTGGTTCTCCGAACAGGGGACCTTGCTCGATGGTTTCACGTCGCGGAACCGAGAACGGAGTCGTGCTGAACTCCAGTCCCCGGCAGAACGTTTTTCCTTGCCATGGTGCTGCGGATCGGCTGTATCGTTCTTCCCAATTGCCTACCCAAGGGAAATCTGCCCGTCGAAATGCATAAACGACGAGAAGCTTCAGGCGAGGGTTACATGCCGCGATGAAGCCAATTCCAAGTTCCGGACTCAGCAATTGCGCGGTGTAGTGTCCGAACCGCCGCTCCGGCGTAGTGCGCAGGTTCACTCGTTTGCCATCTCTTGTCGGCGCGTTGGGCCAGGTAAACTCGGCATCGGGCTGAAGAGAAAATCGAGGGCTGTAGCTCGCTGGACAAACTTTCGCCCGCCTCGCAGGCATGTCGAACCAAGTGGTTCCCGCTTCCAGAAACGGTGGTCCGAAGGTTACATGTTCGTTCCACGAAATGGGCCGGTCGTAACTGGTGAGGTTGACCGCCTCTTCTTCGCAATAAATCACAGGATTTACACGGTCAAGTATCAGGCTCCTGCGGAACCTGATCCGAGCTTCGGGAAGCGTCAGACCATATTGCAATTGTGGCTTCGGCGACTGCACTTGGTTCTGGATGTCCCACTTCAACCCAGGCGCTTCGCCGTGAGTAGAAAGACCCGCTGCTGTTTCTTCGGATGAAGGCGGCCCGAAGTGATCGAAGCTCAGGCTATGTCCGGCGATGCCGGACAGTAACCTGCCGTCCGGCGGAGGTCCGTACCGGCGAGCATATTCCGCCGTCGTGTACTTGAATGGATCGATCGTCGCCCATGGTGGCCGCCAAAGCGGATTTACCCCGAGACACGCGTTCAAATTCAATTCGCAGATGTGCCCGCCACCCTGAACAACGGACACATATCCCCAATTCGTGCGCAGACGGAATCCGAGGCGACCGTCGATCACATTCCTGCTGCGCAGAACCGCCTGCGCCTGGGAACCTTGTGTCGTCATCTGGGGATCGGTCGAAATTCTGCCGTGATCGCTCCGTCAAGAGCAGCACGCGCCTGTTCAAGGAATTTGCTGACGTTATCGGCTTGGAAAACATTGCGGCCAAAAAATACACCCGCCGCTCCCGTGGTCGCAACATCACGGACCACATCGAGCGCGTGTTTGTCCGAGGCATGACGGCTTCCACCCAGCACCAGGATTGGTATGGGACATTCTTCTACAACGGCACGCATTGAGGCCGTATCCCCGCTGTAATCCGTTTTTATAACATCCGCACCCAGCTCGGCTGCCATACGGGTGTGGAGGTTCAGCCACTTGGGATCACCTGGATTCTTTACATCTTTCCCGCGCGCGAGAGACTCAACAATCAGCGGGATCCCAATTCGTTCACATTCGCGGGCGACTTCGGCGTTGCGCCTGATCTCCTTCATCTCGAACTCGGCATCACCCGTACCCACGATGAGATAGGTGAGAACGGCGTCTGCGCCGTGTCGTAAAGCTTCCTCGGGACGGGCAAGCAGCGAGCTCTGCAGCGCTCCGTTTCCGTTGTGCCCAATTGCAGACCAAACCGTAGTCCAATCCAAGCGGGCAATTAGAGCCGGTATAGGACCGAGTATTGTCGAGTTCGCGAATTGCCGCATAAGTCCAAGGTTTAGAAGCAATGCATCGACTTTAGCCTGGGCAAATTGGTGAATCTTCCCTAAGGGGTCCTCAGTTCCGGGAATCGGCCCCAGTACCAATGCATGATCGAATGCCACTACCAGGGCACGGCGTTCCCCGCCTCCTAGCACACGATTCAGGCGAATCTTCTTGCCGCAATCGCTCACAGGTCCCTCATGCCTCCCTTAACCTTAAAAGCCGGACTCAAACTATCCCGCATGTGAGCGATTGTCAACCTATTTTGTTTGAATGTGGTCCTTTGTGCGAGGCTTACGCGTTTCTTGCAACTCCGCAACAATCACTTCGACACCCGCTTCCCGCAGGCCCTTGATGTATTTTGGGTCGGTGCCGGAGTCGGTCACGAGCACGTCGATGTCTGCCACGGGGCCGACGTAGGCAAAGCTCTGGATACCAAACTTGCTGTGATCTGCTAACGCAATCCGGGTTTTCGCGGCTCTCGTAATCATCTTCTTGATCTGTGCCTCCGCGTGGTTTGCGGTAGAGACTCCATAGGAAGGATCAATTGCGCTTACTCCTAAAATTGCCTTGTCCAACCGAATCTCGGAGAGCGCTCGCTGGGCCCATTCGCCGGAAAAGTAGAACGTGTCCTTTTGAAGATCGCCGCCGGTGCAAAGGACAGTCACGCCTGAGCTTCTTTGCAGCTGGCAAACGATGGTGGGAGAATTTGTCACCACCGTCAGCCGATGCCGCTGATTTAAGCCACGGGCAAGCTCAAACACCGTGGTGCTTCCCTCAAGAAAGACAGTTTCACCATCAAGCACCAAGTGTTCAGCCGCACGCGCAATCGCCTGTTTTTCAATGCTCTGGCTATGCGATAAGGTCTCATAGGAAGGTTGGAATTTGGTGCTCGACATGCGGGAAACCGCCCCCCCGTGGGAGCGGACCAGGACACCATCCTGCTCCAAGGCTGCCAAGTCTCGCCTCACAGTCGCTGCGGTAACCCCCAAAGCAGCGCAGAGGTCGGATGCGGTAATGGTGCGTTGACTGGAAAGTATCTCTCGAATGCGAAATCTACGCTCTTCTGCGAGCATGATGTTTGCGCTCTCCTGGCTGCGCCGTTCGGTGCAGATTAGTGTTCCGCAGAACCAATTGTATTGAGACATGGACGATTTGTATCGGTAAAATCCAATTGGGACAGCCGGACACGAACATAAACAAACAAATTAATTGACAAACAATCACACTATCGGTACATTCGCGCAAACGTCACGTGGAGTTGCAAATTAGCACGAGAGAGTTTGGGCGGTTTGGATGGCGGAGAGTTGTGGCAAAGCGCCCGGATGGAGATTCAGTTCGCGATGAAGTCCTATTCCAGCCTTTTTCCTAAGAGCAGTCGGGCCCCATTCGCAAATTCTGCACGACTAGAGAGGAACTTCGATGAGAGACCTAGCTGTTTGTTTGTCCGTCCTCACAGGTACGAATATAGTCGAGAACAATATCTTCTATGCTTCTACCGTGACTGGATCGCTAGTGCAGGCGCAAACCACCTCGAACGTCACTCTCAATTACAACCTGTACTACGCGCCGAGTTCCACCGAGAACTGGTGCTGGGGATACAACGCCAACATTGGTGATTGCACTCACGCCTACACCACGTTCAGTTCCTACCAGTCGGGTGCGAAACAGGACATGAATTCGCAGTTTGCGAATCCGGATTTTGTTCAACATCACTGCGACGCCGCCTGGCACCTTGCCCAATTTGGATGTGACGTCCAGTTCGCCAGCGCTGGGGAAAGGAACCCTTCTCAGTCCGATTTCGGTAGTCGGGCCCTTTGATGTGACGGGTGTCACTCCGCGCATCCTCATTACGAACGACACAATCGACGTCGGAGCGTACGAACAATAAGCACGACGAACGACAAGTACGGCAAAGATGCTCCAGAATTTTTCTATGCTTGGGTCGCACGGTACCCTCGCGCCGTGATCGCGTGGCGAGGCATATGGTGAGGGGCGGGCGGCTCGCCCATCCCTCACCAGCGAGTCGACAACGGCAATAATCAAGCGGTCACGGTGCTCAATCGTTTGTTCAGTGGGCGTGCGCCCGCTTCAACCGCGTCTTAACGAGAAAACGACGGGAAGTGTCGATACTGCCAGTACAATGGCATCTTTGAAGCTGCGCCGCACCGTTGCTCATGGATTTTCTATAAGGGATCGTTGTGATCCTGCCCGCCGATGGCGATGAAGACTGAATCGCACACCCTGACGCGCGCCTTCGGTTTAGTTCATGCCACGGCCCTGAACATCTCCAACATGGTTGGCATCGGGCCTTTCATCACCATTCCGCTATTAATGGCTTCGATGGGCGGCCCGCAATCTATGCTGGGCTGGCTGACGGGTGCGCTCATTGTAATTTCCGACGGCCTGATATGGAGCGAACTGGGGGCGGCGTTGCCCGGCTCCGGCGGCAGCTACCATTTTCTTCGGGAGGCCTACGGCCATCAGAGTTGGGGTCGCCTGATGGCTTTTCTTTTCATCTGGCAATTCGTTCTGAGTGGGCCTTTGGAAATCGCTTCCGGGATGATTGGATTCGGAAACTATTCTTCTTACCTCTGGCCAGGATTGACTGCTCGTGGCCAACAATACGTGGCGGTAGCCGTCGGCCTCGCTGCTTTGTTCCTCTTATGCCGGCGGATGACATTCCTGAGCAAGGCCACCCTCACTCTTTGGGTTGGCACGGCACTTGCGATGATAACCGTCATCGTCGCTGGTTTTTCGCACTTCAATGTTCACAGGGCATTCGATTTTCCTTCAGGAGCGCTGGCCTTTAATCGCGGCTTCGTGCTTGGTCTCGGCAGCGCCACTCTGATTGCCGTTTACAACTATTTGGGATATTACGATGTGTGCTACATCGGCGACGAGGTGCGCAATCCTGCCTACGTAGTGCCGCGCTCCATTCTGTATTCTCTCGCAGTCTGCTGTATAGGATATCTGGCGTTGCATCTCGCACTGATCGGAGTAATACCGTGGCGAGAGGGAATTCATTCGAACTTCATCGTTTCTGATTTCATGGAACGGCTGTACGGCCGGGGCGCTGCAATCGCGGTGACAATTTTGGTCCTATGGTCGGCCTTTGGCGCTGTGTTTGCGCTTCTTTTGGGTTATTCGCGAATTCCTTATGCGGCTGCCATCGACGGCTATTTCTTTCATCCGTTTGCGCAACTGCATCCCACGAAAAACTACCCCCGAGTTTCCCTTCTGGTTCTGGGCGCTGTATCGATTGCGGCTACGTTCCTTAAGCTTGATCAGCTCGTCAGCGCCTTGATCACCACCAGAATTTTGGTGCAGTTTCTCGGACAGCTATTTGCCATTCCGCTCTTGCGGCGAAAGCTTCCGGACCGCGCGCGGCCCTACAAGATGTGGTTCTATCCCGTCCCCATTGTCATTGCCTTCTTTGGATGGGCGTACGTTTTTCTGACCTCGGGCTGGCTCTACATCAAGATCGGCTTATTGACGCTAATAACCGGTGTCCTGGTTTTCTTCATCTGGGCGAAGTGGAAAGCAACATGGCCGTTCAACCCAGGCCCGCAGTCTGAGTAAGAATCGAATCCAGATCACACGCATTACAGGAGAAATGCATGATTGGACGTAATCTTCGTGGCTTTCGGCTTCCGCAAGAATTGGCCGGCATAATCCGCTCGCTCCAGATCGCAAGTCTTTTGATCGCCTGCGCGCTGATCCCGGTTGGAGGCTGTCTAGGCTCTTCTGACCCGGACAGGGCTTCTTATGCAACCGCCCATATCGAGGGCCTATCGGTGGTCGTCCAAGCGAGCGACGGCACATATGAAATCCAAACAGGAGATGGCAGACGCGGCGTCATTCACGCAAGAGTAGCGGCGGAGATCGATCACAAGTGGGTTAAATCGACGGATTATCAGAGACACGAGATATCTCAATCGAATTTTGAGGATGCTCTCGGCCACGGCAAGAAAATAACAATCACTTCCTCCGGACTTCCGAATTCCCCCGATCTCGCATATACATTGCAAATCTATGATGGGAGAGCTTTTGGGGTCATCGAGACTGAGGTACTGAATCACACGGGCAATCCGGTAACAATCCAAAGTATCCGAAGTGTGGAGGCTGTCGGAAACAAAATCATCGATCTCGGCGGCACGCAGAATACCGACCGGGTTCTCTCGGATAGCTTCAGCGAGGACTGGCCGCCACTGCAGATTTACGATTTGGGAAAAGCTCCCAAACAAGTACACCGGGCCGTAGGCAGCCAACTTATCTACAACCGGGAGAGCAAAGAGAGCCTGTTTTTTGGGGCTCTCACTTCCAAGCGCTTCCTCACCATCATTCACTTGCAGACGCGATCTTCCTCGCCGGATGGCCCCAGCGTCGCTTCCTACACGGTCGATTCAACCGGAACTACTGAGATACAGGCGACCGACGACGAATCCGGTCTGCGAGAAGGCCCGTCGGAGAACCTGATTGAATTGAACGTTCCCCTTCCCGCAGGCGAATCGATGACTTCAGAACGAGTGATGTTTGCCGCCGGAAGAGACTACCACTCACAACTTGATGCCTACGGCGCCGTGATTCGAGAGCTGCACCACAGTCGCGTCAGCACAGATAACATGCTTGGATGGTGGAGTTGGACGGCATTCTATACAAAGATTACCCAGGGCACTGCACTGACGAACGCTCAATGGCTGGCCGAGCATCTGAAGGTACTGGGCTACGACTATTTTCATTTCGACCTGGGTTATGGATACTCCCGCAGCGAATATGCGACGCCCAATGCCTCTCAGTTTCCCGACGGCATGTGGAATTTAACACAGCGTATTTGCCGATTGGGATTGAAGGTGGGAGTGTGGACGGCCCCCTTCGAGGTGGGTGAGCGGGCCTGGATTTACGAGCACCATAAAGATTGGCTGGTACACAACGCACATGGCGACCCGATTTCAATTGGAAAAGCTGAAGAGGTGGAAGGCGAACGCCTGTTTGTCTTAGACGCCACGCATCCTGATGCCCAGCAATATCTTCGACAAACTTATCGCACGCTGGTCCGGGAGTGGGGCGTTCGCTACATTAAGCTCGACTTCAT
>PMSQ01000050.1:8600-58207 GCA_003168355.1 Acidobacteriaceae bacterium | reverse complement strand
CCGGCGCCTCACACCTCAACAAGTCGCCGCCCTGCCCATGCGTTCTCCCTTGGGCATTTGGGGATCGATACTCGGCTTCGTCCTGGCTTCCGCCACAGTTCTCCACACGCTATTCTCAACCCACGTAAACGCTATGGGCGGACTCGCCTTCTTCGCAGCACTCACCCTCGCCTACATTCTCCTAAAGCGTCGTCGCCAAGCCTCGTAAATAGGGAAGTCTTTTAGCTTGTGTAGGGACAGCCGCCTCGGCTGTCCCTACGAGCGAAGCGAGTCGTCGGGCACACCCGCTCATTCTCATTACCAACGTAAGCCCGCTCCACCCTTTTCTGCTGCCAGCCGCACACCCGCTCCGCTAGCCTCGTTAGGGGGTGTCCCAACAACTCCCACCCCCACGGTCCGAACCTTGATAACCAAACTGATCCCAACTGAATTAGTCCTCTCTACTCTGCTTCTTCGTTCGCAGGACTCTGTCCGCCCGATCGCCTGGTGCGTCATCGGACTCTGCGCCGGAATCTATCTCTTCTTCAACGGCTTCCGTCTGCTGCGCCGCCGGCACCTCATCCTCGACACCCCGGTCTCCAAAATACGCAGCGCCTCGATCGGCATGGTCGAACTCAGCGGCCTCGCCGTGGGGCCATACACGATGGCGGCGCCCATCACGCAGCGGCCTTGCTACTACTACCGCACCATCGTCTGGGAGTGGAAACGTCGAGGCAGAAGCAACCAGTGGGTCGAGGTTGCTGCCGAGTGTATGCACGTGCCCTTCTTTCTCGATGACAACACCGGCAAGGTCATGGTCGACCCCCGCCGCGCCGAACTCGACCTGCATCGCGACTACCAGCAGGAATTCTGCGATTCCTTCTTTACCCTGAAAGAAGAAGCCCCGCCCAACGTGCACAGTTTCCTATCGCGCCATGGCATCAGCACCAGCAACAAGATCAAAGTCGAAGAGTTCTGCATCAAGCCCAAGAACGCTCTCTTCCTACTGGGAACGCTCGACGAAAATCCCGGCCTCGAGCTTACTCCTCGGCCAATTTCTGACGAGGAATACCACACTCTCACCCTCGATAAGACGCTCTGGTTTAACCCGGCACAATCCGAACTCGGGCGCACGGCCTTGTCGTTTGTGACCGGAGGCAGCGTCTCCACTCCGGTGGAGGAGCGCTCGGTCAGCGAGCGCCTGTTCGGCAGCGGCAATCTCAACGTATCGGGCTTCGACCAATCCGGTTTTGACCAGTCCAGCTTCGACCAATCCAGCTTCGACCATTTAACTTCCGGCTACCCGGCTCTTACCAAATCGCTTCTTGAAGAAGAATTAACCCATGCCGCAGCCGCTAAAGTCATCCGCCTCTCGCCAGAGGCACCTTCGACAAAGATCGCGGACATGACCCAACAGCAAAAAATTGCCGCTGCTCTACTGAGAGCAGGTATCTCAAATCCGGCAGCTTGGGCCGCTTCCGGAGTCACAGCTTCAGGGGCCACCGCCAACCCGGCTCCAAACGGCTCTTCCGAGAGTAGTGCGCTCGTCAACCTCGACGGCTTCGACCCTCGCCCGCCCGTCGTCCTGATGAAGGGAAAGAACAACCCAACCTTCCTGATCTCCTGGCGCAGCCAGCGCGACCTGGCCCGCTCGCTCGGCTGGAAATGCACTCTCATGATCTGGGGCGGTCCCGCACTCTTCCTGCTCTGCCTCTACCTCCTGCTCATCCTCACGCATTCCCTCTAGCTCGTGTGGCGCGGACACTCCTGTCTGCGTGCGTCCAGCGGCAATACCATCGCCATGACCTCACAGCGCGCAGTGAGAGCTTTCCCGAGCGCAACGAGGAATCTCGGTTTCTGCCGCGCCAGAGATCTCTCGTCCGCACCACCCCTCTAACCGCCAGCCTCCAGTCCCCGCCACCTGCTCTAGTACAATGCTCGCGTGAGTAACGCCGTCCGCATCGGAATCCTCGGTGACTACAATCCTGAACTCCGTTCCCACCCCGCCACCACCGAATCCCTGCAGCACGCCGCCCGCAAACTGGACTTGCAGGTCGAGTGCGAATGGATTCCCACCCCATCCCTGACCGCCTCCGGTGCCGAAAAACTCCTCGAGACCTTCGACGGTTTCTTGGCCTCGCCCGGCAGTCCCTATAAGAGTTTCGACGGCATGCTCAGGGGCATCGAATTCGCCCGTCGCCGCGACTGGCCCTTTCTCGGCACCTGCGGAGGTCTTCAGTACGCCCTCATCGAGTTTGCCCGCAACGTTCTCGGCATCGCCGACGCCGACAGCGCCGAAAATAATTCCGGATCGAAAAACATCGTGATCTATCCTGTAGCCTGCGCCGTCACCGGCCGGCTGGGCGATGCTCCCAAACTATCCGGCAAGGTGCCCGAAATCCGCCTCCGCCCCGGCTCCTACCTGCAATCTTTCTACGGCAAAAACAAAGAAATAGTGACCGAAGAATTCTTCTGCAACTTCGAAGTCAACCCGGAATACGAATGGGCAACCATGGAGGCCGGCTTCCCGGTGGTGGCGCGCGGCGCACAAGGAGAAATCCGGGCCATCGAATCCCCCACCCACCGCTTCTTCATCGCCACCCTGTTCCAGCCCCAGCTATCCTCCACCGAAAAACATCCGCACCCTGTAATCCTGGCCTTCGTACAAGCCGCCGCCGACTGGGAACGCAAGCGGGTCGATGACAGCGTCCTCGAGTAGCATCCCTTCACCACAGAGACACAAAGAAAACCTCTAGAATTGGTCTTGTTTTTCTTTTGGTCTTCTCTGTGTCTCTGTGCCTCTGTGCTGAAAAGCCTCCAGTTACCAAAGTCCCTGCCCTCGCGAAACTCCAGCCTCCACACCATGCGCATCTGGAGCCGCCGAGCCTGCCTCGCTAGACTCTTCCGGACGCACAAATCATGGGCGCCGGAATTGGTCGCGCGCCTCTGCCCGCAGTGAGGAGCCGAGCCAGTATGCCCGTGCCGTGGATCAACTCGTTCCGCTTTTCGTTCGGCACTTTCGTCAGCTACGTTCCGGTCATCGCGACCGTGTTGACCTGTTTTTTCAGTGTGATTCTGGCCCGCGCGACCCTGCGTTACGTGGAGGCAACCGACAAGGGGTTGGCGCTGGCGCGCGAAGAGTTTGAGCGCGAATGGTCGCCCGATCTTCACCTCAAACTCGATCGCATATCCAGCACCGAAGCGAATGTCATCGTCACCAATCTGGCCAAAAGTTCCGTTCTCCTGCAACTGCTGCAGTTGCGCAAGCTCTCCCACGCAGTCCCCTTCGAGCGCTGCCGCCTGAACGATCCCCTGGTCGGCGGCATGACCTGGACCCAGGAACTGGGCAAGCGCATCCTGGCCTGCACCGGAAAGGAATTCGAAGGCCCGATCGCCGCCTCCATGACCTTTTACTGCTCGGGGCGAATGTTCCGCACCGACTGGTTCCGCTCGCACATCCAGGTGCGCGACGGCCGCATCGTCACCCTCGAACCCAGCAACATCCCGGCCCGCCGCGTGCGCGTAGTTGAACGCAAAGGCCAGGAACGCCGCCGCGAATTCGTGCAAGACGTTACCGCCGACGTCGCCCCCGACAAACACGCCCGCAACTCAGACGAAAAGTTCTCCGTAACCGGGGCATGATCGTCTGAGCCTTCGCGTAGAGCGGATTAACTGGCCCGTTAAGCGAACACGGCAGCGGGCTGCCCGCGTATTGAAAAGTTCAGAAGTGTATGCAGCACCGTGGAAGAGCGGCGCTTAAGCGCCGCGTCAGGTCTCTAAAAATCTATGGGGCTTTAGCCCCTGCTGCGGGCAGCCCTGGTAACCGTTACCAAAGATCACCAATCCCAGCGGAATTCCCTAAAGTCCACCGCTCCGCCGCCGATCTTCTCTTTCATATGGTGAACTCAATCAGCAGCACCAGTCACGTCGCTCAAGCCAACGAAGCAGCGAAACCGGCCGCGCCCAAACCTCAGCAGACGCAGCAGAAGAGTGCCCCGCAACCCTCTGACACTGTCAGGCTGAAGAGCACCGGTGGCGCCAGTCAAGCTGGCAACAACAAATAACCATCATTAACCTTTACCCCTAAGGACGGGTTGAACCACCATAAGATGGAGAGACGAGCCCGTTGCCCGTCTCTCCATTCTTGTTTACACCGCCAACAACTCAAACACCGGATAACTCCCCGTCAACTCGACAAAGCTCTCCACCGGCGAACCCGCAACCACAGGAAAGTAGCCTTGTACCTCGCGCTTGAAAGTATCCAGGTAGGACTTGAGAATCTCTGGCTTCTCCGCCTCGGCCACCGGCCGCAGCCGGAATCGTTGCGCTGAACTGCCCTTTTTCAGCGTGACTTCGCCGGCAGCTTCCGCATTGCGCACCCACTGTGTGCGCCCGCGCGGCGCCACCAGAAATCGCTTTCCATTCCGTTCCAGCAGGTCGATCGGGGTGGAGTAAAGCTTTCCGCTCTTGCGTCCGCGCACTTGCAACAGATAGTTGTAGGAAAAACCGATGCCGATGCCGACGAAAAATCCGAAAACGCGATTAAAAACCTTTTCAATCGCACTGGGCTCACGAAAAACCGGCAGGCTGGAGCTCATGCCTCCCATTCTACCGCTGCGCTACGCCGCCTTCGCAAACCGCAGCGACGCCGAGTTCATGCAATACCGCAGCCCCGTCGGCTTCGGACCATCGTCGAAAACGTGCCCCAGGTGCGCATCGCATTCCGTACAGGACACCGCAGTGCGCTCCATGCCAATACTCGAATCTGAAATCTCCCGCACATTCTCTTTCGCAATCGGCTCCCAAAAGCTCGGCCAGCCCGTTCCCGAGTCAAATTTCGTCTCGGAACTGAACAGCGCGTTGTCACAGCAGATGCAACGGAAGATGCCTTTGTCGTGCTCATTCAAAAGCTTCCCGCTGTAGGCCAGCTCCGTATCGGCATGCCGCGTAATCTCAAACACTCCCGACGGAAGCTGCTTTCTCCATTCGTTCTCCGTCTTCACCACCCGCGCAATCTTCACCTTCGCCAGCCGCTTGCCTGCATCGGAAAATTGCACAATCGTCACTTCCGCCGGCTCCGTCTTCGAGGCGGCTTCAATCACCCTCGGCCTCCGCAGCGACCACAGCGCCACGCCCCCCAGCGCCGCCCCCACGCCCGACAGAAACACCCGCCGTCCCACATTCACTTCGCTATCTCCGCGATTCGTTTCAAACACAACTCCTCCTACTCAATTGTCATCCTGAGCGAGACGCCTTTTGTCTCGCGAAGGACCTGGGCGGGCTGCGCGAAGCGTCGCACTTTTTGCGACGCAACAATCGCGCGTTTAGCCCGCTTCCTTTCAAAATGTACCGTCGGGTAAAGCTTATGACGCCGACCCTCACTTCCCGCTGTACATCTCCGGAAACTCCCGCCTCAAATTCGCCACCTTCGGCGCATCGTTGAACACAATGTAAGGATCGTTCGGATGCACCGTTGCATAATTCTGGTGATACCCCTCCGCCGGATAAAACGCCTTCAACTCCACCACCTGCGTCGCAATCGCCCGCCGAAAAACCTTCGCCTGGTCGAGCTGCGCAATGTAAGCCTCGGCAATGCGCTTCTGCTCCTCATTGCCATAAAAAATCACCGACCGGTACTGCGTCCCTTCATCCGGCCCCTGCCGGTTCACCTCCGTCGGATCCAGCGCCACCGAGAAGAACACGCGCAGCAACTCTCCGTAAGTAACCTGCGACGGATCGTAAACAATCTGCACCGACTCCGCATGCCCCGTGCTTCCGCTGCTCACCGTCTCATAATCGGGATTCTTAACCGTCCCACCCGAGTACCCCGAGGTCGCGCTGATCACGCCCTTCACATGCTGAAATACCGCCTGGATTCCCCAAAAACATCCTCCCGCCACCACCGCAGTCTGCTTCCCCGCAGCCGTAGCCTTCGCCTCATCCACCAGCGGCGACGGCACCGCCGCACTTGCTCCACTGCCCGCCTGGCAGGCAAGCGTCCCCGCCAACACCGTTAACATCATCGCGAACGTCCGAACCGAAACTGTGGACATACCCATCCCTCCGGGACGAAATCAGCCGTCGCTGCTGCTCGGCATCATCCTCCCCATTAGAGTTACGAGTCGAGCAGAAGTTTCGGATGGCTTGGTCGCAAGAAATGTGGGACAGCCGCCCTCGGCTGCCGTGCGGAACGGACACTCCTGTCCGTGATCCTTGACATTGACTTTGTCTCGCCAGCAGTTCTTCCGTCGGACGCAGCAGTCGGCTAAGCCGCTAACGACGACGATGACGGCGTTATCGTTCCCGTTCCCTTGCGTACCGCCAGCGAAATCATCACCCGCGCCACTCCGCTGAAGATCATGCTGATGCCCACCAGCGTGCCGATCGCCCAGAGCGAACTCGACGGCCATTGCATGTAGATCATCGCTCCCAGCAGCAGGGTAATAATTCCATCCAACAGCATCCAGCTCGATCCATGCAACGGACGCATCTTCACAAACAGCACGATGTTCAGGATGCCTTCAATTAGAAACAGCGACGCCAGAAGCAATGTAAGCGACGCCACGCCCAGCACCGGATGCACAATCAAGTATCCCCCGAAGCATAGATACGCGATCCCCACCAACACCTTCCAGATCATGCTCCCCGCGCCATGCGCGCGAAAAGCCAGCATCAGGTGGACCACGCCCGCCAAAACAATCAGCCATGCGACCACCACGCTAACCGCCACCGCGGCAAGAAACGGTGAACCCACCGCTATCATGCCCAACACAATCAGCAAAACCCCCCACAATATTGAAACCGTAGAAGCGCTCCGTACCATCTCAACCGGAGTGTTCTGTGCCATAGAAGCCTCCTTAACAAGCGGCCTAAGCCTACCTCAAAAAGCCCATGAGTAGAAGTCCAAGCTCATATTGTAGAAGTCCAAGCTCATATTAGGGACAGCCAATATGGGTCTGTGGATTTCTGCCGTGAAAAAAACTTCGAATGCTCGCCGCGGTGACGGGACCAAAGTGGGAAAACTATCGGCATTGAAGGTATCCCCCTCCCCCCATACCTCTCAATGGCTTGCCACACACAAGAACCGAATTCCCGGCGACGATGCGGCCGGAACCATCACACCCCAGCCCGAAGGGGGCGGCATGTGATAGCCTCGCACGTAAGTGCGGGGTAAAGGGGAAAGCCGGAACAAGTCCCGCCAGGGACGGCACCACCGCTCCACCCGCACCAACCGCGACCACCCATTTCACTCCCTCATCGAAGGCAATTATTCGCCGCATGTTCGCTTCCCGTCGCCACCGTGAGCACCCACAAGCGCAAGGAAACAAGGCAAATATAGTCAGAATCATCCCATTCGCACAGGCGTACAATCTTGCAATGTAGAAGGGCATCGAATGGCCGAAGGAGGGAACGTGGCCAATCCGATCGAATGGTTAGCATGGATTTATGGCAAGTGGTTTGTTGGCCACGCTTGGCGCGGTTTTTTAGCCCTGTTCGCCGTCGCCTGTACGATCACGTTCGTACTTCTTGGCGTGCTGTGGCTAAAGGCCCTAGATGATTACGCAGACAAACACCCAAAAATTGAGGCCGTGACAGCGAATAACTCTGCGTCCCAAAATGTCACGGCCAAGACCCAGCCAACTCAAGGGACGCAGGTCGTGAGCTCGACGGAACCCGCCACACAGAAACAATCCAAAGCGAGAGCCAAGACCCACAAGGCCAACGTCACGACACAACACCCAAAGCAATCCCCAGAGGTCCCTACTCCACTGACCGCTAGCCAGCACGAGACGCCTACTTCCCAATTGCCGAGTTACACCCACTCCGGACATGGTTTCAACCTAAGCGCCCGCGTCCACTGCTCGGTTACAAACTCGCAGGTCGGTGACGTGAAGGTAGGGCCGGGCCCTCTGCTTCTGGACCGCGACTCGATTCAAGGGCAAGTCGTCTGCGCGAAAAAGGAAAACCCGTCTAAAGATATGCCGAACGACTGCCAATATGTCGCAGTCACCAACAGCCACATCGGAGAAACCACCGCCGCATTCGAAAATGCCGGGAAGGCCGAAGGAGTGTTTCTGTCTGGTAATGTAGTGCAACCGCCTCTTGGAGGCCCCGCCCAAATTGTAAAGAACGATCCGGGCGGCGAGATGAAAGACGTAACGGCGGTGAACAATCAGGTTGGGCCCGCGGCACCGCAGATTACGCAGGACAAGGCCTTTTCCGTCCGTCTCAGCCCCATCTTCTGGAACCCCAGGCGTGATGCATTTTCCGGATGGTGGCTTGGAGACGTCACTTCAAACGGCCTGAACATGGTCGTTAAAGAAATTCATCCAGCAAACGTAGCTGCATACGTTACGGCTACAAACCTACAGTCAGTCGACTCCCTAATCGAGTATTACGAGCTGCAAGCGAAAACGACACGGGGACAGTGGGTGGACCTCCCATATATGAATGCCGTGGGCGCGGCGGCATTTCTTGTGCTTGAGAACACGGGATTAAAGGACGCACACCTGTGTACCCTAGATCCCCTCGATAAATCAATTATGGCTGGCAAGATTATCAAAGCTGGCCAGATATTCAGGGGATGGGTATTCTTTGAATATCCTGAAGCGCACGCAAATGAGACGTTCCTTCCGGTTTTTCGATTCAGACTGCATGAGTTCAGGGGCACCAATTACACCAGCCCGGAGCAGAGCCAAGATCAAAACCCTCCCCAGGGCGAACTGCAGGGTGGGAAGTTCGTGCCAATACAATCCACGGACCTAAGCAGAATAAAAATCACATTCCTCAAAGACGGCAAGTAATCCGGAAGACGGGTGCCCCATTTCTCGCGTCCTTTGCGAGAAGTGGGCGCTGCCATCATCACGGATCACCGGGCGTCCATACCGGCTTCCACTCCTGATCGAATCTTCTCTTCCCACCACGACCAGTCACTTACACGCACTGGCCCCGGCTCCGCATAGGCGTAGGATCGGAAACTACTCCAGGCCCACTCCTCAGGTTTCCTAACCAATCCCCGCACCACGGGATTCCGGTGCATGTACCGCAGCTTCTCAATCTCTTTATGCTGGCTCCATACATTGAAGTCGTAGAAGCGTCGCTGCCAGATGTGATGCCCCGCTCCCACTTCTCGCACAGAACGCGAGAAATGGGGCACCCAGGTTTCGATCACTCGCCGTGCGAATCCCAGCTTCACCGCCTGCATCACCGTGGAAGGATTACCGTTCTGGGGTTCAGAGATCAGCAGGTGCAGGTGTTCTGGCATGACCACATAGCCAACCACTCCAAATCGATAGCGATTGCGCATTTGCTCCAATACCGCCAGCAAGAGATCGCGTCGCTCCGGAGTGCCGAGACCGGGCAAGCGGCGGTAGCAACTACATGTGATGAAGTGCAATCCGCCCACGCCGTAGTAGCGCTTCAATCCCATAGGCATAAAAAACCGTATCCACGCGCCAGTTTCCTGTCTGTGACGAATGACCATCCTTTCAATCAGGAAAACTCTGCCGAGCCCCTCTTGAGCTGATGGCTAAAAGGCTAGGAGCTAGCAGCTGATTCTCCTTGACATTTCGCCTTCCCTTCGCCAACAATAACGCCATGGCAATCACACGCAGGCAGCGCGAAGTCTATGACTTCATCTCCCGCTTCGTGGCGGAGCATGGATACTCTCCGTCGTTTGAAGAGATCGGCGACGGGCTCGACCTGAGCTCGCTGGCCACGGTGCACAAGCACATCACCAACCTCGAGAAAAAGGGTCTGCTCACCCGCGACTACAACCGTAGCCGCTCCATCGACCTGCTGCCGCCCAAGGGACGCCTCAAGCAGGCCATGAGCGTCAACACCGGCCTGGTGCTGCCGTTGCTCGGGCGCATTGCCGCCGGCCAGCCCATTGAAGCGGTGCAGAGCAATGAGACCATCTCGCTCGCCGACTTCGTGCGCTCGAAAGAAGTGTTCGTGCTCGAAGTGCGCGGCGATTCCATGCAGGATGAAGCCATCCTCGACGGGGACTACGTCATGGTGGAGAAGTTGAAGACGGCGCACAACGGCGACATCGTAGTCGCGCTGGTGAATAAAGATGACGCCACGCTAAAGCGCTTTTACCGCGAAGGCGACAACATCCGCCTGCAGCCCTCGAACGCAACCATGAAGCCGATCATCGTTCCCGCGGCGTCAGTAGAAGTGCAGGGGCGGGTGATTGGGGTGCTGAGGAAGTACTAAAACGCTTCTAGCTATTAGCTCTTAGCTTCTAGCCAAACCAACCGGGTTGGCCGCTACTCGCGCCCACAGATGAAGGTGGTGAAAAACAAAACGCACGCGCCTCATTAAGAGTCCGCGTGCGTTTGAGATTTAAGCTAGAGGCTAGAAGCTGCCTTACCCAACGTGCCGGTCGATGGCCTGCGCGATGGCGTCTTTGGGCTTGTAGCCAACCAGTTGCTCGACCACCTGCCCGCCCTTGAACACCAGCAGCGTAGGGATGCCGGTGACTTTGTAGCGCATGGGAGTGGAGCTGTTGGCGTCGACGTCCATCTTGCCGACTTTGAGTTTGCCTTGGTAGTCCTTGGCCAGTTCGTCGACGATGGGAGCGAGGGCGCGGCAGGGGCCGCACCATGTCGCCCAGAAGTCCACCAGCACGGGCGTATCCGATTTCAAAACATCCTGGTCGAAGTTTGCATCGGTGACTTCGACGATTCCATTGCCTGCCATGTTCGTTTCTCCTCGGTTGTAACGTCGCGCTGTCGGCGGACGCTCCCATGTTTCGGAAACAACGAGCGGTCGCAGCCGGCCGGCGAACTATGATTGCTTCCCCCAACTTGGGGCAACCTATTATCGTACCACTGACTTTTGATGCGCGGGCCCAGGCAAAAGTCGCAAGAAGGGATTCCCGGTATTGTGCCCTCGGGAGCTAGGCGACGCGGGGTCAAGAAGATGAGCGCTTAGAAGATGAATTTGACCGCGGCCTGCATCAGACGGGGGGCGGCAGCGCCAACCACCTCTCCAAAGGACGAGCTGTTGATATTGCCATTCACCGAAGCCGGCCCAAAGAACTGGGCGTGGTTGAAGACGTTGAATCCCTCGAAACGGAGCTGCAGAGACTTGGACTCGGTGAGAGGCACGTTCTTTAGCAAGGCCATATCGTAGTTGTCGATGCCCGGGCCGTAGAAGAAGCGGCGCTTGGCGTTGCCGGGCTCCCCCAGGGGTTGGAGGCTGAAAAGGCTGGTATTGAAATAAGGCTGGCCGTTGCGAGGGTTGTGGTTCACTTCGAGTGCGCCCGGAGTATATTGCGGTTCATCGACGCCGAAGTTGTTCACGCCGTTCGGTTCCGTTCCCAGCAAGGAATTGTCGCCGTAGTTGTACAGCGTGACCGGAAAGCCGGTGCTGAAGCGGGTGATCCCGGAGATTGCCCAGCCTTGCGTCCAGCGGTTGGAAACGCCGAAAAGGCGATCGACCGGGAGTTGGTAGTTGTAGCTCACCACAAAGTTCTGCTTCACATCGAAAGCGGAGAGGGCCTTGCTCAGCGCGGGATTGAGCGGGTTGATCTCTTCTCCGAGATTGGAAGCCTGATCGAGCGACTTGCTGTAAGTGTAGCCACCGAGAATCTCCAGGCGACCGCTGGTGTGGCGCAGCGTGACTTCGAGAGCGTTATAGTTGGAATTGCCAATGGTCGCCTGGTTGGTATCGCTGCCAAAGTTTGCCCCCAGCGGACCGCGAGTTCCGCTGATCGTTTGTTTGGAAACGGTGATGTAGGTATTGCCTTCGAGGAACGGCCCACAAGGAGTTTGCCCACTCGCCAGGTTCGCCGGATTCATCAATTGCAAACAGAGTGCGGGATTGCCGGGGTTGGCTTCCACAAGCGCGAGCAGGCGATGTCCCTGGGTGCCAACGTAACTAGCGCTGAAGACCGTGTTGGGCGAGAGTTGACGCTCCAAGGAAAACATATATTCCTCGGTATAAGGAATGCGGTTGGTGGTGGGATAAGCCGGGAGGCCGCTGATGGGTTCGTACTGCGACCAATCGATATTAGGGTCGGGACGACTCGCGGAAGAGTTGAGCGGGGCTAGTTGCACCGGAAAATATTGGCTGCCCTGACCGGTGGAAGCGGAAAGAAACGGCGTGGCAAATAGCGGCGGAGTGGGGCTGGTATAGGTGGTGCCGTAAGGCGCATTGGCCGCGAGAACGCCGATGGTAAGCGCTTCGATGGCGGTGTAAAACGTGCCGAAGCCGGCGCGCAGGCTGGTTTGGCCGGGACCTCCTAAGATCTTGCCGAGAAGAGAATCGGAAGCCGCAGTGGGCGAGTAGACGAGACCGATGCGTGGGGCAAAATCCTTATTGCCCGGAGGCGCTAACGTGCGTCGAACTCCAGGATCGGTTGGAAAAAGAATTCCGGCGGGAGCCGTTGGAAAAACTACGGATTTTCTGCCCGGCTCCAGGACCGCAAGCTGATTGTATTTTTCGTACCACGGTTCGATCCGGTCCCAGCGCAAACCGTAATTGAGCGTTAGGTTGGGCCGCAGCCGCCAGGCATCTTGCGCGTACAGACCAAGATATTTATTGCGTCCGTAAAAAGGTTGGAGCTGGCTCTGGTTGTATTGCGTGGGAGCGCCGAGCAGGAAGTCGGCGAAATCGGATCCGGTCTGACTGCCGTAAAACAAGAAACTGCCGTTGAATTGAGCAATGGCACGGGTGTTGACTTGGTCGTAATGAAATTCTGCGCCGGTCTTAATAGTGTGGGTGCCAACGACTTTGGAGAAATTGTCGAGCCACTGGTAAGTGTTGTTGGCCTGCCTGAGCTCATTGGTATTGGTTCCGATGGAGTAGTTATTGAAGGCCACGTTCTCCACACCTTCGGTTTGCGGCGAGAGCGGTACGATGCCTGGAGTATTGGGTCCGACCTCAAAACCCTGAGAGGCGAGGCTGACCCCGAGTCCACCCTGCGGACGGCCCAGATCATTGGCGTCGCGGAGATAGCTGAAGCGGAATTCGTTGACGGTGGTCGAACTCAGGGTCTTAGTGTTGCCAACATTCAGCAACTGGGCGCGGCCTAGATTGAGTGCGTTGAAGCCGGGCACATTCGCTCCGCCTTGTGCTGTGGGATAGGGATTGTCCTGCGAGAAGTTATCGAGAAAATAGTAGGCCGAGAACAGACCCCAGGACGTGTTGGCATCGAGACGAAACGCGCCTTTGTTGTCGTTAAGGGTCTGGTTGTAGGCGGAAGTTGCAAACTCATTACCGCGAAGATTGGGCGCGGGAATGTACTGCAACAGATTCTGGGCGGGAACCGACCACGCCCTGGTTGGGATTTGCAGGGTGGGAAAGACACAAGCCGTGGCGGGCGTCGCGGAATAGTTTGTGTTGGTGCAGCCAGGGAAATAATAGGCCTCACCCACAGAAACTTGATAACGGAGACTATCAGAGAGCGTGCTCGCCCAAGCGGGACCACTCACCTTTGTGAGCAGCGAACTGGCCAGATCCGACAGATTGCCGGAGCGATCCTGCGCGGAGGGCATGGGGATCAGTCCGGTATCTACGCCCTGGGTCTGGCGCGTGCCTTGATAGTCCGAGTAGAAGAAAATCTTGTTTCTAGTTACCGGGCCGCCCAGTGTGCCGCCGAACTGATTCTGATCAAAGGAACCGCGGGTGGGAGAAAAGTAATTGCGCGCATCCAGATTCGTGTTGCGCAGAAACTCAAAGACATCGCCGTGAAATGCGTTGCTGCCCGACTTAGTTATGACATTGATCTGGCCGCCGCTATATTCGCCATACTCGGCGTCGAAATTGTTGGTGAGGATCCGGAACTCGGCGATGGAATCGAGATTGGGAATAATGGCGGTGCCCATGTTGACGTCTTCTTCGACGTCGCTGCCATTCACCATGAAGCTGTTGGCGAATTCGCGCTGCCCGTTGATGGAAACAGTGCCGGGGTTCAAGTCTCCCGAGGGTGAGAAGGCGCTGGCGCCTACATCCTGAACCGTGCTGGAAGTGATAGAGGTGACGGGAGCAACGCCGGACTGAAGAGCGAGAAGATCGGTGTAGCTGCGGCCATTCAGAGGAACTCCGGTCATGGTGGAACCGCTGATGACCTCGCCCATCTGGGAACTGGAAGTTTCGACGTGAGCGGCGTTGTCGCTGACGGTGATGGCATCGGTTCGTTCGCCGACCTGCAGAACGACATCCAGCAGGAGCGCGCTGTTGGCGTCGAGGGCGATTGCGGTGCGGCGGTAGGGTTTGAAACCGGGGTGGTTCACTTCGAGAACATAGATGCCGACGGGAAGGACTGGAAAAGTGTAGCTGCCTCGCTCGTCGGCGGTGGCGGATCGCTGCACGGCGGTACTCGTGTTGACCAGGGTGACGGACGCTTCGGCAATCGCGGCCCCGGACTGATCTTTGATTGTGCCTGAGATGCTTCCACCCACGCCGGCGAAAGCCGCCCCCAACAAACAAAGGCATAGGCATAGACGGCACAGCGATACTTTGGAGAGACTCCACATAGTATTCAGGAATGCGGCGCACCGTAGCGCCGCGTTCGGGACCGCTTCCAGTTGCAAATGAGTCGCATCTAAGACTACTATTAGATCCCGGCCGTGAATCTTCGCAAGAGATAAATTGGACCTGCTGCTAGTTGCAATCCAGTCGCATCTGAAGTACAGTTTCGATATTGACGGATGTTGCCGTGGGCCGTCAAGAACTGGCGGAAGAATTCGTCGCAAGGCGGTTGCGACCAGTTGCGACGGTTGAGGAGCCGTCCCATGCCACTACCCCAAACTGAGATGCCGGGCCGGTTGCAGGCTCACTTCGCCGACCGCGGAATACGCATGACCCAGCAGCGGCGGGCAATTCTGCGCGTCATGGAAACAACCACCAAACATCTGGATGCGGCCCAGCTTTTGCGCAAGGCCCAGAGGCTCGATGCCAGCGTGGATCGCAGCACGGTGTACCGGACGCTGAAGCTGCTGAAACGGCACGGGCTGATCGACGAACTCGACCTGATGCACATTCACGGCGAAGGGCACTACTACGAACGCAAGTTGAACCGGGACCACATCCACATGGCGTGCCTGCGTTGCGGAAAGATCATGGAATTTGTGAGCGACATTTTCGAGAAGCTCAAGGGACAAGTGGAGAAAGACTGCCGGTTCCGGATTGTGGTGTCGCGATTAGAGATTGGCGGATATTGCGCGGCTTGCCGGGGCGCCGAGTAGCCGGTTGGGGAATCGCCGATGGAAATCCGATTTCTTGGCGCAAATGACGCGAGCGCGTACTGGAAGGTCCGGCTGGAGGCCCTTGAATGTGAACCGGAGGCGTTCGGCTCTTCAGCGGAAGAACACCGTGCTCTGACGGAAGACGACGTGGCAAAGCGATTGTCGGCCGACCCGGCAAACAATTTCGTCGCGGGCGCATTTGCTGGCGGGCAGTTGGTGGGGACTGCGGGCTTCTTTCGCGACAAGGGTCTCAAGGAACGCCACAAGGGACACATCTGGGGTGTTTATGTAGCGCGCGAGGCGCGGGGCCGGGGAGTTGGCCGGGATCTGCTGCGCGCAGTCTTGCAGCGCGCCAGCAATATTGAAGGGATTGAGCAGATCATGCTCTCCGTTGCCACCACCCAGGATGCCGCAGTAAGCCTGTATCGGTCCCTGGGATTTGAATCCTTCGGCTGCGAGCGCCGGGCTCTGAAAATTGGCGACCGATATCTCGACGAGGAGAACATGGTGCTATACGTCAACCGTCCGTATTCTCAGTAAAAGCGGGCGCAATCGCGTTACCGGGCAAAAAAAAGCGCCTCGGACTTTTCAGCCCAAGACGCCTCGGCAGCCCTCCCCCAGAACTGCCAAACCACGATATGGATATTAGTGAACGGCTGAGTCAGTGTAAACGTCACTTTGGTAATGAGGTTTTCCCGTGTAGTTTCGCGGCTGCTGAATGGGAATGCGTGAGGATTAAGCGAACAGGCCAAGAAATTAGAGATACAGGCGTGGTAGAAACCCCGCACTGGGCTGGCAGTGGCGCACACGGTAAGGGGTCCTTCGACTACGGTCAGGATGACAAAGCTATCGGGATTGCCGGAATTATTCTTGCTTGTGCCAGGTTTGGCCGTTGTCAGCGGTGGTCCAGACTTCGGCGTTGGACGTGGCCACGGTTCCGTGCTGTGGGTCGGGGAACTGAATGCTGATGATGTCGCCGGTAAGAATCGAGCCGGGTGCGGAAGGCAGCACCAATGTCCAGCGATTGCCTCCATCGGCGGTGTGATAGAGCGCACCTGCGGAACCGCCGGCCCAGACTTCTAATCCGGCGGAAGCCACGGCGCGAAAGACCACACCGGAATTCGGGAGAACTTTGGCCTTCTGATTTTTCTTATTCGGCGCCTCTTGAGCACTGTATTGATCAGTACTGGCGGTGCTTTCCACCGCGTCAGAGCTGGGGGCGGAAGTGAGATTCATGCTCGGATTTATATCTTCCCAAGTCTTGCCCCCATCGAAGGAACGCTGCAACGTGCCGGCGGAACTAACCACCCAGCGCGGTGACGCATGGAACAAGAGAGAGGGAGAGATTTGCAGAGGAATGCTGGGGGGCGCCGGTGGCGGTGCGGACATGGAACCACCCACAGCTTGCGCGGGCACGGGATTCTTGGCCTTGGCGACCGCATCCAGATTGGTAAAATTGCGGCCATTCGACGGCAGTTCCTTCTGATTCTGAATGAGCCGATCCTGAACCTGATTTTGTACGGTGACTTGCGTCGTGGCTTCAGCCCCCTCCGATTGCACTTCGACCACCTCGGAGCTGCTACCCACTCGCACTTGCTGGGTAGGCACGGGAGGCGGAGACTGCTGTTGAGCGAGAGCAGGGCTTGCCGAGGCTTTCGCAACAGCTACATTCTGGCGAGACGGAGCAGCCTTGCGCTTGGCCGATGTGGCGTGGCTGGGGAGCGCAGTCAATGCGTCTCGCTCCATCCTGGTTTGAGGAGCAGCCGCCTGCGGCGCGGGAGCCTGCGGATACATTGGTGAATTTTGCGCCGCAGTGTCTGCCCTGGTATTCCTTTGCGCGAAATTCGAGGCTACGGTTTTTTCCTGGTGACGCTGCCTGTATTGCACAACTCCGATCGAAGTGACGGCCAGGACTCCGGCAGCGACGACTCCCCAACGAAGGACGGGCCAGCTTAACCAGCCGAGTCGGGCGCCGGACGCAGCGGGCAGGGCGACGGTTTCAGTCGCAGGCAGAGCGAGCGCGACTACATTTCTGCAATCGGCGCAGCGGGCGAGGTGATCGATGACACTCGCGTGCTCCGCGCCGGTAAGAGAATGCTCGGCGAACGCAGTGAGAAGATCAGCGTCGGGATGCGATTCTGCCGCTGCTGGCGCCGAGGCCATCAGCTGCTGGCGCACGATTTTTGGGACGTCCTGCATGTTGTTGTTTCTAGTTTCTAGTTTCTAGNNTTCGGTTTTTCGGTTTTTCGGTCTAGCTCTACGGTCTAAGCGCCTTTTGCGGAAGAACTCACGTTTCCTTCTTCTCTGAGAACGCTGCTGCCGGCGATTCTTGCGTGAGGCTGCGGCGAATATCCAGCCGCAAGTCACGCACGTCCACTTCCAAAGCCTCTTCGGCCTGGCGGCGGGCCATGCCTTGCTGGATCATGCCGGCCAGGATTTTCTTGCGCAACGACTTAGCCAGCTTATCGACCTTGCGGCTGATCGTGGACTCATGCAGGCCCAGCATACGGGCGATTTCAGCCAGGGTGCGCCCGTCGAGATAATACGCCGCCAGCACCATGCGGTCTTCACTGGCGAGCGAGGCCAAAGCGGCACGGGTGGAAGATTCCAGGCGCGAGTCTGCGGGCGTAACCGGATCGGGCGCCGGAGCCGCGAACTGGGAGCCGTCTTCGCTTTCCTCGTCGAGGCTCACCAATCGCTTGGTGCGGCGGTAGCGATTGACAAATTCCTGCGCCAGCACGGTGCGAAGCCAGCCTTCGAGTGATCCGCGACCGGTAAAGGAGGCCAGCTTGGAAACTCGTTCGCCGTCGCGCGTGGTCGTGCCGTAAAGCTCGGCATAGAGCGTGTCGGCAAGGTCGCGCCCGGCTGAGTCTTCGCGCGCGATGCGCAGAGCCGATTGGTAGAGCTTTTCGCGGTAGCGCGTGAGAAAGATTTCCCAGGCGGAGTTGTGCCCTGCTGCGCAGGCCCGGGCAAGGGCGAGTTCCTCGACGCGCAGGGTCAGCAGAAACGCCCGAGCCTCAGCGTGATTCGCGCCGGCGGGGAGATACTTCGCGCCCACATCACAGAGAATCGCGGCAAAGGATTCGCGAGTCAGGCCAATCTTCTCGCAGCCGCTGGCGGCGTGCAGCTCCGCCACAAGCTCGGTGACAGCCGATTGCACGGATGCGGAGATCGGTTTCGTGGCGCGCATGCGGAATAGAAGAGTACGACGAGCCCTGTCCCCGATACTACTAATTCCTTAGACGCTTGCAATGTTAATTTTGGCCGCAAGGCCTGATCTTTATTTCGTTCTCTCAGCGAGTCGCGATGGGCGGTGCGCCCCGTGGAGACGGCCCACATCCTCCTGGGACCGGGGCGCACCGCCCGGCTGGGGGAGGAGCGCTATGCGTACGAGATTATTCGTGGCAGTGACCGCGTTGGTGATCGTGGCCGGAATGGTCTGCCTGGACTTGCGGCCGGTTCATGCCGGGGAGCAGCCTTCTGCCTCCGGGTACAAGGTGCTGGAGCCGATCCGGCACGGGAGTCTGACGGTGTTTCCCGTGGTCGCACCCAAGTCCTACGCTACCGGCGAATTCCTCACACTGGATGAAGGATTGCGATCAGGCGAGGTGGTGGTCACCGAATACGGAAATGTTCGCGGCCTGATCCGGCGGCACGCGACGCCAGCGTTGCTGCACGACGGCGCTGAGGTCAACCGGTTGGTGCTCATCAACAACTCGAAGCATCCGCTATTGCTGCTGGCGGGCGAGATTGTTACCGGAGGCAAGCAGGACCGTGTAATCGGAAAGGATCGCATCGTTCCGGCGGAAAGCGATCCCGTGGATCTTAGCGTGTTCTGCGTGGAGCCCGGACGCTGGGTGGGAACCAGCGAGCGCTTCGGAACGTCGGGAGCGACGTACGGAGGCGGAATTGGAGCGGCGCAGAGTGGGCGAAACGTCTCTGCCCTCGGAAGCCTGATGGCTCAACCCTCGGTGCGCGCCAAAGCGATGGGCGACAAAGATCAGAACCAGGTTTGGGCAGAGGTGCGGAAGCAGCAACAGGCGATGGAAACCGTTGAGGTAGAGACCACGGCTCCGCAGGTGAACACGGAGGCGATCCGCTCCACCAGTTCGTACGCCGTCGTGATGGAGAACAAGGACGTGAAACAGAAAGTGGACGAGATTGCCGCGCCGATCGAACAGAACTATCAGAGTCTGATCAAGCAATTGCGCGATCGTAAGGCGGTCGGGGTGGTGGTCGCGGTGAACGGGCGCATCATTTGGGCCGATGTTTTTGCCAGCACTGAGCTGCTGGAAAAATACTGGCCGAAGCTGGTGCGCTCGTATGCGTCAGAAGCAGTGGTCTCGCGGGCGAAAGGCGCGGAGGCGAGTTCGGCACAGGCAGAAGCGTTTCTCGGAAATATGGAAGGACGAAGGGAAACGATTGAGAGCGAACCGGGAGTCTACCGTCACACGGAGGTGAACGGCGATGGGTTCAAGGCGTTCGCCTTGACGTCGTTGCTGCCGAAGACTGGGTTTGATGTGCATGTGGCGAAGATGGCGGAGTGAGGAACGCGTTCAGAGGCGGAGAGCTTTCTTCCGGTAGAGCCTGCCCAGCAGCATCACCAGCGCGAAACCGACGAATGCATAGGGACTGTTAACCGCGCTGATAAGAGCCGCAACCAAACACGCCAGTGCGAGCGCGTAGAGGCGAACCGTAAAGCGTGTCCGTGTGGCAGGTTCGATGTCTTCCAGATTCCCGGTCCGCACCGTGCGCCACCAAAGCAAAGCCAGGGTCCCGGCGATGGCGAACTGATTGGCAAAATAAATCGGAAGAGCGGCCCTCAGATACCGGGCAAGCACCGCGGCGGAAAAAGGCAGCAACGACACGAACATGAGTGTGAGCAAGCTGAGCAGCGTGCCGATGCGGTCGAGTTTGCGCATCGCCTTAAATACGGTCTGCTGAAACATCCAGAAGACGGAAGAAAGCGCAAACGAAACGAAGAAGCTGAAATAAACCCGCCAGACCGAGGCCAAGGCATGCAGTAGCTGGCGGGAGCCTACGTCGCTGCCGAGTTCGGGGACCCTCAGATCAAGCACCAGCAGCGTCATGACGATGGCGAACAGGGCGTCCGACAAGCCCTCCAGCCGGTGCTTGGACAGGAGAAAGACCTCCTTGTCACTGGGGCGAATGGTTACGGCACTCATGGCGATAGCGGATGATGCCATAGCCGGAGTGGCGCGGGCAAATCAGCTGGCCTCGAAGTGAAGGTGGAAAGTCAGTTGCCGCTGTTATTTTCGGACCAATTGCGCCACGCGGCGGAGTCGTTGGGTAGATGTTGTTTGGTGATGGCAGCCAGAGCCTGGAACACCAGGGCGTGGGTTTGAGCATCGAGTGTGGGATCGCTCGAGTAGTTGATCAGTTGGGGAACGGCGATGAGACGCTGATCGTGGCTCAACATGCCGGATTCCGCCAAACTGCAGGCGGCGCGCTCACGCACCATCGCCGATGGATCGTTGCGCATGGCATCGAGCAGGGGCGCGATGGTTGTTGTAGTTCCCACCAGAGCCAGGCCTTCGACGGCCCAACGGCGCGCGTCTTCGTCCCGGCCGGAATCTTTCAGATGTGCCGTCAGCACCTGGACCACACGATCGGTTTGAACGCCGCGGTTTCCCAGCAAGCCCAAAGTCCACAAAGCCCAAATCTTTTGCGCGTGATCGCGGGAGTTGGCCTGGCGCACCAGCGCGTCTACACTGGATTCGCTCTTGGAAAGTCCGTAGGCCGCCAGTTGCACCTCAACGGCGGACGCCCGCAGGCGCTGGTCGTTGGAGTTGAGTGCGACCGTGGTAAGGTCGCCGAGTTGCGAATCCCACTTGAGTTGGCCGCGCCAGGCGTCGATGCGGGCCTCGATCTGGGCTTCGGTCTGGGCGTTAGTCTGATCGTCGCTCTGGGCCGTGGTTCCATCCGAGCGGCTCACGGCACGCTCCAGCAGAATCTCGGCCTGCTTCTGCGGCCTCTGCCGGTCCAAATCGTGATCCGAAAGATCAGCGGATGTCAGAGGAGAATTGCTGTGCGGCGAGGGTGAGCTGCTGATTTTTCCCCAAAGCGCGACCGGGCCCGCGCCGCTGGAGACCAGGAGCGCCAACCCGATTCCCCCCATCATCGCGACGAAGTGAAGCCGGCGCAGGCTTGCAGCCGGGAGCCTTTGCCGTGGCAGCTCCCGCTCGGGCACCTGTCGCTCCGGCAAATTTAGCCGATCTACATCCATAAGCAAAGTTTAGAGATGACCTGGAATAGGGTAAAGTTACTTCGGGACCCCGCCAAGTGAAGTTAGATGCAAGATCGCGGCCACCTATGGCCGGAAACTGGCATCGGAGTACAACGCCGTGGGCCCAGAAAGCTCACGGAGGCAGTTATGTCTACGAAAACAAAGTCCCTGCGCCGTTGGTGGCCGGTCTCACTCACTCTGCTGTTTGCGGCTGCGGCATTGGCTGGGGCTGGACTGGCTGCGGCCAACCCGGGATATAAGGTTGCAAACACCTACAAGATCGGCGGCGAAGGTGGTTGGGACTACCTGACCGCCGATGCGGCGGCGCGCCGTCTTTACATTTCGCGGGCGACCCACGTCATCGTGCTCGATCTGGATTCGGGCAAGGCGATCGGCGAGATTGCGGACACGCCGGGGGTCCACGGCATCGCGCTCGTGCCGGAACTGGGGCGCGGCTTCGTCAGCAACGGGCGCGAAGGCACAGTGAGCATTTTTGATCTGAAGACGCTTGCAACCAGCAATAAGGTGAAGGTAGGCGAGAATCCGGATGCGATCCTCTACGATCCCGCGACCAAACGTGTTTTCACCTTCAACGGACGAAGCCAGGATGCAACCGCCATCGATGCGGCCAAGGGCACGGTATTGGGCACGATCAAACTGGACGGCAAGCCCGAGTTTGCCGCCAGCGATGGCAAAGGCGAGATTTTCGTGAACATCGAGGACAAGAGCGAGTTGGTGGCGATCGATCCGAACAAGCTTGAAGTCAAGTCGAGGTGGCCGCTGGCGCCTTGCGAATCGCCCACCGGTCTTTCGATGGACCGGACGAATCGCCGTCTGTTCGTGGGCTGCGACAACAGGATGATGGCCGTGGTAAATGCCAATACCGGCAAGGTGGTGGCCACTCCGGCGACGGGCGACGGCGTGGACGCGACCACTTTTGACGACGAAACCGGACTGGTGTTTGCTTCCGCCGGCGAAGGTGTGCTGACAGTTGTGCGCGAAGAATCACCCGACAAATTCAGCGTGGCGGAGAATGTTCCGACTCAGAAGGGTGCGCGCACGTTGGCGCTCGATTCCAAGACTCACAATATATTTCTCGTAACGGCAAAGTTCGGCCCGGCGCCGGTGGCTACGCCCGACAATCCACACGCGCGGCCCAGTATCCTGCCGGATAGCTTTGTGGTTCTGGTGGTTAGTCATCAGTAAATGAAGCGCCGTCTCTATTCCCGACGAGCTCTGATTTATTTAGTGCTGGCGATTGTCCTGCTGCAAAGCGGCGCGGTACAAACCTGCGCCGCTTACTCCGTGCTGACACACGAAGAAATCGTGGACCTGGCATGGAAGGATAACCTGCTTCCTCTGCTGAAAAAGCGCTTTCCCGCTGCCACGGACGACGACTTAAAGAAGGCGCACGCATTTGCCTACGGCGGTTCGGTAGTGCAGGACATGGGTTACTACCCGTTTGGCAGCAAATATTTCAGCGACCTCACGCATTACGTCCGCAGCGGCGACTTTGTGCTCAACCTGCTCAAGGAAGCGTCTGACGTCAACGAATATGCGTTTGCGCTCGGCGCTCTGGCTCACTATTCCGCCGACAATTGCGGACATCCTACGATCAATCAGGTGGTTGGCATCGAGTTCCCCAAGCTCCGGAAAAAGTTTGGCAACGTCGTGACCTACGAGGACAACCCCAAGGACCACATCCGCACGGAGTTTGGCTTCGATGTAACCCAGGTGGCGAAGAACCGCTACACTTCCGACGCCTATCACGATTTCATCGGTTTCGAGATTTCCAAACCGGTGCTGGAGCGGGCGTTTCTGGATACCTACAGTATTCCGCTCAGCGCCGTAATCACGAATGAAGATCTGTCGATCGGCACGTTCCGGCGCGCCATCGGCACCGTGATCCCGGAGATGACCCGCGTCGCGCTGGTTGCGCGGCGCAAAGAAATTGTGGCCGAAACTCCAAACTTCCGCGCCCGCCAGTTCCGGTACTACCTGTCGCGCACCAATTATCAAAAAGAATGGGGCCGGACCTATGAACGTCCCAGCTTCGGAACCCGTGTGCTGGCGTTTTTTCTCAGGCTCGTCCCCAAGGTCGGACCGTTCAAAGCCATCGACTTTAAGATCCCTACCAAGCAAACCGAGGACCTTTACATCGCCAGCGTCGACCGGACAATGGAGAACTTCACGCAACTCCTGCATGAAGCTGGTGAGGGAAAAGTGCAGCTCGCGAATACCGACTTTGACACCGGTCATGCCACGCAGGCCGGAGAGTACGCTCTGACCGATAAGACATATGCACACCTGCTCGATCAGTTGGCCGGGCGCAACTTCGACCAGATCACTCCTGACTTGCGGACCAATATTCTAGAGTTCTACTCCGACCCGAGCGCGCCGATCGCAACCAAGAAAAACCCGGAAGACTGGAAAAAAACGGCTGAAGAACTGGACAAACTTCGCGCCCTGCCGAACCCAGCGCCGGCGGGCAGCAAAGCTGCCTCGGAAATCAGTCCCGCGGGCGCGGAGCCTGCTGAATTGTCTCGGGAAGATTCCGCCTATGGCGGCATTTGACCCTGAGCGCCTACCGCATGCTCGCTGGGATCACGCCGTTCTTGAACATTCCAAACCACATCTGCGTGACCGCTTCGCTGTAGATTCCCAGCTCGCGAATGACCTCGCGCGCAAACTCCACACTTCCCAACCCGCTTGCCGTGATGATCTTGTGGTCGGTCACCGCCAGTTCATCCACGTAGAAATTCTCATCTTTGTACTGCGGAACCATTTTCTTCAGATAACTCTTCGCATTGCTGGTGTGGCGGAGCCCGGACGTAAGCCCGGCGCGGGCAATTTCCAGCGTCGCCGCGCACAGCGCCCCGATCAGGATGTTCTCCGCATGCAGGCGGCGAAGAAGTTCGGCCAGCTTCTGGTCCGGTCCTTCTTCCCACCGGTTGCCGCCGGGCACGATGAAAATCGCTGTGTCGCGCGGCTCGACCTCTTCGATTGCGATATCGGGCAGCAACTTCAACCCTCCCATGGTCACCACGGGCTCGCGTGAATGTCCTGCCGTCAACACTTCGTACTTGCCGGCTTTCCGGATCTCGCACAAAGCCAGCGCCGGCTCCCAATCCGCCAGCCCGTCGAATACAAAGAGGTATGCTTTCGGCTTCATGATTCGCATTCTGGCTCGCTCGTCCGCGGGGCGGAAAATCCGCCGTCAGTCCGGAAGATTGACTCGAGAAGAATACCTGTTGAAACCAAGTTACGCGAACACTTGATCTTGGGGCTAAGACCGGACGACGGTAGTGCCTCAGTTTCATAGTGACGCACGACCCGGACGACCGTTCGGTTGTCAAGCCGGCGACTTGCCGTGTATCATCGCACAACTTTATCGACCGCGAGCTTGGCTCTCTGAAGGCTGTGAAAATGATGGTTGTGGACGGCAAGTTTTACCAAGCGCGGGTCACCACACGCGTGGAGTTCGCACCCGACCTGTGGATGATTCGCATCAAGGCGGGCGGGGAGTTCAAGTTTATTCCGGGGCAGTATGCGACGCTGGGTGTGGAGCACGATGGCAAGCGGACGGAGCGTCCATATTCAATCGCCTCGGCGCCTTTTGAAGATGAAATTGAGTTTTTCTTCGAGTTGGTACCGGAAGGGGCGCTCACACCGCGTCTCTACAAACTGCAGCCGGGCGATGAGTTGCTGATGCGCAAAGTGCCGAAGGGCAAATTCACGCTGGATAGGGAAAGCGGGCGGAAAAATCATTTGCTGGTTTCGACCGTGACCGGAGTCGCTCCGTTTGTCAGCTTCGTGCGGCAGATGTCCAAAGACTGGAAAGAAGGCCGCTTCGACGGCAGCCACAAGTTGTACCTGCTCAACGGCGCCAGCCGTCCCTGGGAGTTCGGCTACAAAGAGGAATTGACCCGCTTCGCCGCGGAGTTGTCCTGGTTCAAATATGTACCCACGGTGAGCCGGCCCTGGGAACACGCCGACTGGCCGGGGGAGATCGGACGCGCCGACGACGTGCTGCGCAAGTATGCCGACCACTGGGAACTCGACGCCACCAACACAACTGCCTACCTGTGCGGCCATCCCGATATGATCGCCAATAGCAAGGCGATTCTGAAGCGCCGCGGCTTCCTTGACAGGACAGGAGTCAAGGAAGAGATTTACTGGATTCCGGCGAAATAGCTCATGTAGAGACAGCCGCCTCGGCTGTCCCGCTGGAGCCTGCCCTGAGCGAAGCCGAAGGGCGAAGCCCGGCGGCCATTCGCAACCGCTCTAAACCCCCGCCCGCGAGCTTCGCCGCTCCAACAACAGCACGTCTCTCCAGGTCTCTCCCAGTTTGCCGATACGTTGCCTCACCCCAACTTCGCGGAATCCATAGGATTTGTGCAGCGCGATGCTGGCGACGTTCTCGGGAAAGATTCCGGCTTGCAGCATCCAGATGCCGTAAAGTTCGGATTCTTCGATCAGCGCTTGCAGCAGCGCTTTGCCTAGGCCGCTGCCCCGCGACGCAGCGGCCACGTAGACGGAGACTTCTGCAACTCCGGCGTAGACTCGTCGAGCGGAAACCGGGCTCAGCGCCGCCCAGCCGAGGACGTGCTCTCCCTTGCGCGCGATCAGGCGACAGTCTTTGCGATGGCCACTATCCCACTTCTCCCAGTCCGGAAGCTCGGTTTCAAACGTAGCGTTTCCGGTGGCGATGCCTTCACCATAAATCTCGCGAATGGCCGGCCAATTTTCGGGTTGCATGGGAGTGATTTGGTAATCCATTGGCAAGTTCTAAGAAGAACTAAAGCTGTCTATAAATCGCTTTGGGAAGGGCGCGACTTTTAGTCGCGCCGCCCATGCTCTACAAAAAACCCGGGCTTTAGCCCCTGTGGGTGCGGCCTCTACGTTTCGGCGGGCGCGAAGATGACAAGAACGGCCAACTCTTCCGCGATGTCGTAGAAGCGATGACCGACTTCCGCTGCAACGAAGATCACGCTGCCTGCGGAAACTTCGCGGTCTTCCGCACCGGCTTGGAAGCGGGCGCGGCCGCGGACGACATAGTAGATCTCGTCTTCGCGATGCGGCTTCTGGCGATCCGCCCCTCCAGCTGGCAGGACGTAAAGGCCGGCGCTCATCGCCGGGACACGCAGGAACTCGCGGTAGGACTTGCCGCTCTCGGCGCGCTGCTCCTCGATCTCTGGAAGGCTGGCGAACATGGTCTTCATCGGGTCTTCACGCGAAGATGCCCCCGAAGATGAGGTCGGTAAATTGTGGAATCAGATTCTGCGCCTGCAATTCACCTTCCGGTTTGTACCATTGGTAGATCCAGTTGATCATGCCGAGCAGGGCGAAAGCCGCGGCGCGCGGGCTGACCTTACGTCGTGCGTGATGGAGAGGCTGAAGTTTCCTGTGGGCTTCCTGGTGCGCTGCTTTCTGCACTTTGTCCTGAACTTCGCCCATCAGGCTTTCAAGGAAGTGGATGTAATCCTTCTTGCGGGAGTTGATGCGTTTGCGCAAGGCCGGCGGGAGGGGATGATTCTCGTGCAACATCACCGTGATTTCGCGATCGCGCGGGCTGAGAACGACTTCAATGTGCAGCCGGATGAGAGCGCGCAGCCGCTCTTCGGGATCGGCAATGCCGCGCACGGGATTGAGCACGCGTTCCTGGGTGATCTCCATGGCGTGATTCATGATCTCGAACAGGATTTCGTCCTTGCTCTGAAAGTGATGATAGAGGCCGCCTTTGCTCAGTTTGAGCGCGGCGGCCACGTCGTTCATGGAAGTGGCGTCGTAGCCCCGCTGCTGGAACAGGCGGGCGGCGATGCGCAGGATTTCCTGCCGGGAGTCGACCACAGTCTCGCGGGCCATCGGGTGACATGGTAAACAGTTGCGAGGGGGAATGCCAATTGCTCCTGCACTCCATTAAGGGCTGTCATCCCGACCGGAGATTTCTGCTCCCGAAGGGAACGGGAGGCAGCCGATGCCGGACAGCCGTGGGCGGCTGTCCCCACATGGTTCGTTGCAGATCTGAATTTTGCGGTATTTAGTTGCGAGAACATATCTCTTGACACTGCATTCGGCGTTCAGTAGCATACTTGAACCGACCGACCGGTCGGTTTGCATAAGTAGCTAAACCCGGCGGACGAAGTGTCCGTCCTGCATGCAAAGCCGGCGAGACGCCGGCGCTACACGTAAAAGGAGCATCTTGTGGCCACAATTTTCTACGAGCATGACGCTAATCCCGAAGCCCTGAAGGCCAAAACCATCGCCATTCTGGGCTACGGCAGCCAGGGGCATGCGCAGGCGCAGAACCTGCGCGACAGCGGCTATAAGGTCATCGTGGGGTTGGACGCGAATCGTCCCAGCGCACAGCAGGCCCGCGCTGATGGCATGGTGGTGGTGGCTCCGGATGAGGCAGCCAAGCGCGCCGACTGGATCCACATGCTCACGCCCGATGAAACTCAGGCGGCGGTGTACGAGCAGTACGTCCAGCCATATCTGCATCCGGGAAAGATTCTGGGCTTCTCGCACGGCTTCAGCATTCATTTCAAAACGATCGCCCCGCCCGATGATGTGGACGTGGTGATGATCGCGCCCAAAAGCCCGGGCCACTTGCTGCGGCGCGTGTACAGCGAAGGGCGTGGCGTGCCGTCGCTGATCGCGATTCAGCAGGATTCCAGCAAGCGGGCTCACGAGTATGCCTTAGCCTATGCGCACGGCATTGGCTCGACCCGCGCGGGCGTGCTGCAGACCACGTTCAAGGAAGAAACCGAGAGCGATCTGTTTGGCGAGCAGGCGGTGCTGTGCGGCGGTTTGACGTCGCTGATCAAGAAGGGATTCGAGACTCTGGTGGAAGCCGGCTACGCGCCGGAGATCGCATATTTCGAGTGCCTGCACGAGATGAAGCTGATCGTCGACCTGATCTATGAAGGCGGCCTGAGCCGGATGCGGTATTCGATTTCGAATACCGCCGAGTATGGAGACCTGACGCGTGGCGAAAAAATCGTCGGCGATGCGACGCGAGCCGCGATGAAGAAAACTCTGGCCGACATTCAGGACGGAACGTTTGCCCGCGAGTGGATCAAGGAAAACAAAGACGGCGGCTACAACTTCGCCGAATTGCGCGAGAGAGAGCAACAGCATCCGATCGAGATCGTGGGCGCGCAGCTTCGCGGCATGATGAGCTGGCTGCCGGGACAGCAGGCGAAGAAACCGGCTGAGGCGCCGAAAGCAGAAATCAAACAGGTTGTGAATGCTTAAGGGAGCCGAAATCGTTTTGCGGTGCGTGCGCGCTGAAGGCGTGGACCTGGTGTTTGGGTATCCTGGCGGCGCGATTATGCCCTTGTACGACGCGCTCGAAGGCAGCGGCATTCGGCACGTGCTGACGCGGCACGAGCAGGGCGCGGTGTTTGCCGCGGAAGGCGTGGCGCGGGTTACGGGAAAAGTGGGCGTCGCCATCGCAACCAGCGGCCCCGGAGCGACCAACCTGGTGACCGGCATCGCCGACGCTAAAATGGACTCAGTCCCGCTCGTCTGCATCACGGGACAGGTACGCAGCGCCTTGATTGGCAGCGATGCGTTTCAGGAAACCGACGTTTTTGGGGTGACGCTTTCGCTCACCAAGTGGAGCCGGCTGGTACGCACCATTGATGAAATTCCAGAGGTAATCGCCGAGGGATTCCACTGGGCGCGCAGCGGAAGGCCAGGGCCGGTGGTCATCGACATTCCCACAGACATCCTGAAGGCGAAGAAGGAATTCTCTGGGCCGGTAAAGTTTACTCCGCACCCGCGGCCCGCCGATGCAAAAGCGGAAGGCGCTTTCAGCGATACGATTGTGGCCTTGCTGCAACGGGCCACCCGGCCCGTGGCGCTGGTGGGCGCGGGGGCAAAGCTTTCGGGAGCGATTCCAGAGTTGCGGCGGCTGCTCGATGATTTGAATATCCCTACATTTACTACGGTTCACGGGCTGGGCGCGGTTCCACCGCAATCGCCGTATTACCTGGGCATGGTGGGTATGCACGGGACGCGCGCCGCCAACCACGCTCTGCACGAAACCGATTTGCTGCTGGTTTTCGGGGCGCGCCTGGATGATCGCGTGACCGGGGATCCCACGCGCTTTGCGCCTCATGCCAGGATCGTGCACTTTGAAATTGATCCGGCGCAGCTTGACCGGGTGCGGACCTGTGAATTGCCGGTGATCGGCGATCTAGCCGAGACGATTCCCGCATTTCACGCTGAATTACTCCGCGCTTCCCTGCCTGACTGGAGCGGTTGGCGCGCGGTGGCCTGCGGGCCGGAGCGCGCGGAACTCGACCCGCGGGGGCTGGCGCAGCCGACGATTCGCTTTCTCGATGAACTTTTCAGCCGCCTGCCGCAAGACAGCGTGGTGATTGCCGATGTAGGCCAGCACCAGATGTGGGCAGCGCAACGGTACCGGTCTTCGTCGCCGCGCGGCTTCATCACTTCGGGCGGCCTGGGAGCGATGGGCTTCGCCCTGCCGGCGGCGGTCGGCGTGCAACTGGCGAAGCCGNNTATCTGGGCATGGTGCGGCAGTGGCAGCAACTTTTTTATGCACGCAACTATGCCGAAACCGATTTGAGCGACAACCCGGATTTCGTCGAGATTGCCAAGGCTTACAAGATTCACGGATCGCGGCTGAATGAAAGCGCCATGGCGGAGTATCCGGTTTCGGCCGGTACGGGAAATCTCATCGAAAACTTCCTGCGTTCGCCGGAGCCGGAGTTGCTGGTATTTGATTGTCATCCGGAAGCCAACGTTTATCCCATGGTCCCGGCGGGAGCGGCGCTTTCGGAGATGGTATTCGGGGACGAATAAAGAATTGAGCGATCGGGTGATTGTGTAATTGAAAAGCTCGTAGTGCCAACAGTTTTTCAATCGCCAAATCGCCCGATTGCCCAATCGCAAAATCTGGTTTGAGGGTACTATCATGCAAGTCTTTCACATCCGCTATCGCAACGCGCAAGGCGCATTGATGCGTATCCTAAACGCGGTTTCGCGCAGAGGGCTCGACCTTCCATCAGTGCATGCCGAGGCCGCCGGGCAGGAACACGCAGTCACTATGCTGATCGAGGTCACGCACAAGCAGCTCGGGCAGCTTTGCCGGGAGTGGTATGGGATCGTGGATGTAATCGACGTACGTTCCAGCGCGGCCTTACAGCAGCATGGAGAACCGGCGTGGGCGCCGCTTCCACCGGTTTCGGCGACCGTTGCCGGGCAGTCGGCGCGCGCGGCGTTGGCTTAAGTTTGGGTTTGTGTTGGGCAGTGGCAACAGCATGGCGCTACCTGGGGGAAGCGTCATGCGTTTGGGGAACCTGCAGTTGGAATGCGGCCTCCTGGCATCACCCAGCCGCAGGTGCCCCGTTTTTAGACTGTGTGCTTGATCGCCCCGCTCTCACCTTTACTCCAGCCTCTGTTGTAATCTTTCCTCATGGATCTCAAACATCGTAGCCGCGGAATCACTGACGGGCGCGAGCGGGCTGGGGCCCGCTCCATGTTCAAAGCCATTGGCTTCACCGATGCTGACCTCAGCAAGCCGCTGATTGGCGTGGCCAACACCTGGATCGAAACCATGCCCTGCAACTTCCACTTGCGGCGGCTCTCCGCCAAGGTAAAAGAAGGCATTCGCGCGGCCGGCGGCACTCCCATGGAATTCAATACCATCGCCATTTCCGATGGCGAAACCATGGGCACCGAAGGCATGCGGGCTTCGTTGGTAAGCCGTGAATTGATCGCCGACTCGATTGAACTGGTTTGCCGCGGCCAAATGTTCGACGCGGTGGTGTGCGTGGTGGGCTGCGACAAGACAATTCCGGGCGCGGCCATGGCGCTGGCGCGCATGGATCTTCCCGGGCTCGTGCTCTACGGCGGAACCATCGCAGCGGGCAGCTATCGTGGCAAGGACGTCACCATTCAGGATGTATTCGAAGCCGTGGGCGCGAACGCCGCCGGAAAAATCACCGACCAGGAATTGCACGATTTAGAGAATGTGGCCTGCCCCGGCGCCGGAGCCTGCGGCGGCCAATACACGGCGAACACCATGTCAATGGTGATGGAGATGATCGGGCTTTCTCCCATGGGATTCAACAGCGTGCCGGCGATGGATGCGCAGAAAGACCAGGTGGCCTTCGATTGTGGCAAGGTGGTGCTGAATCTGCTTCAGAAGGAAATCCGCCCGCGCGAAATCCTGACCCGCGATGCATTTGAAAATGCAATCGCATCCGTGGCTGCTAGCGGAGGGTCGACCAATGCCGTACTGCATTTGCTGGCGATCGCGCGTGAAGCCGGAGTCGATCTGGAGATTGACGATTTCCAGACGGTGAGCGAGCGCACACCGCTGCTCGCCGATTTGAAACCTTCCGGGCGTTTTGTCGCCGCGGATATGCACCGCGCCGGCGGCGTGCGGCTGCTGGCCCGGCGATTGCTTCACGGCAATCACATCCATCCCGCGGCGAAAACCGTAACCGGTCTTTCTTTGAAGGCTGAGAGCGAGAGCGCCATCGAAACTCCCGGCCAGGAAGTGATCGCGCCGCTGGAACGGCCGCTGAAGAAAACCGGAGGGCTGGTCATCCTGAAAGGTAATCTTGCCCCCGAGGGCTGCGTGGCCAAGATCAGCGGGCATGAACGGCTGGAGCAGCGCGGTCCGGCACGGGTTTTTGAATCGGAAGAAGACGCCATGGCGGCGGTCACCAGCAAGAAAATCAAGTCCGGCGACGTCGTCGTCATCCGCAACGAAGGCCCCAAGGGCGGACCCGGAATGCGCGAGATGTTGGGCGTAACGGCTGCGCTTGTGGGTGAGGGATTGGGATCCTCGGTTGCGCTGTTGACCGACGGCCGGTTCAGCGGGGCCACGCACGGATTGATGGCCGGCCACGTCTCGCCCGAAGCCGCGCTGGGCGGCCCTATCGCCGCCGTGCGCGATGGCGACATGATCCGCTTCGATGTCAGCCAGCGCGTCTTGGAAGTTGAGATCAGCGACCAAGTTCTGCGCCAGCGCATGAAAGAGTGGAAGCCGCCACAGCCGCGTTATCCCACCGGAGTGTTCGCCAAGTATGCGGCGCTGGTGTCGTCGGCGTCGCAGGGGGCAATCACGCGACCGCCGAAATAAAGTCTTTCTCTGAATGTATTTGCCAAAAAAGGGAGCGGCCGGGCCGCTCCCCTTTCTTCTTCGGGTCATTGAGACAACGAATCACGGCCAGTCCCCTTACTGTGTGCAGCCCGGACTGAACGCCGTGAGCACGTTGGCCACGGCTGAAATAGCGCAGTCATAGCCTGCGCCGGTCGAGTCGAAGGCGTTGTATTGTTGCGAACTGGACTGGCCCGTGTTTCCCAGGAAGTTGAAGGAAGAGTCGTATTCGATCGTATCCACGTGCTGCCCGGCATTTTCGAGAAAGCTCGTGTATGTCACTTTGCCGCCCTGAGTTATGTTGTCGGTGACTTGGTAAGTCTGTTTGGCCGTGGTGGTAACGTTGATGTCACCGCTGGAGAGCACGACCTCATCGATGTTCACCGTCAGCGGGAAACTGAAGGTCTTGTAGTTGACAACGCTCACTGCCCCTGGTTGGGACACCACGGTGTAGGAGTTAAGAAGCGTACCTTGGGAAATATCCTGCACGTACTCGGTTCCGGTGATGTTGAAAACCTGGAAGTTAGTGAAGCTGATGGACTGCGAAACCGCTGTCGTCACCGTGCCGTGCGAAGTGTTGACGTAACCCGAAATCGCAAAGCTGCGGTTCGAGGTGACGTTCACCGTGCCCGTGATGGAAATTGGCTGTACATTGAGTTTCTCCTTCGCCACTGGAGCTGGCCCGGTAAGCGTGTTTTGAGTGACGGCGCCGGTAACCTGGGTTGAGCCCGGATCAAGATAGAGCAGGAGCGACGCCGTCGCTGAGAAATAGCTGTCGGCGTTGTAGACGCTGAGCGCAACCCTGTGCGGCTGGCCGTTGCTAAGCAGTCCCGCGAAAGGAGTAAGGTTCACGCGGTAAGGCGTGAAGTTCAACGTCTGCACGCCGGGGATCGGAAGCCACAGGAAAGGATCGATGCCGCCAGTGAATATCCAGGGAAAGACGGGCGCTACGCCGGCTCGCTGGCCATCGATGCTGACCTCGGTCTCGCGAAAGGCCGTGTTGCCGCAGCTCTCCAGCTCCGACGCAACGTCATTGGGCACGCAGGTATACCAGAATTCATCATTCGACTGACTTTGCGCGTAGACATCCAGATATGCGTTTTGCACGTTCTTGGGAAAGGTGAACGTGCCGCCGAGCGTGCTGGAAGTTGCATTGAGCGCTACCGTGCCGCCTGAAGCACCACCCGACAGCGGCAGCACCACATCGGCCGTAAGCGGCGCCGTCTGGCCCGGAGCGAGTGGATAAAACTCCAGCGATGCCGAAGCATAGATGGTCGACGTGAGCCCGCAGCACAAAGTATTGCCGATGTCGGCCTGGCCGGATTGCGCGGTATAGAAGATCGAACTGTAATCGGTAAGATCGTTCTCGATGTGCCACGACGGACCTATATTCGACGGCTCCGCGGTGGTCCCAAAATAAATGTTCACCGGACCCAGCCAGAAATTGGCGGTGCGGTCGTATTGAATGCCGGCGTTCAGGTTGATGTCCGCCTCCAGCACCACCTTGGCCCAAGGCCCCGGACAGGAGGAAGGCGGAGCGTAAGTAAAGCTCTCCACGTTGAAATCGAAGAACTGTGCGTCGCTGAATAATTGCACTACGCAAGGCGTGGTCGTTGGTCGGATCACATTTGGATCGGCGCTTACTGTGTTCGCGGAACCGATCACATACGGGCCCGAAGCGGAAGCGAAAGGAACCAAAACTGCGGCAAGCAATAAAAGCGGAAGAATATTCCGCGCCAAGCGGGCAGTGCGGGGCATGCGAAGTCCTCCTGGGGCAGTGGCAAAAGCCGTGTCCATCTCGGCATTGCGGGAACACAAGCGGACGGAAGCGGCATTAGCGCGAAAGTATTACGCGTTCGCCGCGGCGTGTCAACAAGAAGAAAGTCGGTAATGGCTCAGTTTGAAACTTTCAACGATTGCACCCCTCAGGCGTCATCCCGTCGTTACGCAATCAAGTCCCGCATTTTTACCAGCGGGACGAGAGCCTGCCCTGAGCGAAGTCGAAGGGATCTCCCGTGCGCAAACAGCCGCCTTTTTCAAACTTCCCTTTTTGCGAGATTTTCAAGCTCGTACTTTCAGCACGTGCCTTGGACCGCCGATGAAGCCCCATAGTACCCTCCCTCACGCTCCGGAAGTCCCGCAGATTTTGTCTCACCTTTGGCGCGGAAGGTTCGACTGTGTAAACTAGCTTCGCGATGAGATTTCTCCCCCCGTCGATTGCTGTGCGCCGCTTTTTTCTGCGGATGTTCCTCGCCACTTTCATCGTGGCCTCCATCCCCGCCGGCTTTGCCTCCGCCTATAACGGCCATCCCAAGCTGGTCGTCGTGATTGTCATCGACCAGTTTCGCGGCGACTATCTGGAACGCTACCGCGAGCAGTTCGGCGAAGGCGGATTTCGCCTTCTGCTCGACCACGGCGCAAACTTCACCGACTGCAACTACGATTATGCCAACACTCGCACCGCTCCCGGGCATGCCACGCTGTTCACCGGCGCTTACAGCAACGGTCACGGAATTGCCGCAAACGAATGGTGGGACCCGAAGAAAAAGCGCATCGTGACTTCGGTGGAGGACGATGACACCAAGCTCGTTGGCTTGGCCGAAGAAAAGACCGGCGCATCGCCGCACAACCTGCTTGCCGATACTCTGGGCGACGAACTCAAACTCGCTACGCAGGGGCAGGCGCGAGTCTTTGCCGTTTCCTTGAAAGACCGGGCGGCCGTCCTGCCCGGAGGCTTCGCGGCTGACGCGGCTTATTGGATTGACCCGAACAGCGGCGTTTGGATTACTTCCACTTACTATCGGCGCGACTTGCCCAAGTGGGCGCAGGAGTTCAACGCCGGAAATCGGGCCGCGAAATATTGGGACCGTGATTGGAAGAATGCGAATGGAGACACACTACGTTCGACCGCGCATCGCAAGAGCAAAGACGGGTCTGATGCGGGTTTCTACGAGGTCGTCGGCTCCACTCCCTTCGCCAACGAGTACGAACTGGAATTCGCCAAGGAGCTAGTCGTCTACGAAAATCTCGGCGCTGGCAAAGCGACCGACTTGCTCTCCATCAGTCTTTCCCCGAACGACATTCTCGGCCACCAGGTCGGTCCCGATTCGTCCGAGATGGCCGCAATGGCGCTCGCGCTCGATCGTGAACTCGCCGATTTCTTCAGCTTCATCGGTCATCAGATCGGCCTCGCGAACGTGTGGATTGCGCTTTCGGCGGACCATGGAGTTTCCGCCTTGCCCGATGCCGCGAAGAAGCTGCATATTCCCGCTGCCAATCTGGACGCGGGCAAACTCGGAGCGCAGATCAACGGCGCGCTGACCGACAAATTTTCTCCCGGTCACACAGGCTCCTACGTCAAACTCGACTACCCGCTCGCCTGGCTCGACCAGGATGTCTTCGCCTCCATTCACCTGAAGGAGCATGACGCTGAAATTGCCGTGGGGGAAGCCATGAAGCAGGCTGGACTGCGCGGCTACTTCACCAAGTCACAACTCGCGGAAGGTGAAGTCCCCGATACCGCCCTCGGCAGAAAGTTCTTGAACAGCTACTCGCCCGAAGGCGGCTGGTATGTGATGGGAGTTCCGGAACCTTACACGGTCGGCCCCGCCAAAGGCACGGACCACGCTTCCCCTTACACTTACGACACGCACGTGCCCCTCGCTTTCTATGGGCTGCCATTCCGCACGGGAACGTATCGCACCCACGCCGAACCGGTCGATCTGGCGGCCACGTTGGCATCGCTGCTCGGCATCAACGCTCCCACGCATGCCGTGGGGCGCGTGCTCACGGAGGCGATTGCCCCACCGCATCAGGCAGAGAATGCTGCGGCATCTCCTTACGCTGGGTCTCCTAACGAAAGAGCGCCGCGGTGACACCTTCCCACGAAAACGCCGGCAAGTCATCGATCGATCTCAGCGTGAGCTTCGCCGGCATCGAACTCAAAAATCCCGTCATCGCCGCCAGCGGGACTTTCGGCTACGGCGTCGAGTTCGAAGATGTCGTCCACCTCGACCAGTTGGGTGGATTCGTCGTTAAAGGACTCTCCCGCGAGCCCATGATCGGCAACCCGCCGCCGCGCCTTTGGGAAACCGCCGCCGGCATGCTCAACGCCATCGGCCTGCAGAACATAGGCGCGTCCGCGTTCCTCGCGGAGAAGCTGCCCAAGCTGCAGCAGATCAAAAATATTGTCGTCTTCGCCAACATCTTCGGCTACACCCGCGAGGACTACGAACGAACCATCGAAATCCTCAACGACGGCGAAGGCGTTGCCGCCTACGAGCTGAACGTTTCCTGCCCCAACACATCCGAGGGCGGACTGCAGTTCGGCAGCGATCCGCGCTTGCTTGACGAAGTGGTGACCACCGCGAAGCGCGCCGCCCGTCGGCCTCTGATCGTAAAGCTATCGCCCAACGTGACCAGCATCGCGCAGATGGCCTACATTGCGCAGGAGGCGGGCGCCGACGCTATCTCGCTGATCAATACGTTCGTCGCCATGGCCATCGATGCCGAAACGCGCAGGCCTCGCATCGCTAACGTCACCGCCGGACTCTCCGGCCCGGCCATCAAGCCGATTGCCCTGCGCATGGTCTACGACGCCGCGCACGCGGTCAACATTCCAGTTATCGGCATGGGCGGCATCTCAACCGCGGACGACGTCGTGGAATTCATGCTCGCGGGTGCAACCGCGGTGCAAATCGGCACGGCCAGCTATTGGGATCCCTGCGCCACCGAGAAAACCGTGGACGGACTGAAGAGCTGGTGCGAGGATCGTGGCGTAACGCGCCTGGCAGAACTTACCGGCGGCATGATTTTGGAGTAGAGGATCAATCAACGTTTCTTTTCTCTTACCGCCACGCCCCCATGATCGCTCCCATTGCCAGGAAGCACACTAACTGATAGCCGGTGTTGATGGCGTATAGTTTGGCCGGTTGCCGGCTGAAGAGGGAGTTTGTCAGTTGCACCGTGGTCACGAATCCCAACCACACCGCCAGTCCTACCTTCATGCCATACAGCGGCGTGTTAATCGTTGCGATGGCAATAATTTTCCCCAGCACCGCGGCAGCGATAATGCTGGCCACCAACGACAGCCCGTAGGAAGGGCCTGCGCTCTTCTGCATCTCCGCAATCTTCGCTTTGTCGTCCGGGTCGTAGCCCATCAAGACCATCCACCGGCGCGCAAACAGCACCGGCGAGTACCATATGAACCCAACCACCATGGTGGCCAGTGCGCTCACCAATACCGCCCACAGGTTCACACCCATGAACTTCATGGAAACACCTCCCGCTAAGAGTTGAGATTGGGCAATGCAGCCCCTACGAGTGCAGGGATACTAGATGACGAATGCCGGATGAAAATGAATGAGGCTTGAATGAAAAAACGTCGATGAAAAGACGCATAATGGCAACCGGTTCACTAACGCCCGTGAGTGTACCAGATCGACCCGGGAGACTTGTAATTGCGGCCCGCTCCCCACACGACATGCGTGTTTCCGAGATTATCGATGGCCATCGAGAAGTAGTCGCCGAAGGGAAACTTAAACCCCTCAGGCAGAATGTAGTCGTAGCCACGTGCTGGACCGGAGAGCTGCGTCTCGGCTGACCAGGTTGCGCCGCCGTTGCTCGAACTGCGATGGAAGACATTCCACAGCGGCTGATTTGACAGAGCATGATTCCGCGTGTCCATCCACGCGATGCGCACGTCGCCGGCCACCCCGGCGGTGATTGCCGGAAAGCAGTGCTCTACCTGATCGTCCGCGGTTGAGACATCCGCCTTTGCCGACCAGCTTGCCCCGCCCGTGGTGGAAGACGAAAAGTATATGCGTTCCGGTCCGCCGTGTACCGTGCCGGCGTTCCACAGTGCGTAGACGGTTCCCGCGGCATCGGACGTCAACGCAATCTGCGCTCCCAGAAACTCGGCCTCGCATCCCTGCGCCGCGCAGCCCGGCGGCGCGCTCGAAACATCGAGCAGAACTGTGTTCCAACTGCGTCCAGCATCCGTCGACCGGCTCACGTAAATGCTGACGGGGCGAGTGCTGAGATTCCGCCGCGCATAGGCCGTCCAGGAAAAGTAGACATCGCCCGTCGCATCCACGGTAGCGCCGCCCGCCAGCGACCAGCCCGGCCGGGCGTTCGGATTCACGGTCACTGCGGCGAAGTTCTGGGCATAGTCATGCGATGCGGCGACCAGAAAATTCTCGTCATGATTGAATCCCACATAGACATCGGCGCCATGCACCGCGAGCACCGGCTTGTCGGCGTCATCGTTGTTGCGCGAGTGCTCCGCGACCGCGAGGTACCAGCTGCCCCCAAAGTCCTGCGACCGTGCCACCATCACATCGCGCTTGTTGTTCTGCAGCCAGGAGACATATACCGTCTGCCGGTCCACGGGATCCACCACAATCTGCGGATCAAACTGGCCGGTCGAGGAAGCCACCAGCGGATGGGGCGCTTGCCACGACAATCCGTTGTCGTTGCTGACCAGCAAAGCCATCGTGGGAGCGGTGCAGGCCGGGCAGTCGTTTACCGCGCCGTACTGCGGAAACAAAATATAGATGTGTCCATGGCCATCGGCCGCCATCGCGGGTTCCCACTGATCGCCCGTGGTGTAGCCGACACGGCGCTGTGGGCTGAAGTTGGCAACGGCGAACGCCGCCTGCGCGCTGGCCAGCGCCAAAAGCACGCAGATTGCAAACTTCTGCACACCTCCGGCACGGCTGGGACCTAAAACCACAGAACGACTCCTGGGACCACGACTACGACAGCAATGTCCGAACTTTACCCCGAATCCTCCACACCGTCAATTACCCGGTCGAGCGGAAATGCCCATGTGGCGACAGCCGCCCTCGGCTGCCGGGTCGAGCGAAGCTCGACAGCGTTTTCGCCAAGGCCGGCAACCCGCAAGGCCCTGTGTTTCCAAAACGTGACTTTCTGCCGAATTCGTCATCTAATAAGAACGGGAGAGGAGCAATCTTAAGATGGAGAAAGCCACATTTGCAGCGGGATGTTTCTGGGGAGTCGAAGCAACCTTCCGGGCGATGCCGGGGGTTCTATCCACACGTGTTGGCTACACCGGCGGAAGCACGGACAATCCCACCTACAAAGAAGTTTGCACCGATCGTACCGGCCACGCCGAAGCGGTGGAGGTGGAATTCGATCCCGCCCAGGTTCGCTACACCGACTTACTGAAAGTGTTCTGGGAGAATCACGATCCCACGCAGCTCAACCGCCAGGGACCGGACTGGGGCACGCAATACCGCTCCGCCGTCTTCTTCCACACGCCGGAACAGCAGGCCGCGGCGCAAGCCTCGAAGGAAGCGCTGGAAAAAGCGCACCGTTATTCCAAGCCGATTGCGACGCTGATCGTCCCCGCAGTGACGTTCTATCCCGCCGAGGACTACCACCAGCAGTATCTGGAGAAGCGCGGCATGGCGAGCTGCCATATCAAGGCGTAGAGGACGAGTGAAGGCTTGGGGATAAGCAGGTTTTGGGTGGCGCGGTTTTGGGTGACGCTCTGCTAGTAGCGAGGGCTTCAGCCCCCGAGGCTCAGGACACAACGTCATACTCGTGAGAAGTTGAAAGCTGCAGGAAATCGTTCGCATCAATGAGGCTAAGGATTATACGCACCAGAGGCGGGAATCGCCGCCGTGAGGGGTCGTGCACGATGACTGGCGCGGAAAGTTGATAGGACACGCGGCGAGTCTCCAGCTGGCAGCGCCCAGCGGCCACCACATTCCTTACCCACCCGCTATCTCGCCCATAGGTGAGCGCGATCAGGAATCCGTCGCGCTCTCGAAAAACATTCACCGGCGTCCGGTAGATCCTGCCTGACTTTCGACCGACATTTGTAACAAGGCCAAAGCCGGGCATTCGGGCCGCGAATCGGCTTGCTATTCGGTTCGTAATGGCTCGATGGAAGGCTGCTACCCACCTTTTGCGAAACCGGACTAGAAGGACGGGGACCAGCAGGATTGCGAGAAGCGAGATAACCGATGTGGCGATTACCATGGCCGATTACTTTCCCGTCATGCGCACCTGGAACGTGATTATTAGCCGACTAAAGTCGAACCCGATCTCAGCCATTCACCCTCAGCCACAGGTGCCAGACGAACAGCCCGACATAGCTCGCCGCGAGCAAAGCAAACAGCAGTGTTAGGAGAGCGTGTCCCACAACAAATGCCGTTCCCTTGGGCCAGTCGGCGTGCGAAAAGTAAATCGCATCGACAAGAATTCGCGCAGTCCAGTAAACCCCGATGAAGCAGGCAAGTCCCAGGGCAGCTCGGTCGCCTTGAAGCAGCTCCGTGTGGAGTGCTAGCGTCAGTGTGCCGAAGGCAATGATCGTCAGCACCGTGAATCCACCCTGCACCCAAAGCAGTTTCCTGTTGAACGGTATCAATTGCTGTAAGTCTCGTTTCCAGTCCAGTCGATATGGCACTTGAAAGCTGGCGAACAGGATCACAAAATGCGCCGCGCCGACGAACCACAGATCGACGTCAAACAGCCTCTGCACGAGTGCATTAGTCATAGCGCGTGAATTGCCCGCATGAAGGGAAGTATGACACGCATCACAAACCACGGGTGAAACAGCCCAAAGACTGGTACCGTAAGCAACACCACCATGAAACACCAGCCGCGCACTCCCTGCCCCAGCCCGAGCCGCTTGCCGAACCGTGAACGCTCGACGGTCACGCCCGCGCCTTGTAGCAAGAAGTAGAGCGTAGGGAGGCCATAGCCTCCGCCAGCGGGCAGCGAGATCACCAAGTCGTGGATCAGCCCAGAAGCAGCGAAGACCAAGAAACCAGCCGTATCCGGCCCTAACGTTCTATATAGCGGGCGAAAAATCAATTCATGGGAAAGCTGACGAAAACCGAGGTTCCACCGCTTCCCCCAGAACTCTCCGAGGGATGTGGAACGGAGCGGCGCAGACATGATGGATTCGGCTTTGACGCCAAGGCTCTGCCACAGGAGAGCGACAATCTGGAAAATACCGAAGTGCAGCAGCAGGATCAGACCCACCATCCCAACCCACCCGCGTAGAAGGGGTCGTCCTTGGGGAACGAATCGCGCCACAACCCAGAGCAGGATCGCACCGAAAATCGTTTCGAGCATCGCCCAGAGCCAAGTGGAGAACGCTGGCGGCGGTACACGTTGTCTCGCATCCAAGAAAGCATCTGCATCCATTCCTGGCCAAGCCAAAAGATAGGCTGCCGAACGCCACGCTGGATGAGCAATTCGCGATCGCGCTCTCCACCACGTCAGCCACTTCAGGCTGAGATAGATGGCGAACGAAAGAATCCACATGAATACCCAAGGGGGCAGTAGATTACGGCAAGTCACTGCTGTCAAAGGCAACACGCAAATCGGAAGCCAACCGAGCACTCTATAGAGCGTTTGAAAGTTGGTAAGTCGCATCTAAGTCGATCTTGCACCCGATGCCTTCTTGGCTGGAATAGGTATCTTGAGGTTGTTGGCGAAACATCGCCATTTCGCCAGTAAACACCCAGTAAACCCTAAGAGCGGCTGTTCCTGAAATGACTCCTAAGCCGCCGTCAGCAGCATCGGCGCACCCTTCGTAATCACCAGCGTATGCTCGTAATGCGCTGACGGCCGGTGGTCCGCCGTGACAATCGTCCACTTATCCGGCGCGACGAACGACCTGCCCGACCCCGCCGCAATAATCGGTTCGACAGTAATTACCAAACCCTCAGTCAAAACTTGATTCGCTTCCGGGTCAGCGTAGTTCGGCACGCGCGGTTCCTCGTGGATCGTGCGTCCAATGCCGTGCCCACCCAGATCGCGAATTACCGAGAAGCCACTCCGCCGGACCTCGCGCTCGATCACTCGTCCAATCTCCAACACTCGAAAGCCGGCTCGCGCCACCAGCATTGCCTTCGCAAAAGCCCGTTCCGCGCAATCGATCAGGCGCTCGCGCTCTTCCGTCACTTCGCCCACGGGAACGGTTACAGCGGCATCCGCCATGAATCCGTCTTTCTCCACGGTGACATCAAGCTTCACCAAATCCCCCTGCTGCAGCGCGCGTTGGCCGGGGATGCCATGCACCGCTTCATCGTTGAGGCTGATGCAGTTCACTCCGGGAAATCCATAAACCAACGCCGGAGCGGATCGTGCTCCATGCTGCCGCATCACGCCCGCGCCCACTTCGTCCAATTCCGCCGTGGTGATTCCCGGGCGCACTTCACCTTTCATCGCCTCCAGGATCAGGCAAACCACCGCTCCCGCGGCGCGCATTCCGGCTAATTCTTCCGGCCCATTAATAGACATGAGATCACCTCACCCGCATGATATCTCCGTCCTATGTCTTCGATCTTATGTTCCAGGCGAGCTTTAGGCGGGAGCTTTAGGCGAGCACCTCAGGCGCTGGCGGGTTCGTGCGGGCCGAAGAAGAAAAGCAGCACAAAGCCCCCAATGTAAAACGGCAGGCTCTGCTGAAATTTGCAGCCCATGAAGCGCAGGATCAAGCCAAACAACGCCAGAGCTTCGCATAGCGCATAGGTGGTGATATAGCCGCTCTTCCAGTGGCGCAGAGTGAGGGAGTCGTCGGGGTGAACTGCCAGGCTTTCCGCCGACCGCAGCACCAGAGTGCGCCTCACCACAAAAATCATGCCCACAATGGCTACACCCGCAGTGGTAAAAACATAGCTCAGCGAGGGATCGACGGCTCGGGCGCCGCGGCCCAGAACTTCGCCTATGACAGCATAGAGTAAAATGCTGCCGAGCATGGTCCACTGCACCGCCCGCAGTGTTCTAACGGTCCCCCTCATTGCGTACATTCTCGCGCAGTTCGCGGGCGGAGATCAGGAATTTTTATCGCCGGAACCCGCCAAGGCAATACCGATTCCCCGCTAGCGATGATGTCCGCTGACGCGCAATCCGGGACGCATCCGCAGAAAGACCTGAAACGACACGGGGAAATTGCCGTACGCCGCATCCAACGCGGCCGGCTTCGAGTACACCGTCACATCCGCTCCCAGTCCCAGTTGCCAGGCGCGATTCTGCAGCAGATCACGCGTGCCGCCGAAAGTATAGGCGCCGATGCGGTAAGCCGGCTGCACCGCCTCTTGGGGAAACAACTCATCTTTGTCCACCAGTTCCATCCGCGTAAATACATAATCGCGCCGCAGAAAGTTCAGCGTGGATTCGAGCAGGTAGCCATTGAGGTTGGTACCGGTCCCGATCTCGTGTACCCGTCCCCACACCAGCGAGGTCGCCCAATTGCCCGCCGTCAGGGGATGGTTGTATTCCACCGACGCCGTCTGCCGCCACTGGTTCCAGGGTTGCAGCGCCTCAGGGTGGTCGAGGTGCCCAACACTATATTGTGCTGTCCAGTTTCGGTCAGGGGCAACACTGCCGCGCACCGACCAGGAATCCAGTGCGGCAGGCTGGATACTCCAGCGCTCCTCGTTCGGTTCGTGTCCGTTAAAAGCCGAGCCTTCCAGCTTCACGCGCTCGATCACGAACCCGGTCGTGACCACGCCGAAGCTGGTGTGCGTCGAATCTTGCAAATGATGACTGAGCGGCGCCAGCGGCAGCTCTGAAGCGGACGTGCGGTGAATATAAGTAACCGGCCCGAGCGCCGGCTCCGCCGACGGCCCACCATATAACTCCCATGAGATTTTCTCCGAAAGCGGCAGCGTGTACAGCGCCGAGAGTTCCGCAAACACATTATGCGGATGTTGATGATCGACCAGCGCCTCCCCGTGGTAAGTCTCGCCCGTCTGAAACAGCTCCGGGAAGCCAGGATGCGGCGATGTCAGCGACTCCGCCGAGAACATCTGACGCAACAGAATCGTTCCCCCGCCCAGCTGATGCTGCTCCATCAACATGCCCCAATTCACTGACTCTGCTTTGCCCTCGCCCCGCGGCCCGCCTTGCTGGTTGTAATCGGTGAAGATCACGCCGTGCGCCATCAACTCCCAACCGCCGCGCATCCGCATCCACTCGTGCTCCGGCACCGATGCCGGCTCCCACCCCGTTCCCGACCCGGCGTGCGGCGAGGGCAACTGCGCCGCGTCGTGCTCCTCCATGGGCATATTCATTCCGCCCATCGAAGAGTCCTGAGCCGTAGCCGGATACGGCATCGTCACCGCAACGATCGAAAGGATGGCCATGGAACAAACGCCAATTGAATCGAACACTGCCCTGGACACGAAAGCCTCCCAACGCCAAGAAAAAAACTGCCATCTGCGCCCGGATGGGCACATTCCCATGAAAGATTGTGAGGAAGAATGGAGGCTAGATTCTAAGAGTCAAAACACGGGGCGGGCCGTTGGAAGGCGCAAACACACGCGCAGATCGATCGGTTGCGCTTGTAGTCTCAAGTAGATCGATCACGCCAGCCCGCGGTTGCACCATGGGACGCGAAGAAAAAACATTCGTCAGCAAAGCGGAAGGATGTGCACCCGTACAACAACGGTAATCGGCGGGTTGCGGGCGGGATGGGATTTTCGGGGAGTGACATCCGGCAGAAGGCGAGTGCGCCGACGCTGCCGGCAGAAAGCACATCGCTCCGGCGCCCGCGGCAACCATCGCGCTCAGCAACGCCAATGCGATAGTGCGTGAGAAAGGCTGCGCCACGATTATGTCCCTGTGATCTTCACCCGAAGTTCTTCCGGCAGGCGCTCCCGAATCTCCGCCGGCAGCCGGTCATGCACGCGGCGCGCCCCTTGCTTGGCCGCATCCAGCACGGTGACCGGAGCGGGTGTCGCCACCGCCACCACCAGCCAGATCAGCGCCGAGAGCGCAAAGCCCGCCAGCGCCGCAATCTCCAGCCAGAAGGCGTGCCGCGGACCAAAGTGGCGGATCACTCCAAAGGCCAGCAGAAACACCCCACCCGAAACCGAAGCCAGCGCGATCAAGCCCACATCGATCATGCGGTGCACGCGCTGCCGGCCGCGGCACCGCTCGCACCCGGCAAAGTGGCTCTCGTAGTCGCCCCGCATCTCCGGCGCCAGGCCGGAAATGTCGTAGCGCCAGCCCGCCAGGATCTTGCCCACAATCGGATCGATGCACTGCTGACTCATAAGGAACTACAACTGGATGGGCGGCAAAACCTCGGACTGCACCGCCACCAGCACGCGATTCTGAAACAATCCGCCGCGCTCGGCCAGCGCCTTTTCCGCCTCCCGCCGCGCTATTTCCGGATGATTGTTCTGCTCCGATAGATGCGCCAACACGATAAACGCTGCACTATTATCATAGTCGCCGGTGAAGAAATCCGCGAGTTTCAGGTTCGAGAGGTGCCCCACGTTGCTGGCCACGCGCTGCTTCACCGCCCACGGATAAGACCCTCCGCGCAGCATTTCCACGTCGTGATTCGACTCCATAATCAGGATGTCAGACCCGCGCAAGTGGTCGCGAACGTTCATCGGCAAGTACCCGAGATCGGTGGCCACGCTCACCTTGGCGCCTTCCACGCGAAAGGTGAAACCCACGGGATCGGCGGCGTCGTGGGGAATGGTGAAGGGTTTCACCTCGATATCTCCAACCTGAAAGCGATGTCCCGATTCGAAGCGCTCCAGCCTCTCCAGTTGCGGCCGCTCGCCGTTGTCGTTGCGCAACGCCCGTGCCCACGCTGCGTGCGTCGCCCCCGTCATGAACACTGGGATGCGCAACTTCTTGGCCAGAGTTGCTAAACCGTAAACATGATCGGAATGTTCGTGGGTGATCAGAATCGCCGCCAGCGCCTGCGGATCTTCGCCCAGCGACTTCATGCGCTTGAACGTCTCGCGGCAGGAGAGGCCGGCATCCACCAGAATCCTGGTGCGCGCGCTGGCCACAAACGCGCAATTCCCCCGGCTGCCGCTGGCCAGCATCGAAACCGTCACACCCATGCTGGCAGCATACGCGCCCACCCTGTGGAACTGGGAGTAACTTCTTCGTTATCCAATACCTTGGAGGCACGGCATCCGGCTTCCGGCCCTCGGCTTCCTGTTTCGGACTGAAAACCGAGAAACGAAACTGAGCTGCCCACGGATCACTGCCCACTGCTCCTACTTCCCCTGCCGCAAATTATCGATAACCCCGCGCATCAGCGACCCGCCGTAAGCTCCCGCAATTCCCGGCAGCGCCGCCAGAAACGATCCATACATCTGCGCTCGCGTAGGTTTCACGCTCACGATCAGATAAGCGCCGAGTTCGCTCAAAGGAATGAACACCCCCACCATCGCCACCCACCGCCACGGCCAGCGCGGCCGCAGCAGTCCCAGCAACATGCAAGCCGCCAGCACCAGCAGCGCGGTAAAGAGCAGATCGTTGACGGCAACATCCGTCAGCCCTGTCCCTATCCCCGCCAGAGCAGCCAGCATGTAGAAGGGCACGTCGCTTCGGGCTCGCAGCGAAATTCGCTTGGGTGTCATTCGGTCTAGCGTTGTTTTCATGGAAAAAGTATGAACGCATGCACTAACGTGGAAGAGCGGCGCTTCAGCGCCGCGTCAGCATCCCCGATCAATGCGGGCTTTTAGCCCCGGTGCGGGTTTCTAATACTGATAAAACCCCCGTCCGCTCTTCCTCCCCAGCCACCCCGCATCCACCATCCTGATCAGCAGCGGACACGGCCGGTACTTGGGATCGCCTAACCCATCCTGCAGCACGCGCATAATGTCCAGGCAAACGTCGAGTCCAATAAAATCGGCCAGCGTCAGCGGCCCCATGGGATGCGCCATGCCCAGCTTGAAAACTTCATCCACCGCTTCCGCCGTGGCCACACCCTCCATCACGGCATACATGGCTTCGTTCAGCAGCGGCATCAGCACGCGGTTGGAAACAAATCCCGGCGCGTCGTTCACCTCCACCGGCGTCTTCGCGAGCTTCACCGCTAGCTCGCGCACGGTCGCAAAAGTTTCCTGCGAAGTAGCCAGCCCGCGGATCACCTCCACCAATTTCATCACCGGTACCGGATTAAAGAAGTGCATCCCAATCACCTTTTCCGGCCGCTTGGTAAGCGCCGCGAGCTTGGTAATGGAAATCGAAGAAGTATTCGAAGCCAGAATCACCCCGGACCGCGCCAGTCGATCCAGATCGCGAAATATCTCCGTCTTGACCTCAAACTTCTCCGTCGCCGCTTCGATGATGAAGTCGCACTCCGCCAGCCTGGCGCGGTCAGTCACCGGATCGATCTTCTTCAACGCCGACGCCTTCTCCTCCGTCGTGATCTTGTTCTTCGCAACCTCGCGCTCCAGATTCTTGGTAATAGTCGCAAGTCCGCGCTCCAGAAAGCGTTGCTCCACATCGCACAAAACCACCGAGTAACCGCTGCGCGCAAACACATGAGCAATTCCATTCCCCATAGTTCCAGCGCCGATAACCCCTACCTGTTGAATCTGCATACCTTTGCCTCGGTGAAACGTTTGAGTCTAGCACCACGCTTCCGTCAAATGGGCAATAAGAATTGAAAGGAGAGGATGGGCAGAATCATTCAACGGACTTGAAGTGCCTAAATGAAATTCTCGGCAGCAATATTTCCGCCCTCCGGCATTTCCGTAGTGTTCGCCCATCGTATGATTCCCGTAAACGCAACCATAGCCGCGAGCTGCGCAAGATGGCACCCCTCAGGCGTCATCCCGAAGTCCCGCGTTTTCACCAGCGGGATGAGGGATCTCCGTGCGCACACAGCCGCCCTTTTCAAACTGACCCACTACCTCTTGCGCCGCTTCGCGGCTATAAACCCGTGGCCGATGTAGAATATTGTGTAGCAATCCCGCGATCTCCGAAAGGATTCCCCCATGGCAATCGCCGAAGCCCCCGTCCGGCCGCGCACAGCATCCTCCCATCAAGGCCCATTCATCAACGAGCCCTTCTTCGATTTTCGCCACGAAGAGAACGCCCGCAAGATGCGCGCCGCCATCGAGCGAGTGCGCGGCCAGCTTGGCCGCGAGTATGACCTCATCATCGGCGGCCAGCGCGTCAAAACCGCCGACAAGATCAAGTCCCTGAACCCCTCGCGCCCCTCGCAAATCGTCGGAATCCACCAGAAGGCGGGCAAAGAGCACGTAGAACCGGCCATGACCGCCGCGCTGAAGGCATTCACCTCCTGGAGCCGCACCCCCATCGAAGAGCGCGCCAGCCTGCTCTTCCGCACCGCCGACCTGATGCGCCAGCGCAAAATGGATTACATGGCCTGGCTGGTTTTCGAAGTCAGCAAGAACTGGGGCGAGGCCGATGCCGATATCTCCGAGACCATCGACTTCTGCGAGTTCTATGCCCGCGAAGCTCTGCGCCTATCCAAAGCCGAGACGCCGGTGCAGTTGCCCGGCGAGCACGATTCGCTCACCTACATTCCGCTGGGCGTGGGCGCGGTGATTCCTCCCTGGAATTTCCCCTGCGCTATTATGGCCGGCTTGGTGGTCGCTTCCATCGTCAGCGGCAACACCGTAATCTTGAAGCCCTCCAGTGACTCCCCCACCATCGCCGCCAAGTTCATTGAACTGCTGGAAGAAGCCAGCATGCCCGAAGGCGTGGTGAACTTCTGCCCCGGCGCCGGCGCCAGCTTCGGCGATGCCGTCGTGGCACATCCCAAAACTCGATACATCGCGTTTACCGGCTCCCGCGAAGTGGGGCTGCATATCAATAAGACCGCCGCCACGCAAGCTCCCGGTCAGCTCTGGATCAAGCGCACCATCCTTGAAATGGGCGGCAAGGACGCCATCATCGTCGACGCCGACGCCGATATCGACTCCGCCGTCGAAGGCGTCGCGCAAGCCGCATTCGGCTTCCAGGGCCAGAAGTGCTCCGCCTGCTCCCGAGCCATCGTCGACGAGCGCGTGTACGACAAGTTCCTCGAACAACTCAAAGCCCGAGTGGAAAAAATCACCGTCGGCGACCCGGCGGAAAACAGCAACATGGGCGCGGTGATCAACGAAGGCTCGATGAAGACCATCCTCGAATACATCGAGCAAGGCAAGAAAGATGGACGCGTCCTCACCGGCGGCCAGCGCGCCACCGAGGCCGGAGAAGGCTATTACATCCAGCCCACCGTGATTGTCGATATTCCCGCCAAGTCGAAACTCGAGCAGGAAGAAATCTTCGG
>PMSQ01000050.1:0-8546 GCA_003168355.1 Acidobacteriaceae bacterium | reverse complement strand
CCCTTCGGCGGCTTCAACATGTCCGGAACCGATTCCAAATCCGGTGGCCCCGACTACCTGTATCTGTTCACGCAGGCTAAATCAGTCGCCGAGAAAATCTAGCAGGCTGAGGAAAACGCCGCCAAGCCACCCAGAGCGGAAGGGCACGGCTTTCATTGCTTGCGGAAAGACTCGATGTTGCAATTGATTTTGGGTGGCGCAGCGCTTCAGCGCAGCGATAACTGTCTGTTTTCCAACACGGCTTTAGCCGCTTTAGAAGCGAGGGCACGATCCTTCATTCGCGGCCTCACTTAGACAGGTAGCTCCACCCCGGAGAATCGCTTGCACGCGTCAAGCAACTCCTCCTGCCGCTTCGCGTCGCGCGTGGCCGGGTTCGGTCGGCGAAGCCGCATGTGGTAGAAGTACTCGCCCGTGACCATCGCAGCCGGATCATCACTCACGGCAAGCCATACCTGGGTGCGATGCCCGGCATCCAGGTCTCCGGTCGCTTCCGCACCGCCCATCTTGGTGGCCACCCAGCCGGGCTCAAGGGCATTCGAAAAAACGTCCGGCCAGCGCCGTGCAATGGCGAAGGCCAGAAGCACGTCGTGCAGCTTGGTATCGGAGTAAGCCTGCTCCCCTTGCCATGGGCGATGCTCCCACGCCAGATCCTTCAAACTTGCGTCACCGCCCTGGTGGAGGCCGGAACTCAGGTAGACCAGTCGCTTCGGCTTCTTGATGAGCGCGGTCAGGATGTAAGGCGCGAGAGTATTCACGGCAAATAGATGCGGCAAACCGTCCTCGGTAGCGATGCGCCGAGGTTCCCGGTAGCCGATCCCCGCATTGTGGATCACCGCGTCGAAGGAGCCGAGCCCGTTTACCTGTTCCGCCACTTTGCGGGTTTGCGCGATGCTGGCGAGATCACCGATCACCACCGCCTCCGCTCCGGGAACAGCCGACATCGCTTCCTGCCCTCGCTGCTGGCTGCGGGCATGCAAAACCACGCCGTGTCCTTGCTCGATGAGGAGTTGTGCCGCCATTCGTCCCAGCCCATCGGAAGAACCCGTGATGAACACGCGTGCCATCTTGCTCTCTTTCTCTGGACGCTGACGAAACCGAACGCTGACAAAATTAAAATTAAAATTAAAGAGACTAGCTGCCGGTTTTTTCAGCAAGTGGAACCGGCGCCGGATTCCTCTCCGCAAACTGCCGCTGATGCCAGTACGGATAAACCGGCGTGACATCGCTCGCATGATCCAGTTTCGCCACCTGCTGGGGAGAGAGATTCCATCCCACCGCCTCTAAATTCTGCCGCAACTGTTCCTCGTTCCGCGCCCCGAAGATCACGGTTGAAATCGATGGCCGCTGCAACAACCAATTCAGCGCCAGTTGCGGCACGCTCTTTCCCGTCTCTTTCGCAACCGCGTCCAGCGCATCTACTACTTTGTACAGATATTCGTCTCCCACCTGCGGTCCTTGTTCGCTGGTCTTGTGCAGACGGCTCTCCGCCGGCAACGGCTTTCCGCGCCGGACCTTTCCTGTCAACCTTCCCCACCCCAGCGGACTCCACACCAGCGCTCCCACGCCCTGATCCAACGCCAGCGGCATGAGCTCCCACTCATATTCCCTGCCGATCAGCGAGTAGTAAACCTGATGGCCCACATACCGCGCCCAGCCGTATTGATCCGCAACGGCCAGCGACTTCATCAAATGCCATCCCGAAAAATTCGAGCACGCAATGTACCTCACCTTCCCGCTCACCACTAACTGATTCAGCGTGCTCAGAACTTCCTCGACCGGAGTCAGCGCGTCAAACCCGTGCAGATGATAGATGTCGATATAATCCGTCCCCAGCCTGCGCAGGCTCGCCTCGCAAGCCCGGATCAGGTGATAGCGCGACGACCCCAGATCGTTCGGTCCCGCCCCCATGCGAAAAGTCGCCTTGGTCGAGATCAATACATCCTCGCGACGTCCGGCAATGGCCTTTCCCAGAATTGTTTCGGAGAGCCCGTCCGAGTAAACGTCGGCCGTATCGAAAAGGTTGACGCCTGCCTCCAGGCAGATATCCACCAGCCGAGTTGCCTCGGCCACATCGCTCGCGCCCCACGCGCGAAAGAACTCGTTTCCACCCCCAAACGTTCCCGTGCCATAACTCAACACAGGCACCTTCAAACCAGAGCGTCCCAGCGTTCGAAATTCCATGAGCAGTAGATGCCGCACGCCAAGAGAACGATGCGCTTAGTGGACGAGGGCGTTTTGTGCACTGGGTGCTTGTATTTCAAAGGCAAGGAAGATGGTGATCCAACGTCGTCTTACGGTTTGTCATCCTGAGGCCCGCGCTTTTTGCGGGCCGAAGGACCTATGGACTCGCTGGCTGCGCCGGTGGTGCCCGCAGATTACGAGGTCCTTCGTCGGGATTCTCTCGCTTCGCGAGCGACTCCCCTTCCTCAGGATGACAAGTTGGCCGCTATACAGCAAGGCTGCTCTACGCCATCCTCGCGAAGACACGATTGCTAAGAATAAGCAACACAAAGGCCGCCCCGCAGGGCGGCCTCGTTCGCACAAACGCTGTTACGGCATCACTCCCGCCGGCGGTTGCGGCATCGGCCCCGCCGTGGTCGCCGCTGCGGCTTCGTTCAGAATCCGGTGATGGATGGTGAACAGCGCCAGCTCCAGCCGGTCTGAGACGCCGATCTTGTCATACACGTTGCGCAGATAATTCTTGATCACCTGCTCCGTCGTCCCGAGTTGCGTGGCAATTTCTTTATTCTTGTAACCTTGCACAATCAGCGCCACAATGCGCAGCTCTTTCGCCGTCAGGCGATCGCGCACCCGCAACCCGACCATATCGTTTTCTGTCAGCTCGCTGGGCACCGCAACATCCTGCACCCAAGTCTCCCCGCGCGCCACCTTGCGCACACAGTCCACCAGGGCCGCGCTGGTCACGTTGCGGTAGACCACGCCATGCGCGCCGTTCGCCATGTGGCGCTGCGCGCTTTCTCCCGTATCGGCCAGCACCACCACGCGGGTCTTCGCCTTGTTCGCCGCCTGGATGATCCCGGCAAAATCGTTGTGAAAGCCCGCGGCCACCACCAGAACCGCGGCGCGGAATTTATCCAGAGCCATGAACATCTGTTCCGGCGTTTGAGCTTGCGCAACGATGCGCATCTCGTCTTCCACCGCCAGCACTTTGGCGATACCGGCGCGGAAGATTGCCTGGTTGTCGGCAAGTATCAGTTTGAGCATGTTATCGGCGCTCCCAAAATTCCATTGTCATCCTGAAGCGGACGCTTTTGCCTGCCGAAGGATCTCGGCGAGCCGCGCGAAGCATCGCGCTTTTTGCGATGCAAATAATCACGCGTTTGGCTCGCTTCCTTAAATATTAAGAGTTCCTCACGAATTCATACGAGTCGATCACGCAGGCCACACCCTTGCCATCTTCGCTGGCCCCGGTGGGATCGGTGCGCACCACGCGCCCCTTGCACTGAATCACCACGTTTTCCTGCCCCCCGGTAACGTCGGGCGGAAGCGTGATCTCAAACTCCACCGGCGAACCAACCTCCAGCGACGCGTCGGCGCGGATGTAAACTCCCGCCGCACTCAGATTTCCTGTCGTTCCCTTGGCGTCGCCGCTGGCGCTCTCCTTGTGAATCTTGATCGGCAATTCCAGCGGAAACCTTTTTCCGGTCCGTGCTTCGGACACAGTCCCTCCTCGTTCGTGCTTGGTCCTGGTTAGTGTTGACCCCTGACTCTCACTATCGGCAAATGAACCCAATGCCATCAGAATACGCTCCTGGCAGGCGGATCACCCACTTTTTGTTGCTCAGGGCCGGTTATATCACGGATGCTACCGCTATAAAAGCCTGATTCCCAGTTAGTTAAGGGTAGTACCTAGATTCCCCCCTCACCGGACCATTTCCCCGCACCTATGGAGCGGTTTCAAAAAGATGAGTTTCATACTAACTTTGCGTCATTCTGAGACCTGTGTTCTTTGCGGGCCGAAGAGTCTGCCCTGAGCTTCTCGAAGGGACCTCTTCACGCGCCGGAGTGCGCGGACGTTAAGGAGCACCGGATGCGTTCACGCCGCCGCATGAACCACCTGCAGCCCGAGCACCTTCTCAAAGCAATCAAAATCGTGGTCCCGGTGCAACAGTTCGTGTTTGGCCTGCAGACAAAAACTGGCAATGAGACAATCGATCGTCTTGTGAACGGTGTAGCCGCGCTGGCGCAACTCTCGATAATTCTGAGCGGCGACAACGGCCAGGCCGCTACCGCCTGTCTGAAAAACCTGGAACTTCAACAGGTCGGCTCGCACCCGCGCGAACGCGCTTTGCTCCCGAATCCCTTGCAATACCTCGCAAAGAATAAGATCGGTCAGACCGAGCCGCTGCCGTTGCAGTTCCCGCTCCAGCCAGCGTGTTTCCGGGTTATCGGTGCCGCGCAGATAATCGATCCACACGGTCGTGTCGATGATCACCATCGCACAGCCTACTCCCGAACCCGCGTCAGGCGCGCCTGATGAAGATCGCCCTCCCAGACTACTTTTCCCCGCAGCCGGCGGATCGAGCCTTGAGCGTGCGTCTCCGTCAGCAACCGCAACCCCGCTTCCACGGCGGCTCTCTTAGTCGGAGCTCCACTGCGCCGCATGGCTTGCCGCATCAAGCGGTCATCAATGTCGATGTTTGTACGCAAGCATAATCCCCAATGTGTAAGCATCTCACATTTATGTGTATCGCACAACCGGCAGAGTGGCCGCCAGTTCGCGGAGATGTTCATGTGTGGGGACAGACGCCCTCGGCTGTCCGGTCGAGCGAAGCTCGACGGCGGTACAAGCGGCGAAATGCCTGTTGTCCCGGCAGACGGCCGAAAATACTCTCGAACAGGAATCCACAGTGTCCTATCAGAACCGATCCCCTGACCCGCCTTTACCTTGCAACCGAATCTCGCATGGTACCGTCTGATAAGAGTCTTTTTCAGGAGACCCACTCATGCTCGGTTCATTCTTCTTCCGCGCGCATGCGCGACATCGGTCGCACCATTTCATCCGTCACATTGCTGCGCTTGTTCTGGCCTCAACCTGTCTGTCGGCGCAGCAACCCACCAGCCCGGTTCCGGCCCCGAAGATCACGGCAGAGAAATCGGAGCCGAAGTCAGATGCCTCCGCATCCTTCCAGACCTTGTCGCAATTCAACAACGCTCTGGAAAATCTCGCCGCCAAGGTGTCTCCCGCGGTGGTTCAGATTCTGGTCACTGGCTACGGCCCTCTGCACCAGGAAAACCGGACCCAGACCGCCCTCATCGTGCGCCAGCAGGCCGTCGGTTCGGGAGTGATCGTCGACCCCGCTGGCTACATCATCACCAACGCCCACGTCGTGGAAGGCGCGCAGCGCATTCGCGTGGCTCTGCCGCTGCCCGGCGATTCAGCCTCCGCTGTGCCTGTGGGGAAACGCCGCATCCTCGAAGCGCGCCTCGTCGGAGTGCATAAAGAAACCGATCTCGCCCTGCTCAAGATCGAGGAACAGGATCTTCCCACGCTTCCGCTGCTCACGCGCCGTCCTCGCGTAGGTCAACTGGTCTTCGCCATCGGCAGTCCCGAGGGTCTGCAAAACTCCGTCACCATGGGAGTGGTCAGCGCCGTCGCCCGCCAGGCCGATCCCGATAAGCCGCTCACCTACATCCAGACCGATGCCCCCATCAACCCCGGCAACAGTGGCGGACCGCTGGTCGATATGAATGGTTCGGTCGTGGGCATCAACACCTTCATTCTTTCCACCGGTGGTGGCAGCGAAGGCCTGGGCTTCGCCATCCCGGCCCGCATCGTGGATTTCGTCTACCATAGCCTGCGCAAGTACGGCCACGTTCATCGCGTCGAGATCGGCGCCGTAGCCCAGGAAATTACGCCCACCCTGGCCGACGGCCTCCATCTTGCGCAGCACTGGGGAGTGATCGTGGCCGACGTCAAGCCCGATGGCCCCGCCGCCGCCGCCGGCCTGCAGGTTCAGGACATCGTCCTTACCGCCGACGACCGCCGCATCGAAACTCTTCCCGCGCTTTCTTCGGCCCTGTATCTTCACCGCCTCGACGAGGTGCTCAAGCTCGAAATACTGCGTGGCGATCAGAAGAAAACTCTCTACATCCCCGCCATCGAGCATCGCGACCAGATGGATCAACTCTTCGACGCTGCCGATCCCGAGAAAAATCTCATCCCTCGTCTGGGCATTCTTGCTATCGATCTCACCAACGAGCTGCGCAATCAAGTCGGCCCGCTGCGCATCGCCTCAGGCGTAATCGTGCTCGGCCGTGCTGCCGACCTCATCATGCCCGACACCGGCCTCCAAACCGGCGACGTCATCCACGCCCTCAACACCACGCCCATCACTTCCATAGATACCCTGCGCGCCGCCGTGCTCAGCCTGAAGACCGGCGATGCTGTCGTCCTGCAAGTCGAACGCAGCGACGGCCTGAGCTACTTGAGTTTTGAAATGGAGTAGGGATGACAACAAGATGTGATGCGGCACAGTCGATGTGGGGACAGCCGCCTCCGGCTGTCCAGTCGAGCGAAGTTCGACTGGCTTTTCGCATGGAGCGACACGGTCCGCCGGGCGGCCCACCCTTTCGCCTACTTTGCGAAAACATGGGAACGGCGCGGCTGATGTCGTATCTTGCCTACCGCGGATTCGCAGGTGCCTGCGCCTGAACCTGATCGCCCGAAGTTCCCGGCCCCGACAGATTTCCGATCACGTCGCCTGAAACGATCATCTCGACTCGCCGATTCAACTTCCGCCCAGCCGCCGTGCTGTTGTCCGCGATAGGATCCGTTTTGCCCATGCCCCGCGCCGCCACGTTATTCATCGAAACTCCCGAGGTCACAATGTAATCGCGTACCGCTTCCGCACGCTTGTCGGAGAGAGTCTGGTTGTACTCGTCGCTGCCGATAGCGTCGGTGTAGCCCTCGATCTGAAGTTTGAGGTCAGGATACGCAAGCACAATGCCCGATATTCTGGCCAGCCGCTCGCGCGCTTCCGGCTTCAAAGTGTACTTGTTGAAATCAAACAACACGTCAGGCATGCTGACGATCAAGCCCCGCGCCGTGTCTCGCGTTTGCAGCACCTGATTCAGTTGCGCCAGAAGACGGGCGCGCATCGCTTCTTTTTGGCGAACCGCTTCCTGACGTTGCTGTTCCGCTAGGGCAGCAGCTTGCTGCGCGGCTTGCGATTCTGCTTGAGCCTGTTGTTGCGCTGCCAGCGCGGCCGCCTGCTGCTGCTGAGCCGCAGCTGCCGCCTGCTCCGCTTCCGCGCGGCGGCGGGCGTCTTCGTCGGCTTGCGCCTGAGATTGCGCGGCTTGCTGCTGCGCGAGTTGGGCATCGGCCTCGGCTTTCTCCTTGGCTTCCTCCTGCGCTCGCCGTTCCGCCTCGATTCTCGCCTGCTCTTTGCGCCGCAACGTCAACACGCGCGCATCTTCCGCCATCTGCGTGGCCCCGCGTGCTGCGGTGCCGATCGGCGTACGCCCCTGTTTACGCTGGTAGTAGTCTTCGGCGCGCTGCAGCATATCTTCCGCTTTCGCCAGACTATCGGGTGCGTACTGCTGCGCTCCCGCCGCCTTCGCAATCACCACCGCATTGCGCGCTTCCAGCAGATCCAAAGGAACCTTCACACTAGCCTGGCTCGAAGGAAGCTGGTTGGCCGGAATGTCGATGGTGTACTGCGCACCCTCCAGCGTGTCAAACTTGGCATCAATCGGTTCCTCAAATCCCTTCGTGTCTTGCCGCAGGATATTTTCCGCCACCACTTTATTGCTGGGGTGCGTTACCGAATAATAGGGTTCGGACGTTACAATCATTCCGAACGCCTGCAGGTCCGTAGTCACGTCAATCTTGTCTTTGCCATTGTCCCCGGGAAGAACTTCGCCCAAATTTACCGCGCGTCCCTCCGGCGTAATCGCCCACAGCACATAAGTGAGGAATTGCCCTCCAAAGCTGCCCGGGAGCCCAACATTTGTGAATTCTGCACTGATAGCCAGACGCCCGTTTTTTCCTTCGACCTTGGCGTGGCCACCGATCCCTGGCATGAGTTCCGTGCCGCGAAAATCGACCGAGGTAGACCCGCCCCGGTGCCGGTAATTCACCGCTTTCGTGGTGCGCGCATACACATCCACCCGGAACACCGGCAAGGAATCGTTCTGCCCCGTATTCTGGTTCATCTGCTGCGGCGCAGCATCCTGATTCGACGGCGGAACTGGGCTGGGGTGAGGAGAGGTTGGATAGAGTGGCGGCGCAGCGGAATTGTCCTGCGCAAATCCCGCGCTCAACAGCATCATCACGGCCGACAGTAAAATGACGCTTCTCTTCATAGGAACCTCCGCAAACCAAACATCTCCCTCAACAAACGTGAAGTTGGAGGAGTTAGATACTCTAACCGTAGCAGTCGACTTAAGAAGACATCAATACAGGCTATCCCCTACGAACGGCAAGAAAAGGTCGTAACCTGCGCGTTCACGCTCCCTGTTGCGGTATTGGCTCAGTCTGAAACTATTCAACGATTGCACACCTCAGGCGTCATCCCGAAGTC
>PMSQ01000141.1 GCA_003168355.1 Acidobacteriaceae bacterium | reverse complement strand
CCTCGATCTCTTGCTTGAACAGCTCCAGGTTGCGCACTTCCAAATACGTCAGATTTCCCAGAACCGCCACTTCGCCCTTGATCCTGGCCGCGTCGCGCAACAACTGCGGCATCAGCAGACGCCCCTGCCCATCCATCTCCACCTGCTGCCCGTAGTAGTTCACCCGGGCGAGAAACTTCTTCTTCGTAGGATTGAAGGTGGAGAGCCCCGCCAGTTTCTGCTCGATCCGCTCCCATTCCTCGAAGGGATACACTTGTGCAACCTTCCCATCCAGACTCGTGATGTAGAATTGCTGTCCGTACTTCTCGTCGATCACCCGCTTGAACTCGGCTGGGACCTTCAACCGTCCCTTTTCGTCGACGCGAGTTGGATGATTGCCGCGAAACATTTTCTTGCTCTGTCACAGCGACTGCAACCAGGGAGGTAAATGCGGCGCAAAGTTCGGTCAAACTCGGGTGGATCGGGCTGTTTGTCGTGCTTTTGGGTCGGTTTTCCACCGGCTCCTCTTTGTCAGCTTCCCGCTCCCACGACCTTAACTGTCTTGACCACTCTGTACCACTTTGTACCACATCTTACCCGTAAGTCCTTGATTGTCAATCACAAACTTCACGGTCTGATTCCCACTCCAGGAACGATTCGACAAAATACGAGTTCTTGTGGTTAACCACAAAGACGACCACAAGCTGTTGGGTTTACGCTTCTGGTTCGTTCGCCATTTGTTCGCTTAGATTTTTCTTGCACGCCGCGCCCATGGCGGACTTTCCTGTGGAAAACAGCCGCCCGCGCCGCTCAAAGTGGTGCCGAAGCAAATCACGAAGGCTAGCCCGACGCAGCCTCATTCAATGCCCGAAGGTGTACACTTCCGCGCATGCCGTCGTGGGGCCCTGTTTTCAAACTCATAGTCACAGGAGGCATTGCATGTCACTCAACCGAGGCAGGATCTGGCTAGGCGGTCTGGCGGGAGGCGTGGTCTGGACAATCTGGAGTTTTCTCGTCGGCCATTTTGTCATCACCGATGCGCGCTACCTCGCGGCGCAGAATGCCGGGCTCTTCCTAAAGGCGCCGCGTTATCCCTTCTTCGTGGTCCAGTGGATCGCGCTCCTGTTTATCCTGGCGATCGCGGTAGCTCATCTGTACGCTTGGTCGCGTCAGGGCCTGGGACCCGGTCCCGGCACTGCGCTGAGGGTAGGCTTTCTGGCCGGCTTCTTTGCCGGCTTCCCGGAAAACTTCGCGCAGGCCACCTGGTTCGCCGGCGACCGCGGACTTCCTTTTGGCTGGATGCTTGATATGTGGTTTGGCGCCATCCTGGCCGCGCTGGTCGCGGGCTGGGTGTATAAAGACTGACTACGTGGGAGCAGCCCTATAACCGATTTTCAATTGCCGATTACCAAGTCCCGATTTCTTGGAATACGGCGACCAGAGGCCCCAATCGGCAATTGGAAGTCGGCATTCGAAACCCTCCTACTTTACCGGCTCCACGAATACCGCAGTTCCATAGGCCAGCACTTCAGTGACGCCCTGCATCACTTCCGTCGCGTCGTAGCGGGCGCCGACCACGGCGTTGCCGCCCAGTTCGGCGGCGTGCTGCAGCATCAGGTCAAACGCCTCCGCGCGCGTCTTCTCGCACAAATTAGTGAGTAATGTGATGTTACCGCCGACCAGCGTCTGCAATCCGGCGCCGATCGTGCCGAAAATCGAGCGTGAGCGCACCACGATGCCGCGCACCACTCCCAGCGTGCGCGTCACACGAAAACCATCGAGCTCGAACTGTGTCGTAACCATGTTGTGTGCCACCATCCGCCCACCGCCCGTGTAGCTAGTCGCCATCGCCGTCATTCCTTTCTGAGTTCACATCCGCGTTTGTTCTTCGCTTGGCAGCCAACTATATCGCGAATGCCAGCAAGAATCTGCGCGTAGAAACGTAGCTTACGTCTCTCTCACCACGGAGGCAACGCCCAATTCACTCCAGCACGGCCACAATGAAAACCTCCTGCGACGCCGTATCGTACTCAACTCGGAGAATATTGGGCTTGCAGCAGACCTGGCAATCTTCGATGTAACTTTGCCGGCGTCCCGCGGATTCATCGACGTTGGTGGCGTTCCACTCTCCGCAGCCCGCGCACTGGAAACCCGCTTCCATGATGCAATTATGCCGCAACTCCCTCGCGACCGGCACCCATACTGCCAAGCGGAAATTTCAACTGCCCTATAATGGCCACGCTCTCATTTTCAAAACTGGAGGCTCCATGATTTCACGGCGGCGGTTTCTCGAAGTGAGCGGCGTGGCTGGAGTTGCCGCGGCTTCTCATCCGCTGGTCGCGGCCGCTGCTCCCGAAAAACCGGGCAGCCCTTCCCTGCCACCCTCTTTGGCGCAATTGAAGTCGCGGAAGAGTGAAGCCGCTCCCATTACGCGTGAAGAGCGGCACGAACGCCAGGAACGAGCCCGCAAGCTGATGGGCGAAAACGCGCTCGACGCCCTCGTCCTGATGGAAGGCACGTCGCTGAGATACTTCACCGGTATTCGCTGGTGGGGCGGCGAGCGCATGTTCGCGCTGGTGCTACCGGCAAAAGGTTCTGCGTTTTACGTTTGTCCGGCATTTGAAGAAGGCCGCGCGCGCGAACAGATCTCAGGCGTGCCCGACGGCGAACATCCCGATCTGCGCACATGGCAAGAAGACGAGAACCCGTATCAGCGCGTGGCGCAGGGGCTTAAAGAACGCAGCATATCCAGCGGCAAGCTGGCAATTGAAGAAACCACTCGTTACGTCTTCGTCGACGGAATTGCCCGGGCCGCTCCGCAAGCCTCGCTCGTCAGTGCAACTCCGGTGACCGCAGGCTGCCGCATGATCAAGAGTGCGCATGAGATTGCGCTGATGCGACTGGCTTGCCAAGTCACGCTGACGGCGTACGAAGCGGTTTATCACGCGCTTCGTGAAGGCATGACTCAGCAGCAGGTGGAAGATTTAATTGCGGCGGCTTATGGACAACTCGGCTTCCCCGGCGAGGCCAGCGTGCAGGTCGGTGAGTACTCCGCGCTTCCTCACGGGTCGAGCACGCCACAGCTGATTCGAGAAGGTTCGATCGTCATGATCGACGATGGTTGCACTGTGGAAGGATATCAATCCGACATCACCCGCACGTTTGTGCTGGGCAAAGCCTCAATAGAAGTCGGGGACAAGATGAAAAAAGTCTTTGACATCGTACATCGCGCGCAGGCGGCAGCACTAGCCACGGCACGACCGGGAGTGGAATGCGGCGCGGTGGATGCAGCGGCGCGAAAAGTAATTACAGATGCAGGCTACGGCCCGGACTATAAATACTTTACCCACCGCCTGGGCCACGGCATGGGCATGGACGGNNACAACCAGCAACGAGCCCGGCATTTACATTCCCGGGGAATTCGGCATTCGCCTGGAAGACGATATGCACATCACGGAAAACGGAGCGGAATTGTTTACGCCGCAAAGCCCGTCGCTGGAAGACCCGTTCGGTAAAGCGTGAGAGTTTCTACTTCGACGGAACCACCTGCAAATTATTATTCACCGAGAAGATGCCGGGGATGCCGTTGGCGCGAAGGCCGGCCACGTTCTTGTCGGCATCATTATCCACCACGCCTTCGAGAATGACGTGGCCGTTCTTCACGATGATGCGAATCGGCTTCTGCACGCCCAGGGCGTATTTTTCCAGTGCCGGATATCCGTAGATCGCCCGGAACAAGCGCCGGCGCAGGCCGTCATCCATGGGCGAGAGGGGAAGAACCTCGATTTGGTTATCCACCTTTTCGACGCCTTCGATGTGCTTCACTGAGTTTTCTGCGTCCGACTTTAGCGAAGGCCGCGTGACTTGCCCAAGCAACGTGACGGTATAGCTGTCTACTTTAAAGGCAATGTTATCGAACACCCCGAAATACGGAAGCATGAGAAGTTCGTGGCGAACTTCTTTGATGATGTGTTCTTGCGCCTTGGCGGAGGGCTGATCGCGATCCTGAGTAGAGCCCGGCGTTGCGAGCGAAAGCAAAGTAACCAAAACAACCAACAATTTGAGCCTCACGGCAGTTTCTCCTTGCTCTGAAGTCTCCCCCGGAACTGGGCCAGTTTACTCCCCGAGAAGCCATCGAGACCCTACAGTGTTTGCGGTAATCAGTAATTTATGTCACAAATAAGGCTTCCGTAGGCGATCCACGAACAACTGCGACCGAAGGGTTGCGGAAGATCTATCCTTACGCCGGCTCAACGAAGAGGTTTGGGCATGCAGCATTTGAATCCGCACGACGTGATGACGATGTTCATGGCGCTGGCCGTGCTGCTGGGCTGTGCCAAGCTGGCGGCGGAGTTGATGCAGAAGATCGGCCAGCCATCGATTCTGGGAGAGATTTCCGTCGGGATTTTTCTGGGACCGACGGTTCTCGGACACTATCGCCCGCACTTGTATGAAACCCTGTTTCCCACGACCGGGCCGATGCCGATCGTGCTGGACACGGTGACCACGCTTGGGGTTGTATTTTTTCTGCTGACGGCCGGGCTGGAGATCGACCTGCGCAGCATCTTCCGGCAGGGCAAGAGCGCTTTGCTGGTGAGCTTTTTCGGCGTTGCCTTTCCCTTCGTGACCGGTTTCCTTGCGGCCAGCGCTTTCCCCCATTACCTGGGCGCGGAAGCAGGAGCGAGTCCTCTGATCTTCGCATTGTTTGTGGGCACGGCCCTGGCAATTTCTGCGCTGCCGGTGATTGCGAAGATCCTGATGGATCTGAATCTTCTGCGCACCGAGGTGGGCACCGTCATCATCTCTTCGGCGATGTTTGACGACCTGGTGGGATGGATTCTGTTCTCGTTTGTGCTGGGAATGATGCATCCGCCAGCGGGCGGAAGCGTGGCGGACGGAGTGAAGCATACCGTTGTGTTGGTGGTGCTGTTTGTCGGCATCACACTGACCCTGGGACGCTGGTTGTTTGACAGGATTTTGCCGTTCTTGCAGGCGCATACTACCTGGCCAGGCGGCGTGCTTGCTTTCATCTTCACGCTTACGCTGGCCGGGGCGGCATTCACCGAATATGCAGGAATTCATGCCGTGTTCGGAGCGTTTGTGATCGGCATCGCCATTGGAGGGTCAGGACATCTGCGCAAGCGGACGTCGGATCATATCTATGAGATCGTGACCAATGTGTTCGCTCCCTTTTTCTTTGCCAGCATTGGATTGCGGACAAACTTTGCCTCGAACTTTCACCTGGGGCTGACCGCAACCGTGGTCGGTGTGGCCTGCGTGGGCAAACTGCTGGGAGCAGGTTGGGGTGCGCGCCTGGGCGGCATGGACCGAACATCGTCACTGGTGGTGGGTCTGGCGATGAATGCGCGCGGAGCGATGGAGATCATCCTCGGGATACTGGCTCTGCAGGCGGGGTTGATCCGCGAATCCATGTTTGTGGCGCTGGTGGTTATGGCGCTGCTCACCTCTCTGGTGTCGGCGCCGGCGATTCACTTTCTGGTGCGCCGCAGGCAGTCGCTGACTCTGAAGGACACGGTCGCCGCCAAACTATTCCTGCCCAACCTAGCGGCGAGAACTCGCCTGGGAGCGCTGATGGAGATGTGCGAAGTGGCAGCGGAAGCCGTAAGCAACGCGCCCGAGAGATTGTTCCGTCTCGTTTCAGAACGGGAGCTCATATTGGCCAGCGGATGGGAGAACGAGTTGGCGGTGCCTTATGCGCGCGTGAATGGATTAGCCAGGCCGCTGGTGGTCGTGGCGAAGTCAGTGGGGATCGACTTTGACGCACGCGATGGCAAACCGGCGCGGCTGATTATCATGATTCTGACGGGAGATAACCAGGCACAGCACGATTTACTGGGAGACGCCAGCGAACTATTCAGCCACAAAGAAGCAGTGGATCAAGCGGTGCAGGCAACCACCTTTGTGGAGTTGGTGGCGGCGCTGAACGCGCCGGTGCAGTGAGAATCTTACGCAGACCCAGCGACACGCAACCGTCCAAAGCCCACGAGCAACTGTACCGGCTTCTTGCCGATTCAAGCCGAAACGCTGAGGCCTCCGCTGGTCGACGATGAACTGCCGGTAGTGGAACTGCTCTCTGAAGAAGACGCGCTTAACAGGTTCAGAATAATCTGCTCATTGCTGTTGGGAGCCAGATTGAACGTAATCTCCTGTGGGTTAGAACCTTGCTGGTTGCCAACGCTAAGGGAGATTTGTTCCCCTCCGCCATTGCTTGCGTTGCTGATGTTGAGGGTAATTTCCTGGGGACTAGTACTGCCGCTGTTACTCAGGTTGAGGATGATTTCTGGGCCGGCGCTGGAAGGGGAACCGGCGACGGGAGCGGAGACAGTGCTAGGCGGCACGGCCACTTGTTGAAATGAGCTTTTGAGACTACTGAACGCTTGTTGGGCCGCGGCCAGATCTCCCGACTGGAGAGCCGTTCCGATGGCATCGAAATCCTGATCGCGTTGGGTAACAAAGAATGGACTCCCATTGGCAACCGGACCGCTCTGGCCAAGCGTAGTAATATTGTTGAAGGCGGTTTGAGCGGCGGCCAAGTTGCCGGACCCAAGCGCCGACCCGAGTTGTTGCAGATCCGTACTACGAGTTTGAAAATACTGCTGCTCCTGGCTCAAAAAACTACTGGAAACGGCTGACGTCGACATAAGTCCCTCCTCAGAATCGATTCTTTCTTGCAAGAAACCCTGGCGGAACTCCTTGCCATCAAAGGGCCAGATCGGCCAGTAGGGAGAAAACTTTAGGCTCGGTAGCGTCCAAGGCCACTTTCCTGTGATAATCCCGACCCATTGCCGTTACGAAAGGGCGTGGCCCGCACGGATCCGGCTTGGCGCGCTGCGGGGCTGAACCGCACCAATTAGTCCGGCTTGCAGAAAGCTAACTGAAACAGCGCACGCACTTCGCTAGCCGAGACTAAACGGGTTCCTCCCGTTCTGGGATCGGTTCAATGTGCCCGAGTAAAACGATGTAGCCCACAATCCCCAGCAGCAGGATTGCCGTCGCGGTCATGAAAGCAGCCGCGAAGGAGTGCGTCGCGGAGACGATGTAGCCGGTAACGATGGGCGCGGAAATCGCCGCGATCTGGCCGCAAAGGTTCACCGCACCTGCGAGCGTGCCTACGCTCTCCCGCGGCGCAATGAGAGATGGCACGGTCCACGCCACCGGCGCAGCAGCGGCCAGTCCGCCCAGGGCAAGGCTGATCCAAACCAGTGCGGTCGCGGGACTGTGAGCCCTCGCCGCTCCGAAGATTGCGAGACCGAAGGCCATTCCCGCCACCAGCACGGTTTGGCGGACGCGGTTCGCATCGCAGCCCCGCTGGATCAGCGCATCCACCAGCCATCCTCCAACCAGCAGATCGGTGAAAGTGGCGAACAGCCAGGGCACGCTGGTGTAGAAAATGGAGTGGAACAAATCGACATGCAGGGAAACGGAAAGGTAGCTGGGCAGCCACGTCAGCAGGAGAAAAAAAGTGTAGTTGTAAGCGCCCCAGCCCAGCGCGAGTCCGTAGACTTTCCGCTGCGTCAGAAGATAGCCGAGTGAACTGCCACTTCGTGCTCTTGCCAGGTCTTCTGGTTGAGCCCCACCCCGGAGAACAAACTGGAACTCCTCCGCCGACAACCCTTGGTCTTCGCTGGGATTCCGGTAAATCCAGTAAAACAACACGAAATAGAGAAAGCTAATGAAGCCGGTTGCGGCAAAACTCCAGCGCCAGCCAAAATACACCAGAAGCAGGCCAATCAGCGGAACTCCGATTGCGCTGGAAAATTTTGCTGCCGCATCGGTGACCGCCGTGGCCAGACTTCGTTCCTCCTGCGTAAACCAGTAGCCCAAGGCTTTGGCATTCGCCGGAAACGTGGGGGATTCGCTCACACCTAGTAGGAAGCGCGCTCCGAAGAACCAACCAAGCCCGGGAGCAAGTGCAGCCGCGAAGGACGCGACACTCCACAGAAATGCGCTGATTCTGCACACAGTTCGCACTCCCCACCGGTCCAGGAGCACTCCGCAGGGCATCTGCATTAGGGCATAAGTCCAACTGAAGGCGCTGGAGAGATAACCAAACGCTACCAGCGATAATCCGAACGAGTCATGCAGCGCGTCCCGGGAAACTGATAAGTTGATCCGGTCGAAAAAGTTGACCAGAACCCCGAGGGCCAGCAGAAAGGCGATTCGCCATCGCCTGCGAGGTACGCTCGAACCGATCAAGTGCTTTTGCGCCAAGAACGCTCTGGACGGAAGTGGGCTGGACGGCATGGTTTCGAATTGCGCACCATCGTCAACAAATTCTTGCGATCTTGCAATACGAACTTAGGAATCGCTGAACATCATGTCGAAGATGATCATTGGACACCGATACCAGCGAGCAGCCCACCATCCACGAGGTAATCGCCTCCGGTGCAGAATCCTGCTTTGTCTGACGCCAGAAACGCCGCCAATTCAGCCACCTCTTCGGCGGTGCCGATGCGCCCGAGCGGATGCGCCGCGCCAAAACGCGCGAACGCCTCTTCGACTGGCACATCAGGCGAGAAGTTAGCCGCGGAGCGTGCCAGCATCGGTGTGCGGACCGAACCGGGGCTGATGGAATTGACCCGAATGTTATCGACCGCATGATCAAGAGCCAGGGCGCGAGTCAAACTGTGAATTGCCCCCTTGGATGCGGCATACGCGACGACGCCCCGCTGGCTCGCGTGTCCCTGAACCGAAGCCAGGTTAAGGATAGACCCGCCTCCTCGCTTCTTCATCTCAGGGATGCCCAAGTGCGCCAGAACATAGATGCCGCCCACGTTCACCATCATGCAGCGGTTCCAGGTCGCAAGATCCGTTTGCAGGACAGTGCCGAAGGGATGAATCGCGGCTGCGTTGACGATGATGTCCAAGCCTCCAACCCGGCCGACGGTTTTCGTAACGACCGAACGCACCTGGTCGAGGCTGGTCACATCACAGCTTTCGACCCGCAGCGCTAAACCAAGTCTTTCAGCGTCGCGAGTCAATTCCTCATTGCCGGCTGTTTCAATGCCGCACGCAACCACCTCGGCGCCTCCCGCAGCAAAGCGCATCGCAATCGCACGGCCAATTCCCGTGGTCCCCGTGACCAGAGCCACCTTTCCGGCAAACTCTTTCATAGGAGCTGAATCCTCAATTCGTACGTCATGATAATGGCTGTTCAGCTGAGATTGCCAGCCCGGGCGTTTTATCCGCCTAACTCTGGAATGGCATGCTTCAGGCCATGCGTGACCCCGCGCAGTTCGGCGAGCCCTTTCAATCTGCCCACCAATGAGTAGCCGGGGTTTACTTTCTTGCCGATGTCACCGGCGAGCAGCTGTCCGTGGTCGGGACGCAGGGGAATCTCATGGTCTGGCCGGCCCGCGCGCCTCCGGTGCGCCTCTTCTTCCAGCATGGCGCGAATCACACCCACCATGTCGGAACTACCGGCCAAGTGGTCCGCTTCATGAAATGATCCATCTGGCTCTCTGGTTACCTGCCGGAGATGCACGAAGTGAATGCGAGCACCGAATTCGCGAGCCATGGCCAGCAGGTCGTTATCGGCTCGGGCTCCAAACGAGCCGACACAAAACGTGAGCCCGTTTGCGAGCGTATTGCACGAAGAAAGAATCGCCCTCACATCCTCGGCGGTCGAGACGACTCGTGGCAGGCCGAACAGCGGCCAGGGCGGATCGTCCGGATGTATGGCGAGCCGAAGCCCGACCTCCTGTGCTGCCGGGACAACTTCTCGCAGGAATGCCGCGAGGTTGCTTCGCAATTCGTCGGCAGTCACGCCGTAATATTCAGCGATCAAACCCCGAATCGTCTCGCGGTTGTATGACGCCTCGGCGCCGGGAAGCCCGGCGATGATCGTTTGTTCCAGATCATCCCTGCGTGCCTGCGACATGGAATGGAAGCGGGCGTGCGCCGCCCGGGCCCGCTCCTCGGAATAGTCGGCCTCAGCGCCTTTCCGCTCGAGGAGGAAGAGGTCGTAGACGGCGAAATCTACCGCATCAAAACGCAGGGCGTAGCCCGTACTGGGTAGACGCCATTGCAGATCTGTCCTCGTCCAATCCACGACCGGCATGAAGTTATAGCAGACGACTTCCACACCCGCCTTCGCGACTGTGGCCAGAGTGTCCTTCCACGAACCGATGAAATGCGCGTGCGATGGGGATCGAAGCTTGATCGAATTGTGAACCGGAATGCTTTCCACCACTGACCAGACAAAACCTGCGGCATGAATCTCATCTCTGCGCTTGAGCATCTCGTTCAGCGGCCAGGCCTCGCCCCGGTAGAGATGATGCAGAGCGGAGACGATCCCGGTGGCCCCCGCTTGCTTGATGTGCTCGAGAGGAACCGGATCACCCGGCCCGAACCACCGCCAAGTCTCCTTCATGCCCTTAAACCAGAGCCACGCAACGGCCGCGAGGACGCATGGGAGGCTTTAATGTCGGTGATCAGCGTCGCGCCGCTTGCCGCCAGCCTCCGCGGCATGCGTCCGGCCATCGCACTCAAAGTACCGGTGACCAGAATCGTCTTGCCGGAGAGATCAATGCTGATCATGAGTCGTCCTCGCCTCCTGTTTGCTCCCTTTAATTCTGGAAAGCACATCGTGACCGGCTTCGGTAACCAGCACGTTATCCTCGATCCGCGCGCCCCCGCCGCGCTCGGGAACGTATACTCCGGGCTCAATCGTGATCACCATACCCGGCTCAAGCATGGCGGATTCTCCGGGGAGGATCAGAAAACCCGGATCGTGATAGCGGAACCCAACGTGGTGGCCGGTGTGATGAGTAAAGAAAGACGAGAGTCCTTCAGCAGCGATCTTATCCCTTGCCAGAGAGTCGATGTGGCCAGCGGAAATGTCTGGACGGACGCCCTCGATCGCGGCCTGCTGCGCATTTCTGACAACTGAGAGTAGCGGCTCAACGGCAGGCTTCGGGGATCCTACGGCGGCTGTGCGCGTGAGGTCGCTCCAATACCCGTTGACGCAAGTTGCCAGTTCGATCAAAACCAGGTCCCCAACCTCCAAGCGCCGCCCAGTCGAGCGATTGAATCGCCCAGCGTGGGCGCTGTTAGGTCCGGATTGGACCATCGCCCAGCCTCGGGAATGAAATATGCCGTCGTGGCCAATCTCGCAATAAATGGCCGACTCAACCGCGGCTCCAACCTCCGCTTCCGCAAGTCCTGGCTGCAAATTCTCAAAGAAAGCTTGCAGACCAACGCTCGCAACCCGGTTTGCCAGTCTGATAGCCAGGATTTCTTCTGGAGTTTTTCTTATATAGAGATCCGCAAAGGCTGCCAGGCGCCTGGCATTCGGCTTTGCGGCGAGCGCCGTTAACTTGCCGGCAAAGCCCTCGGGTATGGGAATCTGTTCGGCAGCTTGAATCGGCAGCGAAGTTCTGGCAGCACTCGGATTCATTCCAACCTTTTCGACTTCGACCTTTGCCCTGACCAGTTCATTGCCAACCGCCGACACCAGAACAGAATATGGGTCGGCGCATTTGAGATCGCCCCACGGATATTCTTGAACCTGTAAACCAGCAGGAAGATGGTCTCTGGGCTCAAGCTGTGGAACGAAGAGGACGGGCTCCGCGTCAGCGAAATAAACCAGCAACGAAGCTCCCCAGAATGGAAAATACCCGGAGAGCATCAGGAGTTCGTCAGGCCGCCATGCAATCCAGGCCTGCAAATCATGGCGCTGAAGAAAGTTTCTTATCTGTTGTGCGCGAGACGGCGGGCTTGCGGTCACGACGAGGGTCCCCATTTTTCGTTACATGATCCCGTAATTCTCAAACGCTTGACCGGAATGCGCAGTCGACCACTTTGTAGCGCGTGGCCGAGTCTTGTCCATACACGGTCTTAAACCTTAGGATATTCACGTTACTTGATTTCTTTCGGGGCGATTATACGCTGTGGCAGTTTTCCCGCGCTCGGTGGCAGAGAGATGAAACACCCCGTCCGGCACGGCGGAAATTGACCTACACCGAGTCCGGCCAGCTACTCCTCTTGAAAGCGTCCGTGCAGGGGGATTGCGTCAGTCTCGCATGGTGCTCCGGCGGGTGAATGTTGGTCACCTTCAGGAGAATGCGAGACGAGCAGCAGGATGGTTCCCTGTTGTGAATGTGATGCCGGGCGCAACCGGCACGGATACAATCACTCTACGGATACAATCACTCTATGGCGGGCTAATGGCCCTGCTTCGTTAGCAAGTTAAACTTGATACAGCAAGAAGCAGCGGTCAGAGGAATTTGGACCTATGACGAGAACTGGAGCGCAGATTCTTTGGGAATGCCTGGAGCAGGAAGGCGTGACCCATGTCTTCGGATATCCCGGCGGCGCCATTCTGCCGGCTTACGATGCCCTGAAGTTCAGCAAGATCCATCACGTGCTGGTTCGCCATGAGCAGGGCGCCACTCACATGGCGGATGGCTACGCGCGCGCCAGCGGACGAGTTGGAGTCGCCGTCGCGACCTCGGGTCCTGGAGCCACCAACATGGTGACCGGCATTGCCACCGCGATGCTGGACTCTTCTCCCATCGTTTGCATCACCGGTCAGGTGGGCAGCAAGCTGATTGGCTCTGATGCCTTTCAGGAAACCGACATTACCGGCATCACTCTGCCGATCACTAAGCACAATTATTTGGTGACACGGGCCGATGAATTGGCACGAACGATGCGCGAAGCGTTTTATGTAGCGCGCTCAGGCCGCCCCGGTCCGGTTCTTGTGGATATCACCAAGGATGCGCAGCAGGCCTTGTGCGAGTTTGACTGGGAGGCAGCGAAGCCGCAATTGCCAGGCTATCGTCCCGACCTTTCTCCCGCTCCCAAGGAATATGAAAAGGCGCTGGAGCTGATTCACAACTCCAAACGTCCGGTGATTTTGTTGGGCCACGGTGCCATCGTCTCTGGCGCCATACGTGAAGTGCGCGATTTGGCGGAGCGTGCCGGCATCCCGGTGGCGCTTACTCTGCTCGGTTTGGGCGCGTTGCCGGCTTCGCATCCGCTTAACCTTGGAATGATGGGAATGCATGGTGAAGCCTGGGTCAACCATACTATTCAAGAGGCCGATCTGCTCATCGCGCTCGGCATGCGCTTCGATGACCGCGTCACCGGGAACCTGAAAACCTACGCGCCCAATGCCAAGAAGATTCATGTGGAGATCGATCCGTGCGAAATCAACAAGAACGTGAAGGTCGATGTGGCGCTGGTGGGCGATCTGCGGGAAGTTTTGCATGCCATGTTGCCCAAGATCGAATCGATTGATCGTAGTGACTGGCTGGATCTTATCGATCGGCTGAAAGGCGACTCCGCCGTCCGCGATATTCAGAACCTGCCGGACAGCGGCCATCTCTACGCCGCACATGTCATCAACGACCTTTGGCGGGAGGCACGAGGCAGCAACACCGTGGTCGTGACCGACGTTGGCCAGCACCAGATGTGGGAAGCGCAGTACTACAAGCACGAGGAACCGCGTTCGCTGATCACCTCTGGCGGCTTGGGGACGATGGGATTTGCCCTGCCCGCTGCGATCGGAGTAAAGGTCGCGCGTCCGGAGGCCGAGGTCTGGGTCGTCGTCGGAGACGGTGGTTTTCAAATGACCATGTGCGAACTCGCGACCCTCGTGCAGGAAAATCTCAAGATCAACATTGCGATCATCAATAACGGCTTTCTGGGAATGGTGCGGCAGTGGCAGGAATTCTTTTACGAACGCAACTACCAGGCCACACCGCTGCTGAATCCGGACTTCGCCAAGATCGCCGGCGCTTACGGCATTCGGAACGCGACGGTGACTCAGCGTTCCCAGGTCGTGCCCGCGGTTCAATCGGCTCGCCAGCACGATGGCCCCGTGCTGATTAATTTTCAGGTTGAGCAGGAAGATACTGTTTATCCGATGGTTGCGGCGGGTGCGGCGTTACATGAGATGATTCGGCGTCCGAGTCCGATTGTGGAGACCGCGGCCGACGAATAACCAATAACCAAAGATGACCAACCCAACATGCTGAACACATACGTGGTGTACGTCGAAAACAAGCCGGGAGTGCTGACCCGCGTGGCATCGCTGTTTCGCCGCCGCGCTTTCAATATTGACTCGCTCACCGTGGGGCGCACGGAAAAGCCGGAGGTGTCGCGCATGACCATCACGGTCGAGGCCGACCACGATCAGGCACGCCGCATCGAAGCCAACCTGTACAAGCTGGTGAACGTGTTGCTGGTGGAAAATATCACGACCGTGCCGGCGATCGTCCGCGATCTGGCCATGATCAAAGTAGCGGCCACACATGAAGCGCGCTCCCATGTGTTAGAACTGGCCAGCGTTTTCCGTGCGCGTGTGGTCGATGTTGCGCCCGAGTCCCTTATCATCGAAATCACGGGCGGCGAAGACAAGATCGACGGCCTGCTGGAAGTGCTTCGCCCTTACGGTGTCCTGGAAATGGTTCGCACCGGAATCGTTGCTATGCGGCGGGGAAATAAACCCTCCGCCACGTTGTCATCGCTGGAAACGCCGGCGCAGACGGTGGGTGATGACGACCTCTCGCAGTCGGTGTAGCGTGAAGATTCTTATTTGAAAGGAATACCAATGGCAACCATGTATCACGAAGACGCGGCTGACCTGTCATTGATTCGCGCGAAGAAAGTGGCCATTATCGGCTACGGCTCGCAGGGACACGCCCATGCTCTCAACCTGAAAGACAGCGGCGTGCAAGTGCGGGTCGGTCTTCCGCAGACCAGCGCGTCACGAGTGAAGGCGCAAGCCGCCGGACTGACGGTAAATTCTGTTGCTGACGCAGCGGTCTGGGCCGACGTCATCATGATCCTCGTGCCCGATACGGCGCAGCCCGCCGTTTACACGCGGGACATCGCTCCCCATTTGACGGCCGGGAAGACGCTGATGTTTGCTCACGGATTCAACATTCGATTCGAAACGATTACACCTCCTACCAACGTCGATGTCTCGATGATTGCGCCCAAGGCGCCCGGACATCGCGTGCGCGAGGTGTTCGTCGAAGGCGGCGGCACTCCTGCGCTTCTGGCCGTGCACCAGGACGCCAGTGGAACTGCAAAGGAGCTAGCGCTCTCCTACGCCAAGGCAATCGGAGGAACCCGAGCCGGCGTGATCGAAACCACATTTACGGAGGAAACCGAAACTGATCTCTTCGGAGAGCAGGCCGTGTTATGCGGCGGAGCCAGCGCGTTGGTGAAAGCCGGCTTCGAGACGCTGGTTGAAGCCGGTTACCAGCCCGAGATTGCATACTTCGAGTGCTTGCACGAACTGAAGCTCATTGTGGACCTGATGTATCGCGGCGGCCTCAATTACATGCGCTATTCCATCAGCGACACTGCGGAGCACGGAGACTACACGGGCGGCCCGCGGATCGTCACGGACGAGACGAAGCGGGTGATGCGGCAGATGCTGAAGGAAATCCAGGACGGAACTTACGCCCGGAACTGGATCGCCGAAAACGAGTCGGGACGCGAGTGGTTCGAAGCCACCCGCCAGCGCGAGCAGGAACACACGATCGAACGCGTGGGCGAGCGCTTGCGCAGCATGATGCAATTTCTCGACCCGGTAACTGTGAAGCAGAGCAGGAAGCAGCCGCCAGTGCCTGCTTAGCGGACACTGCGGTTCACGATCACCGCGCTGGATCGGGCTCTCACGAATCTAGTTCGCGGGCGCCTCCAGCGTTTTTACCAGCCACGGAATAATCACTTCCTTGAAAATACGGGGATCGGGCCAAACCCCAACCTGCCGGCCGAGGTGCCCGCCGTGAGGATTGATCCAGGCCTCTTTCGGCACGTCGCCCTTGCTCAACAGCAGATATTCGTCTTCGATGGGAACCTGCGTGTCGAAAACTCCCGCGAGGATAAGCATGGGCGCCATCGGCTTGCCAAGCAGTCCTTGTTTCACCAGCGAGAGCTTCGGCAAGAAATCGCCCATCTCATCCAGCGTGTGAACGCCATCGAGAATGCTCATGAGCGCGGGCACCTGATCGAACAAATATTCGCGATTGCCCATCAGCGAGTTCATCAGGAATTCCTTTTGGAAGAACTTGTCCACCGGCGGAGACTGCGCGCTGCAGCCGCGCAGCCGGGCGTGCTCGACGATCGCCATCTTCGTCGCCCAATACGCTCCCCAGCTCACGCCGTGCATCGCGATACGGTTCCGGTCGATTTCCGGCCGAGATTGTGCGTAATCAATCACCTTCGACAACAAGCGATCGGCCGTTTCACTCACCTTGACCGGATTCTGCCCGGTGCCCGGACCATCGACCGCAAGAACTCCAATTCCGAACGGCAGAATCGAACCGAAGCTTTCAGTCAGGTCTTCCTTGCGGCTATCCAGGCCGTTCACCGCGATCACCAGCGGGACCGGTCCTTTCGCATTCTTCGGCAGGCGCAGGTAGCCGATGATTTCCTTGCCTTCAAAAGGAATGTGAACGACTTCCAGAGGTGGATCGTAGAAACGCGCATGTGCCAGAAATGCCTCGATGGCTTTTTCGTAGGAGCGCTGCTTACCCGGAGACGCCGGAATGGGCCAGCGTCCGAAGGAGTAAAGTCGCCACGCGCGGATGTAATCGGCGTTCGCCTTGGCGGGATCCGACTTTTCCAGTGACTTCGCTTCATTGAAGTAGCGATCGGCCACATGCATGAACCCCGCGGCCCACTCGTCTTTGTCGCTGGTGTGGATGCTCTCGAAGGCCTCTTTCACGTCGCCGGGTTCAAGCCCGATCAGCGGATACTGTCCCACTTCGGCGCGATGAATGGCTTCGACCCGTATTTCGTCGATGGTGCGCTCGCGGCGCGGTTCGTTTTGAGCAGAAACGTTGGGAAAATTGAGTGCGATGAATATCAACAGGAAACTTGCGGAATAAAACTGGCTTTTTATTTTCATAACTTGGCCCTTTTTTTGCTCCCGCCCCACGAGCTATCTAACAAAAAAAAGACCGGACGGAATTGCGTCCGGCCTCTTTGCACTACTGGTGTCACGCGACGGCTAGAACGTAAATTTCAATCCCAACTGGACGGAGCGGGGCCCGCCCGAGCCGACGGCGGGGTTGGCGGCAGCGATATCCGGCGTGGCGCACCCACAACCGAAGCTTGCCGCCGATGGATCATTCAGCCCAAACCCATTCTGTCCTCCATAGGGATTGGCGAAGTTCGGATGATTGAAGATGTTGAAAAACTCGGCGCGGGCCTGGAGCCGCACGGTTTCCCCAAAGTGGAAATTCTTGGCGAGAGAGAAGTCGAGATTTCGGAAGCCGGTGTCCTCGAACATGTTTCGGCTCATATTTCCGAACTGGCCCAATGGGGGAGGGATCATGACGGAACTTCCATTGGCGTAGCAGCCAAACAAATTCAGAGAGGCTGTCGAGGCTCCGGGCGTCCCTCCATCCACAGCCAAGGCCTGCGCGGCGCAGGCAGAGTTCGATGCTCCGGGGAACTGTGGAATTCCAATCCCCTTCTGAGATTTGAAGTCTGAGGTCTTGCCGTAGAAACTCCAACGAATCGGACTGTTGGCGGGCGGGCTCACAGGCAATGAGCCGACGCCGGACGCGTCGGTTCCCTCATCCATCGGTCCCCAGTACTGGGGGCTTTCCAGCGTGATGATCGAGTTGATCTCCCAGCCTTCCCGCAACTGCCCAAAGCCTTTCCGGCCAGGAATTGCATAAGTGAGTGAAACCGTCAGCCGATGCCGGATGTCGAAGTCGCTGTTGGCGTACTCAGCTGCGACGTTGTGGGCGTTCTGAGGCAAGCCAGAGCCGTAGCCGAAATCCCAATTCGCGCCCACATCATCGAGCGCGTGCGCATAAGTGTAGCCCGCCACCATACTAAGGCCGTGATAGTTGCGCGCATTCAGCGTCATTTGTAATCCGTCGTAGTTCGAGCGGTAGACGTTTCCCATCTGGAAGATGTTGGCCAGATAGGGGAACTTCACCGTGAATGGCCGGTTCGCCTCTTCGCCTCCAGTGCTGTCGGATGCACAGTTGACGGGGTCGGTGTAGCCAGACGTGATACAGGCAGAGATCGCCGCCGCAGGCCATCCCGAGCCCACCGGCGGCTGGTTGATATCCCGAACTCCTGTCAGGTTCGACCCGTGATTGCCTACGTACGCCGCTTCCACCGACAAGTTCGGAGTGAAGGCATGCTGCAGGTTCAAAGTCCAGTTCCATACGTAGGGCGTGGTTAGGCCACGGTCCACGGTCATGATGGGGCACGGACTGTTGAAGCAGTTGATCGTGCTGCTGCCGTACAGCGGCCCGTTCGCTGCGTCCCAGGTTGTGGGATAGTTCGCGATATTCTTGATAGTGACGTTTCCCGTGGTAATCGTGCCGCCGGATGTATCTCCCGCAGCATCGATCGGCGCTCCCGTGGGAACGCTGCCCGGACCGAAGGCGTTGTTGAAGGCGATGAATGACTGCCAGTTCACGGTCTCGTAGATCAATCCACCGCCGCCGCGCAGCACGGTCCGCCCGTTACCGCCGATATCCCATGCGAAACCAAAGCGGGGACCGAAGTTCTTATGATCCGGGTTATAGAGGCTACTGATCTGATGGCCCACCTGAACCAAACCGACGTTTGGATCGAAATTTCCCAGAAGATCGTGAGCTTCCTGGGGCACACTGCTGAACTCGTAGCGAATGCCGAAATTGATCGTCAGATTCTTGGTAGCCCGCCAGTCATCCTGGAAAAAGCCCGCGTACGCCCAGTTGTGCAGCTGCAGGGTCGGGTTTCCCACGGTCACCGTCGACTTGAGAGGCGCGCCCGCAAAGAAATCCTCGAGCGGCGTCGACCCATTGGGACCGGGGTTCGCACTAGCAACGCCGCCCAGGAAACTAATGCTACCTCGGGCATTGCCGTACGCCGCGTTCCTGACATCGTTGTAGTGGAGCTCGCCGCCGAATTTTAGCGCGTGTTTACCCGCAGTGTAGGAGATGTGGTCCACAAACTGCGTGATCGAATCGGGGCCCTGGAACTTCGGCCACTTGAAGCCGCCGAGCCCTGGGAAGAAGTATCCGCCAAAGCCGATGCGCGGCAAGCCGCCAGTGTCGGCTCCGCTTACGCCTGTATCCAGGCCGTATGCGGAGGCGGGCGTGTTGAGATCGCCCGGCAGGGTCGGCTGGTACAACCGGTTGTAGCCAACGCGTGCTTCGTTCACAAGGCGGGCGGTGGGAGTCCAGATCCAGTTGCCGCCCACGACCTGCGCACGGGTATGAATATCGGAGAGCCATTTCTGCTGCAGTTCAGGAAAGTCTTCGACGGTCCCGGAGTTGTTTCCAAAAAAGTACGTCCCACTGATGCTGTTTCGGTCGTTTAGCTTGTAGTCCACCTTGCCGACAACGTTATCGACGTGGACGATGTTATTAAATCCGTTGGTGATATTGATGCTCTGAGCATTGTTCGTGGGAAATCCTGCGCCGTTGCACGTTACTGAGGCGCCGGAAGCCGAGCATCCTGCAATGAGCAGGCTCGCGGGGCTTACGATTACCCCCGCCGACACTGCTGCCGGTTCAGTAATATCCGCGATCACATCGGGAATGCTGTCGGCGCAGTCGCCGGCAAAGCCGAACGAACAGGTTTGATTCGGCGCCATATGCACCATCGAGGGACTGGTGATTCCTCCATAGGAGTTGCCTACGTTGTACCTCTGGCCTTCGTAAGCACCGAAGAAAAACGCCTTGTCCTTGATGATCGCACCGCCCAAACTGCCGCCAAACTGCTCCAGCGTCCGGGTCAACTTCGAAGCGGGGGAGTCGTTGAAATAGTTTCGCGCGTCCATCACTCCGTCACGGCCAAAACCAAACGCGGTCCCATGCACCTTGTTGGTGCCTGACTTCAGGCCCACGTTGACGACCGCTCCCGGTTTCCATCCGTACTCAGCTGGGGGATTTTGCTGCAGGTTGAACTCCTGAATCGCGTCGATAGGCAGAATGGTCGCCGAGTCACCTGCGATTCCCGCACCATTAATGATTGCCTGTCCGGAGTAAGGTTCACTGTTGAACAGACCTTCCACGAAGTAGGCGTTATCTTCCGCGCGCAGTCCGTTGGCGCTGGTGGTGGAGAATCCGCCGCCGGGGTAACGCATCACGCCGGGCCGAAGCTGCAGCAGATTCTCATAGTTGCGGCCATTCAAGGGCAGATCGTTGATCTCACTATTACTCAGCGTTCCTCCTAAAGTGGAGGAAGTGGTATTGACCAGGGGAACCTCCTCGTTCACGACCACGACCTCGGAAACCTGCCCCGGCTGGAGAGCGAAGTCGATGCGGACGTCGGTCGCGACCTCAATGCCGACGTTAGGCCGCTCCACTGACTTAAAGCCCTTGGCTTCGACGTGGATCTTGTAAGTTCCCGGTATCAGGTCGGCAGCCACGTATTCGCCGGACGCGTCAGTGATGAGGGTTCGCGAAGTGCCACGCTGCGTATCGGTGATTACTACGGTTGCTCCGGCAAGCGAGGCGCCGCTCTGGTCTGTAACGCTGCCCAGCACGCGTCCAGTCGTGGACTGGGCCAGCGCGGGCAAACCCGTCAGGCTGAGGGCAAGAACAAGAAGAAGAGTGTGTAAGGGCGTCCTGTGACCCGCAGACAGGGCGGTGGGGAATGTCATCGAAACTTCCTCCGTTTTTCTGGTCCGACAGCCATACCATTGCCGCGAGAATGAAGTCAAGCGAATTCGAACATTGCTAACCTTCTTCGTCTCCTCGGGAACTTAGTTGGTAAAGTCCGCAGGTTTAAGAGTCCTTTTCATTTACATGGTGCTGGGGGTCAGCCTTCTCGAAGGGAGGCTTGCTTTCCGCAACGGACGCGTGTTATCGTCTTAGCTGTCATACCACCATACCTAAAGACCGTAGATGCTTGCGTCCGACAATAGCGCCACAGAAACACCTCCACACGTCTTGGACCTGCGGTATAGTAGCCAGACCATCGCCAGTTCCCCCACACTGGTCCGTGCGGAGAAAAATCCTGTGTACAAAGTAGTGCGAACCTCGCGCTTGTACGAGCAGATCGTCCAGCAGATCGAAGATTCCGTTCTTAATGGCTCTCTCAAACCCGGCGACCAGCTTCCCGCCGAACGTGATTTGGCGCAGCGCCTCGGCGTCAGCCGCACCGCAGTGCGCGAAGCCGTGAAGGCGCTTCGCGAGAAAGGATTGGTCGAAGCCTACTCCGGCCGCGGCACCTTCATTACGGATGGCACCTCGCAAGCCGCGCGACAATCGTTCGACCTGATGATAAAGATCGGCCAGCAGGATAATTCCACACATCTGGCAGAACTTCGTTTGATTCTGGAACCGGGGATTGCCGCCTTGGGTGCGGCACGAGTTCAGGAACCGGAACTCGTGGCCATGCGGGAGGCGGTCGCCGTGATGGATCGGGCACAGAGAGACCCCGGGGCCTACATTGAAGCCGACCTCGACTTCCATCTCGCGCTGGCCGAGGCGGCCGCCAATCCGCTCATTCTTTCGCTGATCGATTCCATTGTTGGACTGCTGCGCGACCAACGCATAAAAATCTTCAACGTTGAAGGCGGACCGCAGCGCGGACAGGTTCATCACAAACGCATTCTCGAAGCCGTGGAGCGGCATGATCCGGAGATGGCTCGCGGCGCGATGCGCGCTCATCTCGAACAAGTACGCCAGGATTCGCAGGTATCTTCCGGCGGCAAGTCTTCCGCAAAACATGCGCCCGCCGGTTCCAAGATCATTGCGTGACTAAGTCATTTTCCTGAGATCACTGCGTAGCTGCACTGCGTAACTAATGTTCGGAGGTCCTGCGGCGGATGGCGAAACTCGGGTTCATCGGTCTGGGAGTCATGGGCAGCCAGATGGTCAACCGGTTGCTCAGCAAGGGTCACACCGTGACCGGCTATAACCGCACCCGCGCCAAAGCGCAGTGGCTGGTTGAAAAAGGGATGCAGTGGGCGGACTCACCGCGCGCGGTCGCGAGCGCCGCCGATTTCACCTTCGCCATGGTTGCCAATTCTGCGGCTATCGCTGCCATCACCGAAGGGCCGGATGGAATGCTGGCGGGCCTGAGCGCGGGTAAGATTTTCATTGACATGAGTACGGTGAGTCCCACCGTGAGCCGTGCGCTGGCCACAAAGGTGCGGGAAAAAAGCGCGGACATGGTCGACTCGCCCGTCTCCGGCAGTGTGATCACGTTGCAGGAAGGAAAGTTATCAGTGATGGTCGGCGGGCGCCCCGAGACCTTCGACAAAATAAAGCCGCTCTTGCTCGACATTGGTCCCAAGGTGACGCACGTAGGCGACAACGGTCTCGCGCTTTCGATGAAGATCGCGATCAACCTAAGTCTTGCGGTGCAGATGCTGGCGTTTTCCGAAGGCGTGTTGCTGGCCGAGAAGAGCGGGATCGCACGCGAAACCGCTGTCGATGTGCTCACCCACAGCGCGGTGGCATCGCCCATGATTCAGTACCGCGGACCCTTCGTGCTGCAGCAGCCGGAAGAGGCCTGGTTCGACGTCAACATGATGCAGAAGGATATGGTCCTCGCGATGGATATGGGACGTCAGCTCGACGTACCCCTTCCGACGACCGCAGTGAGCAACGAAATTTTGACGGCGGCTCGTGGTATGGGCTGGACGAAATACGATTTCGCCTGCATGTTCGATGTCCTGGCCGCCATGTCGGGAGTGACAACGCCGGTGACCGCGGGAGGTAAAAAGAAATGACGACAGCTGTCTCCAAGCCTGAAATCGGCCGCGAGACCGTCACCGATCAAGAAAAATGGCTCCGCGCTCACCGCCAAATGGTGAGCATTCGCTTGTTTGAGGAGCAGGTGAACGAGGTCTATACCCGTGCGCTCATGCCCGGACTCGCTCATTTATATAGTGGCGAAGAAGCTGTAGCCGTGGGAATCTGCGAAGCCCTGCGCGTCGACGACTACATCACCAGCACCCACCGCGGCCACGGACACTGCCTAGCCAAAGGCGCGTCGCCGGACCGCATGTTCGCGGAATTGTTGGGAAAAGAAGCGGGCTATTGCCGCGGTAAAGGCGGATCGATGCATATCGCAGATCCCGCAACCGGCAACCTTGGCGCCAACGCCATCGTCGGCGGCAGTGTGGGCATCGCCACGGGTGCCGCTTTTTCGGCCAAAGCACTGGGCACAGATCGCGTTGCAGTCTGCTTTTTCGGCGAAGGCGCGCTCGGCCAGGGGTCGCTCTATGAAGTCATGAACCTGGCGCAGTTGTGGAAGCTGCCGGTAATTTACGTCTGCGAAAACAATCAATACAACGAGTACACGCATTACGCCGAAACCACTGCGGGCAGCATTCTTGGCCGCGCTACCGCTTTCGGACTCGAAGCCGCCAGCGTGGACGGACAAGACGTGCGCGCTGTGAATGAAATCGCGACGCGGCTGGTAAAACGCGCCCGCGCCGGAGCTGGGCCTGCATTCCTACAGTGCGATACCTACCGCTACAGTGGACATCACGTCGGCGACATCAATCGCGACTACTACCGTTCCAAGCAGGAAGAACATCTATGGAAGACTGACCGCGATCCCATCAAGGTTTTGTCGAAGTGGTTGCTCGAGCAAGGCTACGCTGACACTGCATCCCTCGATCAAATTCACTCTGGAGTTCGCGCCATCATGGAGTCTGCGGTGAAGTTCGCCATTGCGGCGCCCTATCCCAGCGTCGATGAAGTGGAGAAGCACGTCTATGCCTGAGCGCGAGCTCACATTTGCGCAGGCGGTACGCGAGGCGTTGGCGGAGGAAATGCGCCGCGACTCGCACGTCTGCATCTTCGGCGAGGATGTCGCCGAAGCGGGCACGCCCTTCAAAGTCCTTTCTGGATTGGTCGAAGAGTTCGGCGCGGGGCGCGTAGTGGACACGCCGATCTCCGAGGCCGGCTTCACCGGGGTAGCCGTGGGCGCAGCCATGACCGGAATGCGGCCCGTGGTAGACATCATGTTCGGCGACTTTATCACCCTCACTATGGATCAGATGGTCAACCAGGCAGCCAAAGTCCACTACATGTCGGGCGGGCACTGGAGAGTCCCCATGGTAATGCGCACCACGCTGGGCGCGACGCGACGCTCGGCCGCGCAGCACTCGCAATCGCTGCACGCCTGGTTCAGCCATGTGCCGGGATTGAAAGTGGTTTTGCCTTCGACACCCTACGACGCCAAAGGCCTGCTGAAGACGGCGATCCGTGACGAGAATCCCGTGGTCTTCTTCGAAGACAAGATGATGTACAAGCTGAAAGGCCCGGTTCCGGAAGAGGATTACACAATCCCGCTGGGCGTGGCCGATGTGAAGCGCGCCGGCGACGACATCACGCTGGTCGCCACCAGCAGCATGGTGCAAGTCGCGCTGGGCGCAGCGATCCTGCTGGAAAAAGAAGGCATCAGCGCGGAGGTCGTCGATCCGCGGACGATGTGGCCCCTTGACGAAAAGACGTTGATCGACTCAGCGAAGAAGACCTCGCGAGTGATTGTGCTGGATGAAGGCTACGGCCGTTACGGGGTCACGGCCGAGCTTGCGGCCGTGATCGCCGAAGGCGCATTCTACGATCTGGACTCGCCGGTGAAGCGAATGGGTGCAATGCACGTTCCCATCCCGTTTTCTCCGCCGCTCGAAGACGCGACGGTACCGACGGAACAAACGGTTTCGGAAGCCGCGCGGCAACTGTGCAATAAAACGTAGCGTCGGCATCCCTTCGGCAGGCTCAGGGCAGGCACTGCCGATTGTCCTTGGGGAGTGCCGCCCTTGGATCGCGGGCGAGACGCCCGCCGGACAGCCGCTGAGACGGCGGCGCTACGCGAACACTGGAGGTTTTTTATGGCATTAAAAACTCATGGAACCATGGCAGTCGATTGGGAACAACGCATCGATTTCGACCGTTTGCGCCGCGAACGTTTGGCAAAGGCCAAGGCTCTGCTGGCAAAGTCCGAGATGGGCGCGCTGCTTTGTTTCGACATGAACAATGTGCGCTACCTGACTTCGACGCATATTGGCTCGTGGGCGCAGGATAAGTGCAACCGCTTCACGCTGCTACCGCAGAACGACGAGCCCATCCTCTGGGACTTCGGCTCCGCCGCCAAGCATCATCAACTGAATTGTCCGTGGCTGGATGGACGTTCGCGCGCGGGAATTTCGATGCTGCGCGGCGCCATGACCCCTGAGATGGGACGCGCCGAGGACGTCGCGAAAAAGATTCGCATCGAACTCGAAATGCGCGGCCTGCACAAAGAGCCGCTCGGCATCGACATCATCGAACTTCCCGTGCTGTTCGCGCTGCAGCGCGAAGGCATTAAAGTGGTCGACGGCCAACAGCTCATGTCTAACGCCCGCGTCATCAAGACGCAGGATGAAATCTCGCTGCTCAACACCTCGGCCATGATGGTCGACGCCGCTTACGACGAGCTTTACCGTGCCATGAAGCCCGGACTGCGCGAGAACGAAGCGGTCGGCCTTGTCAGCAAGGTGCTCTACGATTTGGGTTCGGAATACGTTGAAGCGGTGAATGCAATTTCCGGCGAGCGCTGCAGTCCGCATCCGCATGTTTTCTCTGATCGCGTGCTGCGGCCGGGCGATCCCGTCTACTACGACATTCTGCATTCTTACATGGGATACCGCACCTGCTACTACCGCTGCTTCACCGTGGGCTACGCTTCGCACGCCATGGTCGACGCCTACAAGCGCTGCCGTGAGTATCTCGACGCCGCTATCGAACTCGTGCGCCCAGGGCGTACGACTGCTGAAATTGCCGCGGTGTGGCCGAAGGCGGAAGAATTTGGTTTCCCCAACGAAGAATCCTGCTTCGCGCTGCAATATGGCCACGGCATCGGCCTCGCCATCTGGGAGAAGCCGGTGATCAGCCGCCTGGTTTCGTTCGAACATCCAGTTACCATCGAGCCCGGAATGGTGTTCGCGCTGGAAACTTTCTGGCCCTCGACCGACGGCTGGAGCGCGGCGCGCATCGAGGAAGAAATCGTGGTCACGCCGACAGGACACGAAGTGATTACCCGCTTCCCGGCGGAAGAACTTCTGGTGGCGGGCGCGCATTATTTCACGGTGAACGGGCCGCTGCCCACCACTCGCGAGACTGAAGCTCCGCCCAGCGAGAAAGTGCTGGAGATGATCGAAGCCAGCGCGAAAACTGAGCGAGTAGGAGTTTCGGGCTGAAGGCCATAGCAGAGCCCTTCCCCCACAAAGACTATGGCCTTCAGCGTTGTTATGCCCGCCCTTGAGATGGCGCAGGAGACCGGCAAGCTCATTGCCTGGC
>PMSQ01000185.1 GCA_003168355.1 Acidobacteriaceae bacterium | reverse complement strand
TTCGTGTGCTGATGGATTGGACCGCGGAGCTTTTCTTTCCCCGAGATATCGTCCAGACCATTGATCTGCGATAGACGTCCTCCGGTAGGAGATCTTATTCATGGCAACCTTACAGTCTTCGATTAGAGCGGAAGTCACGAGCGGGGTTGCCGGACAGGTTTGGATTGAGACTCTGATAGGACTGGGATTGGGTGCGGCGGGCGGAGCCCTGCGGAGCGCAATCCTGGCAATCCCGCTTACGCATGGCGTGTTGCTTGGCGGTCTTTTTGGGGTTGCTTTTGGCCTGTTCTTCACCAAGNNAACGAGCGTTCCATGGGAATGTTGAGCGATGCCCGAGCGCAGTTTCCGGAGCTTGTAGCCTATTTGCTCTGCCTGGGGATGCCCGTGGGCGTTGGCCTGGGCATTCGGGGCGGACTTCGCTCAAGAGGGGGGCAGCCACCGTTCCGTATGGGTCGCGCCATCGTTGCCGGTGGGCTTGCTGGCACCTTTGGGGGCTTGATTTTCGGTCGCTGGATGTCCGAGGGCGATTTCTTCCCCCTGCTTGCCGGGGTCGGCGAACTTCACTCCCGTACCGCAAATATAACCCTGCAGTTCGTCGTCGCGCTATTCATCGGCGCCACCTTCGGGATGCTCTTCCAGCGTGACATCCGCGGGTACGGCTCTTCGATGGGCTGGGGGCTCGGCTACGGGATCTTCTGTTGGTTTCTCGGGCCGCTAACTCTTCTACCCATCGCCGCCAGAGTACCGCTAGACTGGTCGGCGGAACACGGCAGTGAACTCTTCGGTTCGCTTGTTGGGCATATCCTCTATGGGTTGATCCTCGGCGTCGCCTATGCCACCTTAGACCGCGTGTGGGTTCGGCTGTTCATTCAGAGCGATCCGCTTAATCGGGAAGCCGAAGGACCCGGCATTCATATCCTGCATTCGGTCGGGTGGGGAGCTCTGGCTGGCCTGGTGGGCGGTTTGATCTCGAGTCCGGTAATGCTTGCCACCGGAATACTGCCGAAAATTGCAGGACTGGGCAGCGGCTTTTCCCTTTTTGGGGGTCTGTTGATCCATCTGTTTATCAGCGCCTTGATCGGCATGAGTTATGGACTGCTATTTCGAAATGAGGCTTCGAGTCTCGGTCTGGGCTTGGGGTGGGGCTGGCTGTTTGGTCTGATCTGGTGGTATCTCGGACCCATGACCTTTTTGCCTCTTATGCTTACCGGTGTCTGCGACTGGAGCACCGATGCAGCTTCGGCGCTTTTGCCGTCCCTCGTNNCTCGATCCGAAATTTGCGGCCCGCGAACTGCGCCGGATCCGTCAGGTAGGAACGCCGGCGCCGCCGTTGTGGTTTTTCGCTCTGGTCCTGGGAGTACTCTTGCCTGTCCTACTTGGGTAGAACTCGCATCGATCGGGACCGAGAAAGCTGCAGGCCTTTGGCGCGTGGTCTGACAAAATCATGGGCGTCTCAGTGTCAGGTTGCACGATCAGAAGATTGACTCGTAACTTTTAATGGCGCTTTGCATCTACCAGACTTAAATGCGCCGCATGGATTGCAGTTCTTCTCTAGCGAGGGAACGGAATCGAGACAGTCTTGGGGACTATGCGATTACTCCTGGTAGGCGTCATCTTTCTTGGAATCGGATTCGGTGCTGCAGCTCAGGACTTGCCAGGCGTTGCGGTGGGCAAGTCCGCCCCGACATTTCAGGCGCGAGATCAGTTTGGCAAAGAGCAAACCATTTCGTCTCTAATGGGGCGCAACGGTCTGGTGCTGGTTTTCTTTCGTTCGGCGGATTGGTGACCCTTCTGCAAGCAGCAACTGGTCCAGTTGCAGAATGCACGAGAAAAGTTCCAGCGGCAGGGCCTCGGGCTGGCGGCACTCAGCTACGACTCGGAGGCGATCCTGGAAGATTTTACTCAACGGCACAGCATTGAGTATTCGTTAATCGCAGATCCGAANNTTCGAGGCGGCGTACACCGACCGCGAAACCGGAACCAGCCTGCTCCTCAAATTGTTTCCTGACCTGATAGAAGGCAACGGTCGTGAAGTGGCGGCACCTAATATCAAACTCGCGCTCTTGCAATCCGATGAGATCGTCGGTCCCGGCAGCCGTTTCACAGTAGCGGCCGAAATCTCCCTCCCTCCAGGAACCCACGTTTACGCTCCTGGAGTTCATGGCTACAAGCCGATCCAACTAACAATGGAGGCCTCGCCAGATTTCAAGTTGCTGCCGCTCCGCTACCCCGATCCAAGAGTGCTATTTCTTCCGGTAATCAATGAGGCGGTGCCGGTATATGAAGGCAAATTTCGCGTTCAACAGGACGTGGTGGTTTCGGCCGACCGTGCGTTTATCGGTTCTATCGCACAGCCAAAGACAGTCACTTTGAAGGGTATATTCTTCTATCAGGCCTGCGACAGCGTGAAATGCTATTTACCCCAGAAATCTGAACTCTCTTGGGATGTGCGAGTAATACCGCTCGATCGAGAGCGTTCTCCGGAACCGATTCAGCATAAGTAAGAACCACCGGCGGCGCGCCGAATGCAATTATGACGCTGGCGGGGTTGAATCTGATCTGGTGCCCGCACTTTGACAGACGGGACGGAGTGGCGGATGGCAAACGTACTTCAAGCAGGGGAGAGCGTGACGTTTTCAGGCGTTTACAAGGTTGTCCATTCAGGGCAGCAAAGTGAAGCCCATTACGTCCTGGCCTTACGCGGAGCGACTTTTCCTGGATGTTTGCGATGCTCCGATCAGGCCAAGTTCCAGTTGGCTCTTTCGGCGGTTTATGTGGTAACGCACCCTTTCTTTCATTCCGAGCAACGCGTCACAATTGGTGAAGAGTATTCATCGTGATGAGAACACAAAAAGAGGGGAATCACGCTCCCGAAATGGACCCTTTACGATTTGCGCGACTTGCTGCAGAGGAACAATTGCGGCAGGCTTCGGGCTTCTTCCAAGTCATGAGCACCAGGCGCACCGTACGGTCGTTCTCCCCCGAACCCGTACCGTTCGAGTTAATTGAGACGGCGATCAAGGCGGCGACTACCGCACCCTCCGGCGCCAATCAGCAGCCTTGGCGATTTGTTGTTGTCTCAAATCCAGAGGTGAAGCGTCAGATCCGGGAAGCGGCAGAAGCCGAAGAAAAAGAGTTTTATCACCGGCGCGCTCCTCGCGAGTGGCTTGAGGCACTGCAGCTACTAGGCACAGACTGGCACAAGCCGTTTCTCGAGATCGCGCCGTGCCTGATTGTCATTTTTCGGCTTGATTATGGTTTAAGTCGAGGTGCAGAGGGGCAGGAGATCAAGACTAAGCATTATTACGTGATGGAGTCGGTGGGAATTGCGGCGGGCATACTGCTTACTGCTTTACACATGGCTGGCCTGGCCACGTTAACTCACACGCCCAGCCCCATGGGATTTCTGGGCAAGATTCTGAACCGACCCAGGAACGAGAAGCCGTACTTATTGATTCCTGCCGGGTACCCGTCCGCCGATGCTGCGGTGCCTCGAATTACAAAGAAGCCCTTG
>PMSQ01000178.1 GCA_003168355.1 Acidobacteriaceae bacterium | reverse complement strand
TGTTCATCAGGCCGACGCCGCCAATGCCCAGCGTCAGCAGGCCGATAAAGCCCAGCAGAACCTTGATCCCAACTGTAATCACATCGAGGTCGGCGAGATCCTTCACGGCATCGAAGACATAGATGGCGCGTTTGTCCTTCGGATCGAAGTTGTGATGAAACGCCATGGAGGTGCGCACCGCCTCGACTACCTTGCTGTGGTCGCCTTCGTAATCCATCATGATGCCGTCAAGATAGTAGGTATTCTTGAGGTCGCTCATCGCGCTGTACGGCACGTAGACCAGGGAGTTCATGTCTTCGTCGCCGTTGGAAATCGTGTGCTGTAGAACGGCGACGACTTTATAGGAGATGCCATCGACACGAATGCTTTCGCCCAGCGCGTTCTGGCCGGAGAAAAGTTTCTTTTTCACCGTAGAGCCGATGACAGCTACGCGAGTGTGAGTGAAGTCATCCTGCTCGCCGAAGAACGAACCTTCCCCCACATCGAGGGCGCGGATTTTCTCGTAGCTGGAATAGATGCCGTGAACGGCGTAACTTCCGCTGCGGGTGCCGAAAGCCACCAGGCTCTGTTTATCGACCTCGGGAGACATGCGGGTGAGCATCGGGACCTCGGCTCGCAGAAAGTCGAGATCGTCGCGAGTCAGGCGTACTTGCATGCCCGCCTTCGTGCCACCGGCTTGCAGAGAAGTGCGCCCTGGGAAAATAGCCACCAGGTTGCCTCCGAAGGTGCGGAAGGCGATCATCAAAGCGCTCTGAAAGCCGGAACCGTAGGCCAGCAGTAAGACCACTGTGGCAATGCCCCAGGCCATGCCCAGCATGGTCAGCAGGGAGCGTCGGCGGTTGTGTTGCAACGCCTCGAAGGCTTGTCGTCCGAGATCGCCAAGCATGATTACTCCTGTCGCAGCGCTTCCACGGGAGGAAGCAACGCTGCTTTGCGCGCGGGATAAAGACCGGCCACAATGCCGGCCAACGACAATGAAAGAATGGCAACCACAGCGGAAGCCGGCACGATACGCGGCGTGTCGAATCCTTCCGGGGCGGGCAACTGCGCCAACAGAGCCACGAAGGCGGTGGTGATCGCCAGGCCGATGCCGCCGCTGAACGCCGTGAGAAATGCGCCCTCGACAAAAAATTGAGTCATGATATTGCGGTGCGTAGCGCCCAGAGCCTTGCGCAGGCCAATTTCGCGCGTTCGTTCGGTGACCGAAACCAGCATGATGTTGATGATGCCGATCGCGCCCAGGCCGAGAGTGACCACTCCTACCACGCCCAAGAACCAATCCATGGCGTCAAAAATCTTCGCCACGCGGATGGCGCCGTCGACGGTGTCCCAGTCCTGGAAAGCGTCGTCAACACTGGGATCGAAACCATGACGCCGCGCAATGATCGCATGAACTTCGTTCTTGGCTTCAAGGTGCAAATCTTTTCTTATTGGCCGGTAGTTGATGAACGAGATGGCATTCTCCGAGTTCTGCAAGGTGAGCGGAAACAGCATGCGCATGGTGTCAAAAGGTACGAAGATGCGGTGGTTGGTGCCGTTTTCGCCTTCTTTTCCGATCTTCGGGATGACGCCGATCACCTTGAAATCCATGTCGTTGAGCAGGATGGTGCTGCCCACGGCAGGCTCTCCGGGAAACATATTCTTGAGCAGTTCCCATCCCACCACGGCCACGCGGCGATGCTGGGAGTTGTCTTCGTCGTTAAACCAGCGTCCGGGTTCGATGGGAGTATTGCGAATCTGGCTGTACTCGGGAGTGACTCCGAAAACCTGCCCGTTGGTGGAACCGTAGTCGCTGACGGCTCGGATGTCGTCACGTTCCAGCACCGGGGACACCGCGCGCAGAAGTTTGGCCTGGTCGCGAATCGCGAAGTAATCGCCATAAGTCAGGTAGTAGGGCTGCCCTGACGCGTAACTGCCTGCCACAGCCGGGATGCGGCCCGGGAACAGAAACATGATGTCCTGGCCGAGTTCAGCCATGTTTTTTTCCTGGCCGCTGCGGAAGCCTTCTCCGAGTCCCACCAGAAGCAGAAGAGAGCCCACGCCCCAGGCGATTCCAAACATGGTGAGGAACGAGCGCAGCTTGTGCGCCCATAGCGTGGACAGCGACTGCCGCACGATGTCGAAAAGTGTTCGCATGGATTACACCCCCACGCCTCCGGGAGGTGCGTGGGGGTTCCGGGCAACGCTCAGGCGAGGGGTCTCAATCCCGCCCAACCGTTCTCGTTATCTGATCAGTAGTACGCAGCCGGGCCAGACGAAGTTCCCAGCTGCGGTCGGTTATTTAGACCACGGGAAGACGGAAAAGGTTAGCCAAGAATCGGAATTTGGGCGGCGCAACTTAAAGAGAATGGGCGTTGATGTTTTTTTTCAGAACTCGAAGGACGCTCCAGATTGCGCGGGACGAGCGGCGCCGTCGGTACCCGTTGCCGGCAGCAAGCCTGAGACTCCATTAAGATTCTCCCACGCGGCCTGGTTCAGTGCGGGGTCTGAGCCGACGAGGTCGCGGATCATGTCCCACGCCGCCAGGTTCAGCGCCCCTTCCGGCGGAGGTCCCATGGCCAGGGAGACCGAGCACTGAGGACAAAAAGAGATGCGATGAGCCGTCGACTTCTGACGCGGCCTTATTCCAACGGTTTGCGCGAACATGTAGAGAGCCACGGATTTATCTCCGGTCTCGATTTCGCGATTACAGCGAAGACAATGCATATTCTCCAAGGACTCTCCCCCTGCGCGGATTCCGGGCGATAGAGATAAATACTGTCTTCTCGTGGCGCTGTGATGCAAGTATGTAGAAAGATTCGGGCGAGGTTGCACCCAGGAGCCGGTCTGCGAGGCTTCGATCGGTCGAGAACCAATCTGTGCTCTAGCCAGAGACACATTGCAAAGCGCACTCTGTTGCAATGAGTGCTGGAGATAAGAGTTTGACGGCCGTCCCGTCGTCGGCCCGGATACATCAGCCAACTACCCGGTTTGTTCGGCTCTCGCAACTTCGCGAATTGCGCGACTGCGAACAGGTCGCGGCGGTTTGCTACCGGGTGCGGGGCGGTGGCATCGAATTCCTGCTGATTCGGACCCGCGGCAGCGGGCGCTGGACTTTTCCCAAGGGTGGCACTGAACCGGGACTGACACACGCGCAGGCCGCGGCGCTCGAGGCATTCGAGGAAGCGGGAGTTCATGGGCGGATCGAAGAGGCTTCGTTCGCCCGATATGTTCGTCGCCAGCAGGGCAACGGACGGAAATCCGCCACAAGATCTGTCGGGAAAGAGCTTGCGGTCAACGCTCATCTCTGTGAAGTATTACGACTCGGCAATCCAGAGGAGTCCAACCGAAGTCGCACCTGGTTTTCCGCTCAGAACGCGAAGCGGCGCCTGCGGGAGGGACGCGAAAATGATGATGGGGCCAGGTTCGTCCGCGTGATCGACAGGGCGGTAGCGCGCATCCGGAGATTACGCGCTGCAACCGGCATCTTCGATGGCCAATCGCAACCAGAACAATTACGGCAACATCCGCCTCGGCGGGATACGGAGCAAAGAGACGCGCTGCAAAGAGTGCAGTTCGACGCTTCTACGCAACCTCATGGCCGGATGGAAGAGGCGTCGTTCATGGCGTACATTCGTTGGCGGCGCGGCGATATGCGGCGATCCGCTGAGCCTGCGGTCGACGCTCATCCTCGTGAAGTCCTGCAAGGTGAGCTCTTGCAATTCGGTCGACCCCGAGAAAAGAAGGCTAAGGTTCTGGGCACCGGCGCCAGGAACGCCTGAAACAGTGTCTTTCCTCTGAACTCCTCAATTCTTTGGTAGCTCACTCACTGTTTTTTGGCCGTTCATAGGCCTTCTGCATATACCTGCGGGCTTCTTCGAGAGCGGCGAAGGTATCGTCGTTGGTCTGGATGGCCTGCCGGTATTCGCCGATGGCGCGCTCACGCTGTCCGGTGATATCGAAGATCTTGCCCAATTGGATATGGCTCCAGACTTCAGTCCATCGCGGATCCCCGTCGCCGTTGATGGAGGCGCGATAGGAGTTGGCCGAGGATTGGTAATTTCTCTGCACGAAGAAAATTTCCGCGACGCGGTAATGCGCCAGAGAGCTGTTCTTGTTCAGATCGAGTGCCTTATTGAACTCGGCGAGCGCACTGGCGAGATCGCCCTGCTGTTGCAAAGCCTGGCCTCGGAGAATTGACGAGCGCAGCTTCACATCCGAGGAGTTGGTGAGCACGTGGTGGTCGGGATCGACGGCAATGCGCCGCGGCCGTCCGAAGGTCTCAATGGTAAAAGGGGAGGTGGTGCCTACCACTTCGATTTTCTTATTTTCCGTTTTGCCGTCCGTATCGATACGCACTTCTACCGGCATACGGAACAAGTCGAGATCCTGCGAAATCTCGCCGGTAACGCGGAAGCCCTTGTTGCTGCCCATGCGGTAAGTGGTGTACTTCACTTTGAATTCGGGAGCGCCGGTGGAATCGAGCCACT
>PMSQ01000059.1 GCA_003168355.1 Acidobacteriaceae bacterium | reverse complement strand
CGGCGGTGGAAGAGCAGAACGCCACCACCAACGAAATGTCGCGCAATGTAAGTGAAGCGGCGCACGGCAGCGAAGAGATCACCAGCAACATTGCAGGTGTGGCGCAGGCGGCGGAGAGCACGTCGCGCGGCGCCGGCGATACGCAGAAAGCGGCACAGCAGCTAGTGGAGACCTCGGCCGAGCTTCGCCGCCTGGTCGAGAAGTTCAAAATTAGCGCGGGCGAAGAACAGCCGGTTGATCAAGGCTCGCGGAGCATGGCAGCGCGCGCGGGCTTGTAAATTTTCTGCTGGGGCACCGGCTACGGGATCTGACGAATTCTTATGACACCCATTCGCATCCTTGTCGTGGATGATTCGGTAGTGATTCGCAGGCTGCTGTGTGAAACTCTGGGGACGGACCCGGAGCTCGAAGTGGTGGGTTCGGCCAGCGACGGTCATATTGCGCTGGCGAAGATTTCGCAGCTCCATCCTGACCTGATTACACTCGACATCGAAATGCCGGTGATGAACGGGCTGGAGACTCTGGTGGAATTGCGCAAGCTGTATCCCAAACTGCCGGTCGTCATGTTCAGTACACTCACCGAGCGGGGGGCGTCAGCGACTCTGGATGCTTTGTCCCTGGGCGCATCCGATTACGCGACGAAACCCAGCAATACCGGCAGTCCCGCCGCCGCCGTCGCAGCGATTCGCGCCGAACTCCTTCCCAAGATCAAGGCCTTGTGCGGCGGGTCAGCCGTCAAACTCAAATCGTTGCCTCCGCCTCGTCCGACAGTCAAAGTAAAAAGACCGGCCAACCGGCACATTGAAATTGTAACCATCGGCACCTCCACAGGCGGTCCTAACGCGCTGGCGGAAGTGCTGCCCCGGATTCCCAAGGATTTTCCCGTTCCCATTGTTCTGGTACAGCACATGCCTCCGATCTTCACCCGCCTGCTGGCGGACCGGCTGGCTGCCCGCTCCGCCATTCCTGTGGAAGAAGGTATCGCGGGAGTCATTCTTTCCGCCGGACACGCCTGGATTGCCCCCGGCAACTTTCACATGACAGTCAAGCGCGCCGGCGTGGGCTCGCGTCTGGAACTGAATCAAGACGCACCTGAGAACTCGTGCCGTCCGGCGGTCGATGTGCTGTTTCGATCTGTGGCTCAAGTCTTTGGGACCAGTGTTCTTGGGGTCGTCATGACCGGCATGGGTTCCGACGGAGTGATCGGAGCGCAACACATTCGCGAGAAGGGCGGTGAAGTGATCATTCAAGACGAAGCCTCTGCTGTGGTATGGGGGATGCCGGGTCTGGTGTTTGCCTCGGGGCAGGCCGATGCCGTTTATCCCCTCGATCAACTGGGACAAGAAATCACGCGACGCGTGTTGCAAAGCCGTGCACCTCGCACCGCCTCCCCCGAGAACCATCCCATCATCCTGGAGCCTCGAGCAAAATGATAACCGGCATGCAAATCGCTACGACCATGCCGTCCCCTTCAAAAGGTGGCGGACCCGTGGACCCCGTCTTCCGGCAAATTCGCGATCTGGTGTACAAGGTGTGCGGCATTTTTCAGCTGGAGGAAAAACTCTATCTGATGGCGGACGCCTGCGGTCGCCGGATGAAACAGTTGGGAGTCCATTCTCCACGCGAGTATTGGGATCTTCTTACCGTACATTCGAGCCGGGATGCGGAAATCCGGCAGTTACTCAACGAAGTCACCATTGGAGAAACCTGCCTGTTTCGAAGCCCGCCTCAGCTTGACGCATTGCGCAAAGTAATCCTGCCCGAACTGGTAGAGGACAAGAGCAAGCAGATAGTAAAGAGGCTGCGCATCTGGAGTGCGGGCTGCTCCACCGGGGAAGAGTCCTATACTCTGGCGATGAACATGCTCGAGGAAAGCGATCGCCTGCTGAAAGGCTGGACGGTGGAGATCCTGGCTACCGATCTGAATGACCGCTCGGTCGAAACCGCCAAAGCCGGTATCTACGGCGACTACGCGCTGCGCTCAACCACCGACTATTTCAAGCGCAAATACTTCTCGCCGATCGACGAGAAGAAGCTGCAGGTGCGTCCGGAGGTGAAGAAGTTGATCACTTTCAGCCGGCTGAACTTGCAGGACGACTCCCGAATGCTCTTCATGAAGGGTATGGACCTGATTTTCTGCTGCAACGTGCTGATTTATTTTGATGGCCCCTCGAAGGCGAAGGTGATCGACCACTATTACACCAATCTTAACCTGGGCGGCTATTTTTTTCTTGGAACTTCCGAGTCGCTGTTCAAGTTGAACGATAAGTTTCATCTGATTCATTTTCCCGGGACGATTGCGTATTGGAAACCATCCCTCAAGAGTGGCAAGCTATGACAACCTCCATCGCCGCAACCATACGAGAGCGCGTGGCGCGCATCGAAACCATGCCTTCCATTCCAGCAATTTTTATACCTTTGCTGGAGCTGCTGAACCTGCCCGTTGAGCGCGTAAAACTGGATGAGGTGGTGAAGTTAGTCTCTTATGACAACACCATCGCCGCCCAATGCCTGCGCGTGGCGAGTTCGCCCTTATTCGGCCTGGCGAAGTCGCCGGAGTCCATCAAGGGAGCTGTGATCAGCCTGGGCTTGCGCAAGGTTGAAACCATTCTCCTTACTTGTTGCCTGAGCAACGCCTTCCCCGCGAAGAGCTGGGCTTTGGACCCCACGCTCTTTTGGCGGCATTCGCTGGGCTGCGCTATGGTCTGCCGGAAATTCAGCGACAAGCTGGGCGGCGGCGACGGCGACAAGGCATACATGGCTGGTCTATTGCACGATATTGGACTTCTGGTGAGCTGCATCGCCTTTCCCAAAGAGCTGACAGCGGCGTTCGCGCTCGCTAATCAGGAACAGACTCCGATCGAGGAAGCCGAGCGCACGACCATGGGATTCACCCACTGCGAGACCGGACGCGCGCTGGCCGAAAAATGGCACCTCGCCAACGATATGCTTCAGGTAATCGCGCATCACCATGCCCCGGAGCAAAGTGAAGGCGCGCAACCACTGGTGGCCCTGGTGCACTTGAGCGATCTGCTCTGCCGCATGCGCGGCATGGGTTACGGCTACTATGAGCGGCGTCGAGTAGATTGGGTTGCCGACCCGGCATGGGCCATTCTTCAGAAGGAGCACCGCAATCTGGACGGAATAGACCTGGTGCGGTTCACGTTTGAAATGGACGAAGCCATCGAAGAAGTCTTCGGGCTGGTATCGACCATCTTCGGGGGAACGGCAGCGCGGAACTGAAATCGCGGCGGAATCGGAGACCGCGGCGAAAGGCGTCAGACTCTTTCGATCGGCATGCCAGCCCGAAACCCGCCGGGGACGCGGAACACCGTCGCCGGTCCGTGCAAACCAAGGCCCGCTGTTTTCGAAGCTGAAGCGCTAGCTAGCTGTGAATTTGGAGGCACACATGGAGGGGCATATTTTCAAACAAGAGGCTGATCTCGAGCGATGGGGTTTCTGTCATGGAATGGATATTGTAGTCGCCGCCTTGGATGACTGAGGGAGGGGAGAGCATGCAGCCATCCCCCAGGCCGGAAATCTTGTTCTTAAAGTTTCCCGCCGCCATGTTGCAGACTTCGCCCAGTGCGTCCGCTATCTCTGATTGGCCGACTTTGTTCAGTTCAACGCCCAGCATCTTGGACGCCATGAGGGCGGCTGCCTTTTCATCACAACCAATGCTCAACACCCCGCACAGTTGCCCTGCGAGGCCCACCATGCCGGTAATATTCGCGGGCGCCCGGTCCGTCGGCGTTATTGCCTTTACCAGTTGGCTACCCAGCATGAGTTCAAAGACTTCCTGCGTTGCCAGTTCAAGCATCGGAATCCAGTCGTGGTGGTCGTGACTGGCCGTGAGCGGTTGATTCACAGGCGTCATGGTTTTCCTGCCAATATGGGGACGACGTGCTCTTTCACCTGATCCGCAGTGAACGGCTTGCGGATGTAGCCACGAGCACCACAGGCCAAAGCTTGCACCACATGGGCTTCGCTGCCTTCAGTTGTGATCATGACCACAGGCGTCCCCGTCGCATTCTCGACCGTGGCCAGCTGCTTGATGAACTCCAAACCGTCCATGACCGGCATGTTGATGTCACAGAGGATGAGATCAACCCGGTTTTCCTGTAGAACGCCCAGCGCCTCGGCCCCGTTGCCAGCCTCAAATACCTGGGACATCTCGATACCTGCCTGGCGCAGGGAGCGGTCCACTATCTTTCGCATGACCGAGGAGTCGTCGACGATGAGAGCTTTGATGGACATAAGGCTTTACTCATCTCCAATTGGGGGAAACACTTAACGATTCCTCCCGCTTACATTCGCTGTTTTCATCCATCGGCAGCGCACGGCAGAACTTTAGGAGAGCCAAGCAGCACGAACCCGCGAATGCCCCGCAAGCGAATCACATACCTTCCGTCTCACCCAAGTGGCCGGTGCTCCGGAAGCTATCCCTAGACGCATCTTCCTAGTGAAGTGGATGAAATTCGTTACATGCCAATCGAACAACTGATTCTGGATCAGCCAATCATATTTTTCGCAAACGTATGAAAACAAATGTCCAGCGGTCAAGAACTAAGACAGGGGGCAGGATGAGAGTTGACTTCCAAGACAAAGGATTGATTTCAGGGAGTGGTGAGCGCGGTAGGAATCGAACCTACAACCTACTGATTAAGAGTCAGTTGCTCTGCCAATTGAGCTACGCGCCCACGATGGGAAGTCCTGCCGGCAAGACAATTTGTGATTGTAGCATTTCTCGAACCCGCGGTCATCGCCTATACCGGTCGCTGCCATCAGAACTGCGAGCTCTGAAAAGAGGCGAATTCCTAGGCGAGCGCACTTTCAAAGTGCGCCGCGTACGAGAGCATTTGAGAAATTTGAGTTGAGAGTGGGCCACTCTCATTCGGGGAAGGCGATGCGTCTATGAGCGCTGCCGTACTTCCGCAGCCAGTCCGCTGGAACTTTCGTTGACCACTGGACGGCGCGGCGGCAGCGTCCCTGGCCTCATTGTCGGGCGCCTCTCCACTGTGCCGATCACTGGAGCGTCTTCCATTCCATCGGCGTAGGCCATGGAGACAAACCTTTGCTCGGAACACAACCGGTCGATCAGCCGTTGTTGCCCGTTGCTGAGAACAGCATGGGGAAGAATGGGAAAGTGACGGAACATCCAGAGAAAATACACACGCTGAAGAAAAGATGGCATCACATAACGGGGGCCGATGGGCGTTTGCACCTGCACCACACCGTCCGCCAATTTTTCAATCCACATAACTAGGCCCGCCTAAGTACCGAGTTTGGCCAGTGCAATTCTAGGGCCGCAATTATTGCACTAAGGTCGATGCTAGGGGAAGCATTTTCTCAAGAAAAATTCCTTGCGTTCATTAAGACCCATGCGTTTTCTGCCAAGCATGGGGGGTGATGGTCCTTCCTTCGGGTGTTACGACGATCTTGGCACCGGTTTGGTTGCACCAAGAGTGGTGCAATGAGCGGGCACCGGTGCGGCCAAGCTAGACGGGAATCTCCGGCAGGATGTCCATCTTCCGAATCTCGGCCGCAACGCCGAAGTCCTTGCCCGTGCCGTGTTCCACCCGCAATACCCGGGCGTGACAGCACACCCAGCATTTCTCGCCCGAGGTCAGCTCCGGCGGCAGGATGAGGATTAGTTCCACATCCGAGCCTTCCGCCATGCGATTCTCGGTGTAGAGGAATACGCCGTTTGTGCTGACATCCCGAGTCTGGGCAATCAACTCGGAATTCCCCGCGGCGCTCCGGACGCGGACCGGCAGACGAGTAACGACTCTCTGGCGAGAACGTCGATCGACCTTAGATTTCATTTACGTGACTCGGTTATCAGCAAAGGCTCCCGCCACCGGCTAAAATCTGCCGGCCTGGAGTGTGCAGTATAGACCAACTTTGCAGGGATGCGGGTAAAAGCTGCCTAGATCTCCGGGCGGCGCAGGCGCGCGGCGGGCACCACGAGGGCTTGCTCCATGGTCGGCACATTCGTGCTTCGTAGCTTGGCCTCGGCCTGGTGGAGTTTGTCAGACTGATTGGTCTGATAGTAGGCCTGCACCAGAAGTTCCAGGGTGAAGGGATTTTCCTGGTCCTCTTCCAGACAGGCGATGGCTTCGTCGAACTTTTTCTGATCCATCAGCAGAGTGCCAGCCGCGCCGTTGTAAGAACTCTGGATCACGCGGTTGCGGCTGCCCGTCGCCATGGCCTCGAGCTGCTTCAGAGACTGGTCGGCCAATGCCGGGTTGCCGGCATGCGCGGCGCGCACGGCACGGTTGCGCAGAATGCGGGAGAGTTCCTCATCTTTGTCGGACTTCGAAATCGTGTTGCGATGTCCCAGCGACTCTTCCGCGCTCTGCAGATACTTCAGCGCGGCATTGTCGTCCGTCTGATACTCGGCCAGGTGCCGGAAGGCTTGCGCTTCCTGCAAATCCTGTTCTTTGGCGTGCGCTGTTTCCGCAATCTCCCGGAATAGCTTGTCCGCGTCGGCGAACTTGCCTTCCCGCACCCAGGTCATTGCCTTCTGCATGTTGTAAGCCAACCGGTCCGCCTCGTTGTGGGCATAACGAATGGCTTTATCGTATTCAACCCGCGCCTGCTCCTGGTTCCCCATCAGAGCGTAAGTATCTCCCAGGCCAACCTGAGAGGTGACAAAGTCTGGATCGATCTTCAACGCGGCCCGGTAGTGCTGCAGCGATCCTTGAAAATTTCCCGCCATGCGCAGCAGTTCGCCGTAAGAATCATGCGGATTCGGCTCGTTTGGCAGCAGCGCGACGTAGCGATCCATGTCCTCAAAGGCTTTGGCAAAATCACGGTTGCGGGCGTAGAGGTACGCCAGATCGTTGAGCGCGGCTGGAAACTTTTTGTCGATAGCCAGCGCCTTCTCCATGATTCTTTGCGATTGTTCGTCGCCGTCTTCCAGCATCAGCCAGTTGCCGGCAAGGTAGAGAAGATGCTTATCCTTGGGATACATCTCGAGCATGTCGTTCATGGCGGAAATGCCGCCGATGAAATCGCCTTCCTGCACCTTGACGATCCAGGCGATCATCAGCTGCTCTCCCGGGGTCAGCTTGGGCGCCAGAGCCTTCGCTCTCTCGCGGGCAGCGCTGATCTCCATGGGGTTGCTGCTGTTGAAGGCGATCCAGGCCCAGGCCACAGCCAGATTCGGATCTGCCTTCACGGCCGCGCGCCAATCGTCGTTGCAGCGCTCCAGGTAAAGGTTCTCGTAGTCCTGCATGCCCTTCTCGTATAGCGAGCGAGCCGCAGCCGACGAGGTGGTCACCGGCAGCGAAATGGTGGCAGCCTGCTTAAGGTGGTGGGCATAAACCGGCGCGGCAAAACACACGCCAACAATGAGGACGCAGATAGAACGGCGCATCGAGGTCTCCGGGACAGACGCTTTGAGGGAGGAGTTACGACTGCAGCGTAACATCGGGGTAACCGCGTGACCTAGTGACGGAAGACGTACGACGGGTGGGAACCAGCTGTTCAGAAGGACCAACAAAAAGCCCCTGCCGCAAGCGGCAGGGGCTTTCATCTACGACCCGAGGTTAGAAGGTAATCTTACCCACGAACTGAACCCCTCTCGGTCCGCCGCCGCCGAGGAAGGGGTTGCCGATGCCTACGTCGCCCGTCGCCGTAAGCGCCAAATTGCCAATACCGCGTCCGTTGGCATCGAGGCCGTTGGTTGCGGGATCGGTGATGTAGCCCGGCAGTTCCGGATTCGAAAAGTTGGGGTGGTTCAACAAATTGAAGAATTCCGCCCGGAGCAGGAGTTCGACATGTTCGGTAATCGGCGTGGTCTTAAATACGGAGAAGTTCCACTCTTTAAAGCTGGTGGCGACCAGCTGATTTCTTCCCAAGTTTCCGAAATGGCGGCTCCCGGCCAGGCAATTGCTGTCGCCAGAGCCCGAGTTAGCGGTCGTATTGCCAAAGGTACAGGGCACTTGGAAGGAAGCGAGATTCAGGAAATTGTAGGGCGCGCTTCCGTACTGAACCGGACCGACTACATCAGGGCGATCAAAACCTTCGCCGCTGCCAGAGTAGTCGCCTTCAAAGTTGTAATTGAGGGTGAAGGGCTGCCCGTCCTGCAAGGTTACCGCGCTGTCAAAGCCCCACCCGTCTTTGAACTTCGCCATGCTGCCGCCATGTTTGGGCAAAGCGTAGCCAAGGCTCCAACTGAAGCGGCGCCGAATGTCAAAATTGGAGTTTCCGCGTTCCGCACCGGGATTAAAACTGTTGTTCGGCTGGGCGGCGTTCGGAATGAAATCATCGCTGTCGCTGGCGTTGTCAATGGAATGGGACCAGACAAAGTTAGCCTGCGATGTCAGTCCATGCCAGCCGTTCACCCGCAAGCTGGTTTGCAGGGCGTTGTAACTGGATTTTGCGGTCGACTCCTCCTGGTTAACATAGAAGAAGTTGGGGTAGGCGGTTCGCGGTACGTTGAAATCCACGCCGTCCGGGCCGTCGAAACCTGCGATAAAGCAGTTTGGAGCGGTCTGGCCCCAAGTCGCGCACTGACTCAGGTCAAAAGCTGTGATCTGCGCCTGAGAGGGCTGGTTGAGATCACGGAAGCGGAAGAGCTTGGTGCCAATCGAACCGACGTAGCCCGTTTGCAACACCATCTTGCTACCCAACTGCTGCTGCACATTCAGATTGAAGTTCTGAATGTAGGGCGTTCGGATGTTTGGAGAGGCACCGAAGAAATCTCCCAGTGGTGAAGGACCAGCGAAAATGGGCCCGGCACCCAGGGTGTTGCCCGATAGCGCGGCGGAAGAAATCGCAGCTGGCCCGACCCCCGAATAGGCCGGCCCCGGACAGAATGCGCAGTTGTAGGGGATATGTCCCAGGAAAATATCTTGCGAGAAGGCATCGTAAAACAGGCCCCATCCTGCCCGAACCACTGTCTGACCTTTGCCGGTAATGTCATAGGCCAAGCCCACGCGCGGTGCGAAATTGTTGTAGTCGGGGCTGTACAGGCCGCTCGGGCCGCCGGGGCTGCCGACTTGGAGCTCCGTGCCTCCGTCGGCCGCGGACATCTGGTAAAAGAGATTATTCTTTTCGTGCGTCACTCCGAAGTAGTCCCACCGCATGCCGTAGTTGACTGTCAGGCGCTGCGTCGCGCGAAACTCGTCCTGGATGTAGAAACTGTGATTGTTCTCGATGGTATGGCGGAGGGTGTCGCCCTGCGCGATTTTTCCGCTATCGGGAGTTCCCTCCAGGAAGGCGGTGAGCGATCCGTTGCCGGTGAGCGTTGGAAAATCGGTGAGCGGATCGAAGCCCAACTTTCCGCGGAAGGTGTTGTCCTGGATAAGTTCGATGGTAGAACGTCGGAACTCGTAGCCAAATTTCACGTTGTGCCGGCCGACCTTCCAAGAGTAGTTGTCGATGAAGTGCCAGTTCGAGTCCACGCGCGAACGCGGCACGGAATTCGTGGCTCCGATCGGCGAAAAGCCGCTTACGCTGAGCTGCGGCAGGCCGAAATCATAGGGACTGGTGACGCCCGTAGTCAGTCCGATGGAGTTGGGATCGAAGGTTCTGTCTTGAGGGAAGAAACCTTCGGCAAACCGGTTCCAGCCCAAACGCGCCTCGTTGACTTGGGACGGATTCACATTCTTGACGTAGGAAACGGAAACGAGCTGAACACGCGTGGGCGTTACGGTGTTGAAGCCGGGTAGCAGACCACCGGCGAGCTGGGCGAACGGGAAGCTCTGCGTGCTATTTCCGAAGTAGTAACGGCCCGTCAATAGACCCGAGGCGAAGTTCTGGTCAATTTTTCCAATCAGGCTGTCGATGTTGTTGCTGAACAGCGTGGCGGTGGAAAGATCGTTGCCATTTGGGCAGCCCGAATCCTCGGAACCGACCAACGTGCCTCCGAACGTTCCGGGAATATTGGGCGCGGGATATGGATTTCGCGCGAGCAGCGCGAGCGCGACCGGGTTCACGGTTCCGCCGCCGCCAGTTATAAAGTTCTCGTCAGCGGAGATCTGCGCCGGGTCGGGCACGCAGCTCGTTCCCCCCTGTGCGCCAGTTTCGCGCTGTCCTTCGTAGTCGAAGTAGAAGAACGTGTGGTCTTTCACAATCGGCCCGCCGAGCGCGGCTCCAAACTGATTGTTGTGGAAGGGATTTTCCCCGCCGACGTTGTTGAAGAAGTTGCGGGCGCCCAACTGATCGGTGCGCAGGTATTCCAGACCCGAGCCGTGCAGATTGTTATTGCCGCTCTTGGTAACAATATCGATCACAGCGCCGCTATTCCGGCCGTATTCCGCCTCATAGTTGGAAATCACTTTCAGCTCGGCAATAGCGTCGAGCGGCAGAATGGTTGCCGGATCGCCGAATACTCCGGCCTCGTTAATCGCGGGATCGTTGCGGTAGCCGTCGTTCATGTCGGTACCGTCGAGCAAGAAGTTGTTGGACCGACCACGCGAGCCGTTCATGGAAAAGGTTCCGTAAGAGCCGGGAGAATCGGTGATCTGGTCCGGTGAACCAGCCACGCCCGGGTTCATGTAGATCAGTTTCTGGTAGTCACGTCCGTTGACCGGCAGAGATTCGATTGTTTCCGCCGTCAGAGTACCCCCAATCTCAGTGGATGTGGTTTCCACCTGGGGCAGCAGGTCGCCTGAAACCTCCACCTTCGTCGACACCTGGCCCGTCTTCATGGCCGCATTGACGCGGCGCTCGCTGGAAACATCTACAATCACGCCGGTGGTCACCGAAGTCTCAAACCCAGTCAGGGTGATTGTCACAGTATAGGTGCCGATGGGCAGCTCTGGCAGGGCGTAGCTGCCGTCAGCGCTGGTTTCGGTGGTGCGCTCCAATCCCGTACCCACGTTCTTCACGGTCACCTTGGCTCCGGGAACCACAGCGCCGGAGGGGTCGGTCACGGTTCCGAGAATCGTGCCACGGAAGGTCTGTGCAGAAAGGCTCACCGTTGCCAGAAGCACAAACACCAGGATGATGCGCACTCTCATAGAATCTCCTTCAAAGCGGATCGTTTCTTTAGGGGAGTGACGTCCGGTGCGGCAGGCCAGGCTTCCAGCCCATTCCTAATGAGGCATGCAATTCCTTGCATAATAACAAGATGCAGCGCCCCGACCGCACACAGAACATTATCGAAACCCGATCCCTAGAGTCAACCATTGAGTTCCGATCCAGGCTATAGATTTAACGAATAAGGTACTCCAAAGTAACTGGGCGAAAAAGGAAAAGCACCGCTATTTGCTCAACATTTAAGCGAGAAGTAGCCGTAAAGGTCTGGAAAAACCTGGGAAGTTGCCTGCGCGGAAGCCTGCCTTAGAACGTGATCGTCACGCCGCCGCGCACGGAACGAGCCGACTGGACAAGATAGACGGTCTGGCCGTCCTGCCCCATGACCGGCACATAGCCCTGTGCCAGAAGATTGCGCAGGTCGATGAGGGCTTCCATGTGGGCGGGGAGGAATCCCAGGGTCGGAATGTGCTGGCGGATGAAAAGATTCAGGAAGGGATCGGTTTGTCCCGGAGAGGCGTTAAACATATCCACCGGAGTCAATGCCGAACCATTGACCCAGCGATAGGACGCGATCCACTGGGTGTGAGTGCGATGTAGGGTGCCGCTGAGCTTGGCGGCCAGGGCCTGACGGCGCTGGGTAGTGATCCACTGCGGGGCAGCCTGGAGTTCGACGTCAGGCTTGGAAAGGTCAAGGACGCCGCCGTAAGCAAAATCCAGCGTGGCGGTAAGATCAGAAGAAAGCTTGCGCTGGAGTACGACCCGCAAACCGCGCGCACTGAGGCTGTCGCCGGTATAGGTAAACGTACCTGAATAAACATCAGGCAGCAGGAATCCGCTGGCAGCGGTAACCTCGCCGGTGCCGAGCAAAGCGGTATTGTCCACCCGATCGCTGAACGCCGCGACTTCCACATTGTTCTTGCCAATCCGCCGGGAGACATTTAGTTCCTGATGGTGGGCGCGTTCGATCCGGGTGACAAAGTTGGCTACGCTGACGCGAGGATCGGCTTCGCTCTGGTCCGCTGGCGCTGAATCGAAACTCTTGTCGTCGCGCGTGCTGGGCAGGGAGGTGGCATAGTCGTAACCTACGACCGTGTTCGGAGAGAGATGCAGATCGACAGAGCCGTGGGGCCGGAAGGCGGTCACCCGTCCGAGAAATTGGATGGTCTGCAGTTCGCTGCCGAATTTCAACTCCACGAAATCGTCAATCGCCACGTCATCTACCGCGGAAAGCGCCAGCGACTGCAGCGAGGCATTGTGCAGGTTCGGATCAGAGGGCGCAAAACGACGGACCGTGACCGCCATCGCGGGCCCGGAACCGTCCGCTAGACGGCGGGAGTACGTGCCCCGCAGAACGGCGACGGGGAGTGAGTCTCCGTATCCCAGATTGCCCTTTAACCCGACGCGGGACGCGGAAAAAATGGAGCGCTCCACCGAAAAGCCGGTACTCATGTCTGAGCCGCTGCCGTAGCCTTCTGCCGCAGAACCAGCCAGGAAGGAGAGACTGCCCGTCATGTCGCGATCTTGTTTCTCCGCGCTCGATGCCGGATCGTCGAGCACTCGCAGTACGGGACGATTCGCTACCGAACGCAGGGTCCACTTCCAGTCGTCATCATCGGCCGTCCCACGCAAAGGACCCGTTCGCATGGCGTTCAGCAGCGTGTTCAGAGTGACGTTCAAGTGAATGCTGGTGCCGGGATGCAAACCGACTTTTTCCCGCAAGGCTGGCAGGAACGAAGGAGCTGAGACTTTGACCGTGTAGATTCCAGGCAACAGTTCTGCGGCGGAGTAGAAGCCGGCGCCATCGGTGAAAACCGTGAAGGTGCGCGCCGCGGTACCGATAATTTCCACCACCGCGCCCATTTGGGGTATGCCCGCCGCATCGCGCACGTATCCCGAGATCGCGCCCGGCCGTTCCGCAGCCCACGCGGGAAGCGACAAAACGACGATTACCGCCCAAGATCCGAGCTGGCGAAGCTTCACTTCTACCCCCGGGGAACCAAGTAGCCCGTTACTCTACAGCAAACGTCGCTGAAGGATCAATAGTTTGCTTGGAGACGTTGTCGTTCACTTTAATTTCGATGCGATACGTTCCCGGCTGCAGGTTAGCCGAGGCAATCGATTTCTGCAGGGTGATCTGTTCGCCCACATTACCCATCGTCTCGGTGGATTCCATTTTCTGAACCACCGGTTTGTTGGTCGCAATGTTGACGATTTCGAACTCGAACGTGGCCGAGGGCTTGTGCGTCTTCTCGTCCACGCCCAAATTATAGACTTGCATCCAGAAGTTCACCTTCTGGTCGCGACTCCGCTTGAAGAGAGCAGGCTTGCCATCCGCCGGAGCCACGCGCGGACGGACTTTATTCAGGCCGATCACGAACTGGCCGGTGCTCACATCCTTGGTAGGTACAGGCTCCATCACGTCGGCCACAATGAGCGACGAAGTCGAGAGCTTATCATCGGCGTACTCCGGCACCACAACGCCGCGGCTCCAGAGGCCTTTGCGATCGCCGTTCACATCTTTCACCGCGATTTCGATCTTGTAACGTCCGGGGCGCAACGGCAGCGCCTTCCAATACACCGACGAATTTTCCGCCATGCGTGGCAACAGTTCCGCCGGAACATCAATTTGGGCCGGATCTTCGAAGGTCTGCACCACACGCCCAGTTAGCGTGGTCACCCGGCCGAAAATATTCACAGTGCCACGCTGAACGCCATCTTTGTTGGCGAATGTAATGTCGCGATACTTCATCTGCACGGTAATCGGCACCAGCACTGTGTCCCCGGTAACCTTCACAAAATCCGTGCGGACATCGAAGGGCATCAGGTTGGTAAGGAGCTTGGTGTTGACGATTTCTTCCAGATCCTTGAATTTAACGGGCGGCGGCGCCTGCAACTTGGCGAACTGCTCCAGTCGATCGAACTCTTTCGTCTGCAAGTCGGAACTCATCGGGCCAGCTCCCAGTTGCTCGAGGCCTCCCGAATTAAATCGGCTCGCTTTGTTCGACATACCCATCTGTTCGTAGAGCGTCAGACCGGCGTTGGGCGTGTATTTCAGCGCATCCTTCTCCGAACGGTCCAGCGTCATGTGGTAGTCGCCGCACATGCAGGTGTCCACAAATTCGATGATCACTTCCTGCCCAATGCCTTCGATATAACGGTAGCGCCAATCTTCGAACGGAAAGGTTGAAGTCTCGCCCCCACCCTCTTCCATGGGCCGCTCGAACGACCCGCCGGAGGGATGCGAATCGATTTCATCGGCCGGACCGTACATAATGTACATGCGGCCGCGATCGCTCTTCCAGCCGGGAATTCCGGCGGCGAAGTGTTCATTCGCGTAGGCGATGCGCCGGTAGTGCTCTTCCTTGTATTCGTTCTCTTCCGTGTCTGGCGTGGGATCGCGGCGCTGCCNNAAGTTGTCGCGCTCTTCGTCGTTGGAAAGCTGCTTAAAGGCGGCCCGCTCCTGGTCGCTGATAATGTAAGCCACATCCTCGTTCAGCCACTTTTTGTAGGTCTTGCTGAGTTCGATGTTGAGAGACCTTTTCTGCTGTTTCTTCTGTTTGTCCGTGGGATTGCGTTTGAGCGGATCGGCTTGATCTGTGGCCTGCGCCTGCGAGCCCGTGGCTGCCGCGTTAGGCGAGGTTGCATCGGAGGATGGGGTATTGGAGGCGGGGGCGCTGGCGGGAGCAGACTTGTCGCTTTGCGCGCCGGCAAAACCCGTGGCGCAAGCCAAAAGAACCAGAGATGCAAGATAACGTGAAGCAACCCGAACCATGAGATGGACTCCTGCCACGACAAGACTTCGTCGCACTATTTTAGGCTCCCGGTGGTGCGAAAGCAAGGTTAAGTCACATTAAAAGAACGGCAAACGGTCGTAGCCAGTCCCTCTGTTAGACGCGGGAAGGCCAACTCCGAGTTGCCCGCCCAAGCGGGTCGAAATGCCGCCTACCTTGGCACCCGTCCAAGGTCACCTGGCTGGGCTGCCCCTCTCAGTTGGCGCAGTTTCAGTTCCTCAACGAATCGGCTTGTGCTGTCGATATCCTCGCGCAGAGAACCAGGCGCACTGACGAGTCTAAGGTACCGCAATAGAATGAGGGTGGCCTTCGGCATCCGATTCTCTTCTAGTTGGATCACGCTCGGAGCGGCGAAAGCCATTCTGACAATCGCCAGTATCCGCTCTACTTCCTCGCGGCTGATCGCGTCGTCAGAAACCGATACCCTTCGGCCGCCAAGATACTGAATGACGCCTACGGCAGCGCCGTCGCCGAGTCGAGTAACGAGCGTTTCAATGAAACCCGGGATGGGGGCGCGTCCAGTGTCTGCGAGTAGCATGGCAACTGTTTGCTCCGCGTCCGAGCGGTGCGAGTCAGACCGCGAGCTGGCAGCTTGGGCGTTGCCAGCCCCGGCACCAAGCAGAACTGTCATGAGGATGGCCGTGAGGCTAGTGTCGAATCTCATCGTGTCACCTGAATGTCTCCGCCGTTGCTGATCGTTCCATGGCCGCTGGAGCTCGAGTTGATCGTGAAGTTGTTAGTACGAACCGCGTACTTCGCCGAGCCCACAAGCATGCTGATAGCCTGAGTCTCCGTATAGTTGGTAACGGCCTGCGAACTGCAGGCGCCTACAGGAGCGTCGTGGTAGGTTCCGTTTGAAGCCGTGGTTACGGTACAGTCCGCGACAGACGAGGGGCAGGTGTCTCCGCTTTGGGGTCCCGTGGGGAAGGTGTCATCCTCGTAAGGAGTCATTGCGCTACTCTGAACCGCCTGCGCCGGACTTTCCTGGTCAAGTACTTGATATTCGATGTCGATCTTGATTCCGAAGTTGACAGCCGAGGTACATCCGCCCGCGCTGCCTGTGGCCAGCGTGACCGGGGTTCCCACCACCTGCAGGGCCGTCGGCACCTGATCATAAAAATTCTGTGAATTGCTCGGCTGACTCCCTGGTACCGATACCGTGACTCCCTGGTTCCCACCGGCCGAGGAAGAATTGGTCGGAGTGAAGGTCGCGGTTATCTGGGTCGAGGACTTTACCGTTATTTGAGACACCGAAATGTTTGCCCCGGCATTGACGGTGGCGCCGCTTGCAAATCCAGTTCCGGTTATAGTGACGCTGGCCGCTGCCCCGACTAATCCCTGTGCCGGGCTTATGCTTGTGATCGTGGGCGCAACGTTGCCCGTACCTGAGTTGACGGCAGGCCGCTGCGGACAGTACGGCGGGCGATCGTTACCTTCCCCTCCCGTGGGCAGTGTCGCCGTTGTGGCGTTTGTAGTCCCCGTGCCGACGGAAACACCCGTCATTGAACCCGTCGCCATCGTGAAGATGGAGGCGTCGGAGGGATACCAAGTGGGAAAGAAATCATTGATCGACTGTGAAATATTCGTGCAGCTGTTGGTGCCCATGGCGTTGACGGTAGTTGTGGCATCGACGCTACCATATGCCGAATAAGGATCGAAGCCCGTCGAATCGTAGCCGCAGCAAATGATGCAGCCGTAAGTGGCGTGGCCGTAGGTTTTGTCGGTGATCACCTTGCCTTCGTACAGCACCGCCTGCAAAGGATGGCTGATAACCCGGATGCTGTATGTCCCAGACTTTGTGTCCTCCGGAAGGACGTTGCCGTCCCTGTCGGGAGTTCGACTCTGAATGAGGTCGGCGAAATTCACCCAGACCTGGCTGTCGGGCTCGATCTGCTTTTCCATCTCGTACCGCTTCGTACCTTGATCATAGAAAAGCGTAATGCCGGCCGTCACAGGTTTTGCACCACCTGGACACCTAGCGCCTTTGCCGATCTGCTCCTTGCGACAAGGATACTTATCGCCCGTCTCACCCGGCCCATACGGCATCGTTCCTCCCACCCGCCGAAAATCGCGGCGGGATGGGGCAGCCTCGATCGTGATTGCGCATGGGCCAGCCCCCCCGTCCTACTTGGCGCCACTCGTCGGCTCGTTTGGTTGGAGAGCAACTCTGAGCTTTCTGATTTCTTCGGGCCTTAAAAACAGCGTGCCATCGGCCTCTGCCCCCGAAGGGGGCCAAGATTTATAGCCCTCGGCCATTATCTCAGCGACTATGCGAGTTAAAGAAGGGACGAATATGCGCCGCTGGCTGGCCGATCCGCTGATCGAAAGGTCGGGGTTGTCCGCCCGTCGAAGGGTAACCGAAGCGAGAGGAATCTCCTTACCTGTAGCCGCGTCGGTCACCGGTTCAAGCTCAAGAACGCCGGCTTTGGGTCCCACCTTCACCATGACGTCAGCGGAGGGAAAAGCCTCCGCTAACGTGGCCGTGGGAAGTGCGAGGTCATTGTAGAAGTTAAACACCAAATCGGGATAGCCCGCCCTCTCCTTGCCAGCCATTAGCACGTATGTTCCCCATGGAACGTGCGGTATGCGAAAGCGACCATTGTCATCGGTCTCGTAATATTGAATAAGCCGATGCCCCACAACGCGGTCCCTTTCGGCTATGTGCACCTTTGCGCCGGCCAGCGGCTTCCCTGTTTCGTCCACGACTGTGCCTGTGATCGTTCCCTGAGCTTGGGCCGAGCCTAAGGCTAGGAGAACGCATGTCAATACCCTGATTCCTGTGTGCATTGGTGCCCCCTTTTTATGGCCCGAACACGGTGCCTGTCGGGATCTGATTGGGAGGGTTGCCCATGGCGCTGACGCCAGTTGTAGCGTCAAGCCCAGTGTATGCCGTCAAGGGATCGAAGCCCGTCGAATCGTAGCCGCAGCAAATGATGCAGCCGTAAGTGGCGTGGCCGTAGGTTTTGTCGGTGATCACCTTGCCTTCGTACAGCACCGCCTGCAAAGGATGGCTGATAACCCGGATGCTGTAGGTCCCAGATTTTGTGTCCTCCGGAAGGACGTTGCCGTCCTTATCGGGGATTCGATTCTGAATGAGATCGGCGAAATTCACCCAGACCTGACTGTCCGGATCGATCCGCTTTTCCATGTGGTACTGCTTTGTACCTTGATCATAGAAGAGCGTGATACCTGCAGTCACGGGTTTTGTACCACCTGGACGCCTTGCGCCTTTGCCGATCTGCTCTTTCGCGACAAGGATACTTATCGCCCGTCTCACCCGGCCCATACGGCATCGTTCCTCCCACCCGCCGAAAATCGCGGCGGGATGGGGCAGCCTCCATCGTGATGGCGCATGGGCCAGGCCCCCGCGTCTTCGGTGGGTACAACGTCTTGATAGATCACAGCCACCCGCCTGGAAGAAAATCGCGATCGACGTCGGCGTGGTGGTGCTGCTGGCCATCATCGTGGCCGCTTTCCTTGGTGTCAACGTCTGCAAAACGAGGGCGAGGGCGGGGCAGCTAGGCTCTACTGCTTCCCTTCCTTCAGTGATGCAGCGTACCGATCCCGCACGTGTTTGCCAGTGTCTGCGATGTGCTTTTTCAGGTCAGCGTCATTTGTAGACAACTCCAAGTACCTCAGAACGAGCAAGGCTGTCCTCGGCCGCCTGTCGCGAGCGATCTCGACAAAGCTCGGGTCTGCGAACGATTCCTCAATGACTATGAGCACACTGCCGATCGTCTTCGACGTAAGTTCCTTGTCGGCCAGAACCTTGGTCAGAAGAACGGCGCCCGCATCCCCTAGGTGGAGGAGCACCTTTCGGTCCCATCCTTGAATAAGGCCTGTGTTGATTATTTGCCTAACGACGACCTCTGGGTCGTCGACAGCCTGGCCGCGAGCGATGCCTGAGAGGGCAAGAGCCAGACAAATGCCAAAGATCAATTTCACAATTCACCTCGTTGCCGAGATATCGGAACCGGTGCCCGGACTGCTGATGCTGTTCTTGAGCGTTCCGTGCCCGGCGCTCTGCCCCGTTGCAGTGAAACTCTGGCTGCGTACGGCAGGCGTAGACCCGTCGGGCATGATCATAGTGATATTTTGCGTTGCGCTGACGCTCGTGAAGGCGCCGTTCCCGCAAACCCCGAACGGCACATCATGGAACGTTCCGTCAGCCGCAGTAGTCGCAGTGCTGTTTGTAAAACCACTAGGGCCAATGTTTTTGTCATACGGGCTGCCACCGAAACCAATGCCCTTCTCATGCGGGGTCATGTTCGCCGATTGGATAGGCGCTCCGTTTTGGTCCAAAACCTGGTACTTAGTATCGACCATGATTCCGTAATTGGCGAGACCCGAACAGCCAAAATTCAGGCCTTGACCGTTCGGCAACAACGTCACACTCAGCACCGAAAGGCTCGTCGGCACCTGCACGGTACCCGTACCTTGGTTGACGGCAGGCCGCTGCGGGCAATATGGCGGGCGGTCCATACCCTGCCCTCCTACCGGCAGCGTTGTGGTGGATGCATTTGTCGTCCCGGTGCCGACGGAAACACCCGTCATCGAGCCCACTGACATCGTGAAGATCGAAGCATTGGAGGGCCACCAGGTGGAGAAGAAGTCATCGATCGACTGTGAAATATTCGTGCAGGTGTTGGTACCCATGGCGCTAACGGTAGTTGTGGCATCGACGCTACCATATGCCGTATAAGGGTCGAAGCCCGTGGAGTCATAGCCACAACAGATGATGCAGCCGTAGGTGGCGTGGCCATAGGTTTTGTCGGTGATCACCTTGCCTTCGTACAGCACCGCCTGCAAAGGATGGCTGATAACTTGGATGCTGTATGTCCCAGACTTTGTGTCCTCCGGAAGGACGTTGCCGTCCTTATCGGGGATTTGATTCTGAATGAGGTCGGCGAAATTCACCCAGACTTGACTGTCCGGGTCGATCTGTTTTTCCATGCCGTACTGCTTCGTGCCTTGATCATAGAAGAGAGTAATAACTGCCGTCACAGGTTTGGCGCCGCCGTTGCCGACAGCCATGATGGAATTGTGGTTGGAGTCAACTCGCCACTGCGTGCCTTCCATGTGAGCTACTCGACCAGAGAGCGAAGTCGTGGTTCCCAGCTGCGCAACCGAAGCAAAGCTGGGGCAGCCTCACTTATTCTGGTGTCGGCAAAGACGGGCCAGCCCCCCGAAGCCAAGTTTGAGGAATTCCTCTAGTGGGTATCCTTCTGTCCTAGTCTTTGCAAGTCAGCGTGCATAATCAGCCGAACGGCCTCCTCCGGTTCAGCCGCGGCCGCGGCGCGCAGTCGGGGAACGGCGTGCACATCTCCGAGGGCCACTATGGCATGGCTCGCAGCAATTCTTACCGAGGGGTCCCGATCCTTCAACGAGGCACAGACCGCGTTAGTGATCCCGTCTGAGTCGTTCGCCGATAAATGCCGAAATCGCGGCAATTGCGACAGGGCCAGAATGCGAGAGGCCGAGTCCGTCGCTGACCGCAGCACGTCGGCCGCCTCGCTCAAGCAACCGTCCTTGTGTAAATCGAGCAAATACTTGACGGCGTACATCCTGAGGTGGGCCGGAATGATCGGGTCACCACAGTCTTCCTGTAGCGCGGCAAGGCCCTTTTCGTCCCCAAGTTGCGCTAGGGCTAGCGCGATGTTAACGCGCGTTTCGGGTACCTTCTCGACCGCAAGGGCGTTCGCTATCGCTGGCACAGCGTCCTGCGAGCGATCCTCCGCCAAAACCAGTGCGGCAAGATACCGAATGTGGGGATCGGGATTTTGAAGGGCAGCCAACAGGGACACCTCCGTCAGCTGCACATTCCTCTCCTGCAGGAGCTTTCTGAAGGTTGAAAAGCGACCCTGTGAGGCCTCCTGAGGATCTGCCGCGATGGCTATTATTCCCACAAGCGCCAGAGCCGTAGAAAACTTACGTATCCGCACAGCTAGCATATTCAAGCTCATTGCTCGGACACCTCCGTACTCGTGACGTGAGTTCCGTTTATCTGGGCTTTAATAAATGAGTAGGTAATTGTGTGGGTCCCCACGGGAGTGATGCCGCAGGAATAAGTCTGCGTGCATACCGCCGTGCAGCTATTTATCCCTGACGAGTCCAGCAAGCTGACGTTGCTGACGAGAGTGTGCTGATCATAAAAGACGTTGTCCTCGTCCTCAAAAACCGGCCCCACGGGCGTCTCTTTGCCATTGACCAGCACTTGGGCCTGTCCCCCGTCTCCGACGGTAAATGTCGACGACCCCTGACACAAATTACCCCAGCTTGCCGGGCAGCTGTTGCTCGCGGTCGTCAGCGTTTCCTGGATTTGAGAGCCGTTCCAGTCTCCCGTATCAGGAAGAACCTCTATTGTCGCCACGGCGCCGATGCCGGTTTCTAGGCCGGGAAACAGGAGGGTGATGCTTAACGCTGTCAGGTCGTTCAGTGCGTCTGAGCTCGGGCATTGCACATTGCCCATGCCTTGGTCAACGGCAGGCCGCTGCGGGCAATGCGGCGGACGGTCGATGCCCTCCCCTCCGACGGGTAACGTGGTCGTTGAGGCATTTGTGTTTCCCGTGCCGACGGAAACGCCCGTCATCGAGCCCACTGCCATCGTGAAGATCGAAGCATTGGAGGGCCACCAAGTGGGGAAGAAGTCATCGATCGACTGTGAGATATTCGTGCAGGTGTTAGTGCCCATGGCGCTGACGCCAGTTGTAGCGTCAAGCCCAGTATATGCCGTCAAGGGATCGAAGCCCGTCGAATCATAGCCGCAGCAGATGATGCAGCCGTAAGTGGCGTGGCCGTAGGTTTTGTCGGTGATCACCTTGCCTTCGTACAGCACCGCCTGCAAAGGATGGCTGATAACTTGGATGCTGTATGTCCCAGATTTTGTGTCCTCCGGAAAGACGTTGCCGTCCTTATCGGGGATTCGATTCTGAATGAGATCGGCGAAATTCACCCAGACCTGGCTGTCGGGCTCTATCCGCTTTTCCATGCGGTACTGCTTCGTGCCTTGATCATAGAAGAGCGTAATACCGGCCGTCACAGGTTTGGCACCGCCGTTGCCGACAGCCATGATCGAGTTGTGGTTGGAGTCAACTCGCCACTGCGTGCCTTCCATCTACGATTCAGGCCTGCGCTACGGAGCGCAAACGCCGACCCGCTTTCCAATGGAAAGCAAAGGTGGGACAGTCTTGGTTGGTGGGCACGGGCCAAGTAATTAAGGCTGGGCCAGCCCTGTGCCCGGATTTAGGTCGATGACCTTGTAGCCCGCGGGAACGGAAAAGAGCGCAGGGTCGGGCTCACCTGCCTCCAGGTTCTGAAGGCGGGCCGCGTGAGTCCCTACGGGGCCTGACGCCGTGGCGGACACGGTCACCTTCAGTTCCTGGGAGTACCAGCGCTCGTAAGTCGCGACGGCTGGCGGGTCGTCGAGCGATGTCTGGGTAATCCGTTGGCCTTCGACCTCGAGACTGCCGATGACGCGGCGCCCGAGGTCCTCGACACTTGTCACCCAATGCCCCGGCGGCAGGGCGTCGCCTAGGCCCGCCGCACCGTAGGCGAAGCCGCTTTCTCCTTGCTTCGCTCCCTTAAGCCGATAGGCCACCTTGTCCTTGGTTGACATTACAACCCTAGTTCCGCTGCTTGGGTCGATCAAGAAGACGTAAGACTCGTTGGGGCTCCCCGAGCCCCCTTCGACCCTCATCCTTCCCGAGTAGTCACGGAAGACCTTGCTTCTCGTCACAAGTGATCTGCCCCCGGCAGCGCCGGATGACCGCTCGTCAACCTGTTCAGCTGACAGCGGGATGCCCGCCGCGTACGATACGAGGTCCGCGGGAGCGGGGCTTCTCGGTTCGAACTGCGCAGCGCTGACGGCACAACCAGCGATCAGGACGAGAACCACCCACCAGGTACCCATTTGTTTCCCCTGTATTTCTCCTGCCCCCGAGGAAAAAGCCGTGTGCTCGCTCTGAATCAACCCACAAGGTGCTAGTTGCATGGACCCGGCCCGGCGGCGGCCGATGCCTCGCCTACGGTGCACACACCGGCGAAATCCAGATACTGCACTTTTACATACTGCGGGCACCCTGGAGCAAAGATTACCCCCACTAGAGCGCTCTTACAAGTGGGCTCAATTCGTCAAAACCCAGAACTGGCCATGCCGCTTTATCCTCACGCTATAATAGTTGCTTCGGGTCCGACGCTCTCAGCGCTTGGATTCCCCAAGCAGCTCTCGGCAGTCCTTAACATGGAACTTTCCTTTTTGCAGGAACGTACCTAAACAGCAGGTATAGGAGTGCTCGACGGGGGAGTGCCTTCGTAGTCTGACCTGGACCATGGCGAGACCATGAAACCCTGGAAGAAAATCGCGATCGGCGTCGGCGTGGTGGTGCTGTTGGCTATCATCGTCGGCATCACGGTGCATCAAAGCGGCAAGAACGTGGTCACGGTGCAGACCGGCAAGGTCCAGCGCCAGGACTTGGCGTCAGTGGTGAGTGCGTCGGGCGAGATCAAGCCGAAGACGTACGTCAATATCGGCGCCAACGCTTATGGCAAGATCACCCACCTGTACGTTAAGGAAGGGGATCACGTAAAGAAGGGTCAATTGCTGGCGCAACTGGAAAACGTGCAATCCTCGGCCGATGTGAGCGCAAATCAGGCCTCGGTCCAGGCGGCGGAAACCGATGCCCTCGCGGCCGACGCGGCCACGAGGACCTCGGATGCCGACCTGCTGCGCGCTCAGGCCGACTATGCGCGTAACAAGCTGGATTGGGATCGCGCGCAAAATCTCTTCAAGGATGGTCTGATTGCGAAATCTGATTTCGACAGTCGCCAGAACGCATGGGCCACGGCGGACTCCGGGCTGGTACAAGCCAAGGCGCGCGTCGCCCAGGCGAAAGCTCAGAAAGATTCCGCCGATCGGCACGTCGCCCAGGCGCGGGCCAATCTTACTCGGGTCGCCGATGTGCTGCAGAAAACTACCTACTCCGCTCCCTATGACGGAGTGGTCACCAACTTGCCTGTTCGCGAAGGCGAATCCGTGGTCATCGGCATTCAAAATGCACTTGGCAGCACCTTGCTTACGTTGGCCGATATGTCGGTCATCACCGCTGAAGTAAAGGTGGATGAAACGGACATCGTGAACGTGCATCTCGGTCAGTCAGCCGAAGTAACCATCGACGCCATCCCGAAAAAGATTTTCCACGGGACGGTTTCAGAGATCGGAGACAACGCCATCGTGCGCTCCACCGGCGTGGCCACCTCGCAGCAGGCCACAACCAGCGAGGAAGCCAAAGACTTTAAAGTCGTGGTCAACGTAACCGATCCTCCTCCCGATCTGCGTCCCGGCCTCTCGGCTACCGCCAAGATCACGACGGCCGCACGCAGCAGCGTACTGACCGTGCCCATCCAGGCGCTCTCTGTTCGCAGCAAGGCGCAGTTGGAGCAGGAGAAGACCGCCCCCGGCTCCGTGCATGCCGCCGCACCGGCCCCAAAAGAAGTTGCATCCAAGGACAGGGACAAAGACCAGAAACAGGACGTGCAGGGTGTCTTCGTGATCCGCAATAAGAAGGCCGAGTTCGTGCCCGTTACCACCGGGGTCGCAGGCACTACCGATATCGAAGTAGTCGATGGCCTGCGCGAGGGGGACGAGGTCATAACCGGCAGCTACAAGGTTTTGCGCACGCTGCGTTCTGGAAGCGGCGTCAAGATCGATAATTCGGTTCCCAAGAAGGAAGAGGAATCTTCGTGACGTTCGCGCTCTTCACCCGTCCAACGGGGAAGGTCTCTTGGGTGCGGACGAATTGAGATATCGAAGAGCAGTCTGGAACCACGGGTTTCACAGTCGCAACAGTAAACGGGGCCCGCTTAATCGAATCAAAACACGGAGAACCCAGTGGCACCGGAGCAGGAGAAGAACATGGCTACCGCAGAAGTGATCAGCATGCCCAACACGGCCGTTTCAGCGCCGCCCCAGTCCTGCATGATTGCGGCTGTGGATCTTTGGAAGACCTACGACATGGGCTCGGAGCAGCAGGTCCA
>PMSQ01000057.1:14890-62832 GCA_003168355.1 Acidobacteriaceae bacterium | reverse complement strand
ATTTTTCGCGCGCCCGGGCGCGTCAATGTTATCGGCGAACACACCGACTATAACGACGGCTTCGTCATGCCCGCAGCCATTGAGTTTTATACCTGGGTTGCTGTGGCTAAGCGCGCAGATCGCATCCTACAAGCCTATTCCGATCACTTCGACGAAAAGGTCACTCTGTCTCTCGATGCTCTCGCCGGTCCGCCTCGCAGACACTGGAGCGATTTCATTCGCGGTGTCGCGGCTGTCTTTCAGAGCGCCGGATACAAACTTCCCGGAGCCAACCTCGTCATTCACGGCGAGGTCCCTCTCGGTGCGGGGCTCAGCTCCTCGGCCTCTCTGGAGGTCGCGACCGCACTCGCCCTGATTTCGCTTTCCGAAATCGAGGTTCCTCGTCTGGAATTGGTGAAGCTGTGTCAGAAGGCGGAACACGAATACGTCGGCACCCTCTGCGGCATCATGGACCAATTCATCGCCGTCTTCGGCGCCGCCGGGCACGCGCTCATGCTTGATTGCCGTTCCCTCGAATATCAACTGCTGCCCATACCGCAAGACGTCCGTATGGTGGTATGCAACAGCATGGTCCGGCACGAACTGGCTTCCGGAGAATACAACCGTCGCCGCGCCGATTGCGAGGAGGGCGTGAAGCTTCTGCGTCCCCATCTCCCGGGAATCCGCGCCCTGCGGGACGTTGGCGTCGGCGATCTCGAAGCCTGGAAGCAAGTGTTGCCGCCGACGGTCTATCGTCGTTGCCGTCACATTGTCACCGAAAATCAACGCGTCCTGGCGGCCGCAAAGGTTCTTCAGTCCGGCGACGCCGGCCGCTTTGGGCAGTTGATGTACCAGTCTCACGCCAGCCTGCGCGATGACTATCAGGTGAGTTGCCGGGAACTGGATCTGCTGGTCCATCTGGCATCATCCCGCTCCGGCGTCTACGGCGCGCGCATGACGGGTGGCGGTTTCGGCGGATGCACTGTCAATCTGTTAAGGGCAGACGCCTCCGCTTCGTTCAAGGAAGATATTGCCGAGGCCTACCGGGCGGCAACAAGTATCATTCCTGAGGTTTACGTTTGTGAGCCTGCCCAGGGCGCTCAAGCCTGGCCCGATAAGAATAGTAACTAAGGTTGAATAGGAAACGGTTACATGGAACTGCGGAATCTTTATCAAGAGCCTCATCGCCGTTTCAATCCACTCACCCGCGATTGGGTGCTGGTGTCGCCGCATCGCGCCGAGCGGCCCTGGCAAGGCCATCTGGAGGCCGCCGTGTCTGCCCCGCCGCTGCCCTACGATCCAAATTGCTATCTCTGCCCCGGCAATGAGCGGGCAGGCGGAGCGCGCAATCCCCAATACCACTCTACGTTTGTCTTCACCAACGATTTCGCGGCGCTTAAGCCCGTTCAGTTCGACGTTCAGCCCGCCAGGCAGGATGATTCCCGACGCGGTCTGCTCCGTTCGGAATCCGAAGCCGGCACATGCAAGGTGATGTGTTTTTCACCCCGCCACGATCTTACCCTCGCGCGTATGACGGTCCCGGAAATCACCAGCGTTGTGGACATTTGGGCTGAACAGTACGCTGAGATCGGCTCTTTGCCGTACATCGACTACGTTCAGATCTTTGAAAATCGTGGCGAGATCATGGGATGCAGCAATCCGCATCCGCACGGCCAAATCTGGGCCAACCAGACCATTCCCAACGAACCTCGCAAAGAGCAGGAATCGCAAAAGGCATATTTAGACGGCACCCACGCCTGCCTGCTGTGTGACTACCTGCAATTGGAAACGCAGGCCGGCATTCGCATGGTCATCGAGAACGCCCACTTCGCGGCCCTTGTGCCTTTCTGGGCGGTGTGGCCGTTTGAAGTTTTGCTGCTCTCGAAGTTACACATCGGCCACATGGGATCTCTTGACCCTGCCATGCGCAGCGCCCTGGCCGATATCTTCAAACAACTCACCATGCGTTACGACAACCTCTTCGAAATTTCGTTCCCTTATTCGATGGGCTTCCATCAGTCCCCGACCGACAGCCAAGCCCACCCCGAATGGCATCTCCACGCGCACTTCTATCCTCCGCTGTTACGTTCGGCCACGGTCCGCAAGTTCATGGTCGGGTATGAAATGCTGGCCGGCCCGCAGCGGGACATTACCCCCGAAACCGCCGCCGCCACTCTCAGAAACCTAAACCCAATCCATTACGCCGAGCGCCGGCTTCGCGAACCAACCCTATGAAACGCGTGCGCTGGCTTCGACTTTGAGGTGCCTTCAGTTGTACCGATTACCTGGGCCCGGAACTGTATGCCGTTGACTGGTGCACTTGGACACCGTGAGAAGTACCTATGGCGATGAGGTACAACAATGGCCAGCACGTTTCTTGGATCCACGTGCTATTTTTCTGCTCGGGATTTCCTGCGCTCATTTATCAGATCATCTGGCAGAGAGCGCTGTTCGCCATCTACGGACTGAATATTCAGTCGGTCACGATCGTGGTCAGCGGTTTCATGCTGGGTCTGGGACTGGGAAGTTTATTGGGGGGCAGGCTTTCCAACAGCAGACGGCTCGCGCCGGTCATGCTATTTGCTACAGCGGAGTTGTTAACAGGAAGTTTTGGAATCGTCTCGCTCAAGCTCTTCCATCGTATTGGCGAGTTCACAGTGGGCAGCTCGCTTTTTGAAACAGGTCTGGTCAGTTTCTTGGTGATTGTTCTGTCGACGCTGCTCATGGGAACGACTTTGCCGCTGCTTGTCGAATACTTGGTCCGGTCATCGCGGAACGTGGGAACTTCTGTTGGGGGTCTCTATTTCGCAAACAGCCTGGGCTCTGGTTTTGCGTGTTTTCTGGCGGCAGCCTGGTTGATGCGGCGCCTGGGGCAGTCGGGTTCCATCCGATTGGCTGCACTAGTAAATGTATTGGTGGCGGCTGGTGCCCTGGGCTGCGATCTTTATTGGCGTCACTCGAAGAAAAATCACACTGATCTTGCATCAGAAGTCATTGCTGGGAGTCCCTGCAGCCTCCTGCCATATTCTCTCGCTCTCGGGTGCGCGACTTTTTCGGGTTTTGCGGCGCTTGCCTACGAAATCATCTGGTACCGCTTGCTGGCGTTCGGTTCGGGTGATACCGCTGCTGCATTCGCGTCGTTGCTGGGAGCTTATCTTTCGGGCCTGGCTCTTGGGTCGAGGTTGATCGAACGATACTCGCGCAACCATCACCCGGAAAATGCAATACGCACATTAAGTGCAATTATTTTTGCCTCTGCCATGGTTGCATTTAGCGTGGGCCCGCTTTCGGCCTGGGCTCTGGGCTTTACATCTCCCGACCGGCTCGGGAGTCCATGGCCCGGTTCTGTAATCTTGATGCTAGTTTGCGTTGGAGCAAGCTTCTTTGGGGCAACGTTTCCCCTTGTCGCGTATGCGTCCGTAAACCCGGCAGAGCGGGCTGGATCGTCACTAAGCTACCTTTACGCCGCGAATATTGTTGGTTCGACATTAGGGACACTGGTGGTGGGCTACATTTTCCTGGACTATTTTTCCGTGTATCAAATATCAATTCTGCTTCTGGTTGGAGGCGCTTTCTTTGCAGCAGCAGTGCTTGCAGTTTCAACTCGTCCACTCACTCGATTGGCGCCCAAGTTTGCGCTTGCTGGAATAGCCATGGTGCTCGTGATCGTGGGCTCCCGTCCGCTGTTTAGCACGTTTTATGATCGCTTACTCTTCAAGAACAAATTTCCAGCCTTGCGCTTTCAGGAAGTCATCGAAACTCGTAGTGGTACGGTCGGCGTCACTCCCGATGGTACTTTGTTCGGAGGCGGTGTATACGATGGCCGATTCAACATCGACCTGTTGCACGACGTCAACATGATTATCCGTCCCTATGGGCTCAGTGCATTTCAGCGCACGCCACATCGTATTCTAATGATCGGCCTCGGCTCAGGCTCATGGGCACAGGTTGTGGCCAATCATCCGCAAGTCGAAGAGCTAACGGTCGTGGAGATCAATCCAGGGTATTTGAAGCTCATTCCAGGGCAGCCAACCGTAGCAACTCTCCTTCGCAACCCGAAAGTACGCATCGTGATCGACGACGGGCGTAGATGGCTGTTGTGGAATCCACAGACGAACTACGATGCGATCGTAATGAATACGACTTTTCACTGGCGAAACCAAGCCAGCAATTTGTTGTCGGTTGAATTCCTGCAGATTGCGCGCAAGCACCTCAGGCCCGGCGGTGTGCTCTTCTATAACACCACCGGCTCGGAAGATGTGATGGCGACCGCATTAGCGGTATACCCCTACGCTTTGCGCTTCGTGAACTGCATCGCGGTGAGCGACTCCCCGCTGGTGTTTGATCGCGAGAGATGGAGAGAGGTGCTCTTGAACTACGTTATCGATGGCAAGCGCGTGATCGATGCAAGCGATCCAACGCAACTGAATAAACTCGATGAGATTGTGGAGATTCCAGAGGACCCAACTGGTCGCAAGCCGAATTCAGTGGAAAACAACGATCAGCTTCGAAAACGGCTGAAGAATCGTAAAATCATAACCGATGACAACATGGGCCTGGAGTGGCGCTGAGTGCGGCCAGGCCGTGACTGGGGCATCGAGTTTCTGCCTTACAGCCTCGATTTAAAACGAAAGTGCGACCGTATTGCGGGAGAGATGTGGATGGGTTATCCGGGGCCCTCGAAATCTGGTCAGGAAGTGAGCTTTCCATGTCTTCGACCGCGTTTAACCGGAGAAAAAGCCGCCAGTGCCGATCCAGAACTTCGCGAGAAATCTAAGATTCTTCTTGTAAGTACGGGTGACCGTATATTCCTTTCCGCCGTTTATCTGCAGACCATATTCTCCCGTCGAATACGGTCTGATCCCTTCCACAAACGCCGCATTCACCAAAACCGAGCGATGGATGCGAATGAGCCCGTAGGGCCCGAGTTTCTCTGCCACCACCGAGATTGGTTCATGAAGCAGATACGAATTCGTGGCCCGTTGCAGCAACACGTAGTTTCCCTGAGCCAGAACCGAGACCACGTCGCCCAGATGAATAAAGAGAATGTTTCCCCTGACTTTGATGGCCACCCGAAGAGACTGTAGCTTCGCAAGCGCCGGCAACCCCGGGAGAGTCTCCGTCAATTTCGCTGTTTTTTCCCCCGCGTCGCATGCAATGACCAGGGCTGCATACGACTGCTGCGACACGCGTTCAACGAGAGAATCGCTAGCGCCTTCTGGACTCGAGACTGCATATCCGGCCGGACCCATCTTCAGAGTGTTCATCGTGGTGTCCTACATTACGGGCGCAGCCGTTCCATCCGACCACCTGCCGGCAGGAACCATGAACACGTCGATTGGTTCCGGAGCGCCACTGAACTGTGGATTCAGCATGACGGGAGACTTGGGCAGATCTGCACCCCAGACAGCACCGTCCATGAGTGGAGTGTAAAACATCAGGTGAGCCATCCAGTGGTGGTCGCCATCATCGGTAAGGTACTGGTCTTTCGACATCATGTAGCTCATGCCTCCAGGCTCTAGGGGCGGCAGTTCTTTTTTCTCGTATGCGGCTTTGAGAGCATCAATGATTTGCGCTTTCGATTTCCCAGCCAGAATCATCTCCGTCCTCTTGTAGGTAAGCGGCAGGACGGATCGCGCGGCCGGCGGATTCAAGCAGAGCGGACCTCGAATTTTGGGGTTCCAAAAATTTACAGCAAAATCACCATCGAATGGGGACATCCACCCTCGCTCCACGACGCACACGAAACCGTTCTTGCCTTCGACGGCAGTCTCGTAGCCATGCCGTCCGAGGACCAGAATCTTTGCGTCGCGGGATATGGCTTCCGGGGCCGCGCTTCGTGCCAAGGCGATCTCAGCACTGCGATCCGTCATAAGGTACTGCTCGATCGGAGCCATACTCGGATACAACATTTGACGATCCTGCGCCCGCGCTTGCCAGCCCGCGTCCAGGATAAGAATCAGTGCGAAGCCTAGAGAGGATATCGCCTGAAATCTCTTTCGGTTCATCGCTTCCTCCAGTGTTGGCTGAATCTCACCGCAGTTATTATTCAGAGGGACAGATCTGATCGTTGTTCTCCTTCCATCAGTCCCTCGTCCGCTCTCGCCCCGGTGTGCCTGCAGTCGATGCGGACTCGCCGAGCCTACAAACCGGTTGGTATGTACTAATATCAAATCATCCGATAGAACGGATGCGATCAGACTCGCTTGCGGTTGCCCGGCGGGCGAAGGGACCTCAGCCAGTCCACGATGTTTCTGATCCCCGCTTTCATTACTTTCGGATCCTGAGCATTCTTTGCCAGCGAGCCATAGCCTTCGACCATCGCGATTAGTAAGCCAGCGGCGTCAGCCGGTTGCAGGTCGCGGCGAACGCTTCCGAGTGTCTGGCCTTCTCGCAAAACGGAGGCAACGGCCTCGCGCCAGGCCTGGAAGATTATCGCCAGCCGCTTCCGGAATCCCGCGTCAAGAGGAGACATTTCCTGCGCCAGATTGTTCAGCTGGCAGCCGCCCCGTACATCCGCGGGCCGAACGGGGATACCTTGAACAGCGCCGATCAAAGCGTTGATAGGGTCCTTGCCGCTCTGTAGAGGGCGCACCCACTTGCCGCGGACGTCGGGGGCGATGACCTCTTCGACGACGGCGTATCCCAAGGCTTCCTTGCTGTCGAAGTGGTAGTACAGTGCGCCCTTGGTGACCCCAGCTACGGCCAGAATGGTGTCCAGGCTGGCACTCTGGAAACCCGATCTGTAGATCTCGCGGGATGCCGCCTGCAGCAAGCGCTCCCGCGTGCGCTCAGAATCGCGCAGCCTGGTCGCTCTACGTTTCGGGCTCTTGCCTGCTGCCAACATACCAACCAGTATGTATGTTAAATCATCTGAAAGTCAATCACAATTGAGCGGCCTGACTTTTGGCTGCTGACGTTCTCGAATTTCATAACCTCTCGCCAGTGTGTATGAAAAGTTGGAGAAACAGTCGCTCTAGCCGTTTGGGGATCGTCCCAGGAGGTTGTTAGTCCGCCACTCGTTTTCGAACTCTGAAGTGTTGGGCCGGTAGTCTCACGTAATCGTTGTGACCGTGGAACAGCACATGCTCCCTCTGTTCTCACTCAGCAGGAATTTGTGAAGTCGTGAGCCAATTCTGCTCTCAATTGCACACTAACTGTCAGAGCGCCGAGTGGTACCTGACGTAAATCGCCAGTCATCTCGGCACCACGACTTTACCGGAGGAAAAGAGGAGATATGAAGACGCTTAGACAGTTGGGGAATTTCTGGATACTGTGGGTTACGACGATTGTTCTGGCTTGCTTCAGCAATGCGGTCGCGCAAGCGAGCTACAAAGTTCAGGATTTGGGCGTTCAGCACCCTGACAACCTGGGCATGGCCATGGGCCTCAATAATTACGGCTGGACGGAGAACATGGAGCAGCTCCTGGATCATTTCACCCTTTCCACCCTCTACCCGCCCGTGCAAGGCACCGTGAGGATCAGCATCGGCGATCTCAACCTCGAACTCGGCACGCTTGGAGGAAAGAACAGTTCGATCAATTGGAACGGAATCAACGACCCCGGGGAAGCCGTCGGTATGTCCGAAACATCTGTTCCAGATCCGAATGGCGAAGATGTTTGCGGTTTCGGCACGCACCTTAACTGTAGTCCGTTTCTTTGGCAAAACGGCACCATGATCGCTCTCCCAACGGTCGGCGGGAATAACGGGCAGGCCAGCGCCATCAATAACAGCGGACAAGTCGCAGGATATGCGGAAAATGGTATCGCGGACTCCACCTGCCCGCAGGGCGTGGAGAATTTTATGGTTGACCTTCCGGTGATGTGGGACAAAGGCATAGCCATAGCTCTTCCTACGATCAATGGCGATCCAGACGGGGTCGCATTCGGCATCAATAATCGAGGCCAAGCCGTAGGCTACTCGGGAACCTGCACCGCAGCGAATTACGCCGTAGTGTGGGAAAACGGCACTGCCACCAAGCTTCGGGACCTCGGAGATCCGGGCGGCATCGCCTACGCCATTAACAGCCACAACCAAGTTGTGGGGCAAGCCGTTAACTCTGACGGCACAGCCTTGGCCGCTCTTTGGCAGAACAATACAGTCAAAGCCCTCGGCGCCCTTCTGCCGGGAGATGTTGCCTCCTTTGCCACCAGCATCAACAACCGGGGCCAGGTGGTGGGAAGCTCCTTTGACTCCGGATCCAACTGGTCCCACGGCCTCCTCTGGCAGAACGGCATGATGATCGACCTTAACACTGTATTTCCCGCAAGTTCCAACCTCTACGTAGTCTCGGCTAGCAACATCAATGAGAGCGGACAAATTGCGGGTATGGCGGTGGAGATGGCCGGGCCGCACGCGGGAACTATCGTCCACGCCTATCTGGCAACCCCGGTAGACGAAGACCTAGGCAAGTCGGTTGCAGACGTCGTACGTACGCATCCGGAAATCACTTTGCCCGCGGCGAATGTTGGCAAGCAGCTTTCGCCGAGGTCCGCACACTGCTCAATCCACGATAAAGGCATTTTCTGAGCTTCCGCACCATGCATTCCAGCCATGCTGCGCGAAGGCAGAAGATCTTGAGATTGTTGCAGAACACCTGGGTCACGCGAAATATTGCTGTGACCCAGAGTGTCTACCGCGAGAGCTACTAGGAAGAGCGAGTGCACGCGGCCACCCGAACTGAAACGTACCTTCTTGCCTGTAAGTAGATGGATTTGAAAAGATATGGTCGGGGAGAGAGGATTTGAACCTCCGACCCCCTGGTCCCGAACCAGGTGCTCTACCAGGCTGAGCCACTCCCCGACTGTGATCGCGGGCGGCATGAAGGAGGAGCATTCGCCCGCGGACTGCGGCTTTCTACCGAGACTAGATTATAGCATTACGCCATTTGCGAAATCGGCGCTGGAACAGCGCCGCACTCAGCGGCAGGGAGTTCGGTTTTGTATCAGTTCGCTTTCCAGAACAAGGTGAAGAATCTTTGGCAGATCGGCCCAAAATGCGGTATAAGCCGAGCGTTGATACCTTCAACGCTGTCCCTCGTGTGGCTTGCCGCAAACCCACGAGGCCGTTACCTGGCGGTTAGCCTCTGGCCATTGCAGAAGACCTGTAGCCGCAGATTCCGCGTTGCTTGTGTCACTCGAACCTGCGCGCAAGAAGTTCCACGGTTCATTCCCCGGGGAAATCAAGAAACGAAACAGGGCCCAAAATTCTATCCAATGAGGAGACGATTATGACTTGGTCCTATCCCAACGGTTTTTCAGTTTCCCAGGCCATCGCCTACGCCAACTTTTGTCAGCAGGCGTACTTTCAGTACTACGTTTTGGCCAATACTCCACCGGACTTCGGCTACCCAGCCTTCACCAAATTCATGCAACTTCCGCCCTCCGGCTATCGGTTGCTTTACAACCTCTGGTACAACGAAGGCGTTTTCGAGTGGGACCCTGTTTATTTTGGCTACGTGGCCTGTTCCCAGACCGATTCCACTCAGGTGGTAATCGCCATTCGTGGCACCGAGAACTCCGAAGAGTGGTATGACGACATTATGGATTCAATGCAGGTGAATTCGCCCATCCAAAACTCTCAGGGATTGGTCCATCAAGGATTCGCGATCATTTACAACGGACAAGCTGGCGCCGATGGCAAAGGCTTGCTGTACTACACTCCACCCAGTGGGCCGCTGGTTCCTCCCACCAGCGCTGACCAGCCCGTTCCGCTCTCCACAGTTCTCTCCGGCGCGAAATCGGTTGTCGTAACCGGCCACAGCCTGGGAGCTGCCCTGAGCGTTTTGTTAACCCTGGACATTGCCCTCAACATCAAATGCCCGGTAAGCTCCTACAACTTTGCGTCTCCCATGGTCGGAGACCCCATCTTCGCCAACTGTTTCAATCAACTCCTCGGCGAAACCACCCCGCCCATATCGGCCAACTACCGCGTCGCGAACGGCATGGATGTTGTCCCCAATCTGCCGTCGAATGTTTTCTACGCTCCTGGATCGCCGCAAGAGTGGAACTACATGCAAGTCAACGGATATTGCCCGGTTGACAGCGGCATACTGTCCGTACTCGCCGATGCCCATTCGCTCTCGAACTATGCGATAGGTCTAAACAATCTCAACGGCCCACCGCAAGCGGTGACTTCCAGCCAACGCGGAGCGGCAGGCCTAAGAAGCATCCCCAGGTGGCAGGATAAGAAGACAAAACCGTCTCAGCGCGCGGCGTAGAACCGGTCGCAGCCAGATGTGGACATAACCGCCAACCCCGACTTCGCTCCCACCCTTTTCGAGTCCTCGAAGGGTGGGAGTTTTTCATCTCGCCAGAATCTTCCGGTGGTGGCGAATCAGTGAAGATGCACGCAAGGCCGGAACTCCCGTCTCCGCCGTATTCCCGTGGAGCGCGCCTTTCGCGGTAGACTGAGGACGCACTAGACCGTTCACAATGCTGGTCCTCCGCGCAAGCCGCTTGTTCACGCCGCTGGAAGAAGTTCTCAATCCGCTTGTCTTCATCGAAGATGGCTTCATCTCCAAAGTTTCCTCGCTTAGCCAAGCAGAAATCCCGCAGAACGCCCAGGTGGTCGACCTTGCCGACGCCATCCTCGCGCCCGGTTTCGTCGATATTCACCTGCACGGCGGCGCAGGCCTCGATGTCATGCGGGCCGCACCCGCCGAATTGCCCCGTCTGAACACCTTCCTGACCACCCACGGCGTTACCGGCTATTTCCCCACCACCGTGGCGGCGCCGCTCGATCACACTTACCAGGCACTGGAACGCCTCGCCGACGCCATCGAAGCGGCTCCCGCTTCTCACTTCGGCAACGGCGACCCGCTGCAGGCTCGCCCCCTCGGCATTCATCTCGAAGGTCCGTTTCTCAGCCACAAACGCCCCGGCGTGCATCCCCCGGAATACCTCGTCGAACCCACGCTGCAGGTCTTCGAACGTCTCTGCCAAGCCGCGTGCGGGCACGTGCGCATGATGACCATTGCACCCGAACTTCCCGGAGCACTCGAAGTGATCGCGGAAGCCGCGCGGCGCAACGTTTGCGTAAGCATCGGCCACTCCGACGCCACCCTGGAAGCCGCCCGCGCCGCCGTACGGGCCGGTGCCCGCCACGCCACCCACACCTTCAACGCCATGCGGCCCCTCGATCACCGCGAGCCCGGCATCGTCGGCGAAGTGCTCACCAGCGGGCAACTCACTGCCGATATCATCGCCGATGGAATTCACGTCGCGCCCGAAGTGATTCAAATTTTCCTGCAGGCGAAGGGCATCGAACGCTCCGTCCTCATCACCGATGCCACCGCCGCCGCCGGCATGCCCGACGGCACCTACCAGCTCGGCCCCATACAAGTCGAGGTCAAGAACGGCCGCTGCACCAGGGATGGAAAACTCGCCGGCAGCGTCCTCACCATGGACCGCGCGGTTCGCAACGTGACGCAATTCGCCGGTTGGAGTCTGCTGCACGCCGTGCGCGCCGCGACCTTGAATCCCGCTCGGGCCGCCGGCCTCGCGCACCACGGACACCTCGCCCCTGGCGCCGAAGCAAACATTGTCGTCCTGAGCCCAGCCGGAGAACTGCGGAAGACTTTCGTTCGCGGACGCGGCTTTTGATGCCGCATCCAGCGCTACGCCCTGACGTGGCAAAATTGCCTGCACCCTCTCCGCATCTGACAAGAAAGACGTAGCAACTAAGCTACGTCTCTTACAAATGGATGAGGGGAAGTATTAGGCTGATCTAATTCGGCTTGCGGTCTTTCGCGTCGGCCAGGTGCCGCAATAGCACCGCTTCATCCGCCCGCGTCAGCTGATCGAGGAAGGAGGTGTCTATATTGCCATCTTCCACTGACTTCGACGCATTGGATTGGCGGAGCTTGTCACCCAGCTCCGGATCGTTGCTCATCACCTGGCTGTAGAACCACAGAAAGTGGCGCATCTGGTCGAGCACTTTGCACAGCACCTGGATGGCTTCCGTCTCCGGCAGCGCGCTCAACGCTTCCATCAATTCCGGGTCGCTGGGCGCTTGCATGGCCGCGCAGTTCAACTCCCTTTGAATCACCCGCAGATCTTCGGTAACTCGCATCATCCTCGTATGCAGGTCGTCCATCTGTGGATCGATTCCCATGGCCATTCTGTTGCTTGAACATCTCATCGGCAGCAGCAAGCGGGTAGATGTCCCACGATCATGCGCTTTGGTAATTCACGCAATTACTTTGGTCTCGCCAGTAACACGTCGCATTCGATCACGCTGAACTCCGCCACTGGCAAGCCTTTTCACGCCGCCGCACCCGGTGGGTCTCCGGCACGCCTCGTCGCCCGTGCCCGAGTCTCCGCCGCGACCAACAGTTCACTCCCCACGTGTTCCAAGGTCACCAACTACCATGTGGAGACAGCCGCTTCGGCTATCCAAGCCAGCGCGAAGCGCGGCGCCATCTTCCCACACGCAGCAATCTGGCAAGTCCCAATCCGTGAGAACAACACGTTAGAAACGGTCCAAGCCAGCGCGAAGCGCCCCGCCCCACCAGCCAGCCTGTCCAAGCATTGTCGCCTTTTGTGATACAAACGCACATTAATGGAAGCGCCGCCAAACCCGCCCCGCCACCATCTGATCCGCGCCATCGGCCGTTGGAGCCTGGTGGCGCTGGTGGTGAACTCCATCATCGGCAGCGGCGTCTTCGGACTGCCCTCCACCGTGGCCGCCCTCATCGGCAACTACAGCCCTTACGCCGTGCTCGCGGCGGGCGTCGGAATGAGCGTCATCATCGCCTGCTTCGCCGAAGTCGCTTCGCGCTTTCAGCAGGCCGGCGGTCCTTACCTCTACGCCCGCGTCGCCTTCGGTCGCCTCATGGGAATCCAAACCGCATGGATGCTCTGGCTCGGCCAAGTAGCCGCGCCCGCTGCCAACGCCAACCTGTTCGTGATTTATCTCGGCGAGTTCTTTCCGCATGCCAAAGATCCGCTGCCCCGGGCCATCATCCTCACCGTGCTGGTCGGCCTTCTTACTTTCATCAACATTCGCGGCGTACGCGCCGGTGCGCAAGTAAGTAATCTATTCACGGCGGCCAAACTTGTCCCGCTCTTTGCCGTGATCGTTTTAGGTCTATTCGTCCTTCAGCACCAGCACTGGACCATTGCGACCGCGCCTATCGCATCCTCCAGCACCAACCAATGGCTGAAAGCCATGCTGCTTCTGGTCTTCGCCTACGGCGGATTCGAAACTGCGCTCGCGCCCATGAGCGAAGCGAAAAATCCCCGCCGCGACGCTCCCTTCGCGCTTTTCACCGCTCTGCTGCTCTGCACCGTGATCTACGCGCTGATCCAGTGGGTCGTCGTCGGAGTCCTGCCCGACGCTGCCCACAGCCAACGCCCTCTAGCCGACGTGGCGCGCATTGCAGTTGGTCCCATAGGCGCCGCTCTGGTCGCCGTCGGTGCGCTCATCTCTTTTTACGGATACCTCAGCGCGAAAATTCTCGCCATGCCCCGCGTCCCCTTCGCCCTCGCCGAGCAAGGAGATTTCCCCAAGCCCTTCGCCGCCGTTCATCGAAAGTTTCACACTCCCTACGTCTCAATCCTCGTCTTCGCGACCATGGTCTGGGGACTAGCTCTAGTCGGCGACTTCAAATGGAACGTAACCCTCTCCGCCGTAGCCCGCCTCCTTTACTACGCCGTAGGCTGCGCCGCCATGCCCATCCTCCGCCGCCAACAACCGAAAGACGCAAACGCAATGTTCCACCTGCCCGCCGGAAATCTCCTGGCCGTATTGGGCGTGATCCTGTGTGTGATCCTCATAACGCGCGTAGATTTCGGCCAATCCCTGATCCTGGTCGCAACCATCGCGCTCGCCTTCTTGAACTGGGCCGTGGTAGCCCGCAGAAGTTCCGCCGGTCGATGACAGGGACGCTCCAGCTAGGGCAGTGGAGTTGCCGCGTGGAAAAACGACGACCGAGAAGGGCACGGCTTTAGCCGTGCCGCCACGAGCCAATAAAGACGCGGGCTTTAGCCCCTGAGGAGATTCGGCGGCTTCATAGCGGTCGCACGGGATCGACAAGGCTTTCTGCGTCACACTATGTCGGGTGCCCCATTTCTCGCGTTCTTTGCGAGAAGTGGGCAAGACGCGGCTGCTCTTAATTTTGCACCGAAGCTGACGGGGGCTCGCCGGGTGTGGCCGCCGACGGAGGTGCAAATTAGCCCGTCCAGCATGCCCATTCCGCCACTAAATTCAACGTGAGACAGTTAGGGCTAAAATCGTTGCGCGCCCCGGAGCCCTCTGATAGCATTCTGGAAGACTTCTTTCTGATGGACTTGCGCTGATTGATCGGATGTTGGACCGTTCTTTAAATTAATCATCGTTGAGTAATCATTGCGACTGCCTGCAGCACCCTTCCAGCGTCGCCAGAACTAGAGTCCGAAGCAACTTCCGAAGGAGAAAAAATCTTGGCCGCAGCCACAAAGAACCGCATTTTGTTTACCTCCGAATCCGTAACCGAAGGTCACCCCGATAAGATCGCTGACCAGATTTCCGACGCCATTCTCGACGCCTGCCTGGCCGAAGACTCCTCCAGCCGCGTGGCCTGCGAAACCCTGACCGCAACCGGTCTCGTGGTCATCGCCGGAGAAATCACCACCAAGGCCTACGTCGATTTCCAGAACGTAGTCCGCGGCACCGTCGGCGCCATCGGATACGACAATGCCGTCTACGGCTTCGACTGCAACACCTGCGCCGTAATCTCCAGCATCAACAAACAGTCCGGCGACATCGCCATGGGCGTNNGATACCGGCGGCGCCGGCGACCAGGGAATGATGTTTGGATATGCTTGTGGGGAGAATGAGGATTTGATGCCGACGCCGATCTCGTTGGCGCACAAGCTGACGATGCGGCTCTCGCAGATGCGTAAGAATGGAACTCTTCCTTTCCTCCGTCCGGATGGAAAATCCCAGGTCACAGTTGAATACGATGCAAAGGGCAAAGTGCTGCGGGTGGATGCGGTGGTGATTTCCACGCAGCATGCGGAGACCGTGAGCAATGAGGAGTTGCGGGCGGGGATTTTGAAGCACGTAATTCAGGCGGTGCTTCCGGCCCACCTGCTCGACGAAGACACCAAGTACCACATCAATCCGACGGGACGGTTTGTGATTGGCGGGCCCATGGGAGATACGGGGCTGACCGGACGCAAAATTATTGTGGACACGTACGGCGGGATGGGGCGTCACGGTGGAGGAGCATTCAGCGGCAAGGATCCGACCAAGGTGGATCGCTCGGCGGCTTACATGGCGCGACACATTGCGAAAAACATTGTCGCAGCAAAGCTGGCAGACCGTTGCGAAGTGCAACTGGCGTATGCCATTGGCGTGGCCGAGCCGGTAAGCGTGCGGGTGGATACTTTTGGCACGGAGAAAATGGATCCAGCGATTATTCCGGACCTGATTCGGGCGCACTTCAAGCTGACGCCGCGGGGGATCATCGAGTCTCTGGATTTGCGGCGGCCGATTTACAAGAAGACCGCAGCTTACGGTCACTTCGGACGCAACGATCCCGACTTCACCTGGGAATTAACTGACAAGGCGTCGAAGCTGGCTAGCGACGCGGGTGTGCGTGAGCCGGTGGCGCACGGCGTGCGGAAGTAAGCCCGTGGGGGCGGCATCAGCTGCTCCGTTTGTTTTTGGGGATGGCAGCGGGGACAGTGAAGGGTGCCTACTTCTTGGTGCAGCCTGCTGAAGGTCAGCCCTGACGTTAGTCCAAAGGCTTATTCCCTAAAGAGTATTCGAATATCATGAAAAGAGTATTCGGGGATACTGAGGTTGGTCCGGATTCGTGTATTCTTACAGGGTAGCGAGCGGCGAAACTTAGTCTTCTAAGTCTCTGTTAATCAACCGAACTGAACCAATACAACTTTCCTAGCATGAAGGCGCCACAGGAGGCGTATGTCAACAGCAGCGCAGATCAATTCCGACGTGAAGAGCCTGGAACTGGCCGAACTGGGCAAGAAGCGCATCGAGTGGGCGAACCAGTCCATGAAGGTGCTGCAGATTATCCGCAAAGAGTTCATCAAGAACCAGCCGCTGAAGGGGATGCGGATATCGGCCTGCCTGCACGTGACGGCGGAAACGGCGAACCTGGCGATCTGCCTGCGCGACGGCGGAGCGGACGTGGTGTTGTGCGCCTCGAATCCACTCTCCACGCAGGATGACGTTTCGGCGAGCCTGGTGCGCGATCAGGGCATTTCGGTCTTCGCCATCAAGGGTGAAGATAACGATACGTATTACAACCACATCCTGGCAGCGATCGATCACAAGCCGCACATCACGATGGACGATGGCGCGGACCTCGTGACCATTCTCCACACCAAGCGCACGGACGCTCTGGAAGGCGTGATTGGCGGAACGGAAGAGACGACGACGGGCGTGATCCGGCTGCGGGCGATGGCGAAGGAAGGCGTGCTCAAGTTTCCCATCGTGGCGGTGAACGACGCCGACACCAAGCATCTTTTCGACAATCGTTACGGCACCGGACAGTCGACGATTGACGGCATCGTCCGGGCGACGAACTTTTTGCTGGCTGGGTCGAAGTTTGTGGTTGCCGGCTACGGCTGGTGCGGCCGCGGGCTGGCCAGCCGGGCGCGCGGCAACGGTGCGGAAGTGATCATTACGGAAGTGGATCCGACCAAGGCGCTGGAAGCGGTGATGGACGGCTTCCGCGTGATGTCGATGGCGGAGGCGGCCAAGCTCGGCGATGTGTTCTGCACGGTCACGGGCAACAAGAGCGTGTTGACCAAGGAACATTTCGATTTGATGAAAGACGGAGCGATCATTTCGAACTCCGGGCACTTCAACGTGGAGATCGATATTACGGCGCTGGAGAAAATGTCGTCATCGAAGCGGACGACGCGGACTTTCGTGGATGAATACTCGTTGAAAGACGGGCGCAAGATCAATCTGCTGGGCGAGGGACGGCTGATTAATCTGGCGGCGGCGGAGGGGCATCCCGCGTCGGTGATGGATATGAGCTTTGCCGACCAGGCGCTTTCGGTGGAATACATGGTGAAGAATTTCAAGACGCTGGAGAAGAAGGTCTACAAGGTTCCGGAAGACCTGGACAAGCGCGTGGCCAAGCTGAAGCTGGAGTCGATGGGGATTAAGATCGATCGGCTGAGCCCGGAGCAGGAAGAGTATTTGGCGGGGTGGAGCGAGGGGACGTAGGGGGGCTTCGGGCTTCGGCAATTCGAAAATTAATAAACGGGGCGGCGCTAGCCGCTCCGTTTGCTTTTTCACTACGAGCGGTTTTGCGCAGGATGCCAGATGCGCAGCACTTCAACCGCATCTTCTCTTACTCGATAAGCCACAATATGAGGCAGCCGGCCGTGAAGTAATTCGCGAGTACCCGGTTCACGTCCCGGCCTTCCTCGATGCGGAAAATTCTTTAGAGAGCGAATTCCCTCCCGAATCTCAATGATTGTGGAACGCGCCAGACTGGGGTTGGTTTCTCTGAGGTAGTCGAAGATGTGTTGTAGATCGTCTGCTGCGGCGGAAGTCCAGCGGATACGCATTAAGGTTCAAGCATGCGGTCGATTCGTGCTTCCATTTCCCGCTCCTCTACGAATTGGCCGCGGTTCGCCTGCTCCAGACCTTTTCGCACCGAGGCGCGAAAGTGCTCGTCCTCTTGCAGCAGGCGCAGGGCCGCTTCTTTTACTATTCGTTCGGCGTCGGTGCCGGTGTGGCGGGCGATTTCCGAAAGCTGCGCTTCCTGTTCCGGAGTGAAATGGACTTCCATGGGTGAAGTCTAGCAAAGTAGGGGTTGATGTCAAAATGGTGCTTTTTGACTTTAGGCGGGGCGGCTTGCGCGGCCCCGTTTTGCTTTTGCAGCGATGAATCGGGAAGGGCACGACTTCCAGTCGTGCCGCCAGAAGCACCGTCGTTCCGGCGGCTTCAGCCTCTGAGGCTATTTATGGATCTCCAGAAGGTCCCCTAGTACCGCGTCCGCATACCCTTTGAACGTAAGAACCTGTCGACGTGTGCCGGAGACGTGTGTCACGAGGGACCCTTGATCGTACACTGAGCGGGCAAGCGACCCAACGCTTTCTTCAATCGCGGCAGCTGCGTTCTCAGCAGGTCTGCGACCAGTTTCGCCGACCCCTCGCGCCTTAAGAATGAACATCGTTTTCTGCTTCATGGAAGGCCGCTTTTGGTCTTTCTCAAGCTTCACGGTTTTAAGAACCTCTTCGTCCGGCGCTAGATGATCAAGAAGTTCCCGAAGCACCTCTCGCAACTCGGCTGCGGTTCCACGGAATGACGTACGCCCGCTGTCAGATAGATCTTGAAGGACCTGTTTGTAAGAGAGTGCGGAAGCTGGAAGTATCTGACCAAGTGTCTTCAGTATCGCTGCCTCCGTTGCGGTGGTTAGGGTTACTCCAAGCCCTCGGCTAGCGGCTTTGATCTCGATCCCTGTCTCCGCGTAGCTGCGAAAGTCAAATAATTCTTGAATGGTATGCAGATATGTCGACTTGCGGTTGGTGCTTGAGCTCAGTTCCAAAAGCCGCTGTACAATGCGATCGATGTACTGAACATAGTCCGCTTGAAGTGGCAATTGTTCAAGCGAAGGGCGGACCTCGCGGAAATAAAACTGGACTGCAGCCTTCGCTTCCTCCCGTAGAGAAGAGTCCACGTTCGTGACCCTTACTCGACGAAGGTGAGCCTTTAGGCGGCTGAGTTGTTCCCACCACCTAGTCCACGCGTCGATCGCTGGATGCGATGTACTCATGTGGCCCACAGGGGGTGCTACCGTTTCTTACGCGCCGTCTTTCTGGCAGACCGAATGGAGCGCTTCCCGCCGTCCGCTGAGCCTAGCCGGTGAACAACGAGGTTGTATCCGACTGGGTTAAGTTTGTAGTACCCAGCGTCAGAGCCCGCATCTAGGTATCCTGAGTTCTTCGCGTTGACGAGCGTTTGCCCAGCGTTGGCAGTTAGCTTAAATCCAGCGGTCTTGAAATATCGCTCGACATCGGTCTTATTGATCTCAGGCTTGCGCTCGGCAGCGGGTGCCAACTCCGAAACGTAGTAGGCGACAAGGGCCGCCATCTCGTTGGCGCTCTTCGGGGCCTTCTCCTCACGGAGACTACGAACGTCTTTGACAGCCCCCGACCCAGAATGTATCGGCGCGGCAATCTGGGGCAAAGAAGATGCATATTCGAGACTGTTATGTGAGGCAATATGACCGAATCTGAAGCGTCAACCTTGACGATCACTCCCAGAGAGCCAGGCAAGGACGATCGGGAGGTTACTGCTATCTTCGCGATCGTTTCCGCGCTAAAACCGCTAAAGGAAGATGAAGTGAGGAACGTCTTAGAGTATGTTCTGCGTCGCTTTGGCGCGGGGCCACTTCCAATTTACGCGGCCAGCCAAACACCACGCTCGGAACTGGTCGCAAGTCAAAATCGGACAGGTGGCCCCATCCTTCGCGCTCTTTGCGAAGGGTGGGATTCCACGGTGGCGCCCCGCTCGGGATTTTTCGGCGACCTCCGCATGGCGGGGTACCTCAGCGGCTGAAGCCGCGTTCCCTAACTGACGCTGATTGGCACGAGTGAACTCGTGCCCTTCCCGATCTTCTGCTTTACGCGGCGCTGAAAGCGCCGCTCTTCCACGGGATTGCGAGGGCCTGTCGCGCGGGTCTTGGGAAATTAAGATCAACGTCAAAGGCAGCGGACAGGAGTGTCCGCTCCACACGGGCGTTGCCTGTCCACTTTCGTAGACTTTACGTCCTTTCAATCGCATGGGAAAGTGGAGTAGGTTCCGAGAATTGCGCGGCCTTGGAGGCCGCGTTTTTTGTTGGGGCGCGATACGGGAATGGGTCTCAGGGAGAATTCCCTGATGCGGCAGCTGTGGGGGCTGGGAGTCCAGAGGTCCTTCGCTCCGCTCAGGATGACAAGAGTTTGTGGGGGAAAGGCTGGGAGTGCAGGGGTCCTTCGGCGCAAAAAGCGCGCCACAGGATGACAGGCCTGTTTTAGACGCGTAGTGAAGGGATCATATGGGGAAAAAACAAAATTCGGGGACGTACATCAAGAATTGCAAGAAGCGCGGGGAGTGGGTGGAGTTGGTGTTTGCGGTGCGGGCGATGCGGTTGGGGATGCATTTGGGGCGGCCTTGGGGCGAGTCGTCGGGGTACGACTTTACGGTGGATCAGGGTGAGCGGATTGTGCGGGTGCAGGTGAAGTCCACGACATTTAAGGAAGGGGCGGAAGGATATTCGTGCACGCTGAAAGACAGCAAAGGGCCGTATAAGAAGAACTCGTTTGATTTTGTGGCTGCTTATGTGATTCCGGAGGATGTATGGTTCATCCTTCCGGAGAAAAAAGTGCGGGGGATGTGGAGCGTCGGGCTGTATCCGAGGCTGGAGAGGTCGAAATATTACGGGTACAAGGAGGCTTGGCATTTGCTGCGCGGAGAGAAGCCGGGCTTGGTGGCGCGGATTGAGGCTTGCGCGGAGAATTTTCCAGCTGTGTGAATTTGCGCTGGTTGCCGGGGTCAAGCTTCGGACTGCTCCGGGGAGGACAGACTGGGGTTGATATGGCGGTGTATACATGGGATATACTTCGGTATATACTGTGTAGTACTCAGCGAAAGAGATCCACATGCCGACAGCGCAAATTGTGAAGTGGGGGAACAGCCTGGCAGTGCGAATTCCGAAGCCGGTGGCGGAAGAGGCGGGGGTGCGGGAGGGCGACCCCATCGTTATTGAAGCGGCGGCAGGAGAGATCAGCGTGCGCCGGAAGCAGCGAATCCCTACGCTGAAAGAGCTGGTGGCGCAGATCACCCCGGAGAATCGCTATGACGAAACGCCGATCGGGGCGGAGCGTGGAAAAGAGAGCGTGGAGTGGTGACGCGGCAGGCGTCACCCTATTTGCCCCAGGCGGGCGATATCGTGTGGCTCGATTTCGATCCGCAGATGGGGCGGAAGCAAGCCAAACGGCGTCCCGCGTTGGTGGTGACCGAGCGGAGCTATAACCGGGCGAGCGGGCTGGCGATCGTGTGTCCGCTCACCAGCCGGCGCAAGCCCTATCCGTTTGCATTGCCCGCGAGCATCGATAAAGTCGAGGGCGCGGTGCTTGTGGACCACATCAGAAGCATGGATTGGGCGGCGTGCAAGGCGGCGTTTCACTCCAAGGCTGATGCTGCGCTCTTGGCTAAGGTGCGTGCCTACCTGGGCGTTCTCCTGGGAATTCGCTGATCCGCGTAGCCAAGCCTTTGCATTCGCTTCGGCTTCGCTCGGCGCACGTGTCGCGTTAGCTCGTCACATCTGACCTTGCCACCCACAGCCCTGCTCGCCGATCATAGCCACGGGGGCACAGTACCATCCTGATTTCTTAAGCACAGAATTATCAAACTTCTTTGATCTCAAGATTTTGCCCGCAATTTGTTGCAGCTCTAAGATTATTTGCGATTTTCGTTGCAACATGATGATTCCAATCACGCGAGGATGGGCACGGTACACCCCGGCTTCGCTCAGGATGACAGCAAGGAGGGAGTACAGAATGCCGGTGGCGCGGCTGCGGGGGCTTTGTCGGCGGCGGGTATGATGTAGGTCAGTCTTCAGACGCTGGTTGCTTGGCTTCTGGAAAGGGAACGATGAAGATGAACAAGAAGCCGGCAAAGGCTGATGTGCCTTCCGGGGCGGGAACCATCTCGACTCGGACGGAGCAGAAGCAGGTCGAGGAACGCCTGGCGATTGGGGCGAATGTAGTTTACGAGACTATTCGACGCGAAGGGGAAGAGGAACTGCACCGGCCGGCCACGGCGCTGGCGTGGTCGGCGTTGGCGGCGGGACTTTCGATGGGCTTTTCGTTTATTGCGGAAGGTCTGCTGAGGGCGCACCTGCCCGACCAGCCGTGGCGGCCATTGATTGCGAGCGCGGGATACTGTGTGGGATTCCTCATCGTGATCCTGGGACGGCAGCAGCTCTTTACGGAGAATACTTTGACCGTGGTGCTGCCTCTGCTGGTGAGGAAGGATTTCTCCACATTGGTGAGGATGCTACGTTTGTGGGGCGTGGTATTGAGCGGGAACCTGGTGGGAACATTCCTGTTCGCTTTCTGCCTGGGGAAGGCCGGGATTTTCGACGCGCAGGTGCAACAAAGTTTGACGGAGATTGGCGTGGCGCACCTAGGGGCGGGTTTTGGGACGGTGCTGATGCGCGCGGTTTTCGCGGGCTGGCTGATCGCTTTGATGGTGTGGCTGCTTCCGGGCGCGGAGTCGGCGCGGGTGAGCATTATTATCATCTTGACCTACCTGGTGGGAATCAGCGGATTTAACCACATCATTGCAGGATCGACGACGATGTTCTTCCTGGTGGTTACAAAATCCATCTCGTGGGGAACGTATGTGACGCAATTCTTTCTGCCGACCTTGCTGGGCAATGTGATCGGGGGAATGTCTCTGGTGGCGGCGCTTGGGCATGCGCAGGTGGTGGGTGGGAAGGAACAGTAGAGGGGAATGCATCGCAGGGGCATGGATCCCCCTTCGGCCTCGCTTAGGATGACAGTGCAGATGACAGTGCAGCTTAAAGGCCGCGAAACATTAGTTCTTCCAGGGCCATGCGGCGGACCTGCCAGAAGTCGCGCTCTTCGGCATTTACATTCAGCCTGCACTTGCCTTCGTCATCGAAGGTGAGCGTCACGTCAAACATGGAACTGCCTAGGCCGTCCCGCACTGAAATTGCGTGCTCGGCGAGGCTGAATACGACTGATCTTTGAACATCCTTGGCTTTCAGAAGGACGGCAAAGCCGTCGTTACTCTCCGCCACGGAAAACTCATACGGGGAATTATCGGGGCGCAGGGCGTTGCGAGTCTTAACGTCCTCTTCCACTTGCAATCGGAGTGTCTTGAACACGTTTGGCAGAGAGCAGGAGGAACGCCCGGTGATCCAGTCGAACTTCGGCGCAGCTTTCTCAGCCGAATCGCTCACGGTCTTTTCGCTCACGGTCCTCCAGGTTTCCCGGGGTTCGAACCCAGGGTCGGCGTAGATAGAATGTTGGCTCCATTCAGAGAAACAGTAAAAATCTGAACTTCACTGCCTTATACCCTCCGCCGATCCTCTGACACTGTTCGTCTTCGATAGTCGAACCCGGATGATGCAATCCAGACAATCCAAGTCCTCCGGCCCATGACGGGCTACTTGGTTGCGCATTTGAGATGCTACAGCTCGCAGATTGGTATAGCTGTTCAAAAGCGCTCGGCAGGAAACAATTTTTCTTGGTGTCTCAGTGCTTCGCTGGTGATTTTGGCATCAGAATTCCGTGCCAGTCGAGACACAATTGGAAACGGCGTTGCCTGTCCGCTACCATCTCCGGACGCCTGCGGAACCTTATCCGGCGCCCATCAAGGAACCGCCGAGCCCTCCGGAGAATCCGGAAGCGCCGGTGCGCGAGCCGGACCCGGAGGAGCCGGAACAGATCTGATGGTGTGGATGTCGCCGCAGGAGTAGTCAAGGTCGGAGGTGCACCGGCAATACCGGACCACACCGCGCTTCGCTTGGCTGGACAGCCGAGGCGGCTGTCCCTACGTAAGCAGACCTACTAGCGCTCCGTCGTCCAGGTCTTCGATCCGCGCGGCGAGCCAGCAGTTGGGGGCGTGGTGTCCCTTCAGAAATAATTTTTGATAGTTGTCGGTGAGGGCTTCGGTAAACTCTCCGGTGGACTTGCTATGAGCCACGTTAAGCGTGATGGCTTCGACCGGCTTGCCGATGAGCGATTGCATAAAGGCGAGTTTTTTTTCGGCGGCGAGGTCGCGCAGGATGCGGTTGCGCTCGCGGGCGATTTGTACCGGGACTTGATTCGGCATGGCGGCGGCGGGGGTGCCGGGGCGCGCAGAGTAAGTGAAGACGTGCAGGTAGGTAAAGGGTAAATCTTCGATGAGGCGGCGGGTGGCTTCGAATTCGGTGTTGGTCTCGCCGGGGAATCCGGCCATGACATCGGCGCCGATGGCGGCGGTGGGCATGGCGGCGCGAATCTTTTCGATCTTCTCACGATAGTGCCAGGGACGATATTTGCGATGCATGCGGCGCAACACGGCGTCACTGCCGGATTGCAGAGGCACGTGCGCGTGTTTGGCGATGCGAGGGGACGCCGCGATGAGGGCGATGAGGTCGTCGCTCCAATCCATGGGCTCGACGCTGGAAATGCGGAGTTTTTCGAGCTGGGTTTCGGCGAGGATGGAACGGATGAGGGATTCGAAATTGGGCTTCGGGCTTCGGGCTTCGGGCATTGGGACGGCCGGCGCGGGCCTCGGATTTCGGATTTCGGCCGTAGGACTTAGGTTTCCGAGCGTTGGTTCGAGCCGACTGGCCTCTTGGATTGTGCCCGAAGCCCAAAGCCCGGAGTCTGCAGCTAGATCGCGGCCCCAGCGGCCGAGGTTGATGCCGCTGATCACGACTTCGCGGTAGCCTGCGGCTACCAGGGTGTTCACTTCGCGAACGATTTGCGGAAAAGGTAACGACCGGCTGTGGCCACGGACGCTGGGGATTACGCAGAAGGAGCAGCGGTTGTCGCAGCCGTCCTGCACTTTGAGGTTGGGGCGGGTGCGGGCATTTTGCGTAAGCTCGCCAACGGCTTCGAAGACGGGGGCGGCGAGCAGTTCGGTGTGGGCGAAGATGTCGGAGATAAAAATCCAGTTCTCAGTTCTCAGTTCCCGGTTCTCAGTAAGAGTGGAGAGAGGGAGGAAGCCTTGATGATTTCCCCGGCTGCCGACCTCAGCGGCTGAAGCCGCGATTAAATTGACGGGATCTATCGCAGCGCTGGAAGCGCTGCGCCACCCCAAATCCGAAAAAATGGGCAAGGCGATGTCGGCGAGTTGGTGTTTGTGGGAATTGCCGATCACGGCGTTGACGCCGGGGAGGGCGGCGATTTCCTGGGGAGCGCGCTGGGCATAGCAGCCGGTGACGACGATTTTTGCCAGGGGATTCTGGCGCTGCACGCGGCGGATGGCGGCGCGGGCATCCTGATCGGCGGAATTGGTGACCGTGCAGGTGTTCAGAATCACGAGGTCGGCTTGCGCGGCGGAGGCCCGGGCGAGGCCGCGAGTCTCGAACTGACGTTCGAGAGCGGCACCATCGGCCTGGGTGGCGCGGCATCCGAAATTTTCGACGTGGAAGGTAGGCACGGAGTCAATGGTAGCGCAAGTGCGCGGGTAATTGGCGGATATGAGAGCGGCAGTGGCCGGGCTGACGCCCGGCGGACAGCCAAGGGCGCCGTCCTCACATTGAGGCAGGTCGCGAATTGGTTCTGGCGCTGAAAGGGACAGACCACCGCTACTGCTGAAGACTACTGTGCCTTCAGCAACCCCGGAGCCCGCGACGTCCTCAGGCGGTGGCGGCGGTCTTCTTCTGCATGAAGCATTCGCGGCAGAAGATGGGACGGCCTTGGGTTGGGCGGAAGGGGACAGTGGTCTCCTTGCCACACTGGGAGCAAGTGGCACGAGTTTCGACGCGAGCGTAGTGGTGGGAGTCGCGTGGAGTAGGGGTGGTTAGAACGGCTACACGTTTAGACTTGCAGGTTTTACAGCGCTTGGGCTGATTTTTAAACTGTTTGTCGAAGAAAAACAGTTGCTCCCCGGCGGTAAAAACGAAGTCGGCGCCGCAGTCGATACAGATCAGTACCTTATCCTGAAATTCCATTGAGGATGGCTCCCTTTTGGGGAACGGCAGTTTGGCAAGGAAACGAGCCATACGCGCGATTATTGCGTCGCCAAAAACGCGACGCTTCGCGCGGCCCGCCCAAATCCTTCGCTGCCCAAAGGGCGCAGACCAGGATGACAAACCGCTACTCCCTTGTGCCTATGGCTGCGCCTGCCACTCGCAGGGAAGGCGGTGGCGCAGAGCAAACACAGGATGTGTACATCCCCCTCAAAACTGCCCCTGGACTCGGCCCGCCACGCACCTGGAACGGAACGTGGATACAAACTATCTGGCTTACATGCCGATTGAATGATGAGTATTGAATGATCCCTAATGCAGCTCTATATGGTGGGGGCCAACAGAGCAGGGCCGCCCCGGGAAGGGACGACCCTTTACTGCTTCAGTCCTGCTCCTTCGGTCTTACTTCTTCCAGTCTTACTTGCTCAAACCCTGGCTTGTTCAATCCTGCTCCTTGCGAACCTTCTTGCGAGCGCGCTTGCGAGCGAGAGCGGCCTTGACGCGTTTCTTTTCACCGGGCTTCAAGTAAAAGGAGTGGCGCTTGACCTCCTTGATAATGTCTTCCTGTTGCACTTTGCGCTTGAAGCGGCGCAACGCGTTCTCAAGGGATTCACCCTCCTGCAGTCGAATTTCCGCCAAACAGACACACCCCCAAACCCGTCCGGTAGGACCGGGTATTAAGTTACTAGGACCGGATAGTTATTGCAAGGATTGGAGGGGGAAGTCAAGTGGGGATGGGTGAAAAAAGTTGCGCGGGGGGAATGTCGATCACGAAGGCGCTTGACCGGGGTGGACAAGCTAATTCAGCTTGAGGCGAAGGGCTTGAGCAAGCTTCCTCTGGTGCTGGTCGAAGGTGTAGAGGTAATCTGCGTCCAGTTCCAGCGCCGCCGCTACGTGCAATAAGTCCGCAGTGCGAGTGCCAAGTTTGGCGGTTGTTTGCCGCGACAATTGGCTTGCTCGCTCGAGGGACGAATCCGAGAGACCCCGCAGATGGAAGACGCCCTGGTGTAGATCCTTCTCGAACTCGATTATTGAAGATTGGGCCTGGACCGCTGAAACTTCTTTGCGAAAAATTCGCAACCCCATCGCGTTGATGACTTCCAGTTCCCCGAAAGTCGTCAGGAAACAGTCGGCTGAGGAAGCTTGCATGGTGTGCGCGGCGGCTGCGGAGTTAGCATCCGGGCTGTACAGTGACACAATGAAACTGGGGTCGGCGTACGCCTTCAATACCGGCTCCGGTCAGAAGACAACAGTTCAGCTGCGGTGACGGCCAGAACCTTGTCGCCATATATGGTGCGCAGACGCGCCAAGAAGTCGGGGAGTTCCTTCGCGGTTTGCGGTCGTTCGGGGACCAAGCGCGCGATGACCCGGCGGCGCTTGGTAATTTGGACCTCTTCGCCCTGGTGAAGAAGACGTTCAATCTTCTTGAATCCGTAGCGCAGGTCGCGGACTGAGGCTTTCTTCATGTGATACATTTTAGCATCACAAAGAGGATTTTGCGAGTCTTGTAATTCGGTGTCTTTCTTCTAGCGCCCCGAAAGATTGTAGGGTGGGTGAGCTGTGGGTGCAATTGGGAGTGGAGCACGCGGCGGGAGCAGCGGAGCTTCGCTCCGCCGGACAGCCGAGGGTGGCCCCACCTGGTTCTCGGAAGTCTTAGACAGTGAGTCGCCCGGGCCGATATAAGACCTTCAGAAGATGAATTTCAGGCCCAGTTGGATTTGGCGGGGGGCGAAGGCGGCGTTGGGCTTCAGGAAGCTTTGTTGCGGTTGCTGGTAGTAGGCGGGGTAGGGAGTTCCGTTGACGTAGACGGTGTATGGGGTGAAGGTGGTGGCTTCGACGGTGAGGCCGCTGGAGGTGATTTCAACGCGCTGGTTGTCGCGATTGAAGAGGTTGAAGGAATCGGCGGTGAATTCCAGGCGGTAGCCGTGAGAGACGTGGATTTTCCGGACCAGGCGGAGGTCGGTGGAGGCGTAGTCGGGTCCGGTGAAGCCGTTGCGGCTGTAGCCGGGGAGACGGTCGTTGTCGTAGTTGCCGTCCTGGTTGGGATCGCCGTCGACGGTGGCGTTGACGGGGCGGCCGCTGCCAGCGGTGACGATGCTGGAGATTTTCCAGTCGTTGAAGAGGTGGCCGAGGAGTGGATGTTCGCGGTGGAAGGGACGAGGCTCGACGGAGAATGCGCCGACGAAGCGGTTGCGCTGGTCGGTGACGCTGGGGCCGCGCTCGGCGTTGGGCTGGTAGGAATTCTGCACGGTGGCGGGCGAGCCGGCGACGAGGGCATCCTGGCCATCGTCGATGGCGTGGGCGTAGGTGTAGGCGAGGCGGAGATAAGTGCCGCGGGCCATGCGGCGGTTGATGGAGAGAGTTGCGCCGTTGTAGACGCTGGAGGCGGCGCTTTGAAATTCGTCGATGGAACCGAGCTGGGCGATGGGGCGTCCGAGAGGATTGATGCAGGGAGGGAAGGGACAGGTCAGCGATTGGGTGAACTGCCAGGTAGCGAAGGAATCGACGGTGTAGTATCCGCCCTGGAAGATGGAGCCGGTGGAATCGAAGAGGGGATAGTTGACGGCGACGGGTTGCGGGAGATTGACATCGAGGGCGCGGATGAGATGTTCTCCGTGGACGTAGAGATAGGAGACGGCGACGGTGGTGTGGTCGGCGACTTCACGCTCGAGAGTAAGACTGGTTTGCTGCACGCGCGGGGTGACGAAGTTGGGTGCGAAGGCGGAAACATCGTTGGTGACGCCTTCGGTGAATCCGGCGGGCAGGTTGCACGAAGCGGTGGTGGTGACCGGGCAGATTACCAGCGGATTGGGATAAACGGGAAAAAGCTGATGGTCGTAATAGTTGGTGTTGTTGAGAAAGAGCTGAGCATCGGTGATGCCGTTTTCGGTGGCGATGGCGGAGTTGTAGATCTGGGGAATGCGCACGTAGAAAAGTCCATAGCCGGCGCGGATGACGAAGGGATGGGTCTTGCCGATGGAATATGCGAGTCCGGCGCGCGGGCCGAAGTTGTGAGGGTTGAAGGGAACTTTGCCGGAGGGCGGAAATAGAGGATTGGAGAGTAGTCCGGCGGTGGTGAAGGTTTGAAGATCCCAGCGGACGCCGAGGTTGACAGCTAAGTGATCTGTGACGCGGATGGTGTCTTGGGCGAAGGCGGCGTAATCGTTGCTGTTTGGATTGGAACTGGAGGAGCCGAAATTCTGCAGATAGTAGTGCGGGACTGCGTGAGCGTAGGCGCGGAGCGGGGTGAGCGGAAGTCCGGCTTCCTGGGGTTCAAAAGTGAACGGATTAACCTTGATGGGATCGAAGACATATTCGCCGCTCTGCTGGCTGGGGAAATAATCGTAGAGCCAGGTGATGAGGGAATCGCCGCCGAACTTGAAAGAATGGCGGCTGGTATCGAGACTGAGGGTTTCGGCGAGTTGGGCGCGGTGTTCACGTGTGGCGCGGGGGAGCAGGTCGGAGCGTCCGATGCCGTCGATGATGTCGGTAACCTTGATGAGCGTGTCGGTGGTGTTGGTGAAGGACTGGCGCAGATCGCGGGAGAACTGAGCGCGGAGATGGCTGATGAGACGCGGTGTGAGGCTTGAGGTGAGCGAGACCGAGCCAGTTTCCGTGGAAACAGTTTCTTCGCCGTTGTCGGAAATGGAATCGTAGGTGACGGGGCTGGCGGGATCGAGGAAGACGTTGTTCGATCCCCAGTAGCGGGAAGAGTTGAAGCGGATGGCGAGCTGATTGCGCGGGGAGAGATTGATATCGAGCTTGGCGTAGGAGGCGTTGCCGATTTGCGCGGCGGGATAAGAGCCGGCGAGGGAGGTGAGTTGAGCGGCGGCGGCGAAGACGAGAGCCTGGTCGCTGGCTTCGTAGTCGCCGGGAGTGAAGGGCCCGGTTCCGGCTTGAGGGATGACTTGCATGGAGCCGTCGAGGAATTCGACGACGTCGGGAACGTGGAAGTAGTGCTGATCGAAGCCGGCGAAGAAGAAGATTTTGTTTTTCTTGAGGGGACCGCCAAGGGTGGCTCCGCCTTGCTGCTGGCTGCTGTGAGGTTTGAAGGTCATAAAGGGAGTAGCGGCGCCGCCGAAGCCGCTGTCGCGGATGTAATAGAGGCCGGTGCCATGCCAGTGATTGGAGCCGGACTTGGTGATGACGTTGACTACGGCGCCGCCGGCGCGTCCTTGCTCAGCACCGTAGGAATTGGAGGAGACGCGGAACTCCTGCACGACTTCGTTGGAGAATTGGTAGGGAGCGCGATAGAGGCCGCGGGCCTGGGCAAAGAAAGCGTTGTTGAAGTCGCCGCCATCGACGAGGAAGCTGTTCTGGAATCCGCGGAGACCGCCGAAGGAGAGATCGCCGTTGGTGGCGGAGGTGAGGCTACGGGGATCTTGCGTGACGCCGGGCGATAGCAGCATGAGATCGGAGAAGCGACGGCCGTTGAGGGGAAGATCGGCGATGGCGCGTTCGTCGATGAACGTGGAGACGGCACTGGTCTTTGTGTCGACGAGTTGAGGGCCGCTGGAAACCGTGATGCTTTCCTGAGGTCCAGCGACGGTGAGATGGAATTCGAGTTCGGCGGCGGCGCCGACGTCGACGTGGAGCGGGGGAGTGACTTGCGGCGACATGCCTTGGGCGACGGCGCGGGCCGAGTAGTCGCCGGGAGGCAAGAGGTCGATAGAGAAGCGGCCTTCGGCGTCAGACATGGTGGAGTAACGCGCGCCGGTGGCGGAGTTGACGGCGACGATGGAGGCTTGGGCGATGTGAGCTCCGGCGGGATCAAAGACGGTGCCGTGAATGGCGCCGGTGGCGGCGTCCTGGGTGAAGGCGAGCACGGTTAGAAATAAAGATAAAGCGAAGATGTGAACGGTAGTGACGAGGAGCGAGGCGCGCGGCATGGAGTCCCACCTTTGATTGGGATGAGGCTCGGAGAGTTGAGTTGCGCGCGGGCTGCCGGAAGCGAGCGAGCTGGGAAACCAGATTCTTTTGTAGCATGAGGGGGAGGGTTGCGGCGGTGACGGGGCGGGGTTCTTTTGGGACGAGTGCAGGAGTGGGAATGCAGCGGGAGTTTAGGGCCCATGCGTTGTTTGCAGCATGCCTGAACGGTCTTCGGAAAAAGTAGCGCTGGACAAAAAAGTGCGACCACGGGGGCTGAAGCCCGCATTGATGGTGAAAGCTTGACGCGGCGCTGAAGCGCCGCTCTTCCACGTCACTGTCCGTATTTCTTAGTTACTATCCGTATTTCCTCAGTTTTTCGGCGGCCGAGGGCATGTCCTGATACGAATCGTACTTGCGCCGCAGGCGGCTGAGTAAGGGCGCACCGGAGTGCGCCCTTGCCGGGGTTTGCTTAGTTGACGGTGACGCTTACGGGCGCGGATTGGCTCAGAGAGCCGGACGTGCCGGTCACCATGACGGTGACCTGCTGAGCTGAGGGTGTTGGTGTTTTGGTTGAAGTGGCGCTACTGCCGCCGCATCCCAGAGCGAACAGTGAGATGAAGAGCAGCAAGCCCAGCAGGCTCATCCACCGAACGCCTTTGCGGGTAAGCGGTTTCCGTTTGCGAGTTGTGAAAAGCGTTCCGAAAAGTCCCAGACCGGGCAGCAGCAAGGCCATGCCGTGGACGCTGTAGCCGCCCCCGCCCGACGGCGGCGTCGATGCAGCGGTGATGGTCAGGGTGGAGGAAGAAGTGCCGCCAGCCGAGATCGTCGCGGGACTGAACGAACACGTCAGACCGGCGGGCGCGGAGCAGGTAAGCGCGATCTGACTGTTGAATCCTCCGACCGCGGAGGCGCTGACCGTGAGAGTAGCCGAAGCTCCTGAGCTGACGGTGGTGCTGGGAGCCGAGAGACTTAGAGAGAATCCCGGGGCGGTGACCGCCGCCGCAGGGATAAGGCTGGCGAACACGCTGGTGGCGCTGCCTCCGGCCGGGAAATTGGGTTGAATGCCGCTGCCAGCGGTGAAATAAAGAGTGCCTGGATCACCGGTGCCCCCTGCGCCGAACACCATATCCCACATGCCGGGATTCACCAGCACGTTGCTTGAAGAGTCGGTAACCTGGCCGATGAATTTTCCGGTGGTGTCGAAGGCGCTAATGGTGCCATCGCCAAAATTTGATACGAGAATGTCGTTGGCGAAGGTTCCGAAGCTGGCCGGAGCCGCCACCACGCCCCAAGGCGCGTTGAGGTTGTTGGCGGCGCCCGCGGCGACGAAGACGCTCACGAAGTTGCCGTTGCTGTCGAAGATATCCACCTGCCCCGCGCCGGCGCCGGGCATGGCGTCGTGCTTGGGAGTGTCCTGCATGGCATAGGCGACATAGACCTGGCTGCCGATGACGTGAATGCCGTGAGGAGCTAAACCTGCGGGCAAGTTGGGATCGGTGAAGGAACCGGCCAATGACGTGGGGGCGAAGTTGGAATCGTAGACATCGACTTTGCCGGTGTTGAAGTTTGCCGCCAACAGATTCGTGCCGAGCAATGCGAGACCTTTGTAGACTGCACCGCTCTTGGAGTTGTCGAAGACGATTGTGGCTGTGGTACCGCCGTTCCAGCTGATGATGAGTCCGTCTTCGCTGTCAAAAATGAACTGCCCGCCTCCGAAGTAGGTGGCGTTGGCGTTGGCTATGGTTCCGGTAGGGCAACCGGGGCTGCAGTTACCGTTGGGATTGCTAGCGGCCACGGGGATGGTCACGATCAGGGAATCTGCGGTACCTTGTGCGCTGTAGAGTGTGGAGGTGCCGGTGTTATTGTTGGCGATCCAGAAATCGTCTCCGCCAATAAACGAGATACCCCAGGGGTTGGAAAGGTTAGGGTCGGTGGTGGTAGCTACGCCGGCCACATTGGAGACCAGATTGGTCTGGGAGTAGCCCTGGGCCCATAAGCCGGAGGGAATTACCAATGTGATGAGCAGCCCGAATAACAAATTTATCTTTTTCAAGTTGTCCTCCTTATTTAGCTATTGCGAATTACCCGGGGCCGGCTTTGAACGTTTGCATTGATTTCGATGTTTTAGCCCGCTTAGGCATTGCAACCTGCTGACAATCTGGAGACTAGCTTTGCGCGTGAGAGTGGGTGTCACGACATTGTCCGAGGCTTGTAAAAAGTTATGCTGGGGTGGGCAAGGGGTTTAGAAAGAGTCGGGTAAGGCGATGTGAGTTTTCTTGACGGCGCGGAGAGATGCCGCAGAGACATACCTCAGCGGCTAAAGCCGGTCTGCTGGGAGTGCCTGAATCGCAGCGCTGAAAGCGCTGCACCACCCAAAGGCCAAAACCCAAAAGCTTAAGGGCTAGGAGTCGGTGGGGAAGGCGATTTTGGGGACTGGGATTAGCGACGAAATCCTTGTGGCTACTAAGATGCCTTCGTAACTCAGACTGTTCCGATCCGGGAACTGCGACACTGATGTTTTGCTTTTGGGTGGCGCAGCGCTTGCAGCGCTGCGGTAAGGTGGAGTTAAAGATACGGCTTTAGCCGCTGAGGTACTTATGGCAGCGCCTCCCAGAGGAAACACCGGATATAGCGTGTATTTCATCACTGCTTCCACCTTTCAGCGGAGCCTGCTATTTTGCAAGGAACCCATGGCGCGGCTGTTCGTGGAAGTCCTGTTCCATTACCGGGACAAGAAGAATTATCTTCTGCACGAATTTGTTCTGATGCCGGACCATTTTCATCTGCTGATTTCACCTGTTCTCAGCCTGGAAAGATCGCTGCAACTGATCAAGGGAGGGTTCTCCTACCGGGCAAAAAGGGAAGTAGGACATTCGGGAGAAATCTGGCAGCTGAGCTACTATGATCGCCGCGTGAGAGACATTGAAGACTACGACAATTTCAAGTATTACATGCGCCGGAATCCGGTGAAGCGTGGCCTGGCTGGGAGCCCAGAGGAGTATCCCTACAGTTCAGCTCACCCGGGTTTTGTGTTGGATGATGTCCCGCTGCGGCTGAAGCCGGTCTTCCTGACTGCGTGATGCTTGTGCCTTTGGGTGGCGCAGGCCTTCTAGGCCTGCGATAAAGTTGTGCGGAAGGAATGGGCTTTAGCCCCTGAGGTACCTCGGCGGCTAAAGCCGTTCATCTTGGCTGCCTGAATCGCAGCGCTGAAAGCGCTGCGCCACCCAAAGGCCAAAACCTTCCAAGAAGCCAAAGCTTCCGCGCCACCCGCGTGCCAAAGCTTTCCGGGCCACCCGCGGCCAAAGCTTCCGGACGAAACTCAGCCTTTGTCTTTTATTGCGATGCCGAGTTCCCGCAACTGAGCTGCGCTGACCGGGGTCGGGGCGTCGACCATCAAGTCTACGGCGCGGGCGGTTTTGGGGAAGGGGATGACTTCGCGCAGGCTTTCGGCTCCGGCGAGAATCATGACGATGCGGTCGAGGCCGAGGGCGATACCACCGTGGGGGGGCGTGCCATACTCGAGGGCTTCGAGAAAGAATCCGAAGCGGGCGCGGGCTTCTTCTTCGGTCATGCCGAGGGCGCGGAAAATTCTGCTTTGCACATCCTGGCGGTGAATACGAATGGATCCGGAGCCCAACTCGGTGCCATTGAGCACCACATCATAGGCCAGCGCGCGCACCGCACTCAGCGGTGACTGCGGATCGTTCAAAGACTCGACGCCGGTCTCGAGCTTGGGCATGTCTTCCTCGTGGGGCGAGGTGAAGGGATGGTGCGCGGCGTTCCAGCGTTTGTCGGCGTCGTCCCACTCGAACATGGGAAAATTCGTGACCCAGAGAAAACGAAAATCTTTGGCGTCGTCGCCGGTCTTGTTGAAAATACCGTGGCGGTCCGCATACTTCTGGGCGAGAGACAGACGCAGCAGGCCGGCTGAGGCATAGATCGCGAGTTCCTGCGGAGTCACTTTGCGGTTCGTGGGTGCCGCGGCCGGCAGGCCTGTTTGTGCCGAAATTGTCTGCGTAGAACCAGCTTGCGTCGAACCCCCAACCAGCACAATCAGATCGCTGTCCTCCATAGCGGTCTTCTTGGCAATCGCCGCGGTAGCTTCGGGGAACTTGTTGGCGATACGTTTGAAGTCTTCGAAAATCTTTGCTCCACCTTTGGGGTGGAACATGGGCTTGATGTCATCGCGCTCTTTGCGCGAGAGTTCACCGACCTTGGGTGTGCGGATTGCGATCAGCGGCAAATTTGAGTTGATGGCGAGCTCTTGTAGATTTTCCGGCGTAAAGCATTCGCGCACATCGGTGAACGCGGGCAGGCGCAGGTCGGGCTTGTCGATGCCATAAAGGCGGATCGCTTCGTCGTAATCCATGCGGGGGAATGGCGCCTTGATCTCGACTCCGGCGGCGTGGAATGCCGCGTTGAGAAAGCCTTCGACCACTTCCCAGACGCGTTCGGGCTGGGGATACGACATCTCCAAATCGATCTGGGTGAATTCCGGCTGGCGGTCGGCGCGCAAGTCTTCGTCACGGAAACAGCGCACGATCTGGAAATATTTATCGAAGCCGGAGATCATCAGGATCTGCTTGAACAGCTGCGGCGACTGCGGCAGAGCGTAGAACGTTCCGGGCTGCACGCGGCTGGGAACGAGATAGTCGCGCGCGCCTTCGGGCGTGGAGCGGGTCATGAACGGGGTTTCAATCTCGAAAAATCCCTGCGCCGAAAGATAGTCGCGGATGGCCTTGGCGACCTTGTGCCGCAGTTCGATGTTGAACTGCATGACCTCGCGCCGCAGATCGATATAGCGATACTTTAGCCGGGTCTCTTCATTGGTGAGCGCCGTGTCGGAAGGCAGGAAAGGCGGCAGCTTCGACTCATTAAGAATGCGCAGTTCATCGGCCACCAGTTCGACTTCGCCGGTCGCAATGTTTTTATTCACGGTGCTGGTGTCGCGCAGCTTGACCGTGCCGGTTACGGCAATGACATACTCGTTGCGCAGAGCTTCTGTTTTCTCGTGAATCGCCGCGTCGCGCTGGGCGTTGATTACCACCTGGGTCACGCCGGTGCGGTCGCGCAGGTCGACAAAAATAAGACTGCCCAGATCGCGCCGCTTATTGACCCAACCCATGAGTACGGCTTTTTTGCCTGCGTCGGCGGGGCGCAGAGTGCCGCACATATGAGTGCGTCGAAGATCGCCTAAAAAGTCGAGCAAAGTGTGTCCTTATAGAAGGAAATGCGGCAGAGTGCCGAATCAGGGATTATAAATGGTGGCGGAGATGAGTAGGGACGCGCGTCTTACCTCGGCGGCTAAAGTCGGCATTGGAAGTGGGCAGTCATCGCAGCACTGAAGTGCTGCGCCACCCGAAATCAACGGCAACATCAAGTTTTCCGCAAAGCTGGGAAGACGTGTCCTTTCAAAACACAATTTAAAACAGGGCCTACTTCTTGGTTGCTTTGCCGTCCATTACGTTCGACCACTTGGTTCCATCTTGTGACATATCGAACATGAAGTTGTAGGAGGTCGCCGAGGTCATCTTGATGGTGAATCGGCCTTTCATGGTCATGTTTCCCATCTTCTCCTCGTTGGTCCATGTCCAGGTATCGCCCTCGATCGTGCCCCGGGAGTCGTCGAACTCGCCGAAGCTGTTGAACTCGCGATAGGTGTAGGCTTTGTCGTCGGTGGAATATCCCATGACGGACAGGCCCACGCCATTGCCCATGGAACTCTTGTAGTCGGAGTGGCAGACCAAATAATAGCCGCCGTCCATCCATTCGCACTTTTCGGTTTCCGCCATCGAACCGCCGGGGCCCATCATTCCCGGCTTCATGTTGCCGTCGAGTGTCCAGGAACCCACGAACACGTCCAGCTTCTTAAGTTCCGGCGCCGGCTTCGGAGGCTGCGTTTGTGCCGCCGCCGCGGACGCCAATACGACACAGGCCGCCAAGATCATTCCAACTTTTTTCATGTGCGTCTCCTCGGATGTATTCGACGGGGCGCAGCGAAGGATGAATCGCTCTCACGCCCCAGCATGCGGATTCTAGCTGCGGCCTGGCAGCGCGTCAACGCGTGCGATCCTACCAGTCGCCCCAATGCGCCGCTGTCGCCTGATGAAATTTCAGTTTCCACTGATCTCCCTGCTTCACCCAGACCGAGCTGAAGTGCTGGTAGCGCGGCGGAGGGCCCTGGTCTTCCTCAGGCGCTTTGCGGACAATGGCATCGTAGGTTACAACCGCGGCGGCCTCGTTGAGGGCGACCACTTTGATATCGTAGGGTGTCAACTGCAGCAACTCCGAACCGGCCAGGTCATCTGCCGCTTCCGGCGGCTGAAGCAGTTTTCCATCCACCTCAACCAGGGAGAAATCGTCGCTCAAGGTTCGCTTGAAGAATGCGCTGTCGTCTTTCTTCTGCGCCTCGATCAGACTTTTCTCGGTGGCGATGAGGGTCTGCTCCAGCGGACTAAGAGTCTTGGCGGGCGCGGGAGCCTGCGCGATAGCAGGAACGACGCTAGCCCACAAACAAACTGCGGAAATCAGGCCCGCCAACTTCATGAGATATCCCTCCATAACGAATCGCCACAGACAATATTACCCGGAAACTCCCGGAAGCCCATCGACGCTGAGGCGGTTCTTCTGCTCACGGTAAGCTTTCAATCCTTCCGGGCCACGGTGGCGGGCCCAGGCGTGGAGCTGTTCGCGCTCGCCTTCATATTTGAAAAGAGGAACACCGTATCCACAAGAGTCGGTGACGCGGGTGAGTTCGACAACAATGATCGAACGTGCGTTCTCGTGATTGGGGAAGTAGTCGGTGAGCGTGGCAAATTCCGCGTCGTTCGGCTCGACTACGCGGCCGTGACCGTAGAGACGGAAAATGTTCGGCGGTCCCTGGAAGGCACAGAACATGAGAACAATTCTTCCGTTCTCTTTCAGGTGAGCAATCGATTCGACGCCGCTGCCGTTGAAATCCAGGTAGGCGACGGTAGTCGGATCGAGAATGCGAAATGTGTCTAATCCCTTCGGTGAGAGATTGACGTGGCCGTTAGGATCGAGCGGGGCCGAGGCGACAAAAAATATACGCTGAGCTTCGATGAATCGCACGGCAGCATCGTCGAGCATGGAGCGAGTTTTACCCATAGCTACTCCTGAATTTTCCGGGCCAACTCTGCGCGTGGAACGGAAATCTGTTCGCCGGTGATCAGATTTTTCAGCGCGAAGGCTTCGGCTTTTACTTCGTTCTCGCCGACGATCAGAATGTATTTTGCTCCCGCCTTGGCCGCTATCTCAAACGATTTCTTTAGCCGGAAGGTGTCATCTCCCAGGTCCACCACCAGATCGTGACGTCGCAACTCTCGCGCCAGGCGCGCGGCTTCGACGTTCATCCCGGCGCCCAGCGGCGCAACATATAGGTCCGGTTGGCGCAGCGCGCCCCCGGCGAAGGCCGATTCCTGTAACGACATCACCAGCCGGTCTTCGCCGATGGCAAAGCCGATTCCCGGAGCTGCCGGACCACCGAGAGCCTCGGAAAGTCCGTCATAGCGGCCGCCGCCGAGGATCGCGTTCTGTGCGCCGAGAGCTCCGTGGGTGAACTCAAACGCCGTGCGCGTGTAGTAATCGAGGCCGCGAACCAGGCGGTCGTTTATTTGAAACTCGACCCCGACAGCTCGCAGAATTTGTTGGACAGCGTCGAAGTGTTTTCGGCTGTCCTCGTCGAGGAACTGGCTGATGCGTGGAAGCTTCTCAATGATGGGCTGATCTTCGGGATGTTTGCAATCAAGGACGCGCAGGGGATTAGTGACGGCGCGGCGCTGGCAGTCGCCGCACATCTGATCTTTTACCGGATCGAGAGCGATGCGTAGGGCCTCATTGAATTTTGCGCGCTCAGCCGATGAACCGACGGAGTTAAGTTCGAGGGTCCAGTTTTTGATGCCCAGACGATCCAGTAGCGTGGCCAGCATCTCCAGCACTTCGGCATCGCGCGCAGGAGATTCGCTGCCGGCTGAAGCCGGGCCAATGATTTCAGCATCGATTTGATAGAACTGCCGGTAACGGCCCTTCTGCGGGCGCTCGCGCCGGAACATCGGGCCGATGCAGTAGAGCTTGTTCAGACCGCGTGTTTCTAGATTGTGTTCGATGTAGGCGCGGACGATGCCGGCTGTGGCCTCGGGGCGAAGGGTGAGAGATTGCGGTGGTAGGTCGATTGAAACAATCTCAGTTTTTACGGTCATACCTCCAACCTGAAGGCCAACATCCTTCATCTCTGGATCTGCTATTACAAGTCGGAGTTCGTCGAATTGCAAAACCTTGGTTTCATTGAGCCGGACAGCCCGCTCCAACTCTTCGATCACCTCCTCGGAGGTGCGATATCCAAAGACGATGTAGGCGCGCTCTTGTCGAAGATGCGCTATCGGGACAGGTGTCTCTCGCCTCGCAATATCGGGATCAAACTCACCGAAGGATTTCACGCCGGGAAACCGCGCTGTCATCCATTTCTTGTAAACGGCGAAGTCGGCGGCCCTCGTGCCGTCCTCCCATGTATACATCTCCTTCGAGACGATGTCGGTCTCTTCTCCCACGCCCCGGGCAAACAATTCGGTCGACTCGAAGATCGGAGTGCGAATTTCCTGGAAGTTGTAGGCGCGGAAAACATCGCGTACTGTCGATTCGACAAAGTTCCACAGCGCCGTCTCCGGCGGCAGCAGGTCTCGGGTTCCTCGAACGGCTTTGATCATTTCGTTCTCAATCCCCGTCAGGTCCCGGAGGGACCTCCGATACTAGCCCACCACTTCAGTGGCGGTAAGCGATGGTTCCAACCTCGTGCCGTAGGCACGACTGAATACCCCCAATCGCTCACCATCGATTTCAGCCGTCCCTAACGGGACGGGAAGCGGCTCGGTCCCGCCTCCCGGCGTTGAAACGCCGGGCTATTCTCACGCGTCCCTTTGGGACGCTCAGGATGACAGCTTTACTCCCCGCTCCCGCAAATATTCTTCCGTATATCCCAGATAATTCCGCGCGTAGCGCATGATCGTCTCGTCCTCGCCTGTTTCCAGCTTGCGGCGGAACTTTCCGGGCGAGCCCATCCAAAGCGCTCCGGGCTCGACCACCGTGCGCTCGGGAATCAGCGTGCCGGCCGCGATGATCGAACCTGCACCGATTTTCGCGCCATTCAGAATGATTGAGCCCATGCCGATCAGGCATCGATCTTCGATAACGCAGCCGTGCAACGTTACGGAATGCCCTACGGTGACATACTCGCCCAGCGTCACACCGTATTGATTCTTCATCCCGTGCAAAACACTGCAGTCCTGCACGTTCGAATGCGCGCCGATGCGGATGGCGTACACGTCGCCGCGCAACACTGCATTCATCCACACCGAGGCGTGTTCCCCGAGCACTACGTCGCCGATGATCTGCGCCGACTCGTCCACGTAACAACTCGCAGGGATCGTAGGCCGCATGCCTTTGAAGGATCGAATCATTGATCGCCCCGATTGGTCCTCAGGAGACAAGAATAAATAGTACCAGCAGGTGGGCTTCGGCTATCGGGCTTCGGCGCAACCCGCGCAACCATGCTGCACCGGCAGAAGGCGATTTGGCTGAAGCCCGATGGTCGAAGCCTGAAGCCTGGCTCAGCCTTCGGTGCTTCCGCATCTTTGCCTTCCGCGCTGCCATCTGCGAAACTGGGCCTGTCCCCGACAATCTCTGAAAGCTGAGAACCGGGAACATCTTTATGGGGCGCATTCACGTACTTTCCGAGCAGGTTGCCAACAAGATCGCCGCCGGCGAGGTGGTGGAGCGGCCTGCCTCGGTGGTGAAGGAGTTGCTGGAGAACGCGCTGGACGCGGGGGCGACGCGGATCAAGATCAGCGTGGAGGCGGGCGGAAAGAAGCTGATTCAGATCACGGACAACGGATGCGGCATGGTGCGCGACGATGCCATGCTGGCGTTTGAGCGACATGCGACCTCGAAGATTAAAGATGCCGAAGACCTGCTGAGCGTGGCTACGCTCGGATTTCGCGGGGAGGCGCTGCCCTCGATTGCGTCAGTGTCGAGGCTGCGGCTGGAGACTTGCGCAGGAGCATCGGATAGATCAATCTCAGGGACGGTCGAATCCCCACCCAAGTCAAAGGACGGCTTGAGTGGGGCACCCTCGGGGACCGTGATTGAGATCAATGGCGGCAAGATGGCGCGCGTCGAAGAAGCCGGGTTGCCCGAGGGAACGTCGATTACGGTGCGGGATTTGTTCTTTAATACTCCGGCGCGGAAAAAGTTTTTGAAGGCGGAGTCGACCGAGCTGTCGCACATCGCGTCGCTGGTGACGCACTACGCGCTGGCGCATCCGGAGAAGCATTTCGAATTGCATTCGGCCACCAATGCCATGCTGGTGGCGCCGCCGGTGGCCGGGTATAGCGAGCGCGTCTACCAGGTATTCGGCAAGGAAACGCTCGACCAGTTGATTGCGGTTGCCGCGGTGCAGCCGCTGGAGCGCGTGGGGCTGCCGCAACCTCCGCCGTGGCGGAGGCAGGAAGTGGAGGAGGACGACGAAAGCGGGCGGGGCGCCCGCTCCACGCCGGGCGAGATGCGGCTTCACGGGTTTGTTTCGAAGCCGGAGATCCAGAAGCTGAATCGCAATTCGATTTTTGTGTTCGTCAACGGACGGCTGATTCGTGACCGGCTGGTGCAGCACGGATTGACGGAGGCTTATCGCAACATTATTCCGCCGACGGTGTATCCGGTGGTGCTGCTGTTTTTGGAATTGCCGCCGGGCGAGGTGGATGTGAACGTGCACCCCTCGAAGACGGAGGTGCGCTTTCGGCAATCGACGGTGATGCACGATTTTGTGCGCGACACGGTGCGTGCGGCGCTGATGAAAGCGCGTCCGGCGCCGCAGTTCACCACGCAGATTCACGCTCACGCTACCGCCAGCTCGGGGCTGACGCCGGGTGCGAGAGAATGGGAGCTGCCTTCCGACCTCGGGTCAGCGTCGGGAGCGCCGGGGCGCGCATTTTGTGAGCCTGCGGGCGGGGCCGGGTTCGCGTTGCAGGCACCGGTGGCCGCACCGGTTTCCGCGCGCTTTCAGTTCGAGGGCGGGATTGCGGTAGAGGCGAATGCCGCGATTCCAGTCGCGCGGGGACTCGAAAGTCGCTTCGTCGATGCGATAGCAGAGACAATTCCGGACAATGGCTGCGCACCCGCGCTGGATGTTTCGGAAAACGCGAGCGGGGAAGACTCGACGCTGGCCGCGCTTTCGTCGCTCCGGCCGCTGGGACAAATTCGCAATTCGTTTATTCTGGCGGTGAATGAAGATGGGTTATGGATTGTCGACCAGCATGTGGCGCACGAGCGCGTGTTGTTTGAACGCATACTGAAGCAGCGTGCGGCGCGGAAGGTGGAGAGCCAGCGGCTGCTGATGCCGATCGTGCTGGAGCTGTCTCCAGCGCAGCAGGCGGTGTTTGCGGAGATTGCGGACGAACTGCAGCACAACGGCTTCGAGGCCGAGCCTTTCGGGGCGCGGAGTGTCGCGGTGAAAGTTGCGCCGGCGGGAGTGGATGCGGCGGCGGTTGAGCGCATGCTCCACGAACTGCTCGACCAGATCTCGCGGGAGGAGCAGTCGCTCAACCTGGAGAAGATTCGCGGGCGCATTGCCGCGTCTATTGCGTGCCATGCGGCAATCAAGGTGAACATGCCGCTGGAGCAAAATAAAATGGAGTGGCTGCTCGCCGAACTGGCGAAAACGGACCACCCGATGTCTTGCCCGCACGGCAGGCCGGTGGTCCTGCGGTATTCTGTAAAGGATATTCAGAAGGCGTTTAAGAGAATCTGAGCGAGAAGAAGCAATTAGCAATCGGCAGGTAGCAATTAGCGGCTCGCAGATGCGCTCACGGGTGTTGAGCCCAAAGCGGACTGCTAATTACCAATTGCCAATTGCTAACTGATCTCCTTATGACCGAACAGGATCTGCAACAACTGCGGCGCGAGAAGTGGCGACTGGATGGCAATCCCATCCGGACCATCGAAGAAGCACGCGTGTTTGTTGAGGACGTGGGATTCTGCCTGATGTATCCGGTGCGCCCGACCATGCCGGTGCCCACGTTTATTGGAGCGTTTGTTGGTTCCGATCATCGTCTTCCGACGTGGCAGCATGCGTATTCCGATCCGCGGGCGTTGGCGGCCACGGAACTCATGGTGCGGTTGTTGCGCGAGCGGGCGGCCTACGAGGCGAATCTCTTCGAGGAGAACAATGCGTTCCTCATCGCGGCTTCGGCCTTTCCTTATTTTTATGCGCTGGTGGGCGAACGCAATCCCAAGCTCGGGCCCAAGCAGGGGCCGCGATCTCCTTATTCGCCGCTGGCTTGCGATGCCTTTGAGCTGATCCGGCGCGATGGGCCAATCTCCAAGCAAAAGCTGCAGGAGGCGCTGGGCGGCAGCGTTTCGCTTCCCGCGCTCGATAAAGCGCTGGGGGAGTTGTTGTCGAAGCTGCGCATCACGCGCGTGGACTATAAGGCCGGCGAAGGCTCGTTCTGGGATGTGCTGTACCGCTGGGCGCCGGACGCGGTGCGCGAGGGCGTGGGATTGTCGGTGCAGCAGGCGCTCTCGGCGCTGCTCTCGAAATATATGGATTGCGTGATTGCCGCCGACCAGACGGAGCTGGAAAGCTTCTTCGGAAATTTTGTGGCGCGGTCGCGGGTGAAGGAGGCTGTGAATGCGCTGCTGGCGGCGCGAGAGCTGAGCTTTGTACACGTGAGTGGAAGATCGATGCTGCAGATCACGCCGGCGAAGGAAACGGTGGTGAGCCAGATTGAGGCACCAGTCAACCGCGTTCGTTCACGGCCCGTTGTCGTGGCACGTACGCCCCGCCGAACCTTCCTTCCTAAGCATTGAGATCCAAAATTCATAGCTGTTACAGCGATCTCAGGAAGTTCAGCAGATCTTGCTTATCTGTTCCCGAGAGTTTCCTGAAGGTGTCGATCACGGCGTTGGCTTCTGAATCTGGGTACCGATGATCGCCGCGTCTGGAATGGTTTTCGATCGCCTGAAGCAAATCTGTGGTTCGTCCATCGTGAAGAAAGAAAATCCGCTGGCCCAGGCCCCAGAGCGGAGCGGTACGAAACTCGTCTCCGCGGGCGCGTCCCTGGGCTACGTTGTCGGCGAGGCTCGGTCCCATATGGTGAAGCAGAAGATCGGAAAACAGGTTTGCCTGGATATTGCTGAGCGCAGCCACGCTGGACTCGCTGGTGGTGAATGACGGAGTGTGGCACAGGGCGCAGCCGATCTGCGCGAAGACTTGCCCGCCGTGGGTGGTCGAGGGCGTGGCTGGTGCTGGGCGGGGCTGATCGAGGAGGCGCATAAAGGTTGCGAAGCGGACCAGATCGCTGGGAAGGATGCTTCCATCTGGGTTGAGGGTGGTGGCGTCTTCGGGAGTGCCGTTGAACTGGCAACCGGGAGTGCCGTCGAGTTCGTTGGGAAAGAGTTCGTTGGTGACGCCGATTTCCAGGTTGTCGGCTTCCCCGGCAGCTATTTCCAGCGACTTGTTTTGTGCCTTCCATCCGAATCGAGTGATGGTGGTGTCGTTGGCGCTGACGTTGGGATGGCCGGCGATGCCAAGGCTGCGTTTCCTGGCGGCGTCGGAATTCATGTTGGCCAGGAGCGCGGAGTCGGGGATCGATTCGATGAGGCCGCCACCGAATACGGGAGTCGGTATGCGGAAGATGAGATTTCCACTCTCTGCCGCTTGTTGGAAGTTTGGTTGCGCGAGCTTGCAGCCGGGGGCGTCCTTGCGCCCGGTGATGGTGAACAGATTATGAACGCTGCCATCCGGCTGAAGCATGTCGGCCGAGTAAGGAAGGCGGGGCACGCGCACCGGGCCACGGGCGCTGATAAAGGAAGGGATCTGGTTGACTGCGCCCTGGGCGATGGCTGCGCCAATTTGCGGGTTGACCGCGGGACTGCTTCCACCGATCGCGGGCTGGGAGTGGCACTGGGCGCAGGATTGCGCATTGAACGTTGGCCCAAGACCTTTTCGGGTGTTGGGAATTGAGCCCGTGACCGCGGCGAGTTGCCGGAAGGTCATGAGACCGGCAGAGAAAAAAGACTGTTGGGCAGCGGTTAGACCGGCGATCGCCCCGCCCGCACCCACGCGGTCTTCGCGCACGCCTGGGTCGCGGGCGTTTTTTGGCGCCGCGGTCTGCGCGGTCGTGCATGGGACGACTGCCAGGAGCATCAGCAACGATGCCGCGAACGGAATCAACCGTTCTGCAGAACGAGACTGGGCGGAACGAAATTGTTGTGGCGTCGAAAGCATTTGGCCGACACTATTGTAAGCGGAACGGGAAGCGGAAAATCAGGGAGATCGACGTGTACAATCTACTCGCGAAATGACCGACCAATCGAATCACAACCACTCTGGGCGCAAACTGATCATTGCCATCGACGGCCCGGCGGGCGCGGGCAAGAGCACAATTGCCTCCCGGCTGGCGCGCAAGCTGGGCTACGTGAACCTGGAGAGCGGCGCCATGTACCGGGCGCTGGCGCTGAAAGCCATCGATCAAGATGCATCGTTTGATGACGAAACGGCGCTGGTAAAGCTGGCGCAGGAATCGCGCATTCAGCTTGAGCCGACGTTGAACGGGAACCGCACGCTGCTCAACGGGCACGACGTTTCCTCGCGCATCCGCGAGCGCGATGTTACCGAGGCAGCATCGCGTGTGTCGGTGCATCCAAAAGTGCGGGCCTGGATGGTGGCGCGTCAGCGGGAGATGGGCGTGGGCGGTGGCGTGGTGATGGAAGGCCGGGACATCGGAACGAAAGTCTTTCCCGATGCTGACTTGAAAATCTTTCTCGACGCCGACCCGGTGGTGCGCGAGCAGCGGCGCATGGAGCAGCAGAAAATTAAAGGGGAAGTAGCTGCGAGCGTGGCCGCGGACCTGCGCGAACGCGACCGGCGCGACCGCACCCGTGCCGCATCTCCGTTGATGGCGGCGGAAGACGCGGTGGTGATCGATTCGACGGAGTTGGGTGAGGATGAGGTGCTGGCACGGGTGGAAGAGCTGACGCGGCGTAAGTTGGAAGGGTGATTCGTCGCTGCCGACGAGATCCAAGATTCAATCCAGCTAACCAAACCATCGGGCTGCGCCCGAGGACAGCCGAGGGCGGCTGTCCCCACACTAATCCCTCCTCGCAAAGCGCTTGTCTTAGTTTTCTGTTGGTTCCACTTTTGACTTGGGGGCGGGCAGGGCTTTGGCGGGCCTTGCTGGCGCGGCCGGAGGAGCCGGGGGTGCCGTGGGCGCGGCGCTGGATGAGGCTTTGCGGAGTTCGATGCCGTCGTGCTCGTTGTTGATCACGATGTGAGAAGCGGCATTTCCCACGCTGCCGCTGGCGGTGGCCTGGTGGTCGTCATTGTCGATCTTCAAGCCAGGGAAGTCAGACTGGATTTCGCCATCGCGGGTACGGGCGTCGATGTGGAAGCCGGCCTTGTCAGGCACGCTTAGCTGGACGTCTCCGTTGCGGCTGTCGATCTGCACATTTCCGAGGGATCGCATGGAGACTTCGATGCCGCCATTGTCATTCTGCAGGCGGAGATCGCCAGACACATCTACCAAACGAATCTGCTTGGAGCGTGTAGTCAGGTGGACGGGACCGGTGACCTGCTCGGCGTGCAGGTCGTCGGAATCAAGATCTAGATCGCCATCGATACGCGAGAACTCCATGTCCGTGCGGGAGGACTTGAAGGTCACGTTCTTGCTGATGCGGGCGAGCTTGACGCTCTCCTGGAACTCGCCTTCGAGTTGAGCCCCGCCTTTGACGTCAGTAACCGAGACTTCGTTAAGGCGGCCGTTGATGTGGACATCACCGGTGATCTGCTCGACTTTGGCAGAACTCTTCTCGAGACTCAGTTTCACGTTTCCGGCAACGTCTTCTACGGAAACCTCGCCGTGCTGGTTGTTGATCTCTACTTCTCCGTCGCGGCCGGTGACGGAAACATCGCCCCTGCGTGAGGTCACTTGCAGTGTCATCTTGCGAGGGATTGAGATATCGAGATCGCTCTGTACGGAGTGGCCGCCAGAGGCTTGAGTCTTGGCATCGAGCGTTAACAAACCGCCCGTTGTGGTGATCGTCGGGTTCGTTTGTGCGTTGTATTTGTCGGCGTCACCCTGGTTTTCCGCTCCCACACGCTTGCGGACGGTGACGGTGATTTTATTGTCGTCAGCGACGCTGACCCGGACGGCGCCGTGATCGTCGTTCACGCGCAGGCCGGTAGCGGCGGGCGGTATGTTCTGTTCGAGGTGAGCGTCGAAGTTGAAGGTCTCGCCGAAAATGTTATCGAGGTCTCCGTCGTCGATATTCATGTTGTCGCGGATTTCGCCCCAGTTGAAGCGCGAGGCCTGGGTGGCGGCGAGACCGCAGACGACGATGATGATGACCAGAAAAACTCCTCCGGCGCCGATGCCGCGAGCGGGTAATCCCTCGCGCTGGGCCTGGTGGTGCTCGAGCAGCTTGATAACTCCCCAAAGGATCAACAGTAGCGGCCAGTAGTGAGCAAACCAAGCACCCAGATGCGCCCAGGAGAGCAGGTGCAGATTGCCAAGGAGAAAAACGATCCCGAGGACGATCAGCACGAACGGTCCGGCAAAGGAACGGCGGTGACGGCGCGGTGGAAGCGGTGGAGGAACGGGGGGCTGCACCGGATAGGAGGCAGGACTAGACATTGCGCACCTCCCCGGAAGAAGCATCGGGTCCAGGATTAGACGGCGGTGGAGTCAGAGGCGGCGCGACAGCAGGTTGAGTTGGCGACAGCGGACTGACGTGACCGGCTGCGGAGGCATTGCTCTGCAGCAGTTTCACCACGCCAACCACCAGCAGGATGGCTGGCCAGGTGCGATCGAAGCTGGCGACACCGAGGCTCTGGAGCAGCAACAAAGTTCCGATCGTCAGAAGCATGACCGGCCCCATGATCCTTCGCATGCGGCAGCGGTCGCAGCGGCAGTTCAATCCGACAGCTTTGCGCACGCGGCAGGTTGCGCAAGTGCAGCCCACGGGATGAACTCCGATCATTCCCCACTGCCGGGCGAACATCCAGGCTCCCAGGCAGATCAGAATGAGCGGCCAGAAACGGTCGAGGCCGAACTCCCAGATGTTCATGGTGTGCAGCAGGAAGAGCACGCCGAGTCCAATCAGGATGATCGCAACGGCGGGAATATTCTTGGACTCAGTCTTCTCTCCCATGCTGAAGGCTTGTCCCAAACCGAATGGATCTGGCGCGGGCTGGCCGGCTTGAAGAGCGTGAGCCGTGCGTACGGCATCGATAATCTGGTAGACGTAAAAGAATGCGATGGCGACGCCGAACAGCGCATCCCAACTTCCGGCGTGATCGGAGGCGAAGATGAGCAATCCGAAGATGAGCAGGTGGGCCAGTCCCTTGGCGTATTGCGAGCA
>PMSQ01000057.1:0-14864 GCA_003168355.1 Acidobacteriaceae bacterium | reverse complement strand
GCTGCGAGACAAGGCTCGCAGTAGACAACTCCGCGAACGTCGCGGGTGCAATTGCCGCAGAGCGGCTTGCCGCAGGTGCGGCAGAATGCGACTGCGGCAGTATCGTTGTGCGTGGCGCAGTTCATACGAACCTCCTGTACGTGGTCACCGACACTACAGGCAGATCGTTTACAGATGGACCCATTGGAGCGCTGGCCAGAATAATACGACTATCGGTCTGGCTATAGTTGCGCTCCTGCTTCTGCTCGGGCTGTTGTGTTGTGTCGTCCTTGTGGTCTTTCTTTACCGGTGCGGCTTCGCCGGAACGAGGTTCGGTGGGCGTGACGTTGCGCTTGAGTTCGCGCACGCGCGATTCCACCTCGTAGACGAACCGGATGTTCTCGTAGTACCGCACCACGCGGGCTTGCGTGTTGTAATACGTGTGCCGTATGGCAGCAGGGCGCAGGCTCACCTGGCGCAGATCGGCGGGTTTTACGCCGAGTACGCTCAAGGCCACCGACAGCGAGAAGAAGGCCATGCCAAACGACATGGCAAACCTCGGCTGCCGGACCGTTCGCCAGATGGGCTGCATTGCCCCCGAGGCCCAGGCTTGTGCACGCTCCACCCAGCCGATGCGTGGCTGTGGCGCGGACACGTTGACCCGCAGGCGTTGGGTGTCAACGCCCGTTGTGGATGCCAGGATGTTGTTGACCAGGCTGACTGGAGGCTCCACCTCCGTGAGATCCTTCAGCCAGTTGCGGCCCGCCTCAACTTCGGCGAACAGCGGCCCGCAGGCGGAACAAGTCCGCACATGAGCCTGGAACCGGTCCAGTTGAAGGCCAGTCAGAACGCCATCGAGGGCGTCGCTGAGCAGGCCGTCAAACTCGTGACACTGCATTCCGTTACTGGTGTGGTCTGGCATCACATCACCTGCCTATAGGTACGTTGTAGTAGACGCGCAAGTTCCGCGCGGCCTCTATTTATTCGAGATTTCACAGTCCCCTCCGGAACCTTCAAAACGGTTGCGATTTCGCGGTAGTCAAAATCCTGTAAGTCCCTTAGAATGACCGCCTCCCGAAGCTCTGGCGAGAGCCTGGCAAGGGCGGCGTGGACGGTTTCTCCGACCTCCCGGCTGCGGACGCGGGCGTCCGGGGGAGCGGATTGGTCCTGAATTTGCTCACTCAGCGGCTGCGCGTCTTCACGGGAAGAGGCCGTGGCGTCAAGCGAGTCGGTTATGCGGTCCTGCTTGGTCTTGCGGAAATGATCGACCAGCAGGTTGCGGGTGATCGTAGTGACCCAGGTGACGAACGCTCCCTTTGAGCTGTCGTAGCTTGTAAGCGTGCGATACATCTTGATGAAGACTTCCTGGGTGAGGTCTTCGGCGTCGTTGGCCGAGCCGGCGAAGCGGTAGCAGATGTTATAGATACGGCGGTTGTAGGTCTGGACGATTTCTTCCCAGGCAGCGGCGTCGCCGGCAACGCAGCGGCGGACCAGCATCGCAACTACCTGGACGTCTTCCAAAAGCTAAGCTCCCGGAAAGCTAGACTGGCGAAGCGCTTGTTTGCGACTTCAGCCTGGGAGGTGGGACGGCACTATATCCCAAGGCCGAATCCCAAGGCCGACCTCCACAAGACAGTACGCGGATGTGGAGCTGTAAGTTCGAGCGTCCTGCGGGCACGCGCAACTTACTTGAAACAAAGCATTGTAGCAGTGAGAGTTTTGGCGCCTCGTCCCGGGCTGGGCTTTGGCCGCCAGCTCGAATGGATCATCGTCCAAGCTCCGCCGGCAGCAATTTGCCAATCGAAATGATCCAAAACCGAGGTATAATGCCGCGCTAGTTTGCCCCTGCAAGCAGTTCCATCCATGTTTCCATTGAAAGCAAAACGATGTGCGGCCGGGTGGGCGCTCCTAGCGGCCTTCGTCATGTTTCCGGCGGTTCTCGCGCGTGGGCAAGGCATGAACCTGGCTCCGAACGCCTCCATGAATGGGTTTAACCCAACGCGGTTGGATATGGTTCTGGAGATCAGCGAGGACAGGTGGCAGAAAAACCTGGAAAGTCTTACTGCCGGGGCGTCCAAGTTGGATCGCAAGGCTCCTGACCGGGCTCGCCGAGAGTATGAAAAGGGCGCGCGATTTTTGATACAAAAAAATTTCAGCGGAGCCATAGAGGAGTTGAAGAAGGCGGTCTCAATCTATCCAAGTTTCGTGACTGCACACAACGCCTTAGGCTCTGCATACCTGAATCTGGGACAGAACGAGCAAGCTCAAGCTGAATTCTCTCAGGCTGTTGCCTTGGACGATCACTTGCCGTATTCCTACCTCAACCTGGGCTGGGCTCAACTCGCGCTCAAGGATTTTCCCTCCGCGCAAGCGTCCATCCAAAAGGCCTCGAAACTTGCCCCCCTCGATCTGCATCTGCTCATGGCACTCGCCTATACCGAGCTCTTGAATAACGACTACAGCGCGGTGATCGCCACCGCTCAGCAGGTGCACAGCCGCAAACACGACGGCGCAGCGGTTATGCACTACTTTGCCGCGGCGGCCTATCAGGGTGAGAACAACCTGCAGGAAACGCAAAACGAATTGCAGACCTTCCTCGCCGAAGCTCCCACTTCTCCCTTCGCGGATGAGGTTCGGCAGATGATTGTGCGAATCAAAGACCTTCAGGATCACCCTCCGGCGGCTCGGGTTGAGATTGCTTACTCCGCCGCGCCCCTTGATCCGGATGCCACGACAGCCGGCATTCCGATGGCGGCTCGAAAGGTCTTGCAGCAGTTTGAGCAACGGAAACAGCTGGCGGAGGTGGAGGCCGAACCGGAGGCAGTCTGTGAATACTGCCCGGAAGCAAACTCCTCTGGTCCTTCAGCATTGCGAGGGCGGACGGCGTATTCCAGTTCAGGAATTGTCCCGTATACGTTGCACAGCAGGGTCAACGAAGTCGCGATATTTTTCGCAGCCACCGATCATGGGAAGTCGGTAAGCGATCTCACTCGGCAAGATGTGGTCGTTCGGGATGCCGGTAAGGCCCCGGTAACGATTACCAACTTTCGCAACGAATCGCAACTGCCATTGCGCCTGGGCCTGGTCATCGATACCAGTAATTCCATTACCCACGAGTTCGAATTCGAGCAGAATGCGGCGTCGTCGTTTCTGAAAAAGTCGCTCACCGGCAAGAACGATCTGGCCTTTGTGGTCGGCTTCTCGAATGCCGTGCTGCTGGTGCAGGACTTTACGGCGGATGGTGGGAAAATTTCCCGAGGAATCGACCAACTCGCCCCTGCCGGGGGAACCGCTCTGTGGGATGCGGTCAAGTTTGCCTCCGACAAACTAGCCGCTCTTGCTGAAGAGCAGCCTGCGGCGAAGATTCTGGTAGTGATCAGCGACGGCGAGGACAACTCCAGCAGCGCCACGCTGAAAGAAGCAATCGAAAGTGCCGAACGCGGAGAAGTTACTATTTACACCGTAAGTACGCGGGAGCTTGCCGGGCAGGACTACGGCGCTGAGATCGCCGACCGTGCGATGAAGGCGCTGGCTGCGCGCACTGGCGGCGCTGCATTTTTCCCAGGATCTGTCGGAAATCTGGATCGTCGACTTTCAGATCTGCAAGAAGTCATCCGCAGCCGGTATCTCATTTCCTACAAGCCGGCTGACTTTAGGCTGGATGGTACGTACCGCCCCATCTCACTGGTGGCGGAGAAATCAGGGCACCGGTTTCGCGTCTACGCGCGCCGGGGATATTACGCTTCTGCAAGCACGGGTGGGGCTCGTTAGAGTTTCCGCAAGGATTGCCTTCGAAGGACGGCTCCCAGCAGCGGGGAGATGCGCGGACGTGTTTTCCGGCCTACTCGCTGGTGAAGTAATCCACGGTTACGGGGTTCTCGAAGAGCGAATAGTCGCGAGTGACGACGGTGATGCCGCTATCGGTGACGAAGTAACGGGAGCGGTCGGCTTCCGTGTCGTAGCCGATGGTGGTGCCTTCGGGGAGATGGACATTGCGGTCGATGATGCAGCGGCGAATGCGGCAATGGCGTCCCACGGCGACGTGGGAGAACAGGATGGACTGGTCGACTTCGGAATAAGAGTTCACGCGCACGTCAGGAGAAAGAATGGAGTTCTTGACCATGCCTCCGGAGACGATGCAGCCGTTGGAGACGATGGAATCGAGAGCGCTGCCCATGCGTTCCTTTTCCGCGAAGACGAACTTGGCGGGCGGATATTGCCGCTGGTGAGTACGGATGGGCCAGTCCTGATCGTAGAGATTGAAAATGGGAGAGACCGAGACGATATCCATGTTGGCTTCGTAGTAGGCCTCGAGCGTCCCCACATCGCGCCAGTAGAGAGCTTCTTTTTTGTTCTCGTCGAGAAAGTCATAAGCGAAGACGCGATAGTCGCTGACCATCTTGGGCAGGATGTCTTTGCCGAAGTCGTGGCTCGAGGTTTGGTCTTCGGCGTCTTTGAGCAGAACGGGGATGAGAACATCGGCATTGAATAAGTAGACACCCATGGAACCGGCTACTTTCTCTGGGTTCCACGGGGATCGCAGTGCGGTCTCCGCGGGTTTTTCTTCAAAGCCATTGATGCGGCCATCCTTATCCACGTCGACCACGCCGAAACGAGACGTCTCTGCGGGATCAATCTGAATGGTAGCGAGAGTGACGTCGGCAGCGGAATCGAGGTGCTGCTTCATCATCTTGCCGTAATCCATTTTGTAGATGTGATCGCCGGAAAGGATGAGGACGTATTTGGGCTGCTCGGAGCCGATGGAATAAATATTCTGGTAAACGGCGTCGGCGGTGCCCTGATACCACTGATCGCTCACCCGCTTCATGGGGGGAAGCACTTCGACAAACTCGCCGACCTCGCGGCCGAGGATGTTCCAGCCTTCGCGAATGTGGCGGTTGAGGGAGAGCGCTTTGTATTGGGTGAGGATGTAGACGCGGCGCAGGTCAGAGTTGAGGCAGTTGGAGAGAGTGATATCGATGATGCGATACATTCCGCCGAAGGTGACGGCGGGCTTGGCGCGGTCACGAGTAAGAGGATAAAGACGCTCTCCGGCGCCGCCGGCGAGCAGGACTCCGAGAGTGTCTTTCATGAAATCACCCCAGAGAAACAGTAGATGGTAGCACAGAGGGCGGAGGTTGGCGGTGATTCGAAGGTGCGGGCTTTGAGGCGGTCTTAACAGCCAGTCCAGCCGAAAGTTAATCCAGGCTAGGGCAGTGTGAAGGCCACGATTGAGTCGTTCTGCGGTTCTTCGGTAACGCCCTGGTGTCCTCCGGCTGCAATCACCAGAAACTGCCTGCCACCTTTTCGCGTCTGGTAGGTCATGGGCGTAGCTCCGCCGGCGGTGGGAAGTTGAGCCTTCCAAATTTCATTACCTGTTTCCACGTCGAACGCGCGGAGCGACGGATCAATCATCGTACCGGCGATAAATATCAGACCGCCGGCGGTAACGATGGGGCCGCCGAGGCTGGGTGCTCCCAGAGGGACCGCGGGATTGCCTGGCGAGAGGGAGCCGAGCGCAACCTGCCAGCGAATTGAGCCGGCCGACATATCGACGGCAGTCAATGTTCCCCACGGCGGTGGCGCGCAAGGAAGATGATGCGCCTTGGCAAACAGCAAGGTGCGAAACAGGCCGTACGGCCCGCCGGACTGCTCGGTGTAGTCCGCGTCCTGTGTATCTTTCTCGACCGTATCCCAGTATTTATCTCTCGGAATGAGGCCCATCCTGGCCGGCAAGTTGTTTGTGTTGACCACGAGCAGGCTGTGTTGCGGGTCGTAGGCATAGCCGCTCCAATTCATGCCGCCAACATTTCCAGGGACGGACAGCGAGCCCTGCAAACTCGGCGGGGTGAAGAGGCCGTCATTGCGGAGGTTCTTGAGACGCTCCCGGCAAACTTCGCGATCTTCCGGTGTGATGCCCCAGGCATCGTCGGCAGAAAGTTTCTGCGGCGCGACGGCTGGTGGCGCCAAAGGAAAAGGTTGCGTGCGAGAGGTCATTTCCCCCGGCACATCCGTCTGCGGTACTGGCCGCTCTTCCACAGGGAATACGGGTACGCCCGTGTCGCGATTCAGAACATAGAGGAAACCAGTCTTATTGCCCTGAATCACCACGGGTACGTTCTTGCCATCGTGCTGTAAAGTGGCCAGCAGCGGCGGCGAGGCCGAATCGTAATCCCAGAGGTCGTGATGCACCAACTGGAATCCCCAGACAAATTCCCCGGTCCTTCCCCGCAGCGCCACCACGGAATCTGACCACTTGTCGTCGCCAGGACGCAGGCCGCCGTAATAATCCGGGCTAGCGCTGCCGGTGGGGACAAACACGAGATCGCGTTCTCGATCCACCACCATCACGGACCACGCGTTTCCTGCACCGGTGCGCCACGTCTCCTTTGCGTCCCGCGCGGCGGATTCAGATTCATTCGGCGGGAGCGGCTCCCACTTCCAGCGCAACGCGCCGGTGCGCGCATCGAAGGCGCGAACCACACCACTCGGCATATCGACACGCGAATTGTCGTCAACGGCCGAGCCGACCACGACGACATCGTCGATCACCGCCGGTGGAGACGTCATGTGATATTGCGCGGGAATGTAACGGGCAACACTACGCAGGCTGATTTGTCCACGATTGCCGAACTCCAGGCACGGCTCGCCCGTCGCTCCGTCCAGCGCGATGAGCCGGGCATCCAGAGTGGTTTCAAAAATTCTCCTGCGGCAGGGTTTGCCCTTCGCGCGGGTTGGATCGAACCACGCGGAAACGCCGCGATTGATTAGCCCGTCGCCATACCTTCCGGCGACGTCAATCATCGGATCGTAGACCCAGCGCTGCTTCCCGGTTTCCGGGTCGAGTGCAAACACGCGATTGAACCCTGTGGTCAGGTAAAGCGTCCCATCCACCAGGATCGGTGTGGTTTCCAGGCCGGTGCGCTTCCGGCCCCCGCTGCCATCGGAAATATCGCCCACATGAAAAGTCCAGGCGACCTTCAGAGTGGCCACGTTTTCGCGATTGATCTGCGCCAGCGGCGAATACCGCATCCCGCCCGCGTCGTGACCGTAATAGGGCCAATCGTCGCCCGACCCGTTGACTGCATGCGGCGACTGTGCCGTCGCCCCGGGTATGGCTATGCAGGCCAAGGCGAGAATACCTGCCGCGACGAATCGAACGAGTTTTGACATCTTGATTCTCCTCCGCGATCGCTGCGCAGGTTACGTCACGACCACCTTAACAGGTGGTGCGATTTTAAGTCTTAACCCAGGAGAATCCAGCCTTCGTCTTCCGCTCGGAGCTTTGCTCCTGCCGGGACAGCCGAAAGCCTGCCCTGAGCGAAGTCGAAGGCGGCTGTCTCGACACAGGTGTGTTGCTTATTTTTCTTCTTCGATTTTGATGCGGAGAGACTTGAGGAACTTGAGATCCTGATCGTTGATCTTGAATTCGGGATTGGTGGAGAGGGTGGTGACGAGGGAAGTCTTGTCAGAGGTTTTTTCGCCCTGTTTGCTGACGCCGATGGTGGCTTCGAGGACCAGGAAAACGTCGTAACCGCCTTCTTTGATGCGGGAGACAACTTCGGCGATCTGTTCGGAGTCGGAGAGCGACTCGTTGATGGCTTCGCCGAGTTCCTTCATGAGTTGTTTGAGTTGCTGGTCCACTTGGTCCCCCGATCGCTGTTCCGCGCTGCTCAACCCGACATCGACATTTAGATGCCTGCGGCCGCTGAACGGTTTCGATAGCGGGCGCAGGTTTGCGTTATTGTAGCGCCGAAGGCTGTTAAAATCGAGGCCGTGGGCAAGGTCTCAACTGCACGAAAGCTGGGGGTGGTGGCGCGAGTGGCGGGTCAGCAGGCCAAGCGCAGCCGGACCGTGCGGGCGGCGACTGGCGCCATGGCTACGACGGCTCGAGCGCTTGGGCGGGTGCTGCATCAGTTGTGGCTGGAGGTTACGGGGTTTGTTTTCCTGGTGATGGCAGGGAGCGGCGGGATCGCATCGGCGAAAGAATACGCAAAATATGAGGCCGGGCGAGCAGGGTTGGCACGGGTGGCGGCTGCAATTTGTTTCACAGTGGCGTTCGCGTGGTTTGCCGTGAGTTCGTTCTGGAGGGTGAGCAGGAAGGGAAAGAGCGGAGCGCGGTGAGGGCGATCGAGAGTAGTCCAGTGCTGCACGGGACCGCCGATTCCTCCGCGCTGCACGCTTCGGAATAACAAGAATTTTTGGGATTCGGGAATGGGTTCTAATCGTGGCGGACAGAATCAAAGTGGCGGGTGAAAGGACAGCGGCGGCTATCGAGACGTCTTCGAACATGCCGGTCAACCCGCTCTATACTCCAGCGGATCTCAAGGGCTTGGACTATGAGGGCGAGGTAGGGTATCCCGGGGAGTATCCCTTCACCCGGGGGGTGCAGCCCACAATGTACCGCGGACGGTTGTGGACCATGCGGCAGTACGCTGGCATGGGCGACGCCGAGGAGTCGAACAAGCGCTACAAGTATCTATTGGCGAACGGGACGACCGGGCTCTCGGTGGCGTTCGATTTGCCGACGCAGATTGGCATGGATTCGGACCACGCGCTGGCTGCAGGCGAAGTGGGCAAGGTGGGAGTGGCAATTGATTCGATCGAAGATATGGAGCGACTGTTCGACGGCATCGAGCTGACGAAGATCTCTACATCGATGACCATCAATGCAACGGGATCGATTCTGCTGGCGCTGTATGTGGCGGTGGCACGGCGGCAGGGCGCGGACATCGGGAAACTTTCAGGGACGGTGCAGAATGATGTGCTGAAGGAGTACATTGCGCGCGGAACCTACATTTATCCGCCGCAACAGGCGCTGAGAGTGATTACCGACATGTTTGCCTGGGCGCAGGATAACGTGCCGGAGTGGAATACGATCTCGATTTCGGGCTACCACATGAGGGAGGCGGGAGCGACGGCGGTGCAGGAAGTGGCGTTCACGCTGGGCAACGGGATGGCTTACGTGGAGGCGGCGATCAAAGCGGGGCTGGATGTGGACAAGTTCGCGCCGCGGCTTTCATTCTTTTTTAATGCGCACAACAATTTTCTGGAAGAGGTCGCGAAGTTTCGGGCGGCACGAAGGATGTGGGCGCGCATCATGCGGGAGCATTTCAAGGCGAAGAATCCGAAATCGTGGATGCTGCGGTTTCATACCCAGACGGCGGGTTCGACGCTGACGGCGCAACAGCCGGAAAACAATATTGTGCGGACAGCGATCCAAGCACTGGCGGCGGTTCTGGGCGGGACGCAGTCGCTGCACACGAACTCGTATGACGAGGCGCTGGCGTTGCCCACGGAGCAGGCGGCGCGGATCGCGCTGCGCACGCAGCAGGTGATTGCCTACGAGTCGGGTGTGGCGCAGACGATCGATCCCCTGGCGGGATCGTATTACATCGAAGCGCTGACCAATGAGATTGAGAAGCGCGCGGCCGAATACTTGGGCAAGATTGAAGTGATGGGCGGGATGCTGAAGGCGATNNAACGCGGCGTATGAATATCAGCAGGCCGTGGATCGCGGGGATGCCGTGGTGGTCGGGGTAAACCGGTTCGAGGTGGAAGCGGAAAAGGCGATTCCGATTCAGAAGATCGATCCGGCGCTGGAACCGAAGCAGATCGAGCGGGTGCGGGCGCTACGGGCTCGGCGGGACGCGGGACCGTGGAAGAGCGCGCTTGCTTCTGTGGAGGATGCGGCGCGCTCGGGCGCGAACGTCATGCCGCGAATTCTGGCCGCGGTGGAGGTTTACGCGACCGTGGGGGAGATTTCCGATGCAATGCGGCGGGTGTTTGGGGAGTATCGGGAGGCAGTGGTGGTTTGAGATGCTTCCAATCCGCATCCTTCCGCGCGGAGGATTCCCTCTGTAACAACCACCTTCCTCTCAACTCTTACAAATAGCTGAGCCACCAATCTTTACGGCGTTGTTTCACTCCCATGAACCAGCGGCAGGGGAAGTAGAGAATAATCACGGCCGTAGTCCAAATCAGATAGATGAATGGGAGATTGTGACCATAACCGCTGGGGATGTCATTGAGGAAGAACCCGCCCTGAAGCAGCCATGCAGCGGGCTGATGGAACAGCAAAGCCACTAGAATTGCGACCCCGTGGATCAGGTATAGATGAAGAATGTAATAGAACAGCGGGACCCTGCCGAAGACTATCAGTGCCGAAGCCAATCCCGAGGTGGTGGGATTTTGTGATATCCGCTTGTCGAGCCAGGCCAGTAGAAGAAGCGAAGGACCCAGCGTCATGAGCAGGAACTGGAGCGAGGGCGGATATTTTTCCACGTCGAAGAAAAGAATCACGGTTTTTTCGACTGTGGGCTGGATGTGCCAGTCACCCTGCGAGACGCCTCCCTCGCCGGTCGGCGGATTGCCGTAAAGATTGGTCGCGCGGAGCAAGACAAATGCGGTGATAAGGACGAGTCCGAGGCGGGCGATTAGTTTAGCGCGGCGATCTGGCGGGAGCAGATACACCGAGCCAAAGGCGTATCCGGCGCCCATTACCGCGACCCAGGGGATGATTTGGAAAAGAACGAACTGCGGGATGTGGAACGGCAGGTATACGAATCCACGAACGTGAAGCAAGGTCCAGAGCCATGCCATGGATCCGAATTGCTTCGGGCGAAGGCCGTCGAAAAGATTGTGAGTGACGATCAGGAGCACGGACATCGCGCCGAGCCAGCGCAACGGGAGCCGGACCGCAGCGGCCATGATTACCATCGAGGCGCCAAGCGCCCAGATCACGCCGAAGAAGCCGAAGGGAAATTGAAAGGTCCAGGCCGTTCCCACGACCGTGAATTCCAGAAGGATGAGCCAGAGGCCGCGCGTCCAGAGAAAACGGCTGAGTTCTGCGGGAGTCCGCCGGCGGCCGTAGAAAAATGCGCCTGCGCCTGCCAAGAAGAAAAACAACGGGGCACAGAAATGGGTAATCCACCGGGTGAAAAAAAGCGCGGGCCAGGTGCGGGCCAGGTTTTCCGGCTCGAAACCGAGATGAGTGAAAAAGTCGCGAGTGTGGTCGAGAGCCATGACCACCATAACAATGCCCCGCAGGATGTCGATAGGTGCGATGCGTCCGAGGACGCGAACCCTCGGCGCGATGATGGCTGGTGCAGAGGAGGTGGTCGAGGACATGGCTACCTTCCGGACGCTGTCGTCCGTTGGCGATTTGGCAGATGGAATGTTAGTCAGATATTGACGCTGGTTCAAGGAGCAGATTTAACCGGAGGTTTTGTAGTCGCAGGCGGTGCGGCAGGGCTCGCAGTACAGGAGGCCGTCCTCGCAGAGGCGGACTTCGAGCACGGTCTGGCAGAGGCAGCAGTATTTGTCGCACTCGCACTGCGCTTCCGACATTTCACATTGGGCGCATCGGTATTTGGCGGAGCCCGTTCCGGTGGACATAGAAATAATGTAACGCTGGAACGGCGCGACGGGGAACGTGCCGTTGGTAACCCCGGCCACTAAGGGCAGCGGAGGGCCCGGAGGAATCGAGAACTCACCACAGCGGCTGAAGCCGCAACCGATTTTGCTGGAATTATGGCACGACTGAAATCGTGCCCTTCCCAATCGTACAGGAGACTGAGGTAGTGTCTTCGCAACAACCCCGCAGCTCCCCTGCCATATAATTCGGAGCAATGACCTTCCAACAGGTGCTGGATGGAGCGGAAGTCCTCGCGCAAAGCGGGGATCCGGGTGTGAGCAGTGTGGAATATGACTCGCGGCGGGTGAAGCCGGGGTGCGTGTTCGTGGCCATGCGCGGCGAGGCGAGCGATGGCAACCGATTTATCGATCAGGCGATTCAGTCTGGAGCAGTAGCGGTGGTAACGGATTCCGCAGCGGAGAAGCCGCGTCCGGGCGTGGCCTGGGCGGTGGTCGCCCACGGGCGGAGGGCCCTGGCGCGGGTGAGCGCGAACTTCTATAAGAAGCCCGCGGAGCGGATTGCGGTTACCGGAATCACCGGGACGAACGGGAAGAGCACGACCGCGTTTCTAGTGGAATCCATTCTGACGGCGGCGGGGCGCAAGAGCGCGCTGATCGGGACCATCGAGTATCACGTGGCGGGGAAAGTGTTGCCGGCGCCGCATACTACGCCGGAGGCGCTGGAGCTAAATCGCATTTTCAGTGAGGCGCTAGGGCGTGGGGCGACGGATGCGGTGATGGAGGTGTCGTCGCATGCGCTGGCACAGGAGCGCGTGTATGGAGTGCCGTTTGATGTTGCGGTTTTTACGAATCTGACGCGCGACCATCTCGATTATCACAACACGATGGAAGAGTACTTCGCGGCGAAGCGTGTGCTATTTGAGGGCTGCGGTACGGATGCTCCCCGAGCCGTGGTGACGAATGTGGACGATGAATATGGTGCGAAGCTGGCGGAGTTCAGCCGGAAGCGTAGTTCCGTGGTTTTGAAATATGGATGGGAGCGTGGCGATCTGCACACGGAGAAAGTGGAGATTACGACGCGCGGGACACGGTTTGATCTGGTAACGCCGGAAGGGAAGATCGCGGTATTCTCGGCGCTGATCGGGCGGGTGAATGTGTACAACATTTTGGCTGCGGCGGGAGCGGCATTTGCGCGTGGGTGTGCGGCGCAGGCCATCGCCGCGGGAAGCGACAAGCTGGCGTGCGTTCCGGGGAGGTTCGAGCGGGTGGACTGCGGCCAGCCTTTCACGGTGGTGGTGGATTATGCGCATACCGACGATGCGTTGCGGAACCTGACGGCGCTGGCGCGAGAGTTGGTTTCCGGCGCGGGAGCGAAGGGAAGAGTGTTGACGGTGTTTGGATGCGGTGGGGATCGAGATCGGGTGAAGCGTCCGTTGATGGGCGAGGCGGCGGGACGGGGGAGCGATTTCGTGGTGCTGACGGCGGACAATCCTCGAAGCGAGGATCCGCTGGCAATTATCAATGATGCCGTGGTGGGGCTGCAGAAGACTGGCGTGAAATACGGCGTGGAGGCCGACCGGCGTAAGGCGATCGCTCTGGCGATTGGTGAGGCGCGGCCGGGGGACATTGTGCTGCTGGCGGGGAAGGGACACGAGAAGGTGCAAGTCACGCGGGAGGGTGCGGCTGCCTTCGACGATTTAGAGGTGGCGCGCGTGGCGCTGCGGGCGGCGGGTTTTGATTGCGAGGCGGCTCGGGCCGGAGTGAAGGGATGAAACTATCGCTTGCCAGGATTGCCGAATTTGTCTCCGCCGCAGGGGAATTTGCGCGGGGAGAAGTAGCTCAGGGCTACTCGATCGACTCGCGGAGCGTGACGGAGGGCCAGCTTTTCTTTGCGGTGAAGGGTGAACGGCTGGATGGGCACGACTTCGTGGAGCAGGCGCTGGAAAAAGGGGCGGTAGCGGCGGTGGTGCGTAAGGATCAGTTGGGCCGGTATCCGGTCAAAGAGCGGTTGCTTGCGACAGAAGATACGCTGGTGGCGCTGCAGATTCTGGCCATGGCAGTGCGGAAGCTGTGGGGCAAGTCGCTGATTGCGGTGACCGGATCGGCGGGGAAGACGACCACGAAGGAAGCGATTGCGCACGTGTTGAGTACGCGGTTTCGGGTGCTGAAGTCTGCAGGGAACTTCAATAATCATTTCGGCTTGCCGCTGATGCTGCTGAAGCTGGAGCCGGAGTATGAGGTCGCGGTGATCGAGATGGGGATGTCGCATGCGGGGGAGATCCGGGCGCTGGCGAAGATTGCGCAGCCGGAGATTGGGGTGGTGACCAATGTCGCACCTGTACATCTGGAGTTTTTTGATTCGCTGGCGGGGATTGCGCGGGCGAAATATGAGTTGATTGAAGCGTTGCCCTCGAGCGGAACGGCGGTGTTGAATGCGGACGACGAGTATGTCTCGCAGTTCGGGCGCGACTTCAAGGGCAAAGTGGTGACGTATGGCACGCGGGCAACGGCGGACGTTCGCGCCGAGAAGGTGCGAACTCGCGGAGTGGAGGGATCGGAATTCGACGTAGTGGTGGGTGGGGTGCGTGAGCATGCGATGCTGGCCCTGGTGGGAGAGCACAACATCCTCAACGTGCTGGCGGCAGTGGCTGTGGGACTGGAGCGCGGGTTGACGCCTTCGGAAGCGGTTGCGGCGCTGGGCGGTTTAGCTCCGGCGGATCAACGCGGAGAGGTTGTCCGACTGGGCAACATCACGTGCATCAACGATTGTTACAATTGCAATCCGAAAGCGCTGAATGCGATGGTGGACGCGCTGGCATCCATGGCGGCGCAACGTCGTATTGCCGTGGTAGGCGCGATGCTCGAGCTGGGGCCGGCTGAAGAGGAATTGCACCGGCAGGCGGGCGGGCACATCGCGGCGAAAAAAATAGACGTGCTGTTAGGCGTGCGCGGGCCAGCGCAAGCCATGGTGGAAGCGGCACAGCGGGCGGGGATGCGAGCGGAATTTGTGTCTACGCCGGAGGAGGCCGGTGAATGGCTGGCGCGCGAGGCGCGGGACGGAGATGTGGTTTTGTTGAAGGCTTCGCGCGGCGTGAAGCTGGAGAAGGCGTTGGAGACGTGGAAGGCGCGGCGCGACGCCAGGAATTGAATGCGTTGCGGGATGGAGGCTGATTGCTCTACTGGCTGTTGTTCCTGAAGCTGCAACATTATTTTCCGCCGTTTCGCATCTTCCGCTACTTGACGTTTCGCACTGCGTTCGCGAGTCTTACCGCACTGTTTACCGCGCTCATCGTGGGGCCGCTGGTGATCAACCGGCTGCGCGAATTCCAGATTGGACAATACATTCGAGAGGAAGGGCCGAAAGCTCATCAGAAAAAAGCGGGAACGCCAACCATGGGCGGGCTGCTCATCGCGATCGCCATTGTAGTACCTACGCTGCTGTGGGCGGACCTGAGCAACCGGTTCGTGTGGATCGCGGTGTTTGCCACGTGCGCGTTTGCGGCGATTGG
>PMSQ01000027.1 GCA_003168355.1 Acidobacteriaceae bacterium | reverse complement strand
GGCTGGTGTCGCAGGGCCGACCCGGCGTAGCTGTGAATCTTATGAGATGGACGTTGACCAGATACCTTGTACCCACCGCCGAGAGCGGCAGATATTGAAGGTGGTGAGCAATCATCTTGCGAACGCCTATGGAACCGGCGATTGCCGGGGGCAGCGGAGCGTACTCTCGCGGCTGGCCGCCGATTGTCGTGTTGTATTTTTTCAGCTGCACNNGAACGATACCTGTCGCCCCCTTCATAGTACTTATCCCTTGGAATGGACCAGGCTGCGTGGGATAACTCTTCCAGCGAGCGCGCTACGTCCGCGTCAACTCTGAGCGGCTGGCGACTAAACCCGCACTCGACAAGGTCGTTTCGCGACCTCGCATTCGTTGCCGCCGGAATAAAGCTATCTTGACCCATGATTATTCCTGACAAAGATTGCTCCTGACAAATGCTTGACGATTGATCGGAGTCTGCTTTGTTCACCTCAAGAACGCTGGCGATCATACACCCATCTTACGGTTCACGATAACCTGGAGAGGTTTTCATCTGGAGTGGTGGGAATCGGGATGAGATCTTCAGCGTGAGAGATGAGGCACCCGGTTGAAAGGCCCCACTTCTCGCAAAAGACGCGAGAAATGGGGCACCCCAGATTCTAATCACCCCAGACGTGGGCCACACGCCCCCAGGGTCATCGACTATTCCAGCGTTGGGACTACAGCGCCTAGGTCGGCTGCTGCCTGGCGGACACGACTTGAAAACCCGCCGGGTTCTTGCATCCTCTTCAATTTCCAGCCTTACTAGGCGGTCATCCTCAAACACAAGCCACAGGTTGCCCACCCGCAAGCGCTTGTATGGCGGAGCGTTTTGCGGCTTGTGCAATGGAATCTTGGTTGTTTCGGCTAGGTTGTCTGCGTGTCGGTACAGGTCGTTCAACAGCAACTCGTAATCTGATTTATTCGCCATGACTCCTACTTGCCACCTTTCTTGCTGCGTCCTCGTTTCCTGCCGGACTTCGCGCGCGTGGCCCGCCCTTTGCGCTTTTTGCAAAGAGTGGGATTCCGGACTGTCGGGGCAAGATGGTCTTGCTTACGCCGCCGGGCGAGACCTCAACTCTGCTGCTGGCTACTGATTGAGTCTCACCATGCCTTCCTCGCCGTAGGCATAGCTGCGGTAGCTGCTCCGCATCCATATTGTTCGGGCGCTTGCACCGGTCCATCCATTACCGGATTGCGATGCATGTAGCGTAGCTTCTCCAGCGCTTGCGCGCCGCAGTCCCACGCTTTCGCAGAGCACGTGAAAGGATGGTCCAGCGTCCGCGAACCGCTCATCGAACGTTCGCCCGCATGACGTCGAGAACCCGCTGCTGGCGGTCAATCTCCTGCCGGAAAAAGATAGGCTCTTCGGATGTGCCCAAGAAGGCGTCGAGGGCGGTCAATGCCTCAACCTTTCTCTGGGTCGCAAGCGCGTCGGCTTGCTGCTCAGGCATCAGTCCGTTGATGATGCCGCCCATCTGTTCCTGCAGTGCCGCGAGCTCTGGCGACGTAAGCCGTGGCTTGGGATGGGGATTAAGGACCGCGCCGCTCACGCGCGTCCAGTGTTCGCTCTCCTGCTGAATATAGACTTGGGTTTCTTTGCTGCCTAGGCGTGCGTCAAGAGCAAATAGCGCATCTACCTTAGCCTCGGCCGCGAGCGCATCTGCCCGCACTTCCGGGAGCGCGGTCGTGTCGTTTGCGGTCTTGGCCATTGCAGCGTCCAATTGCTCCCTGATCTGCACGAGTCGCTGTTCAGGAGCGATCACCGGGTGCGTAGACGCGGAATGGCGATGCTGCACGGCAAAGGATCCCACCGCGACCAGCGTTGCTCCGACCAGCATGCCGACGAAATAACGCTTCATGAGTTGCCATTTTACCCGGCGTTGAAACGCCGGGCTATTGTCAAACATCCTCCGGACGCCTCTTCTTTCCCAGAACGGTCTGCCTGTGAGTGCCTCTTCCGTTTCAATCTAATCTTCCTATGAAAACATTTGAACAAATCGCGGACTTGGAGCGGCGGTATTTGCTGGGGACTTATAACCGGTACCCCATTGTGTTGACGCGGGGGAAGGGCGTGTTTCTTTACGACGCCGGGGGGAAGCGATTTCAGTCGTCCCTACGGGACGGGGTTCTGTTTCTTGCCATCCTAGCCCGGCGTTGAAACGCCGGGCTACTATCAAACGTCCTCCGGACGTTGTGCCTCAACTCTTCCGGGCGTTATGCACTGCTGGAGCAGCCGGCCTGCGACGTGATGCGGGTCGAGGTTTGCGCCCGTAGGGCGCTTGAAAATAGCCCGGCGTTTTTAACGCCGGGTGCGCTCGCAAATTCGGGAGCGCATCCCGTAGGGATGCTTGAACTTATCCCCAGACATGTTTTGGATCATATTCCACATCGTTCTTCTTCAAGAACGCCAGGAACTCTTCTTCATAATTGCGCTTGCGATGATGTTCGGCCTGATTCTGGATGTATGCAATGGTGTCGCTTTTTTGTGAAACTCCCAGAGTGAATGCGCCGTATCCCTCCTGCCAGGCAAATTTCGTTTTGAATGTTTCATTTATCCAATGCGACGACGCTCCCTTCACCAATTGCATTGCCTTTGCTAGCGGCATAGTCGCAGGCAAAGACAGCAGAATGTGCACATGATTTTCAGTTCCGCCGACCATGAGCGCTTTGAATCCATTCTTGCGGGCTATGCCGCCGAGGAACGCCCAAAGTTGTGGCTGCACCTTAGCGGAGATTAGATTGCGGCGGTCTTTCGTCGAGAAAACGCAATGGATCAATTCAGAGACGTAGGTGTGCGCCACGGCAGGCTCCAGGAGAAAGTTCAGCCGTGCCTATGGCACGGTGGTTAAACAATATTCATCGTACCCGGCGTTGAAACGCCGGGCTACTCTCAGGCGTCCTTCGGACGCGCAGCTTTCCCAAATCTGCACATGGTGCAATCCGTTACAATCTAATCTTCCTATGAAAACATTCGAACAAATCGCGGAGTTGGAGCGGCGGTATTTACTGGGGACTTATAACCGGTATCCCATTGTGTTGATGCGGGGGAAGGGCGTATTTCTTTACGACCTGGGGGACCGGCGCTATCTCGACTTTGTTTCGGGGCTGGGGGTGAATGCGTTGGGGCATGCGCATCCGCGGATTGTGAAGACGATTCGGGAGCAGGCGGGGCGGCTGATTCACGTCTCCAATCTTTATTACCACGAGTATCAGGGGGAGCTGGCGGAGAAGTTGTGCACGCTCCTGGGCAGCTCTTTTGGAAATGCCCGCGCGTTTTTTTCGAACAGCGGGACTGAGGCGATTGAGGGGTCGATCAAGCTGGCGCGGCTGGCGGGACATCGCGCGGGCGGCGAGGGGAAGTCGCGGCTCGTGGCGCTGCAGGGGTCGTATCACGGGCGGACGTTTGGCGCGCTGTCGCTGACCGGGCAGGAGAAGCATCGCAAGGGATTTGAGCCGATGCTCGAAGACGTGACTTTTGTGGGACAAAACGACATTGAAGGTTTGCGGGCGGCAGTGAACGACAATACCTGCGCGATTGTGCTGGAGCCGA
>PMSQ01000100.1 GCA_003168355.1 Acidobacteriaceae bacterium | reverse complement strand
TCGGTTTTTTCAGGTTTGGCTGCCCCTCGGGTTACCCCGCTTGGCTGATCACCCAGTCTACTTCGGGTCGGCAAATTTTATTTCGCTGTCCCTTTCAACCGTCGACGAATGCAACCTTAACAGAGCGTTCATAAATGTCAACGCAAACTAATGGTGCAATGCATCGGATTCGTCCTGTGAATAACTGAAAATGCAACTTGTTGTCGCAGTGCAGGTTATGAATACCCCCTCCCGATTCGGGACTGCTTTTGCACACGAGAGTTCACAGCGCTCGAAAAAAGAAAAAATCCACAATCCGAACCAATATTCGTCTTGACGCAGAAACGTTCTCGGCGCATCTTGCTAATAGTCGAAAAGAAGTGGCGATGTCAGAACTCGTGGCCTATGTGGACGGTGGTTCCCTGGGCAATCCGGGGCCATCGGGAATTGGGGTGGTGATCGACGGCTGCGAAAGCGGCCCCATTCGCATCGCCAAGTGGATTGGCCACCAGGATAACAACGTCGCCGAATATGTGGCCCTGATGGAAGCCCTGCAGTGCGCCGTCTCTTTGAAAGCCAAAGCGCTGCACGTCTACTCCGACTCCGAGGTCGTGGTCCGGCAGATGAGCGGCCAGTACACCTGCCGCAGCTCGCGCCTGTATTCTCTGCACTGGACGTGCCGCAAGCTGGCTCGTACCCTGAAGTTCTCCATCTCCCACGTGCCGCGCGAAAGCAATGCCGAGGCGAACCGGCTGGCCAATACTGCTGTACGGGAACGGGAAGCGGGATAGAATTCAGCACCCAGCATTCAGCATTTGGCCCGGCGAGATTTAGATCGTCACCGGCAAAATCCCCCTCGGCCAATTGCCAAATGCTAGTCGCTAATTGCTAACTGCCGAGACCTTGACACCACCCTCTCTCCGAGCGAGACTCCAATTACCGCTCCTCCAGGAAAAGATTGGCCGCGCACATGGATCATCACTCAATTCTTGACCGCAGTTCCGCATCGCGCGGGGTCGAGGGAGACACACCGGGCGCCAGCGCAAGCCGATCCGCAACCGCGAGCGTCTCGGCGGGAATCGCCGCTGCCAACGCGCATCCCACCAAGTCTGCGGAGCCGGGCCCACGTTTTCCTGGAGAAGACGGCGGACGCTCTTTAGCCGAGATGGCCTACCTCGATCTCGATGCCGCCCTACAACTGCTGGTCGAGCGTGCCAATTACATTACCGCGGCCAGCGGCGCCGCGATCGCCCTGCGACGCGGCGCACACAACGACATGCTTTGCCGGGCCAGCGCCGGCTCGAATGCTCCCCAACTGGGTTCGCTGCTCTCCATGGAATATGGACTCTCGGGGGAATGTGTGCGGACGCGCCAGGTTCTACGCTGTGACGATGCCGAACGCGATCCGCGCGTCAACCGCGAAGTGTGCCACGACTTGGGCATTGCCTCGGTGGTAGTGATGCCCATCGTGAGTGACGAGCAGGTGCTCGGAGTCTTCGAGCTTCTTTCCGGCAAGACGCGCGCATTCGATGAGCGTGATCTTTCCGCCCTCCAGCGACTCAGCGAAATGGTGGAAACGGCCGTGAAGCATGCTGCGGCGGCACAGGTTGTACCGGCAGTTCAGGAGTTGGACCTAGCGGAAAGTGAACCGCCCGTGGAGGTGATCGCGGCCGCGACAATGCAAGTTGAATCTTCCAGCGATGTGATAGAGCCGAAATTTGTCCCCGCGCCCACGTCGCCGGTAAAAGATCTTCTCCCGCAAGAATCGGAAAAGACAGGACCAGAAGAGACGAAGCCCCAACCCGAACCAAAGCGGCCGCTGTTCTGGTCGGCCGCGCTACGTGCTCAAGGAAGCACCGCTCAGGCCGAAGCCGTCGCCGAGTCAATCACCGTGCCTCCCGGGTTGAGAAATCTGCAGAAGTGCCAGGCTTGCGGTTTCCCCGTATCCCAGGGGCGCACTTTCTGCGTTGAATGCGAAGAGAAGCAATGGCGCAACCCGCACCCTCCGCAGCACGCCGTGGGCGCTGCTGCAGTAACCCTTGTGCCGCAACCAGCAAGAGAAGACAAAGGACGGCAGGAACCGACCGTGGTTCGCGCAACCCCGGACGCACCAGAGATTCTGGCTTCAAAGAATTCTTCTTCAAGGCCGATCCCTCTATCCCAGCTTGCGAAAATCCAGGTTGCTAAAACCCAGGCTGCGAACTCTACCAAGATTTCGGCTCAGGCTTCGGTCGAGACCGGCGAGCCAGCGGAGACCGAACTCGCAACACCCGCTCCAGGGGATGTTCGGAAGACCGATCTCCAGGTGAATGTGACAGAGAGCGTACCTGGCTCCGACGGCTCCGCTCCGTTCTTAAGCTCGGCTCTGCCGGCCGAGTCATGGTTCGCGGCCAACAAGTACATCCTGGGCGCATTGCTGGTGGTTGCCATCGTCCTCGGCGCGATCGCTTGGCTGCGCTGACGCTCCCGGATTTGGTTCATTCTCGTCTTTTCGGTGAATCCCGCCCTCGCGACAGATTACAATTCTTTTCCTGACCTTGGAGAATTGATGGGAGGGTTGATCGTGCCACGAACCATGCGTCTCGTGCTCGGCCGTTGTCTGATGGTTCTATTGCTGGGCGCGTTGGCTGCAGCACAGAGCTTTGAGCAGCGCACGGCTCGCTACCTGGAGTCGGTTCGCAAACAGCCGCCATTGCTGCTGGCCTTTGTGCGCGACCTGCCCAAAGGCGGAGACCTGCACAATCACCTGGACGGCGCGATCTACGCCGAAGATCTAATTGATTTCGCGGCTGACGGGCAGCTGTGCGTAGACCGGACGTCTTCGCGGCTGCTAGCAGGACCCTGCGACTCCTGCGAAAACTACACGGCCAAGCCCGGAGTCCGCTGCAGCTACGGCGATCACGTTCTCTACAACCAGATGATCGATGCCTGGTCGATGCGCAACTGGAGGCCCGGCGACGAATCGGGGCACGATCACTTCTTCGCCACGTTCGACAAATTCGGGCTGGCTTCGCACACACATGTGGCGGAGGCAATTGCTGCAGCTACGAATCGCGCCGGCATGGATCACCTGCAATATGTTGAGTACATGCACACCGCCGATGCCGGCGCGGCAGCGCAACTCGCTGGAAAAGTCGAGTGGAATCCGAATTACGCCAAGATGCGCGACGCGCTGTTGAGCGCCGGCATGAAAGACGTGGCCGCGGAGACCGGCAAAAGACTTGCCGCCGAGGATGCCCGCGCCAGGGAATTTCTCAAGTGCGGCACCGCGGATGCCGCTCCCGGATGCGCTGTGACCGTGCGCTATCTTTATCAGGTGCTGCGCGGGCTGTCACATGAGATCGTGTTCGCGCAGATCCTGCTGGGTTTCGAACTGGCATCGTCTGACCCGCGATTTGTCGGGCTGAATCTGGTGATGCCCGAGGATTGGTACGTCCCCATCCATGATTTCAACGAGCACATGGCCATGCTCGACTATCTGCACACCGTCTATCCCAAGGTACACATCACGCTGCACGCCGGCGAACTCGCCATTGGACTTGTTCCGCCGGAGGATCTCACATTTCACATTCGTGCTTCGGTCGAGCAAGGACACGCCGAACGCATTGGCCACGGGGTTGATGTGATGAACGAAAAGGATCCAATCGGATTGCTGCATGAGATGGCGGAACGCAATGTGCTGGTCGAAATCGCGCTGACTTCAAATGACGTGATCCTGGGCGTGAGCGGGGATGACCATCCGCTGCCGATTTACATAAAGTATGGAGTCCCGGTGGCATTGACGACCGACGACGAAGGCGTGTCGCGTTCAGACTTGACGCATGAATATTTGCGCGCGGTTGAGAGTTACCGCTTGTCCTACGCGGATTTGAAGCGCATGGCGCGCCAAAGCCTGGAGCATAGCTTCCTGCCCGGTGCAAGTTTGTGGACGGACACGAAACTTGTGTTTCGCATGGCGCCGGCGTGTGGGGGTGATGCACCAGGAGCGGACAAGCCTACGGCGGGATGCGAAGCCTTTCTCACGGCCAACGAGCGAGCGCGCATGCAGTGGAAGCTGGAAGTTGAGTTCGCGAAGTTCGAAAAGAAGTACTAGCTCGCTTCCGAAGAACGCTGATTTTGGATGGCTCTGATTTTGGACGGCTCTGATTTTGGACGGCTCTGATTTTGGGTGGCGCAGCGCTTCAAGCGCTGCGATGAGTGCCCAACCATGAGCTGCGGGCTTTAGCCCCTGAGGTACTTGAGCGCACGCTTCTTATGAACGATCCTTTTATGCTCGCGGAAACGGCTGCGCAGTCCGTGCTGCAACTCGCTTCCCTCCGTCCACAGATTGGACTTGTGTTAGGTTCCGGCCTCGGCGGCTTTGCCGATTCCCTCACCGACGCAACGCGCATCCCTTACGCTGAAATCCCCACCTTTCCGCTCTCAACTGCGATCGGCCACGCTGGACAGATGGTGATCGGCAAGGCGGGCGCGGTTCCCGTGGCCGTGATGCAGGGACGCGTGCATCTCTACGAAGGCTACTCAGCCCAGCAAGTCGCCTTCCCCATGCGCGTCTTCGGCCGCATGGGAATTCGCGCGGTTATTCTGACCAACGCGGCGGGTGGCATCAATCTGAATTATCAGAAGGGCGCGCTGGTGCTGATCCGCGACCACATCAACTTGCAGGGAGCGAATCCGCTCGTCGGTCCAAATGATGACCGCTTCGGCTTGCGCTTTCCCGACATGACGCACGCTTATGCAAGATCGTATCGCGAGATGGCGCGAGAAGAAGCTGGCAAGCTGGGAATGACGCTCCACGAAGGCGTTTACGCCGCCCTTCTAGGACCCAGTTACGAAACACCCGCCGAAATCAACTATTTGCGGACCATCGGGGCGGACCTGGTCGGAATGTCAACGGCTTTCGAGGTGATCGCCGCGCGTCACATGGGAATCAACGTGCTTGCCATCTCCTGCGTCACCAACATGGCGGCCGGAATCGTCGACCAGCCGCTCTCGCACAAGGAAGTGATGGAAACCGGAGAGCGGGTAAAAACCAGCTTCGAAGCGCTGCTGCGCGCCGTGCTTCCGCGCATGGCCTCGGAGTGATCTCTCTCCGAATCCCTAGTTTGTCATTCCGAGCTGCCTTTCGGCACGAGAGCATGCCCTGAGCAAAGTCGAAGGGAATTCGCTCTCTCATTTCCCGGCCCGCGGAATAAACAATTCCACCGGCGGAGTCACGCCATATACCGCAGAAAAACTTCCCTGATTCACGGCCACAGCCAGATATCCGCGCGAGTCGATATAGAACAACGGCTGTTTCAACGGGACGTCGCTGAATGTGTTGACGAACTTCATGCTCATCTTCTTGCCGCCCAGTACCACGGGAACTTCCTGGCCCCGCTGGTAGCCAAGTTTTAAAAAAACGTCCGCTTCGACATTGGTTACCAGATTGCCGAACGGACCATCGGTAGCAATCACTTCCGCAGTCAGCCCCTGGCCATCGAGTTTGGCTGCCTGCAAATTCAGGCGCACAAGATTCTTGACGGGCACTTCCGGACCGACCGTGGTCCAGTCGTCGCCACGAGCCAAATGCGCCCCGGCTGGCGAGAAAACATCGCGGCCGTGGAAGGTCGAGGAGAGTTTAGCGCCGATCATCCAGTTCGTGTTGGTGATTTCCCGCACCGCATCGATGCCGTCGCGCTGCTCCAACAGCGTGAGCAGTCCGTTATCCGGCAACACAAAATACTGTCCGCGCTTCGACTTGGCCACAATCGCTTTGCGCGTGCTGCCCACGCCCGGATCGATGACCACCACGAAAACGGTCCCCGCGGGATAGTAGGGGGCAGCACCATCAAGAAAGCGCGCACCATCAAGAATGGAGAACGGCGTCACATCGTGGGTGAGGTCTACGACGCGCACCTCCGGCATGATCGAATACATCACGCCCCGGCAGATGGCGACCGAATCATCCACCACACCGAAATCGGTCATGAAGACGATGGTCTGCGGATATTTCGCGGCCTGCGCGCCCGCCAGCGTCGCCACGAACGTTAGAGCCAGCAACACAACCACGTAAACGGAGAAATGGGCCCTCCGGTCATTTGCGCGGGATGAGGCGATCATGAGACGGGTTCTCCTGTTCCTGCAATTCGTAATCGGCAAGAATACTGGGATTGCCTCCGGGCTGCAAATCAAGCTCAGGCCCCGCCGCTCCGATCTTCCTCGTCCCGATCTATAATGTCCTGTTATTTCCACTGCCCGACTGCAAGGAGATTTTTATGCCGGAAGTTATCCCTGAGAAGTATCGTGATCTGTTCCAGAAGCGTGCTTTCGCCAACCTGGGCACGCTCATGCCCGACGGCCGCCCGCAGGTCACACCCGTTTGGTGCGACTTCGACGGCGAGCACATCATCTTCAACTCCGCCAAAGGGCGGCAGAAAGACCGCAACGTCCGCCGCGATCCGCGCGTGGCCATGACCTTGATGGACCCCGAGAATCCCTACCGCTATCTCGAGATCCGCGGCCGCGTCGTCGAAATCACCGAAGACGGCGCCAGTGCTCACATCGACAAGATGGCCAAGAAATATCTCGGCGTCGACAAGTATCCCTACGGCCAGCCCGGCGAAGTACGCGTGCTCTATAAGATAAAACCCGAGCACACCACCGTAATGGGCTAGAGAGTTTCAAAACCAATAACCGGCGTAAGCCGCACTGTGGAAGAGCGGCGCTTCAGCGACGTGTTAGGATCCCGTATTCCCTGCGGGCTTTAGCCCCTGCGCGAGGCGAGCCAATTCGTACCCACAACCTATGCCTGCTCGGTTTCGGAAACGTCAACCGAACGCTCGTTCAATTGCTTCTCGACCGCGAACACGAGCTGCGCGAGCGCCACGGAATTTCCTTCCGCATCACCGGAGTGGCAACCCGACACCTGGGATGGATCGCCGATCCAAACGGCCTTGACCCGCAGGCATGTGTGGAGCGCGCGCCCTCGCGCGCTAAGAGCCCGGAGTCAGATGCGAAGTTGACGAACATCCACGACTGGCTGAAAGCCGCGCGCACCGATGTTCTCTTCGAAGCCACCGCGCTCAACGTGGAAAGCGGCCAGCCCGCGGTCGATCACATCCGCGCCGCGCTCGAGCACGGAGCCCACGCCATCACCGCCAACAAAGGACCAATCGTCCACGCCTACCGCAAACTCCGCGATCTAGCCGCCGCGCGAGGCAAGCGCTTCCTGTTCGAATCCACGGTGATGGATGGCGTCCCCATCTTCTCTTTGTTTCATCAACTGCCTGTGATCCACCTGCAGGGATTTCACGGCATTCTGAATTCCACCACGAACGTGATTCTGAGTGAAATGGAAACCGGCCTCAGCTTCGACGAATCCTTGAAGAAGGCGCAGTCGCTCGGAATCGCTGAGACCGACGCCACCCACGACATCGACGGCTGGGACGCCGCCGTAAAAACCGCCGCGCTCGTCACCGTACTGATGGATATTCCGATACTTCTAGAAGAAATCAACCGCGAAGGAATTCGCAACCTAAGCGCGGAAGCCGTGCGCGCCGCAAGAAACGAAGGCCGACCGTACAAGCTAATCTGCCGAGCCAAAAGAGAAAAAAGCGGAGTCACAGCCACAGTCCGCCCCGAACAACTCCCGCTCACCGATCCCATGGCCCAAATCACCGGCACGTCGTCTTACATCTATTTCGAAACCGACATCTTCCCCGGCCTGGCGATCACCGAAGAAAATCCCGGCCTGTACGCAACCGCCTATGGGATGCTGGCGGATTTTGTGAGAGCGACGACAATATAACAACGCCGACGATGTCCGTATAATCCTGCATCATGTGCCCCAGTGTGAAGTCTTTGCAGTACCTTTCAAAATGACGCAGCCCGATGACTATCGAAAGCTAGCTCGCCGCTTGATTGAAGCAGTGAACAAGAAAGTCTTTCAACTCCTAAAAGGAGACTGCCCGCTGGAGCAACTCCTGGAGGGTTCGTCTCCTGGGGATACCCTTAGTCACTACTTTCGATGCACGATGTGCAATCGTCGATTTGACTTGCACGCAGACACCTTCCACGGCCACGTCGAATGGGAGCCTCAAGCAGCAGGTGAAGCCCAAAATCCCACGGTGCAGTGATGTCGACCACGACTCGACGGATTCTTGCTGCATAATAAACATGTGATTCCTATGGCCACCACTGAAACCGCCGCCCCCGCCGCCGCCCTCGACCTCACCCACATCCGCGCCCAATTCCCCGCCTTAGCCCAAACCGTCAACAACCATCCCGCCGTCTTCCTCGACGGCCCCGGTGGAACGCAGGTCCCGCAGCGCGTCATCGACCCCATTTCCAACTATCTGCGCCGCGACAACGCTAACACCTGCGGCGCCTACTCCACCAGCCGCAATACCGACGCCATGCTCGCCGAAGCCCGTGCCGCCATGGCCGACTTCCTGAACTGCGGCCCAGACGAAATTGTCTTCGGCCCCAACATGACCACGCTGACCTACATGATGTCCCGCGCCATCGGCCGCGACCTCGGCCCCAGCGACGAAATCCTGGTTACCCGCCTTGATCACGACGCCAATGTCTCCCCCTGGCTCGCACTCGAAGAGAAAGGCGTCACCATCCGCTGGGCCGAAATTCACGAAGAGAACTGCACTCTCGACCTCGCCGACCTGGCCAGCAAAATCAATGATCGCACCAAGCTGGTTGCGGTTGGCTACGCCTCGAATGCCGTCGGCACCATTAATCCTGTGAAGACCATCGTTCGCCTCGCTCACGCCGCCGGCGCTCTCGCCTATGTCGACGCCGTGCACTACAGCCCGCACGGCCTCATCGACGTCGCCGCGCTCGATTGCGATTTTCTCGTCTGCTCCACCTACAAATTCTTCGGACCGCACATGGGCGTTCTCTTCGGCAAGCGCGAGCACCTGCAGCGCCTGCGTCCCTACAAAGTCCGTCCTCTTACCGATGCCATCCCCAACCGCTGGGAGTGGGGCACGCTTAACCATGAGTGCATCGCCGGCATCACCGCCTGCGTGGACTATCTCGCCGATCTCGGCCGCCGCGCGCGTCCCTGTCCTTCGCAATCCCAGGCCGCCACACGCCGCGCCGCGCTGGTCTCCGCCTTCGAAGCGATTCATCAATACGAGCATGGCTTGATGGAACGCCTGATTGCTGGCCTGTCGCAAATTCCTGGTTTGAAGATCTACGGCATCACCGATCCCGCGGGCTTTGAAGAACGTTGTCCCACGCTGGCGGTGCGCATCGTCAATCAAAACGCAGATCAGAGCGCGAATCAAACCACCGGCCAAACTCCGCTGGCACTTGCCACCCAACTAGGCGAGCGCGGCTTCTTCACCTGGGACGGAAACTACTACGCCCTGAACCTCACCGAGCGCCTGGACGTGGAAAAGTCCGGTGGCTTCCTCCGCATCGGCCTCGTGCACTACAACACCGTCGAAGAAGTAGACCGCCTGCTAGGGACTCTACGGCAGATTGTGGGAGGGTAAGAAACCGTCAGCCCAGGACGTAATCCCAAGCTGGTAGGAGCGCGAACGGGGCAAGAAACCCAAATGATCAACCCGCACGCGATTATGACGGTGCGCGCGACCGACCAGTCGCTTCCTATGGCCAGCGCTTGGCGGTATCATCCCAACCGGCGGCGCGCACCGGTTGCGCCGTCACTGCAACCGGGGGGGACGGTATGCGGAGGGGCTGCGGCGGTCCGTTCACGGCGGTGGCCAGGGCCGGCTTCACCATGTCGGAGTTCATTTCCTT
>PMSQ01000155.1:20456-20595 GCA_003168355.1 Acidobacteriaceae bacterium | reverse complement strand
TGGCCAGCAACCTTACCGGCCAAGTGCGCAATATCGCTGAGGTCGCGACAGCGATTGCGAATGGCGATCTCTCGAAGAAAATCACGGTGGACGTGCGCGGAGAAATCTTACAGCTGAAAGAAACGCTGAACACGATGGT
>PMSQ01000155.1:0-20353 GCA_003168355.1 Acidobacteriaceae bacterium | reverse complement strand
AACACGATGGTGGATCAGCTCAACGCCTTTGCCGCAGAAGTAACGCGCGTGGCGCGCGAGGTGGGTACGGAAGGCAAGCTGGGCGGGCAGGCAAAGGTGCCGGGCGTGGCCGGAACCTGGAAGGACCTTACCGACAACGTGAACGTGATGGCTGCCAACCTGACGGAACAGGTGCGAGGCATCGTGAAAGTGGTAACCGCCGTTGCCAATGGTGAGCTGACCCAGAAACTAACGGTAAACGCGAAGGGCGAAGTTGCGGCTCTGGCTGAAACCATTAACAACATGACGGACACGCTGGCCACCTTTGCCGATCAGGTTACAACCGTTGCGCGCGAGGTCGGCGTGGAAGGCCGACTCGGCGGCCAGGCCAACGTGCCCGGCGCCGCCGGGACGTGGAAGGATCTCACCGGAAACGTTAACTTGCTGGCCGACAATTTGACTAACCAGGTGCGGGCTATTGCTGAGGTTGCTACCGCCGTCACCAAAGGCGACCTCACGCGCTCTATTCAAGTGGAAGCAAGCGGCGAGGTTGCGGACCTGAAAGACAACCTGAATACCATGATCGACAACCTCCGGCTCACCACCGACCGGAATACGGAGCAGGATTGGCTCAAGACGAACCTGGCCCGCTTCACCGGAATGTTGCAGGGGCAACGAGATCTGACGACGGTTGGACGCATGCTTCTTTCAGAACTGACGCCCCTGGTAAACGCCCAGCAAGGCGTGATCTACCAGATGGGAGCCGAGGAATCGGCGGAGATGGTGCTGCTCTCGGCATTTGCCGGTGACGGCGAGGATGGACATCTCCGGCGGTTGAAAATCGGCGAAGGGCTGGTGGGACAATGTGCGTCGGAGAAGCGGCGGATGCTGATCTCGGAGCTACCGCCCAACACGATTTCCATCCGGTCGGGTCTGTTTGAGGCGGTTCCGCGGAACGTTATCGTGCTCCCGGTGCTATTTGAAGACCGGGTCAAGGCAGTGATCGAATTGGCCTCGCTGAGCAATTTCACAACTTCCCAGCTGGCGTTTCTTGAACAACTGACGGCCAGCATCGGCATCGTGCTTAACAGTATCGAGGCCACCATGCAGACCGAAGGACTGTTAAAGCAGTCCCAGCAATTGGCCACCGAACTCCAGATGCAACAAAAAGAGCTGCAACAGACGAACGAACAGCTGGCGCAAAAAGCGCAACAGCTGGCCGAACAGAACGTCGAGGTCGAACGCAAGAACCAGGAAATCGAGCAAGCCCGGCGAGCTCTGGAAGAAAAGGCCAAGGAGTTGGCTCTGACTTCGAAATACAAGTCCGAATTCCTGGCCAACATGTCTCACGAGTTGCGCACACCGCTCAATAGCATCCTGGTACTCGGCCAGCAGCTCAGCGACAACCCTGACGGCAACCTGACGCCGAAGCAGGTTGAGTTCTCCCGCACGATTCACGGCGCCGGGACGGACTTGCTGAACCTGATCACCGACATTCTTGATTTGTCGAAGATCGAATCCGGAACGGTCTCCGTGGAGGCAGAGGAAGTATTCTTTGCCAGCATGCTGGACGCGGTCCAACGTCCGTTCCGCCATGAGGCAGAAAATCGGCACCTCACTTTCGAAGTGCAGACCGATCCGCACCTCGCACGAAGTGTGGTAACCGACTCGAAGCGATTGCAGCAGGTGTTGAAGAACCTGCTCTCCAATGCTTTTAAGTTCACCGAACTCGGAGGCGTTCGCCTGTCCGTATCTCTAGCCAAGAGCGGTTGGACCGAAGGTCACCCGATCTTGAGTAAGGCGGCGTCTGTAGTGGCCTTTGAGGTTGCCGATACCGGCATTGGCATTCCATTCGAAAAGCAGCGGATCATCTTTGAGGCCTTCCAGCAAGCAGATGCCGGTACCAGCCGCAAGTACGGCGGCACAGGCCTGGGGCTGGCGATCAGCCGCGAGCTGGCGAGCCTGCTGGGCGGAGAAATCCAGCTGCGCAGCGCTCCAGACAAGGGCAGTACATTCACTTTCTACTTGCCACAAACCTATGTGGGTCCTGCTACTTCGGCCGCCGCGGCGGGAGAGGGAAGATCCCGATTATCCGTTTCGCCGGTACAGTTGTCTGTCGTCTCGGAGCATCCGGTCGAGAAGATCGCCGACGACCGGGACAATTTGCAGCCCGATGATGCTGTGTTGCTGATCGTTGAGGATGACGCGCACTATGCGCGTGTCTTGCTCGATCTCTCGCGGGACAAGGGTTTCAAAGTTCTGGTGGCTACCCGAGGTGCGGAGGCGCTCGCACTGGCCCATGAATACCGTCCGACGGCGGTGACCCTGGACGTTTTCCTGCCCGATATGCTGGGTTGGACAGTCTTGAATCATTTGAAGCAGGATCCGGCAACCCGGCACATTCCGGTTCAGATGCTGACGCTGGATGAAGATCGGCACCATGGCCTGGCCCGGGGTGCGTTTGCATTTGTTACAAAACCAACTACGCCGGAGGGGCTGGAGACGGCGTTGGCTCACATTAAGGAATATTCCGCTCCGCGGCGAAAGCGTCTGCTGGTGGTGGAAGACAACCTGGCCGAGCAGCTCAGTATCAAGGAACTGCTGGGCTACGACGACATCGACGTCACGGTCGTTGCCACCGGCGCGGAGGCAATCGAGGTGGTTAGCGAGCAGGCCTTTGACTGCGTGGTTCTCGACCTGCGTTTGCCTGACATATCGGGCTTCGATGTGTTAGAGCGTTTCCGTGACACACCGTCATTGGGCGATCTGCCAGTTGTAGTTTTTACCGGGAAGGAACTTTCCCCGGAAGAGGATGCCCGGCTGCATTTGCTGGCGCGCAGCGTAGTGGTAAAGGGAGTGGAATCGCCGGAACGCCTGCTGGATGAGACGGCATTATTCCTGCACCGTGTGGTCGCCGATCTCCCGGCGGAAAAACAGCGGCTGCTGGATCGGTTGCACCACTCTGACGATGCCCTTGTCGGGAAAAAAGTGCTGGTAGTTGACGATGACGTGCGCAACATCTTTGCCCTCAGCAGTGTTATTGAACGTAGGGGCATGACCGTAATCACGGCCGGAACTGGCAGGGAAGCGATCGCCAAGCTCGAATCGACGCCGGATATTGCAATCGTGTTGATGGACATCATGATGCCCGAGATGGACGGCTATGAGACGATGCAGGTGATCCGCCAGAACGCTTCGTTCCGGCGCTTGCCGATCATCGCCTTAACCGCAAAAGCGATGAAGGGGGACCGCGAGAAATGTCTTGAGGCTGGAGCGTCCGAGTACCTGGCCAAACCCGTCAATACGGAGCAACTGCTCTCGTCGCTTCGTATGTGGCTTCACAGATAGAAGCTAGCCGCGACATACGTTTGACCACCGAGATTTGAGCGGAGAGGATTAGCAGGACTCATGGGCACAAACGAGAAAGTCAACATCCTGATGGTGGACGATCAGCCCGCTAAGTTGCTCAGCTATGAAGTTATGCTCGGCGGACTGGATGAGAACCTGATCAAAGCCACTTCGGCAAAAGCGGCTCTCGAGGTTCTGTTGAAAACCGACGTTGCCGTAGTGCTGATGGATGTGAGCATGCCAGAGCTCGATGGTTTTCAATTGGCGGCCATGATTCGCCAGCATCCACGGTTTCAGAGGACCGCAATAATTTTTGTCTCGGCCGTACATCTTACCGATCTTGATCAGCTCAAGGGATATGAGCACGGAGCGGTGGATTACATTTCCGTCCCCGTCGTGCCAGAACTTTTGCGCGCGAAAGTCAGGGTATTCGCCGAGTTACACCGCAAGACGCGGCAACTCGAAACGCTGAATCGCGAACTGGAGCAACGCGTGCTGGAGCGCACGGAAGAGTTGGCCCTCAAAGCGGAGTTGCTGCTGAAGCTTAACACGGAGCTGGTGGGCAAGAATCAGGAACTTGATGCCATTATCCACACCGCGCCAGACATTATTTTCAGTCGTAAGGCCGACGGATCGAGGGATTACATCAGCGACCGATTTTATGAATTTACCGGCGCTTCCGCAGGCTCAGCGAATGGTTTCGGGTGGCTGGACTATGTGTACCCAGAGGATAAGGACAAGGCCATGGCGGACTGGATGCTCTGTGTTGAATCGGGGGCGAACTACGAAGCAGAGTATCGCATCCGGTCCAAGGACGGGGATTATCGCTGGTTCCGGGCCCGCGCGGTTCCGATTCGAGGTGACGGGAAGATCCTGAAATGGTACGGGACGTGCTCCGACATTCACGACAGCAAATTGCTGGAGCAATCGATTCGTGACAGCGCCGCCGAACTGGAGAAAATGGTCGACAGGAGAACCGACGAATTGCGGCGTCTTTCCATCCGCTTGATGACCATGCAGGATCAAGAGCGTCGCCGTATCGCGCGCGATCTCCACGACGGGCTAGGTCAGGAGCTTGCCGTGGCCAAGATGGTGCTGGACAAAATGATCCTGCAGAAATCCGCTCAACCGCCGGAGGATGCCTGGACTCAGGCCAGCGGCATTGTCGATCGCGCCATTCAGCAGGTCCGCACTATCTCTCACCTTTTGCATCCCCCCCTGCTCGATGAGGTCGGGTTGCTTTCGGCCCTTTCCTGGTATGTGGACGGGCTCACCAAGCGCAGCGGCATCGAGACATCTCTCGATGTTCGGCCCGCTGAATTCCCAAGGTTGGCAGCGGAGGTAGAGACCGCTGTGTTTCGCATCGTTCAGGAGGCACTGACCAATGTCTTCCGGCATTCGGAAGCGACCAAGGTGTGGATTACCTTGACCCAAAAAGAAGGGATCATCGTGGTTGCAGTGCGAGACGATGGCAAGGGAATCGGCAAAAGCATTGCCGAGATGCGACCGGAAAGCGTTGGGGTTGGTATTGGAGGCATGAAACAGCGCGCCAAGGAATTTGGCGGAGAATTGCGGCTGACGAATGCACACCCCGGAACCCTCGTCGAACTCATGATGCCCTGTAGTTCGGTGCTGCGAGAGCCGGCTGCCGTGTAGGGCGAATGTGAAGCCGGATGCGCGCTGCACAGGCGATCTAAAGAATCCCACAAGATAGTATTTCCGGCGTCACCGGCGCTGTTCAGTCTTAGGCATACTTTCCTCCTGCGCAATCTATTTTCCTCAAAGACCAGAATGCAAAATCCCCAGGAGCCTTTTAGCATTGGAAGGCCCTGATGTTGTCTATCGCAATCGCGATTTTCAACAGATCAATACTGGCAAAACCGTAGTCGCCGAGCTATTTCACCTTACGAGCCCTCAGAACGCGGACGGTATTCCCATGGTACTCCGGCTGTATTTGATCGAGTTTACAGCTTGGACCGGATGGAACGATTGCTATCGAGCAGATACCGTTAACGTCGCAGGGAAATTCAAACGGTTGCTCAATTCGAGCACAGAAGAGGTTTTCGATCATGACAAGAGTGAGCTCTAAATTGCCGAGATATCTCCTCGTGCTCGGTGCTAGTTTCCTGGTTTTTGCCGGCATGGCATGGTCTGCAGACGATAAGGACCAGTCGGATATCGACAAGCGCCTCGACGCTTCGGCGAAGGTCTTGAACGAAATTATGGCTACCCCAGACAAAGCCATCCCCGACAAGGTGATGAGCGATGCGAAGTGCGTCGCTGTGATTCCCTCCATGGTGAAAATTGCCGTCGGTTTCGGGGGCAGTCACGGTAAGGGCGTAGCAACGTGCCGAACAGAGAGTGGGATGTGGAGCGCTCCCGCACCGATCACCATCACGGGTGGAAGCTGGGGATTACAGCTCGGCGGTCAAGCTGTTGACCTGGTAATGATTGTGACGAATGAAAACGGTATGGAGCACCTGTTGTCGAGCAAATTCAAGCTCGGTGCGGATGCCTCAGCGGCTGCGGGTCCCGTGGGACGAGACGCCGGCGCCGACACAGATTGGAAAATGCGTGCAGAAGTGTTGACCTACTCGCGAGCCCGCGGCATTTTTGCCGGAATCGACCTGAACGGTTCGGTAATCACGCAGGACAAAGATGAGACTCGAATTCTCTACGGCAGCCTCATACCGTTCCCCGAGATCTTAAATGGAAAGGTCCGCCCTAAAGAGGCGAGCGCACCATTCCTGTCCGCGATAAGGAGATATTCGGGTCAAGCAAAGGAACACGGTGAACTTAAGCCGGCGCCGGGTACAGACGCCGGAAGCCGGTAGATGGATGGTAGCTCTTGGAGGTCCGGTTTGTTCTACAAGCCGGGCCGACACTTTCAATCAGCAAGATCAAACGATGATCGGAGGATTTCATGTCGACAATTCTACTTATCGTGCTTGTGGTGCTGTTGCTCGGAGCTCTGCCGGCGTGGCCATACAGCAGATCGTGGGGTTATTACCCAAGTGGCGGACTCGGTCTGGTGGTCGTGGTCTTGCTGGTGCTGCTTCTGGCCGGGCGGCTCTAAAAATCCGTGGGTTTCGGGCATGTCGAAGCTGGAGCCCTTTCCTAACTTAAATGGGGTGGGATCGTGCCCGTCCCACCATCTTCGATCCTGGATATTGAAGCGGGAAATGCGGCTGCGGTGGTTGTAGCTGCAGTTCTAATTAGGAGCGCCAATGTCGAACCATCAAAGTCCTCGTCTCGCCGCTAATGCGCTATATTCAGTTTCTTCATCCGCAGTCCTTGACACTCTCTATGCAGGCCGTGAACCAGGCCTGCGACCGGAGAACGTATCCTCCCGGCGAGTCCAGAACGTGCCCGCTCCGGAGGCAATTTGGGGCCAGTTCAATAATTATCGGTCCGACGGTCTTGTAGGGTCCGCTGTGGCACACGTCTTGATTCTAGGATTGATCCTGGGGGGCGCCCTATACGGCCATCAAGTGGTGCAGAAAGTCGAGCAGCACGAGACCGTCACTTTGATTGCACCTTCGCCGGACTCCTACGCGCTGCCGGTTGCAAAAACGGTTGTGAGCGGCGGCGGAGGCGGTGGCGACCATGACCGGTTGCCTGCACCGAAAGGAAGATTGCCGAAAGCTGCCATGCAGCAGATCACGCCGCCACAGATTATTCTTCGCAACGAACACCCCAAGCTCGCGGTCGAGCCGACGGTGGTAATTCCGCCGCAGGTCCGCTTGGCTGAAAATCACATGCCGAACCTGGGCAATCCGTCGGCCGCGCTTCTTCCTTCCGCTCCTCCATCAAACGGAACCGGCTCAGGTGGGGGAATTGGTTCTGGATCGGGTGGTGGGGTGGGTGTGGGTCATGGGCCTGGTGTGGGCGCCGGCAGCGGCGGCGGAATTGGTGGAGGAGTATTTAAGGTAGGTGGAGGAATCTCAGCTCCTCAGGCTATTTCGACGCCGGATCCTGAATACACCGAGGAAGCGCGCAATGCAAAGACGCAGGGCACATGTGTACTTTGGATGATCGTCGATGATCAGGGACATCCGCACGATATTCGCGTTACCCGCGGACTGGGATTTGGATTAGATGCACGAGCCATTGAAGCTGTGAAGCAATGGCGCTTCCAACCCGCCATGAAAGACGGCCGACCGGTGAGCGTTCAGATCAGCGTGCAAGTTGGGTTCCGTCTTTATTGATAGAAACCGTCAGCAAGCGATTCCTCGTCCAGCATTGTGCGGGCGAGAAGGGGCGAGTCGATGCTGCCCATCGAAGCCCTTCCCCACCCGCTGTGTTCAACCCCACTGCATACGAAAAAGTTCCTCTTACTAGAAATGAAACCAATCCATAGCATTTAACTCCCGTAGCGCGATACAGCAAGTCTGGGAGTCAATTACAGGAGCATCCCGATGGGCGGTGGGTTGCTTTATCGCTAGTCTCTTTTTGAAAGCTAAACGTTCTCGAAATCGGAGAGCAAATCGACAAGCACCCTAGTTTGACCGAAGGAGACTACAGTGGCGACTTGCGTAATTTCCGCGACAGCAACGAATGTAATTCCGGCCATTCAGGAAACCAACCGAGATGATTCCGAACGCAGCCTCGTGCAGCGCGCGCAGAGTGGCGATGAGCAAGCCTTTGGCATGCTCTTCCAGGCCCACAAGAAACGCGTGTATTCGGTGTGTCTGTTGATGACGAAAGATGTGGCTGAGGCGGAAGACCTGACCCAGGAAGCTTTCTTGCAGGTGTTTCGCAGCGTCGGATCGTTCCGCGGTGACTCCGCTTTTTCCACCTGGCTTTACCGTGTTGCCGTAAATACTGTGCTAATGAAGCTCCGTCGCCGAAAGAAAGCTCCGCCAGTACTATCCCTCGATGAGCCCATATCGGCGGAATCGCCATCTCTGCGGCGCGACGTGGGTGGAGCAGACCTCCAGCTCAGTGGCGCAATTGACCGTATTGCTTTGCGCCGCGCCATGCAGGAACTTCCCGAGGGATGCCGGCAGATTTTCGCACTGCACGAGGTTGAGGGATACCAGCATCATGAGATCGCCAAAATGCTGGACTGCTCGGTCGGCAATTCGAAATCGCAACTGCATAAAGCGAAGATGAAAATGCGCGACCTGTTGTTTCCAAAACGGAGGATCCCGCGGCGACCTGCAACCAACTCGGTCGCCGAGTTCCCGTCTCCTAAACAAAACGATGACCGGTCTGAACTTTCATTTGCCGTATAGCGAGCTATCGAATTCAGACTGCGTATGGATGGTAGTGTTGAGAATGGTCCTCGGTAATCCACAGTAATGCGAGCACGCGGCCCAAACTCCTATGCTCGTCGGACCGCTATGATGTTGCGAAAGACAGTGAGCGCAAGGGGAACAGAGGGAAGTACTAAGGCCTAAGTAAATGGAGGGGTGACTGCTTGGTTCGAATTCTCGTAGTCGACGACAACCCGGCGGTTCGGCATTATCTTCGGAATCTCCTTGAGCAACAGAGTACCTGGCAGGTTTGCGACGAGGCTCGGACTGGAAAAGAAGCGCTGCAGCGAGTTGAAAAGAATCCGCCTGACGTGATCCTGCTGGATTTCCAGATGCCAGACCTGAATGGACTCGACGTTGCCAGGCAGGTCACCAAGCTTTTCCCTGCAATTCCCATCCTGATGGTCACCATTCATCTATCCAAACAGTTGGCCGAGGAAGCGCGCAGGGCGGGCATCCGTGGAGCCTGCGCCAAATCGGACGTCGGTTCCATCGTTGAGGCGGTGGATGCTCTGTTGCACGATAAGACCTATTTCCCCACCGTTAGTTCAATCAGCAATTCCAGTTGGTAACGCAAAAATACAGGATTTCCTGTATTCGGACCTGGATATTACAATGGTAACTTCTATGAGGTCCACCTGGGAGTCGCCTTTCAGCCTTGCGTGAGGAGCTTCTGCGGCACGGACGGGGACAAACGCGAGGCCGGAGCCAGCCAGGGACCTGTGTCGGGTGATCCGCAGGAGGCTGCCTCAGAGAGTTAAAAAGAAATTTATGGCGGTTCGAATATTGCTGGTGGACGATCATCCCATTGTGAGACAAGGCCTGCGCACTCTGTTAGAAGGCCGTTCCGGATGGGAAGTGGTGGGTGAGGCGGCGGATGGGCTGGAAGCCTTGGATAAGGTGGACACGTTGCAACCCGACATTGTTGTGCTCGATGTCACCATGCCTCGAATGAATGGTCTGGAAGCATGCCGATTAATTCAGCAGCAGAAGCAGAAAGCCTCCGGTCTCGAGGTTTTGTTCGTTACTCAACATGACTCTCCGCAGATGATGCGGGAGGCTCTGGATGCTGGGGCCAGGGGCTATGTGGTGAAATCGAATGCCGCCCGGGATTTGTTGGAGGCCGTAGAGGCGGTAAGTCAGCATCGGGTTTTTACAGCACTGGCACGAAGCCCGCAGGCTTCGTGTTGAATTTCCGATCCATGCGTACGTCCAAGTTTATGTATCTCTGAGGCTGTACCTGGAGGATGCCATGAAACTTCGTATTTTGTTGGCCGACGATCACGAGATTGTACGCCGTGGCTTGTGTGCTCTTCTCCAGAAACACGAGGGGTGGGAAGTGTGCGGGGAGGCATCCGATGGCCGCGAGGCGCTCGAGATGGCCAAGCAGTTGAAGCCGGATGTCGTGATCGTAGATATTGGCATGCCCAACCTCAATGGCTTGGACACCACGCGGCAACTGCTGCAGCATGACCCCCACTTCAAAGTCATCGTTCTTACCATTACCGATTCCGATCAGGTCATCCGTGAAGCGCTCGACGCCGGAGCACGCGGGTTCGTGCTCAAGTCCGACGCAGCTCGCGATCTGGTGGCCGCAGTCGAGGCCCTGCAGAGCAAAAGAATGTTCTTCACGCCACGCGTGAATGATCTTGTATTGGCGGGCTTCCTGGAGAAGGGGCATGCCATATCCCGGAATGAGCCGCCGAATTTGCCGACGCTGACCGTCAGGGAGCGCGAAGTCACGCAGCTTCTTGCGGAAGGAAAAAGTTCCAAGGAAGTGGCTTCGCTGCTGAACTTGAGCACCAAGACGGTCGAAACACATCGCAGCAACATCATGCGGAAGCTCAGCCTGCACTCCATCCGCGATCTGGTTGTGTACGCGATCAAGAACAACATCATCCAGGTCCAGATGCCGCCGCAATTTCGGGGCACGGCAGAAAATACGTTGGTTTAAGCGTCCAAAGTTAATAAAGGAGTGGATTCCGCGGAGTAATACCCGCTCCTTAGTGCGGACTTGGCCACAGATTGTCGTGCAACCGGAGCTTTACCGCGGTGCCCCTCGCGACGGGAACATCCTCGCAGCGAAACGAAATAGTTGTCTGGGCATCCCGTCGTCTCGATTCAGACGCTGCTTGGCTCCTCATCGACCGCGGTAGTGTGCAGCACGACCTCGTCCACCCGCTTGTTGAAGCATATGTTGTTTCGGTCATTTGCGCTCTGGTCTTGAGGCGCCACACTTCTTGCCCAAACGCAGAGAACTGCGACTGATCGCTTCCGCTCGATGTTGTTGTATGCTTGAAAATTCAGGCAGCAGGGAAGGAAGCCGGTGCGAAAAACTTACATTGATTCCCTTACTGGGTTCTTACCAAGGCATTGAAATTCAACGAATTGCGGATTTGGTAACTTCAGTGCTTGGGAAGTCACGTTCAAGCAGATTGAGCGCCGATCGAGTGTCGAGCAGGTATTCGTTGCAACCTGCGGCGGTCCTGAACGCAACTTATTCTCGGACAGGGAGTTGCCTGAAAAATTGCCTCGGGGATGTTTCCTTGTCCTGTTCTGAGAGGTGAAGCTTGAGCGTCCTTCGAATCCTGATTGCGGATGACCACGAAGTAGCGAGGAAGGGCATTCGCTCTCTGCTCGAAAGCCATGCCGGATGGGAGATTTGTGGTGAGGCAAGCGACGGGCGTGAAGCCGTCGCATGTGCCAGCAAGTTGAGACCGGACGTTCTCCTGCTGGATATAGGTATGCCGAATCTAAACGGGCTGGATGCGGCGCGACAAATCCTCGCCATGGCGCCCGAAGCGCGCATTCTGATCCTGACCATACACGATTCGGAACAGGTGGTACGGGAAGTGTTGGCCGCCGGAGCAAGCGGCTTCCTGCTTAAGTCCGACGCCGGCCGGGACGTGGTGGCTGCTGTGGAAGCTTTGCAGAACCGGCGAACGTTTTTCACTCCGAAAGTGGCGCAGATGATGCTCGACGGTTATCTGCGTCCGCAAAGTGAGGCCGATCCCTCTGTCCAGCATGTTCTGACCCCACGGGAAAGAGAAGTGATCCAGCTCGTTGCCGAAGGAAAGACCACCAAGGAGATTGCCACAGCCCTCAGCCTTAGCGTCAAGACGGCGGAAACCCACCGCACCAACCTCATGCGCAAACTAGACCTCCATTCGGTCGCGGATCTGACGCTCTATGCCGTGCGGAACGGGATCGTGCAGGTTTATTGAGCGGGCTTGTTGGGAATACAAGTCGCTTGCGGATTCCGTCTCAGGTAAAGCGAGATTGCGCTCTGACTAGGGATTTTACCGGATACCTGCGGCAACACGGCTTGCGTAAAGTGGGTTGCAGTCGCTGACTGGAAGACAGCTTCCAGGAAAGGAGTGTCGAGGCTCTGGACTATAGCCGTTGTACTCTTGATTCTCTGGCTGTTGGGTATGGTCAGCTCGTACACGCTGGGTGGATTTATCCACATTCTACTCGTATTGGCGGTGTTGCGATTTTGATCCGCCTGATTCAAGGCCGAAGCCCGGTCGTCTAAGTTAACAGTTCTGTGTCGCACACACGTCAAAGAATAAAGTTCAGAAGGAACTACTCGTGAATAAAGATCAAGTCAAAGGTAAAGTCTAAAGACGTCGCTGGTCGCGTTCAACGCCAGGCGGGCGAGTGGACCGGAGACAAGGAAAAACAGGTTCACGGAGCAGCGAAACAGGTAGAAGGCAAGGTACAGACCGTCTGGGGCAATGTGAAAGAAGCTACAAGGAAGGCCGCGGACAAGGCAGGGAAGACAAATGCTCCGGTCGACGAATCAATGGAAACGGACGATGAGCAGGACGAGAAAGAAAATCGTTCCCGCCCGCAGGGTAAGCTAGCTTCAATTTCGGGCTAGTGGGCGCGGTCTAGTCATCAGCGATCCCCTAACACGGTTATTTCCACCCTTTCCTTCATCTGTGCCCATAGAAACCTTACATCAGATGGTGCTGACAAATAAGGAAACTACCTCCAGCCTGCAGGGGCTTCACAGTATTGCCGGCAAGCCGATGCAATTTTACAGTGCGGAGAGTCGGAAAGTTGAGATCTCCTCCATGGCATACAAGATTGCAGGACACAGCATTGAAGTGCAGCGCTCTCCCTCCGCGGAGGATCTGAGGTGCGCGTTCGAGAGGGCCGTGTGCGACATTCATCAGGCCGATCTCGCCGCCAAGAAGAGGCTGCAGTATCGTAGTCCCATCGTTCCACGCGCAAGGATTCTAGGGCTTTCTCAAGCCGGCGCGGAAAAGCGCGCACTCACGGACGCAGCGCGCGCTCTGGCTCAGCTCTGGAAGGTTTAAGCGAATGCCACCCGGACTCCCTGCAGCCGAATGATCGAATGTTTATTGTTGCCGCGTGCTGGACTTCCGATTGCTTCTAGATGATTTACTCCTCTGCCGTCTCCGGGTCTCAGCTCCAGTGGCGCCTTTCGCCTTCCTCGCCGGGCGAGCGCGACGAATCCCTTTCTTGGGGCCGCGGGCACGCGTCCGGGAACGCTCTGCGAGAGTCCCAACCTTGGCCATCTGGTGCATCCTAGTGGAAACGGTCTCGGGGAGCGCCGATAGATTCTCGGTCAACTCCTGGGTTGCCTTGGTGAGGGTACCGGCGGCGTGGCCTATTTTGCGGGCGACGGCGTTTAGAAGAGGCTCCTGCTTTGCGGGCGGTTTCTTTGTGGCCATTTTCCTTTCCTCCATGGCTGTTTAAGATCCGAGTTGCATGGCAAACGCACAAGATTCGAACCCTGCCTCGAAAAATGAAGTCCCGGTCATTGAGGCCGGGACTTCTAAATAATCAGCAGAACACTACGAGGCGCGACGCTGACGGTCGCGGTTCTGTTCGTCCTCGGTCTCGTTCTGACCCTGACCACCCTTCTTCGGTTGGTTGGGCTGGTTTTGGCCGGACTGGCCGCTCTGCTGGCTCTGTCCGTGTTGTCCGGATTGGCCACCCTGCTTGGTTTGGTCGCCCCGCTGGGTTTGACCGCCCTTTTGGCCCTGTTCGAATTGATTACCCTGCTGACCCTTCTTTTCCATATCATCTGCCATAAAAGTGTTTTCTCCTAATGAGAAGCACGAACCCGCCGCGCCTTTTTGGAATTTAATCGCAACCTATTGAAGTTAGTTGCCGCAAAAGAAAGCAAAGGTTGGGACGGATTTTTGCATTCAAGCGAGAGAGGCGACGACTGTGAGGATGACCGCGGGCGCCGCCAAAAATGGCGATGGCAGAGTGGCCGTCCGTCCTTCGGATCCTATCCGAGGTAAGGAAGGCCCTTCTGCCATCATGCCGGCGAGGTTAGATCACGACAAACAGCACGACGCGAACGCCGGGGTGAAGCAAGTCGAAAAGAAAATACTCGCCATCGATGTAGTCAATGTAGCACTGATCGGTGTAAGCCCAACCTACAGGCCATGCATCAACGATGTTGAATCCATAGCCGCCGTATTGAAAGCGGGGCTGGCCTTCCACAGTGGTTGGCTGGTTGATCGTGAGCGTATGCTGGCGCCCGAAGTTCGCTCGAAACTTATCGTCGGGAATATGACCGCCCCGCTGGCCGCTGCTAGATACTGCTGCCTCGCCGCGTCAGATGAGTCGCGAGTGAAACCACAAAGAGCACCAGAAAAACCACAAACAACAGCTTTGCTACGCCCGCAGCTGCAATCGCCACGCCGGTAAAGCCCAGGATTCCGGCAATCAGAGCTATCACGAAGAACACTAGCGTCCAGTAAAGCATGATGCCTCCTTCGAGTTCGTTATGGCAGGGTTGAGAATAGCTGTGAAGTACTCGCGGCAGAATCCCTTTCAATAGGTATTTTGCGGTTGCAGATGCTGTAAATACGCTCAGGGAAAAGTTGTTGAGGTTGTTGAGAAAGGGAGCAGGTGCCTGTTCTCCCTGATGAACCGATGCACCTGCTCAATGGAGGGCTGCCGAGTAGAGCCATAGATTAGCCACATAAAGCATTGGTTCCTATACTGTAAAACTTGTATTCTTCCCGGAAAAATTACACTCCCGTCGTACTAAATTTGCCTAACATAAAGCTTTGCCCCGCGACGACGACATACAAGGTCTTAGCCGGTTACAGGAAACGACGTATGGACCAAAAACACCACGGAAGGTAGAAAAGGAAAGACGCACAAGTCCGCTTGGTCTTTCGGAGGTACTTATGAAACGAGAGGCTGGTCTTTTGATGGCGCTCGTGATGGTGCTGGCTTTGCTATCAGCGACCGCCCAGCTGATCGTCGCACAGGATCAGCAAAGTAAGTCTGGTCCTGCGCTTCCGCCGGGGATTCTTGGGCCTCAATTGATCGCGTGGTCGCAACTCCAGAGACTGCAGCCGGTGCAGCTGCCCCGGGCGGCTCGGCAAAAGGAATCAACGGCGCAAGCGTTCACGGGCACCATCGTAGAGGATGGCAGCTCGTATGTTTTGAAGGTGTCGACTAATAGCGCATATCAACTTGCCGAACAGGAGACTGCGAAGAAGTATTCGGGTAAACAGGTAAGAATCAGCGGTATCCTGGATGCAAGCGGTGAAAGCCTCCACATCATTAGCATCGAGTTGGTTTCCTGATGCTTACGAAAGAACAGGCAACGAGAGCGGTACCTGGATGCCTCGCGATGGTTGTCTCCGGCGAGCGTGCGCTTTTGGATTGAGACCATTGCATTAGTCATTGCCTGGGCTAGCGTTCGTGATTGCAACTCTGGGAACAGTAGCGGCGCCCGGCGCTGAGCAGGAATCAGATTCGCCCAGGCCGTCTGCCGTCCAACTTATGAGGGCATGGGTCACAGACACGCAAAGCGGGGCCAAACATTCCGCAGCGATCGGCAAAGCGGCGGTTGATTGCTCGCGAAGTTGTGTACACGGCAGTGCGCAGTTCGCTCTCGTAGACGGTGGCACCATCTACGAGCTTGCAGGCGACCTGACGGTGCTGAAGCGCACCCTGAACGATAGCAGATTATCAGTGACCTCTGTCGCCGCCGCAACTTAGCAGGGACCTTAAACACCTGAGGGCGTTCGAGACCCTCGTGCCTATGAAGCGCCCAATGCACCCCAAGCGCTTAGCGCTCATGTTCGTGCTGAGAATGCCCGTGAGAGTGAGGATGCGAGTGCATGACGCCACCGTGGGAATGACGATGGGCGTGAATAAGGTTTGCTCTGAGAAGCAAATCGGAGTTAGACAAAATCTCCGACGGCGATCCTTCCGCCATTACGGTGCCTGCCTCAAGCACGAAAACGCGATCAGCAATGTCTTCGACAATCTCCAACTGGTGAGTAGCTGTAATGACGGTCTTAGCAGTGCCCTTCCACTGTTGGATGAGGTCTACGACCTGGCTCTGGCTCTTCGGATCGAGGGTAGCTGTCGGCTCATCGAGTAGTAAGACGTCGGGGTTGAGAACCAGGACGGAAGCCAATGCAACGCGTTTTTTCTCGCCCCCCGAGAGGCGGTAGGGCGGGCGCTCCCTCAAGTGTGAAATTGACATGAAGCTGAGGGTCTCATCCACCCGGCGCACCACGTCTTCCTTGCTCCATTGCATCTGCAAAGGACCGTAGGCGACTTCGTCGAATACAGTGGGATTAAACAGTTGTACATCCGGATTCTGAAAGACGAGGGCCACGCGCCGGCGGAAACTCAGAGAAAACTCTTCTTGTTGGAGATGCTCATGGGTGAGCGCATCTCCCTTGAATGTGACCGAGCCGGCCGACGGAAAATAGAGCGCATCCAAAATTCGCAGCAGCGTAGACTTGCCGGAGCCGTTGGCCCCAAGTAGCGCAACCCGATCACCTTCTTCAATGCAGAGCGTGAGCCCACGGATCGCCGGGATCGCTTCGTAGGAGAAACTGATGTCTTGCACTGCGAAAGTTGAGGGCAACCTTTCCTTACCTCCCGATCCATGCAGCCATGCAGCTAGTAAATACGAAGGCAGTCAGTGCGACATAATCGCGGGGTCTCAGGCGGAAGTCGGTCAAGAGACGAACCTCTCCCCGAAATCCGCGGGACAACATAGCCAGGTACACCTCGTGGCTGAGCTCGATGCTCTTGCTCAGCAGCACTCCGGCGGTTCGGGCTGTCATTTTGCGTTGCGCGGAACCGCTCACTATACCGACCGCTCGGCTCTGCCTCGACTCGAACATCTGGTTGGCCGTTTCGATCAGCAAGAACAAGTAGCGGTGGGTCATTGCCAGCATGGTGACGACCTCGGCCGGGAGATGCAACGAACGGAGCGCCTTCAAGATGTGAGTCCAGGCGGTCGAAAGCACTAGAACGGTTGTCAGTGTAGCAGCCGTTTCCACTCGCAGGATCAGGAACGCAGCCGTGCGTACGCCTTGCATGGAGATGGAAAGATGCAGTGCCGGCGCAGTGAAGAGAGGCTCTCCTGGAGTAAGAAATAGTGCGGGCAGCGCAATCACCCCCGAAAAGCCTAGAACCACCAGCCAGACTCGTTTTGCGAGTAACCCGAGCCTCACTCTCGACGCGACCGCGAGTGCGATTGCGATGAGAAAGATGGCCGCGATGGCCTCAAGCCGCCGGCACAGGATCACCGAGACCACGAGAGCAAAGACTCCGATGACCCGGACGCGAGGATCAAGTTGCTGCAGCAGTCCCTTTTGGGTTGTGGCATGTTCCGACTGGAGGGCTTTCGACACCGCTTGGGCGAAGCCACGAACCGTCGACTTGAGGAAAGAATGTCGACTCATGATCCGATACTCCTCATGGCCCGTTTTCTTGCAATCACTCTAGCGAATAGTGGAGCCAGGACCAGGAATCCCACGCCAAACATTGCGGACAGCAAATAACCAAATAGCGGATTCTTGACGAACCTTGGCGCATAGCCGGGGAACGGGGCGGTCCATAGGGCCGACAGCTTTTGGATTCCCACAGGAACAGACGCCGGAAGTACATGGTTGCCAGATGCGGCGCCGATCTGTTCCCGCGTGTGAGGATTCATCAAGTCAGCAGAAGACCATTCACCCCAGGCAGTGCCTGCTGCGAGGATGCCAATAGGCGTGAACAACAGTAGCAGAGCTACCGCCCACCACAGTCGTCCGGATGAACGGTCAGCGCTCGCGCCAGCGATGACCGGCACCGGAGCGTGGGCCAAACCGCTTACTCCTCGAAGCAGAGCCACATCGGCTCGCTGCAGATAGGACACCATTCCCGCCGATATCACTGCTTCAGCCAGTCCGGCAAAAGTCAGATGTCCGATCATCATTGCTGGAATAGCCACATGCAACGAATACGGCGCGTAGAGTGGCGTGCCGCCGGCGTCATGAAAAAGCATGGGCTGAATGCCGAGCTCAACAGCTGTAATCAAAGCTGAGGCGTTGATGGCAACATAACCGGCCACTGCTGCCGCTAGTACTCTCCGGCGGGAATTCAGATTCGAATTCGCCGCGACCATGCGGTACACCGCGTAGGCCGTGAGAGATCCAACGATTGCCATGTTGAAGCAATTCGCGCCCAGCGTGGTGATTCCTCCGTCGCCGAAGAACAGCGCCTGGATGGCGATAGCGATCGAAATGGCAAGAATCGAGCCCCAGGGGCCGAGCACGATGGCCGCGACACCTATGCCAACCGCGTGACCGGTTGTTCCACCGGGCAGTGGAACATTGAACATCATGACGACAAAAGAGAATGCCGCGAACACCGAGATCAACGGGATTGCTCGCGTAGCAAGAAGCTGCTTGATACGCTTCAGCGCCGCATACCAGCCGGACCCTGCCAACAGATAAAAGGCCGCACAGGTCGACGGGCTGAGATAACCATCAGGAATGTGCATGATCTCGTTATTTCTACTGGGACGTTCTTGATCTAGTGATTACTACTACGGCTTGATGGCCGTCTCCGACTTCGCCGGTTTCTGCGTCACCTGCTGTGTGCCCGGCAATTGCGAACGATCCCATCCGCCGCCCAAGGCTTCCACCAGCGCCACAGCGGAGGTCATCTGTTGCACCTGAAGAGCATTCAGAGTCTGCTGGTCGGCCAACACCGTGGTTTGAGCGATGAGCACGTCGAGGTAGGGATCGATGCCGGTGTCATAACGGCCCTGCTCGAGCTTGAGGAAGGTTTGAGCCGAATTCACCGCCTGCTGTTCCTGCTGGATCTGTTTGGAGAGGATGCGAACTTCGGCAAGAGAATCCTCAACGTTTTGAAATGCGGCCAGCACCGTCTGACGGTAGCTGGCCAGATCCGCATTGTAGGTTGCGACGTATTGTTGGACAGTAGCGCGGCGCAGGCCGGCGTCAAAGATGGTTTCCGGGAGCGATGCGCCGACGGACCAGAAGCGGCTCGGCCAGGATAGCCAATTCTTGAAGGCGGAACTCTCAAAGCCGCCGTCCGCAGTCAGAGTCAGGGTCGGATAGTAGGCCGCGTACGCGATGCCGATCGATGCGTTGGCTTCGGCCATGGTGCGTTCGGCGGCGGCGACGTCCGGACGGCGCTCCAGTAGTTCCGAAGGCACGCCCACCGGGATCGGAGGCGGGGCAATGGTCATCGGCTTCACGGGAATGGAGAAATCGGTGGCCGTCTTGCCTATGAGGACGGCGATCGCGTGCTCATACTGTGCCCTGGCGATTCCGACGTTGGTCGCGCCCGCCTGCGCGCTACGCAACGTGGTTTCCGCCTCCACCACCGAGATCTGATCGTCGATGCCGGCATCGTAGAGCGAACGGGTCAGGTCGTAGGCTTTCTGGTCTGCGTCCACGGTCTCGTCAAAGATTTTTTGCAACTGATCCTGGCCGCGTATCTGGAAAAAATATTCCGCCAGGCTGGCCTGCTCGGTGAGACGTTCGTTCTCAAGATCTGCCGCGCTGACCTGGGCGGCGTACTGGGCTTGGCGCACCGTGTTGCGGACCTTGCCCCAAAGGTCAGCCTCCCAGGACGCTTCCAACGGTAGCGAGTAGAGCGTACTTTGCAGTTGCGGGGTGGTAGTAGAGGTGGTGGTGCCCGTGCCGGAGGTATTCGCCGTGGTTGAGCCCAGGTTTGCTGAGGCCCGCGAGTGGGTGACCGACGGCGCAGCGGTCAGCGTCGGAAAGTATTGTGAGCGAGCCTCGCGCACAATCGCGCGCGCTTCCATGTAATTCTCGAAATATTGCTTAATGTTCTGGTTATTGATATTCAGTTGTTCTTCGAGGGCATTCAACTCGGCATCGTTGAAGATCTCCCACCACTTGCCGCGCAGCATGGCATCCGAAGGCTGCGCCACTGTCCAGTCTCCAGTTTCTTTGAACTGGCTGGGCGATTCCTTGTAAACCGCGGCGGGCGCCTGCGGCGATGGTGCGTGGTATTTTGGTCCCACCACACAGCCCGCCGACATCAACAACAAGAACGCGGCCTGACATATCCGAATTATGCCGTTCACTCGGGTTCGTATGAAGATCTTCATAACATTTCTACCTAACCAAGCATTCTTCTCACTCCCGCTAGCTGGCCTCCGGAGCGGGAGAACGATGGATCGTGGTTTTCCCCGCCATGCGTAGCCGCAACCGGTCGAATGCCAAATAGACGACAGGTGTTGTATAGAGCGTGAGCAACTGACTCAGGATCAGCCCTCCTACAATCGTAATGCCAAGGGGCCGACGAAGTTCATACCCCGTGCCCGTTCCCAACGCCAACGGCAGAGCACCCAATAACGCGGCCATCGTTGTCATCAGGATCGGACGGAAGCGCAACATGCACGCTTCAAAAATCGAGTCGATTGGCCTCTTGCCTTCCTGGCGTTCTGCCTGAAGCGCGAAATCGATCATCATGAT
>PMSQ01000055.1 GCA_003168355.1 Acidobacteriaceae bacterium | reverse complement strand
CTGATCATGAAATTCTTTTCAAACTTATTTTGCAGCCAGCCCATGAGGCGACCTCGGTTCGACAACTCCAATTATACGTTCAAGTGCTCGGCAACGGCGCGAAGCTCCTCAGTCTAGGTATGCCGGGGCGGGTGCCAATCAATTCCGAGTCTAGCCGTTGAGTTGCCCCTGCACCGCGACTCAGCTACAAATAGATCATCCATGGACTCGATACCCGCCGCGGCCCCCGGCCGCGAACGCATGCCCACACGGCTCGTCAAGGCGTGGGCGCATATCCGCACCTCGCAGTTTTGGATGGTAGCCATCGCGCTCTGCCTGCGCGTGGGCTGGATCCTGGTTGGCCACACCTACAAATTCAAAAGCGCGGAAGAAAACTTTGGCTTCGGATGGGAGATGGGACGCATCGGTGCGGCTATCGCCTCCGGACACGGCTTTAGCAATGCCTTTGGCGCGCCCACCGGACCAACCGCCTGGGAACCGCCGCTTTATCCGTACCTGATCGCTGGCGTGTTTTACTTTTTCGGTACTTATTCGCGTGCGTCAGCTTTCGTGCTGCTCACCGTTAACAGCGTTTTCTCGGCGCTAACCTGCATTCCGATTTTTCTTATTGCTCGCCGGATCTTCTCCGAGAAAGTCGCGGTCGGCTCAGCCTGGACGTGGGGTCTTCTTCCATATGTCATGTACTGGTGCACGCGCTGGGTGTGGGAGACAAGTTTTTCGACTCTGCTGTTGGCCGTGATTTTTTGGCTGGCACTCACCATGGAAGAACGCGACGGCCTAAAACCATGGCTCGAGTTCGGATTACTCTGGGGCATCACTGCGCTGAACAGCACGGTGCTGATCGCGTTCCTGCCGGCCTCGGGACTATGGGCCTGGTATCACCGCGCGAAGCGAAATAAGCCTTCGCTGACGGGCGTGGTGCTGGCCTCCGTGGTTTTCATTGCCTGCGTCACTCCCTGGACGGTGCGCAACTATCACACCTTCGGGAAGTTCATTTTCATCCGCGACAACCTGGGCGCGGAATTGCGGTTGGGAAACGGCACCGGCGCCGACGGCACCTGGATGCAGTATCTGCATCCCACGCAGGATTTGTATGCCATGCGCCAGTACACTTCCATGGGTGAGCTGGCATACATCGAGGCGCGCAAGCGGCAGGCAGTCGATTACATCAAGGCCGATTACCCGCGTTTTGCCGTCCTCTGCCTGAAGCGATTCATCTACTTCTGGGCCGGACCGCCGCGACTGTCACAAATCTGGTGGCTGGCCGAGGTGAAAAATTCGCTTTTCCTGGCCTCCTCGGTGCTCATGTTCTGGGGACTCGGACGCGCCCTTCGTCAGCGCAAACCCGGGGCCTGGCTGCTGTTCTGGCTGGTCCTGCTCTATCCGGCAATTTACTACGTGGTCTATCCCAGCCAGCGCTACCGGCATCCCATTGAGCCGGAGATGACGATCCTTGGAGTTTTTTTGCTGACCGAAGCGGGCGGGAACCGGAGGGCCAACGGACGGAACGCGGATTAAAGAAGAACGTTCAAAGAGGGGTATGAGCGCCCGGGTCACTCGCCTATTCCAGCTCGACCTTCACAATGTGGATTTGTTTGGCCTTCGCATCCAGAATGCCGGTGAGCTTCACTTTTTGTCTCTCATAGCCATGCACCAGATCTGCGCGATCGAGCCGGAAAACATCTTTGCCCGAAACCAGGACCAAGTAGCCTCCCAGGCGTCGATACAGTAGACCGCGCAGTATTCGCCGTCCCACCCATATGGGAACATCACTGAGGTAACTGCCGTACTCCTATGTAGAGGAGCAGGTTCTTTTCGGCCTGGGCTCTCACCAATTGCAAATCGCCGCGTCTAACGGGTTGAAACGGAGGAGCAAGCCTATGAACCGCCAACGCCAAATCGTCGCCTGGTCGGGCGCCGTGCTGGGAACTCTTTGCGCGCTGCTCGTTCTCGCCCTCGGAGCTCATGCTTCCGATCACCAGGGCGCTTTTACCGAGGAATTCCATCAAACCTACACGCTCACTCCCGGCGGCCGTGTGGAACTCGATAACATTAACGGCGCGGTCCACATCTCCACCTGGGAGCGGAATGAAGTCAAAGTGGACGCCGTGAAGTATGCCGACGCGAAGGACCGCCTCGACGACGCACGCATCGAGATCGATTCCGGCAAGGACTACCTTTCGATTCGCACCAAATACCGCGACCACGATCTCTCTTTCAACTGGGGTTCCCGTAACAATCCGCCGAGCGTCGAATACACGTTGACGGTGCCGCGCGCCATCCGGCTGGATGAAATCAAGCTGATCAACGGCTCGCTCGACATCACTGGCGTGAGCGGCGAGGTGCATGCCTCATGCATTAACGGTCAACTGGAGGCACACAATCTCTCCGGCCGCGCCGAGCTCTCGACTATCAACGGCCGCCTTGACGCCAGATTTGACCAGCTTTCCAGCTCATCGATCGAACTGAAATCCGTCAACGGCTCGGTCGAGTTAACGATCCCTTCGGACTCCAAAGCGGAGATCGAGGCCAGCACGGTTTCCGGGGGTATCGAGAATGACTTCGGCCTGCGAGTGAATCATCACCGCTACGTTGGTCACGACCTGCGCGGTGAGTTAGGGAGTGGCGGCCCGCGCGTCAAACTGGAGAACGTGAATGGCCGGATCGAAATTCGCCACGCCTCCGACGGACGCGCTCTGAGCCCGGCGAAAGATCTGAACCATCGCGACAAAGACGACGATGACGATAGTGAAATCTAGCTTTGAAAGGGCGCGGTCTTCAGGCGCGGCGCAACGCCGTGCTACAGCTTCTCTTTCGCCCCGTTGGGGCTTTTTTTCTTACTTCGACGTTTGACCCACGGCTTGCGCCGTGGGCTGCATTCTTGCGCCGCTTCGCGGCTGGGCAGGACATTTCAATAAATCGTGTACCCCGGCGCCGGCGTGCGCAGGTCGGGCTTCGAAGCCATCAGCAACAGCGCTCCCTCCCGCTTGAACGCCCGCAAATCGTCCAGACTGTGAAACGATTTCGTCTTGTAATCATCCGGCGTGGGCGTGTCATCAGGAATTCGGCACGCCTCCACATTCTCAAAAGCATGTTTCTTCAGCAGCGCGACGTACTCCGCCTGCGAGCGCACATGCACCGGCACCTTCAACTTATCCACCCACTGCAGCGAGTACTGGTTATCTTTATATAGATTGATCAGAATGAATAATCTTCCCCGCGGCGCCATCACCCGAAAAAGTTCCATCAGCGCACGATCCTGGTCGGCATAATAGTAAAACGACTCCACCGACAACACTTTTTCAAAGAAGTTTTCCTCCCACGGAATCTGCTGCGCCGATCCCCAGACGTAGAGCACGTTGTCGAAATCTTTCGAAGCCGTGCGCGCTTCGCGAATCATCTCATCTGAAACATCGAGCCCAACCACCTGCCCGAAGCCATCCGGCCCTTCGCCCACCAGCCGCGCCAGCAGCCGCGTTGCCCACCCCGACCCACAACCCAGGTCGAGCACGCGCTCACCCGGACGCAGCTCCATCCGGCGAATCGTCTTCGCCGTAATGTCGAGATGGTGATTCTCCATCTTCGGGCCTTCACCAGCAGCAGCCCAGCGGTTGAATTCCTGCTGCAGTTTTTCGTCGGGGGTGAGGGATTTTTCTGGCATTTCGGGGTCTCTATCCTTCTACCACAGGAAGAAAGGAGTATGAAATATCCTATAGGATGTGATATCTTATAGGATGTCACATGATCGAGCGGGTCGTTCTCGATACCTCGGTAGTAGTGGCGGCTCTGCGGACTCGGGCCGGAGCAGGAAACGCCGTACTCCGGCTGGTAGCAAACCGGCGGCTCACGCCATTGGCTACTCCTCCGCTGTTTTTGGAATACGAGGAAGTGTTGAAGCGTCCGGAACAGCGCATCGCCCACGGCTTGACGCTGGACAGGATCGACGAATTCCTGGCCGAACTTGCAGCCCTGGTTGAACCGGTGGAGGTGCGTTTTCTCTGGCGACCCCAGGTTCGGGATCCGAGCGACGAAATGGTTCTCGAGGCCGCCATCAATGGCCACGCGGACGCATTGGTGACCTACAATATCCGGGACTTTGACTTGGCGGGTAAACGATTCGCGGTTCCAATCCTCAGCCCGCCTGACTTGCTAAAGATGGTGAAGCGATGAGCAAAGCAACTTATCCTTTGAAGCTCCCTCTCTCGATCAAGAAGGCGGCGCAGCGTCTGGCGCAGGAAGACGGCGTCTCACTGAATCAATGGATTGCGTCGGCGGTGGCGGAAAAGGTTGGAGTGGTAGAGACGGCGGCGGAGTTTTTCAAGAAACGTGCGGGCCAGAAGACCGGCGACCGACTAATCGAGTTTCTTCGCAACGCGCCGAATGTCCTTCCTGAACCTGAAGACAAAGTAAGGTAACCGCCCGCGGAACCGGACGTAGCCCAGCGGTCGAATTCCTGTTACAACTTTTCGTCGGGAGTAAGTGATTTGTTTGGCTTGTTGTTTCCCTTAACCGCGCGGCGCGCTTTCCCGAATCACTTTGCGTGCGAATGCTTCGACCTCAGAGAGGCCTACTCTCCACTCAGAAATTGCCTCTCCTTCCGCGTTCGTTGTACAACGGTTGCGCAGGAACGAAAATGCATTCTCCACGCAGAACGGTTCCGGCAACTGGTCATAAAACAGGAGACGATTTTGTAGGAAAACTTCGTTTCCGACCAAATACATCGGCCACCATTCAAGATGTGTGGCAACCTCTGGGCTTCCGTACGTAGTGATCAGCGCCGCCTTGTCCTTTCCATTTAGCAGCACCTCGACCGCATTCCGCCATTGACTCTGATATTGTTCTCGGCTCCACTGGTACAGGCTGGCAAGAAATTGCTCTTTGAAGTCGCCCAAGATCAAAAGGCCATTGGCGGCCGCGGTCGTCCCGTCCTCGTAAGGGTAAAGCAGCGGTTCTTTTTGAAATGCAATTGAGAAAGGCATTCGTTGGAGCCTTTGTTCTGCCAGGAGACGCTGCCCCTGCCTCTATGCTACAGTTTTCCTCCTCATGGCGACGCGTCCCCAGAATCCTTCGAAGCCTGAGCCCGGCCCCGGATCCCTCTACTGCCCCATCTGCGCCAAAGAAGTAACCGATCCTTTGACCTGCGGCGACTGCTCTTCCGTGATCTGCCGCCGCTGCGGCACGCCGCTCGAATCTCCCGACGAACTCGGATTCGGATAATGGACTCCCTCGCCGCATCGACGGCCGAATCTCCCGCTTCGAACTCCGACTCAACTCCAGCCCAACCCACACTGGTTCGCGGACTCGGCCTGCTCGACTCCGTGCTGCTGCTGGTCAGCGGCATCATCGGCTCTTCGATTTTTCTCACCGCCAAAGACATCGCCGGCCCGCTCCCGCAGCCCATGCTGTTCTTATTAGTATGGGTGATCGGCGGCGTAATTTCGCTTTTCGGCTGCGTCGCCTTTGCCGAGCTCGGATCCATGTTCCCCGAGTCCGGCGGCCAGTACGTATATCTCCGCGAGGCCTATGGTGATCTGGTCGCCTTTCTTTACGGCTGGATGCTCTTCGCAGTCGCGAACGGCGGCAGCATCGCGGCTCTCTCCGTCGCGTCGGCTGCCTACACCGGACAAGTTTTTCCCATCGTCTCGCAGGAGCATGTCGTCGTCACGCTCGCCGGAATCACCATCACCCGGGCGCACCTCTTTGCTCTGCTTTTAATCGCCATCCTGACCTATGTCAACGTCATTGGCCTGCGCTGGGGCACGCTGCTTCAAAATCTTTCCACCTGGACCAAGTTTGCCGCCATGGCCGCTTTCGTGGTTCTCGGATTCGCCATCGGGAAAGGTGACTGGTCTCACTTCCACTCGCATGGCGTCGGCCTCAGCATGGGTCTTCACCCTACGCAACTGATCTCCGTCATGGGCATCGCTTTGATCGCCGTGTTCTGGGCCTACGACGGATGGGTCTACATCACCTGGGTCGCGGGCGAGGTCAAAGAGCCCCGGCGTAATGTGCCGCTGGCCATGGTTTTGGGCGTGCTTGTGGTGGGCGTGATTTACATGGCGATGAACGTGACTTACTTGTACGCTCTGCCGCTCACCGAGATCGCCCGGCATGAAACTATCGCCCACGCCGCCGCGGCCGCACTATTCTCTCCTCATGCCGCGATGTGGCTCTCGCTCACCATCGCGGTCTCGTGTTTCGGCGCGGCCGCCACCTGCACGCTCTCCGGCGCGCGCGTCTATCTTGCCATGGCGCAGGACGGTGTCTTCTTCAAGCGTATGGCCGTCATCCATCCCAAATGGCGGACGCCCGCCTTCAGCCTTATCGGACAAGGCATCTGGGCTGCGCTGCTCACCCTCAGCGGCCGCTACGACCAGCTCTACACCTACGTTATCTACGGCATGGTGCTCTCCTACACATTGACTGTATTCGGAATGTTTCTGCTGCGCTGGAAGCGCCCCGAGATTCCTCGTCCCTATCGCTGTACCGGATATCCCTGGCTCCCGGCGATTTACGTGCTGGTCGGCGCCGCCTGGACGCTGAACACCATCATCACCCGCCCTACTGAAGCCTTCTGGGGCACCGCGATTGTGCTGGTCGGTGTGCCGGGATATCTTTATTGGAAGCGCAGCAACCGGGATGGCGCCTGAGGAACTTGGCTATGGTGTGGATTCCAAGGGCACGGCAATGTATTCGTTGCTGTCGGGCAAGGTGAAGTAAGCGAACATACAGTCGGGGTCACTCGCAATACCGCGCACAGGGGTTGCGGTAGTGCCGGTCATTATCTGTGCATGGCTAATCACGTCGTAGATTACGAAGCCTGTTGGCGTGGCGGACGCGGCCATGCCATTGGAAAACCTCGTACTGACCACGCTTGTCGCTTGCGGAAGAGCGGCCGCGCTAGGGAGAGTTCCATTCATCGTATACGCGGCATAGGGGCTGGCCGCGGCGTGTGCGTAGCTGCCCGGCGTCGACAGGTTGCTTAAGAGCAGCTCGTTAGCCGCGTATGTGCTCGATGCTGTACAGCAGTTCTGCACCAGGGTGTAAGCGAGTTCGTTCTGTGTATTGCTTACCGCCAACGAGGTCACGCTGCCGGCGACGGCCACGCTGGAGACAACTGCGAAAGTGCTCACGCTGACTTTATAGAGGTAGTTGGTGCCACCGACCCATACGTAGGAGTCGCTCGGATCCATCGCCACACTTAGGGCTCCGGCGAGGCCAGTAGCCGTCCTAGTTACTTTCTCTGTGGAGAGGTCGACTTCGGCCATGGTCCCGCTTCCGTAGCTGGCCACGTACGCGTAGGTCGCGGCCGAATTCAGGGTCACAGACATGGGTTGTGCACCCACGGCGACGTTCGCGACGTTGGCGAGTGTTTCCAGGTCGAGGATGCTGACACTAGCGGAGCCGGAATTCACGACAACTGCGCTCGCAGGGCTCGTTGTCGTAGTTGTAATGGTAATGTTCCCACTTACCTGGGAGCTGGTGGACGTGTACTGGCCGTAAAACTTGACCGCCACCGGTTCAGCCCCAACGGCAATTGTATGACCCCCATAGCTGACTTGATTAGAATAGTATTGGGTGAGTACAGCGGTTGGCGTGATGATCGGCCCAGACGAGCTACAAATGGTTTCGTGGTCGACCTCGATATAGTCGCATGTCTGGACGACCCGGGTCTCGTCTGCCGCATCCACGCCGAATGGACCGGAAAGCGCGGTGATGCCGCCGACGGCCAGATAGCTTGAGTCCACAAAAACCAAGCCCCCTCCGGACGCTACGTTCGTATTAACCAGGGAGTAGAATCCCTCGGCAAGCGGTGAGCCGTTCGACTGCGCTGGAAAAGGGAAGGTTGCGCTTGATCCGGACCCTGCGCTGGAGGCTGAAACGCTGGAAACAAACCCAGGAGTGGCTCCCCCGACGTACACCCTCAGTTGGGGTTCGCCGTAGGTGGTCGAAAAGTCGCCGTAAGACGTTATGGTTGACGGCACCGCGCCAGGAAGGACGAAATGACTAGAGGAATTAGCACTCGCCTCTACAACAGTTATAGGGCAGAGCCACCCGATGCCCACTATGGGGTCGGCCCAAAATGTCCCGCTGTTTGCACCGCATTCTGGATTATTCCAGCCGATCGACGAGCTCCAATAGGCGTTGATCCTGCCTTGGTTAACGAATGCGTTGCCATCGGAGTCGGTCGTTACACTGAAATATCTTGCGCTTCCCGCTGCGCTGCCGCCGGAGCCGTCGGAAAGCCAGATACCCGTGACCGCCATGCCTGGCACTGGCTGACCAGAGGTCACTGGGTCACCCGAGGAGTCGACGAGCACGCTTCGCGTGGTCACGGGGAATCCGCCCGCCGGTGTGCCGGGTTCCGGCGCAACGATACAGCCGTCGAAGCCACACGCCACAGCGAGGCAAAGGGCCAACAGAACTATATACGCGGCCTTATTATTTCTCATGGCTATCTCCCGCCTGGTTTGACCACGATTGTCGTTACCCCGTCGACGAAGGAACGGATATCTTGCGGCGACCGCTGCGCGAAATAGGCGTAGCCGGCGACCTGATATTCCCTGCCAATCAGGTTGGGATCCTTGGCGGCTGTCCACGTTCCGCCGCCGATGCGCCCGCCGGTCACTCTGAGGCTGCCGGGCGCTCGATCGAGTTGCGCCGCCTTCCTCACGCCCTCCGTCACGCCACCGTTGTACCAAAGCTGATAGAGGATCACGACCGTCCCAACAGGCCGGCTACCGCGTACATCCTTCCCATTAAATAAATGAGGATAAATCGAAGCCATGACGCTCCGGTATTGCAGGATGTCCGAAGCTATCAAACGAGCGGGATGTGGAACCTGGAACTCGTCAGATATGAAATTAAAGGCTTCAGCGACTTGGTCGTCCGACACAAGCTTGTTTGGGTCCTTCGCAGCGTCCAGCTCGGCTGCCACTAAACGGGATTCAATCTCCTCGGTCATCGGATCTGAATCCCCGAAAACGCACAGGGCGGCGGATTTTCTTACATAGGCTGTAGCGTCCTGCGGGTTTTCGATTTTGCCAGATGCGAGGACATCCAGCTGCTGCAGCGATTGCAAGTTTATGCTTAAGTGCAGTTTGCCCTCCGGCAAGGCCCACATCACGATAGGCGCAAGCAGTAGAGCGTATACTATTTTCACAGTTCTATCCCTTCGGGTAGGGCCATAATCTTCGCAAGTCTGCCAAGAAACGTTCGAACTTCTTCAGGTTGCTTCTTTTGGAAGTACGCCAAGCTGGCGGACTGGTACTCCCTGGCGATAGCATTCCTATCAATACCTGGGTGCTCAATGGGCTCTGCCTCGGAGATTCCGAAACTATTCGGGCCGCCCACCTTCTTCCAGCCCTCTGTCATACCGCCGTAGGAGACAAGCATGTACAACATCACGACAGCCCCGACGGGCCGACTCCCGGTTACGGTCTTGGGGCTGAACACATGAGGGAAGATCGCTGACATAACGCCCCTGTATTGCAGGACGTCCGCGCCCGTCAGGCGGGTGGGATTCGCCACGCCAAACTGGTCGGACATAAAATTGAAAGCCCTGGCGACCTGATCGTCTGAAATAAGCTTACTGGGGTCCTTCGCGGCATCCAGTTCAGCCGCGGCAAGACGAGACTCGAAGCCGTCGGGCACCAGGGCCGGTTCCGCAACGCCACATATGGCGCCGGCCTTTCTCACGTAAGCGGTGGCATCTTCTTGGCCGTCGATTCTGCCGGATGAGAGTGCTTCTAGCTTCCAGAGGGATCGCGAGTCAACGTGCAGACTCACACTTGACGCGGCCCAGGAAATAGCGGTGGCTAGCAGTAGGAGGGTTATGAGATCAACTCGAAGGCGCATCGTAGCAGCCATCCGGCGAACAACGTGACGGTAAGTGTACAAAGCCCGATGCAAGACGGGAAGCAGGAAATGTTCTTGTTCGGCTTTCGTAACAAAGCATTTTCAGATCCTTGGCAGGCGCGTTCCATTACTGACAGTTCGTTCCAAACTATTTGAAAGTATAGTATCTGCCCGACACTCTAACGTCAGACCGATCCTCGCTCCGCGCCCCGGCATAACGCACGTAACTTTATCTTGCACCCCTGTTTGCAGTACCTTGGTGTAGTGACCACGGGTGTGTAATCGTCCGCGACTTCGCGCCTGCTTTGGAGAAAACATGAGCCGTTCCGTTATTATCCGCCTGTTTCTCGTCGGGTTCCTTGTCCCTGCAATGTTTACCGCGTGCTCGCGCGATCCCAACGTTCGCAAACAAAAGTATCTGGAGAGCGGCGACCGCTATTTCGAAAAGGGCAAGTACTCCGAGGCAGCTATCCAGTATTCCAACGCGATCCAGGTCGATTCCCGCTTCGCCCAGGCTCATTACCAGCTGGGAGAGACTTATCTCAAACAGGGCGATGGCGCTCGCGCTTTTCAGGAGCTCTCCCGCGCCATCGATCTGGCTCCTGACAACTATCGCGCTCACATCGATCTCTCCAATCTCTTAGTCGCAGCGCGCAATTCGGATGGGTCTGCCAATGACGATTACTTGAAGCAGGCGAGGACACACCTCGACCTTCTCCGCGAACAGCAGCCTCAGAATCCCGAGGTGTTCCAGGCTTGGGCCGATTATTACGCCGCTCAGAACAATCTGGGATCGGCCATGCAGGAGATGCAGAAAGGAATTGCGGCCGACCCCAGCCGCTCGGAGTCGTATCTTGATCTGGCGCTCCTTCAACTGCGCTCGAACTTGCCCGAGCCGGCCGAGGTTAACTTCAAGAAAGCCGCCGAACTTGGACCCAAAGCCATGAACGCCCAGATGGCGCTGGGAGGCTTCTACCAGTCGCGCAACCGCATGCCCGAAGCCGAACAGCAATTCAAACACGCCATCAGCGTCGATCCCAAGGATCCCGCCCCGCGCGAAGCGCTGGTGCGGCTCTATATGGTGGAAGGCAAGAAGGCAGAAATCGAAGGCTTCCTCAAGCAAACCAAAAACGATCTGCCGGACAATCCCGATGGCTACAGCATGCTGGGCGATTTCTACTTCGCCTCCGGCGAGCTCGACAAAGCCACGACGGAATATGCCGCGCTGTACAGCGACCACCCCCGGAGCCTCAAGGTCAAGAAGAACTACATCCAACTCTTGATCCTGAAGAACCGCCTGGAAGAAGCCACCAAGCTGAACAACGAGGTTCTGAAATCAAATCCACGTGAGGCGGACGCGCTGGTTTATCGCGGCCAGATACTGCTCCGCCAAAACGACGCCAACGGTGCCGTGGATGCGTTGCAGCAAGCCATTAAGAACGATTCCAGCAACGCCGTGGCCCACTATCAACTCGGCATTGCCTTTGACATGCAGCACAACGACGAGCGCGCGGAATCGGAATGGCGCGAGTCGGTGCGCCTGCGTCCCGAACTTACGGATGCGCAACGCGCGCTGGCCGCCCTGGCAGTGCGCCGCGGTGATCTCGATGCGCTCACCAAAACGGCGCAGCAGATCATCGCCAACGCGCCCTATGCTCCCGACGGCTACCTGATGCGAGCGCTGGCGGAGATGAATCGCCAGAAGTATTCCGACGCCGAGCAGGATCTGCACAAAGCGATGGAGATCGCCCCCGGCAGTCCAACGCCGTACGTGCAACTGGGAAATCTTCATCAGGTGCAGAAGCAATACGCGGAGGGAATTAAGTTTTATCAGCAGGCGCTCGATAAGGATCCGGCGTCTACTGATGCGCTGCAGGGAATCATGAATACCTACCTGGTTCAGAAGCAGCCCGACCAGGCCATCGCCGCCGCCCGCGCGCAAGTGGCCAAATCGCCCAACACCAGCGGCTTCTATGACCTGCTCGGCACCGCCCTTTACCAGAAGAAAGATTTCACCGGCGCTCATGCCGCCCTCCAAAAGGCGATCGAACTCGACAAGAATAATTCCGATGCGCTCTTGAAGCTGGGCCAGGTGCAGGCGGCCGAGGGATCGGTGAGCCAGGCTCTGGCCACGTATCAGCAATCCATCAAAGATCACCCGCGTGAAATCGCGTTCTACATTCTTGCGGGCGAGATGTATGAATCGCAAAGCAGCTGGGACCAGGCCAAAGGGATGTACCAGAAGGCGCTGGAGATTCAGCCGGATAATCCGCTGGCCTCAAACAATCTGGCGTATGTGATGCTGCAGCAGGGCGGCAACGTGGACGTGGCGNNNATCGATCTGTTCCAGGAATCGCTGCGGCTGAGCGAGAAGCGAGGCGCGGCCGATGACCCGACGGTGCACTATCATCTCGGTCTTGCTTATCAAAAAGCGAACCAGCCGGCGCAGGCGCGGCAGCAACTGGAGCGCGCGTTGAAGATCAATCCCAATAACAGCGAAGCGCGCAAGGCGCTGGCGGAGCTGCGGGGGTAGTGGGTGACGATCTGTGGAATTTCGGGGAAACTCAGACAAAAAATCTAAAAGCTGTAGTTGGTTGGCGACAAATGGCTGAGGTGGATGGGGACAAGGGGTGGGCGTTCAAGCACTGGAAACTCACACTTTATGGAGAAGTGCTCAATCTGACCAATCTTGACAACCGAATTTATGTCTTCAGTCCGGAGTGAATCCCAATACTCTGCAGAGCACAATCCTGACCCGGCAGGAGTCGCCGGTTACGCCTACGGCAGGGCTGGTGTTTGAGTTCTAATGCGCCTCAGCGGCTAAAGCCGACATTCATTCTGCCGTCTGAATCGCAGGGCTGAAAGCGCCGGGCCGCCCAAAATCAGACTTGCGGGCACTAGCAAGCGCCGGGCTGCGCCCGGCGGACAGCCGAGGGCGGCTGTCCCCACACGAGCACCTTATCTCGACATGAGCATCTATTCGTTGCCGCTTCTGATTCGCATGCCGTAGAACGAACGGTAGACGAAGAAGAAAGAAATAAGGAAGAACACTAATGCCAGCACATTCGTGATGGTCGTGCCTTGATCCCGCGACAGTGTAACCGCCAACTCAACTGCCAGCAGGCCGAACAGCGTGGTGAACTTGATGACTGGGTTCAGGGCGACCGAGGAAGTATCCTTAAAGGGGTCGCCGACGGTGTCGCCG
>PMSQ01000133.1 GCA_003168355.1 Acidobacteriaceae bacterium | reverse complement strand
TTCGAGAAGATGAAGATCCATCCTACCGTGGGAGCGGAGATTCTTGAGCAAGTCGATTTTCCTTATCCTGTGGTGCCGATCGTGCGCGCGCATCACGAGAAATGGGATGGCAGCGGGTATCCGAATGGTTTGGCCGGGGAGGCGATTCCGATCGGAGCTCGCATCCTCTCGACTGTCGACTGCCTGGATGCACTGGCTTCTGATCGTCAGTACCGCAAAGCCTTGCCGCTTCGGGAGGCGATGGCCAAGGTAGCTTCCGAGGCCGGCGCGGCCTTTGATCCCCGAGTGGTCACGATCCTGCAGCGGCGTTATGTCGAGTGGGAGAGACTCGCGCGGCTGCAGCCATTGCAAGCCCCGCCGAAGCTTTCGACGGACATAAAGGTGGAGCGCGGGCTCGCTCCTGACGCCGGTTTCGCCGGAGCGCCCCGAACGACATCGCCGGTCGCGGACTCTGTGGAACGTCTGGCCGCGGGCCGCCAGCAGGCAGAGAGTCTCACTGAACTGGGCCACAGGGTGAAGGGTTTGCTCAGCCTCGATGACTTACTTTCGCTGCTCTCCGCCCGGCTGAAGCGGCTTGTGACGTACGACGCCATGGCGGTTTACCTTTGCAAGAACAATGTGCTGGTGGCGGACTTTGTCAGCGGCGAAAACTTCCGCCTGTTTTCTTCTTTGCAGATTCCTCTTGGAGAAGGCTTGTCGGGCTGGGTAGCGCAAAATCACAAGCCCATTTTGAACGGCAATCCATCCGTGGAACCTGGATATCTCAACGACCCCACGCAGTACAGCAGGTTGCGTTCTGCCCTGGCCGTGCCGCTCGAAGGCAGTGCCGCGGTTGCTGCCGTGCTGGCCCTGTACCGCGCCGGTCAGGACGCATTCACCAAAGACGACCTGCGGGTGGTGGAGGCCCTCACCTACCGCTTCGGCGCCGCCATCGAACAAGCTGCTATTCCCAAAGCCGCAGGAACCGCCGCCGGCGCCATCTGATCGACTCAAACAATTGTCCTAGCGTTTGTAGATTGTGGTCTGGTGATGGTAGTTGCGCCAGTCGAACCAATAATCTTTCAGCGCGGGGATGCGGGCGAGACATTTTCCCTGCGCGGGGCCGGAGGTGGCGCAGCCCTGGAAGTTCCACTGGCTGTGAGTAGTGGCGTCGAGTAGCATCCAGTCTTTTCTCACGTCGGAACTTTTTCCGGTTTGCGCTTCGGCCTTCGCATTGGACTGGAGAAAGAATTCGGCGTCGTGGCCGTCGATGCGGCTGAGGAAGACGCGGAAGGATTTGCCATCGGGGCCGAGGACTAGAAGCAGCGGAGTGCCGTTGACGCGATCGAGAACCGGCGACTGCTTGGCAAAAGTCTCCCAGGGATAGGCGCGGGCGGCGCCGTCGATGGTGAGTCCGATGACGACGTCGCGCGACTTCAACGCGGTGCCGGGAAAGCTGATGACGACCGGCAACTTGGCGATGTCGGGCTCCCAGTTGGGGTCGTACTCTTTCGTGTATTTGGCGACGGGCGCCAGCACCTGGCCGAAGGGAGATTCGGTTCTCCACTGGCCAAAGGTGAGTTCGTCACTGAGGACGAGTTCGAGCGCTGCGCCTTGTAGCGGGCCGTAGACGGCTTTCCCGGTGATCTGTTGCCACCAGCTTCCGGTTTCCTTATCGCGCATGAGAAAGTTCTGGTTGTTGATGCCAGCCAGATAAAAATGCAGAACTCTGCCGTTCACCGTTCGTGTCCACACCAGACCGGTGTGACAGAGCGTTCAATAGGTGACTGCGATCGGCACATCTCCGACCACATCGTTGAGAACGTGATGGTAGGCCATCTGGCTGATGGGATAAGCGCGGGCGTCAGTGCCGAAGCGGACGGCCATTATCATTTCTTTAGGGTCGAGCTTGCTCTCCGCCTGAGCGACGAACTGCGCGCTGGCGATGGGATGGAACATCCATTCGAAGTAATTGAGTCGCGCCATGACTATGGAGAAGATGACGACGAGCAAAGTGAGCGTGACGAGAGCTTTGCGCCAGAGTCCGACAGTCCTCCACAGGGCGAAGGCGAAGAGGAAACAAGCGAGACCTGCGATCAGCGTGCCGAGAGGAGCGCGCTGGCGTAGCGCCATGGCAAGCCAGAGTGCGCGTGGCGCCTGGTGACGGAAGGGACGAATGACGAAGGCAGGAATGAAGAACAGGGCAACGGTGGCGAGGGCGCAGAGGGCGAACGCAGTCCAGATCCAGCGCGACGCTTGGCGACCCGTTGTTTGGCGATCGGTTTCCTCGGGCGGTTGATGCTGCTGCGTCGCTGGCGAAGATGCGCTCATAGATTGATGCTGAAATGGTCAAACGATTCTAGTCAGTGACTGTAAGCGAAGAAACATTGCGAAGGGAATAGTACAAAAAAATAAAGCCCCCGGTCCGTGGAGCCGGACCGGGGGCTGGTTATAACGAGTTTATGAATTTATTGGGGGGTGAAGTTTTGGTGGAAGCCCAAACTTACCACGTCCTGGAACATGGGCGTTCCAGGAGGCAGATTGGCCGGGTTCAGGAATTGGGTATCAAAGAAATAGTTTCGCGTCGGGGCGCCGTACACGGAGTTGCAGCACTTGAAATTGCCCGTAGCGTATTGCGAATAGTACATGCTGATCAACGAGCCGGCGTAATAGACGCTGGTCCCGCCACGATCTTCCAGATAGCGGAGGAAGTTGTGCATGCCGCCGTCGGTACCGAAGTCCTGTCCACCCCAGGATGGTTGAGGGAAGGGAATGCTCTTACCGGCGGCGATAGCGACGCGATAGTAGCTATCGGTCGCGGTCCTGTTGCCCGCGGTTCCCGGGTTAGCGAAGCTGTTGGCGTCCGACCAGTTGGGTGATAGCAGGGTGACAGCGTCGGCAATGATCGCGGCCGCAGAATGTGGAGTTGTGCCATTGGTTCCGTCGCTGGCCCAGAAGGGATCCGCGGGGCCGCTGTTGTAGTTTCCCCAGACGTAGACCGGTTCTTCAGAACCGACGGTGAAGCCGTTTCCAGAGGTCGCCGGAGCAACGGGCTGAGGCAGGTAGCTAACGGCGGCAGCGCTCATGCCACCATCCACCAGCCGCAGCGCGTGGCGGGGGCCAGTCACTATATTCCACGCACCCGCACTGGGACAAGAGATTCCATTGGTTACGGTAGGAATGTAATATGGCTGTGACATCGCCGCCCCCGAAAGACCAAACCCAGCACCCAGGTATTTTTCTCCGAAGGTGTCCAGAAAGCCGTTTTCATCCACGTCTTCCGGCGAATAAGTGTAATAAGTTTTCGGTTCCAACGCTCCGTCGGGGGTGCCGATGGATGAGCCGGAATTAACGATATCCTCAAGCCCCGAAATGCCAACGAAGTTGTTATAAAAACCGGTCCGGTTGGAATCAGGATCGGGCTGCATGCCGCGATGATCGGAGAAATACAGGATGTAGCCGTTCTGGTTGGTGTTGTTGACCAGATGGCCGCTACCGGTGGAGTAGGGAGTGCCAGCTTTTGATTGCAACCAGAGCCAAAGGTTGCCCACATCCAACTCGACTGCGTTCATCACCCCAGAGGTGCTGCAATTTGTTACCGTGCCGCCGGACCGAGTGTCACGGGGCTCGCCTTCCCGCGCATCATAGAAGTTGATCGGAAGCCAATTGTAGGCGGTGTTGCTGCTGTCGGTCTTGTCGCTTTCGTATGCGTATGAACTGGTGGGAGTCATGCTGCTGGTTTGAAGCTGTTGCAGAATGAGGATGGCGGGGCTGATCGTGTTTGCTCCCGCTACTCCCGCGGCCGTGTAGGGCACGCTAGGGGAGAAATTGTACGCACGGCCGAAGCCGTATCCCAGCCATTCCTGGGTGACCCCAACCCACTGATTGGTAACATTGCTCAGATACTCCACACGCAGCCATACGCTTTGGCAGGGGGTCGCCATTGTGACTTGACCAAGCAAAGGCCACGGGGTGGCGCAGGCGGTCGGCTTAGTCCAGTTCCCCGCCGTCTTGGCCATGGCGTAGTACATGTAAGACCCATTGAGCGCGCCGGAAAGTGCAAAATAAGCGTTAGCAGGTGTACCGATTTGCACGTCCTGGTTGTCGGGGAGTTGGCCAGCGCCGCGTTCGGGATGGAGTTGGGAGATGTCGTCGGCCAGCAGGACGCGGATCTCGGCCTCGCCATAGAGACGCGAATTAGTCAAGAGTGTGGTGTCGGTGGCTTGTGGTCTGCGAATAATGTCAATCGGACCAACTACCGACGACTTCACGAAGGGCAACGATAGGTTGGTTGCGCCGGTCTGTCCATTGATGACGAAGTTCTTGAACGTTCCGGTGGAGATGCCGGTCCATCCGCCGTTAGCGGCGCCAGTCGGCGGAAAACCGCCGGTCCAACTGCCGGCTGTGAGCTGGGGGCATAAGGCGGGGGTTGTCCCGGGCCCAGCTCCCGGGGCGGCCGGGCAACCGCCAGCCGCGTTGGGTGCATAGACGCTGCCGCCGTAACCGTTGGAGGTTGGGTGGCCATTTTCGAGTTGATCAAGAATAACCTGGCCAACGGCGGCGATCTTGTCAGTAAAGGTTAACGTGGCGCCAGAGGCCAGGAACAGATTGCCGTTGGTGTGAACACGCCCGCCGAAGTTGAAAGGAGGGCCGGCGAAGTAGTCGCAGTCGCCATCGCAAAAGACGCCGAACTCGAAGGCGGGAAGCAGCGCGACTTCAACTGTGCGGGTCAGGTTGACGGATGCGCCAGTGGGAGAGATACCTGCGTTTGTGGTAGCCTCACCTGCGGTCGAAGCGCGCGTTGCAGTCACTTGTAAATTGAAGGGGATGAGAGTTGCGACCATGCCTTGGTCCGAACCGGAACCGACGATATCCCACGAACCGCACGGGTTGGGAGCATTAGGGCAGGGCTGCCCGTTGGACTGGGTAGCTGGCCAGGTAATGCTCTCGACGTAGTTCATGTTGGTGATGTTCGAGCCCGTAATTGCGGTCGGATAGTTGGCGGCGTTGGTGAGAGCGTTAATGGATACGGCATCCGGTGTCTGCGAGGTCTGGTACAACTGAGAGAGCTGGGCAGTCAAGTTTTCGATGCCAGACTCGGCGCCATAGTAGGCGATGTTGCCCTCCAGGTCGTTGCCTCCCATGCGCTCCTCATTGCTGACCATGTACAACAGGCCTACGGCCACGGCCGACAATAAGACCGTCAACAGAAGCGCCGCGATGAGCGTGAAGCCCCGCGAATCTCGTGAACCCTTCCCCATATGTTTTCCCCCTCCAACGTCAAAGCAAAACCTCAGACAGCCGGACTTCAGATTGCCAATCATTGGCAAACGGTGGTGGTGCTGCTATAGGAATTACAGAAGCTCAAGTTGCGAGCGCTGACCGAACTGGCCAGATACATGCTCTGGGATCGGTTTCCTCCCTGAGTCAAACTCTGGCCCATGATCCACATGTTGACCTTTTGAATGAGAGCGGGGGAAAGTCCAGCGCCGAAAGGATCGGATTGATTCGCGCTCATGGTGCCGGCAACGGAGTTGATCACGTCGTAGCTGAATTGCATGTTGATGATGTTATCGGCGACCGGGACGGCGTTGAGTCCGTTAACCTGGCGCATCAAGCGCGGAGTTTGAACGGTTCCACCGGCGGCAGGAACTTGTAGAAAATAGGTGACCGCATAGAGCCGGCATACAGTGACGTTGTTACCGGCGCCTAAACCAGACCCCAGGTTGGTAATCGCATTGGCAAGGCTGTTGGCGGCGGTCGCAGCCTGGTTAAAATTGAGCGCGTCGCCGCCGGCAAATGTGATGGAAAGGTTGTTGGGAATGCCCGTGATTTCGGCGACCGCCGCGGCCGTTTGAGCGACGCTGGTACCCTGACTGGTCTTGCCATTACCCGGGGTGCTCACGAGGAACAGCAGCAGGTCGCCTACATTGAGACCACCCGGGGCGAGGATGTTATTGGGCGTGACCGCGGCGTTCACCACGGTCACAGTGGCCGAAGTCGTGGTGGGGAACGTAAACGTGAAATTTGTGAGGGGAAAGTTGTAATCGCAATAAATCGAGGTAATGCTGTCGTTCACGGCCGCAGGCGCATTGACAATGACGGCGCCGCTTTCCACACCGTTATTGAAGCCGGGCTCAATGCCATACAAGAAATTGCCGTTTTGGTAGGTGTCGGCGGGAACATAGCAGGTGCCGCCTTGGTTGCAGGCGATTTTTGAGTTGCCGCCGGCGCTGGCCAACTGCAGGCCGCCGGAAGGCAAACCGGCGCCCGCCATGCTGATGTCCTTGGTCATCAACTCGATGGCGGCGCGCATGTTCTCCTGGGTCTCGGCGCGCTGGGTGACGGTAAAGGTCGCGTTCATCCCCATGCGGAACATTTGGGTCATCGCCATGACCACGATAAGGCCGATGGCGGAGGCGATCATCAGTTCCAGAAGGCTGAAGCCGAGTTGCGATTTTGTGATGGGCATCTTCATGGTTTTGGCCAGGTTTCAGTGATAGCTGGAGATCAGCGCATTCACCGTGTAGGTGCGAGCCGGCCAGCCGGCTTTGATATAAGTGACGGCGATGGTGACCGCGATGAGATTTTGATTGATGCTGGTCACGCCGTTCACGGTCTGTGAGACCTGACCAAAGGTGATGGTGCGGGTGAAATTGCTCAAGCTTTGGGTGACGTCGTCGCCGGTGCCGAGCACGCCATCGGGGCCAGGAAGGACGAGGCACTCCACTCCTCCCGGGCAAGCCGCACCCGTGTCAGGAGCCGTGCAGGCGACGTCGTCTGCAGTGCCGACGAGGCCATCGGGTCCGGCGCAGAGCAATTGCGTTGGTCCGCCCACGAAGACTCCGCCGTTGGCGATGTTGTTGATCGATGCAAAAGGAAGCTGCTGACTGTTGCGGGCGGTGTAGATGCTTTCCATGGCATCGAGCGCCTTGTGGCGCGCGATCAGATCTTCCTGCGCCGAAGCAGTGGCGGCGATGGCGGTGGCGAAGCTGGCCATCACGGCCAGAATGCCGATGGTCATGATGACGGTGGCGATCATGACTTCGATCAGCGTAAAGCCGCGCTGAGACTGATGCCTACTTACGGATTTGTTTTCTCGTGTCATTGTTGTACCCAAGTAGCAGCACCCGCCACGTTATTGAGCGACCAACCGCGGATTCTGCCGGTCGCGCCCCATACAGTGATAGCCTTCGAACTGTAGATGGGGCTGCCGGTGCGCGTCAGATACACGACGCCGTTGCAATAGTTGCCGAGGTTGTCTTGTGCGGAGCCGTCCGGGAGGAAGACGACGTATGGAGGAACCAGGGGCACACCTGCTGTGGATTCGAAGTCAAGAGCAGTGACACCGGTGCCAAATCCGTCCGGCGCGTTGGCGGGAAATCCCGCTTGCACGGCGAAGGAAATATCCGTAGGTATGGAGTAGGTGATCACTTGCTGCAGGGGCTGCGCTATTCCGCCGACCGGACCAGGCTGATACTCAACCTGAATCGTGCCGGCCGGAAAACCACCAGGATTGAAATTGACGTAGTATTCGTGACTCTGTGTGATCGCCAGGTTGCGGGTGTTGCGCAGGGCCATTAAGGTGGTGTCGTAGGCCGAGTTCACGTGGTTCTGATTCAGCGTGGGCTGCAAAGTGACAAAGGTGACGCCGACCATAATCAAGGCGATGCTGATCGTTATCATCAACTCCAGCAGAGAGAACCCGTTGTGATTGCGCGATGCCATAAGTTCATTCCGGGGGTAAGTCACGTATCGTCTGGTGTTAGTCAACCCAACCTCATCTCTTGAATTTCCAAGAGCTTGACCGCATAGATGGAACTGCATCCGTTTGGGGAGTGAGCCATCCGGCACTGCATACGGTGTGGCAGTCTTCATCGTATGAAGGCGCGGTGGTAGCGTCAAAGCACCACAGTGCAACGAAGGACTATTGGTCTTTTGTAATGGGGAGGGTGACTCAGGTCACATGACTGACTGCACTGGAGTTAAGCGCACTGCACCGGAAGACCGGGGTAATGGGAGTGACTGCGGTAACTTGTCGGACGAACTGCGGTGATCCTAGGATGGACGCAGCTATGACTCTCTCATCGCTGCTAGTCTGCGCGGACGAAGTTTCAGTGCAAGTGCTGAGGCGCGTGCTGGAAGATCTCGGCATTCAGGTGGAATTGTGTTCGGACGCCGTGCGCGCCGCCGTGAGGGTGGCGCAAGAGCGTTTTGACCTGCTCATTCTTGACTGCGAAACGCAGGCGGACGTAGTCGGACTGTTGGGCGACAGCCGTTCTTCGCGGCTGAACGATTCAACCCTGGCGGTCGCGGTGGTTTCGGGGCAGGAGAGCATTCGCGAGATGTTTTCGCTAGGCGTGAACTTCGTGCTGTACAAGCCAGTCTCCTATGAGCGGGCCTTGAGCAGCTTGCGGGCGGCGCAAAGTGTTCTGCACCGGGATAAGAGGCGCAAGTCGCGCGCGACAGTGCATACCCAGGCAACCATCGACTACGCCGGCGTGGAGCAGGCGAGAGCGACGCTGGTGGATCTGGCGGAAGACGGCATGGCGGTAAACTTCGGCAAGAAGGTGCCGCCGACCTGCAAAGTGTATTTTCAGTTTCAGTTGCCGGGGCAGACCGCAAGCGTTCGGCTCTCGGGCCAGGTGGTGTGGCAGGATTGGAACGGGCGCGCGGGAATCCAGTTTGTGGATGTGCCGAAAGCTTCGCGTCGGGTTCTGCAAGAGTGGTTGAAGATGAACCCGTCTGAGGCGCCGAAGCAGGAGTTGGCTGCGGAGATGCCGGAAATCGAGCACTCCATCCGGCCGATGGAAGACAGGTTTCCATCGGGCGGCCAGGTTAAGAAGCAGAACGAGGAGCAGCTCGGGGAGAAACAGGAAGCAAAGGCCCGGAACGTGGAAGCCGTGGCCCGGCTCCGATCAGAACCGGACAACCGCCGCGTACAAACTCGATATGCCTGCCGTCTGGGAGCCGAGGTTTACCAGAAGGGAAGTTCGGTACGAAACTACTGCCATCTGAGCGATCTGAGCCCGGGCGGATGCTATCTCGAAATGTCCCTGGCCTTCGCAGCGGGGTCACCGGTTGAGATTGTGGTGCGCACGCATGAGATGAAGTTGAAGGTAAGCGGTGAAGTGAAGGCATCACATCCCGGCTACGGGATGGGCGTTTCCTTCAGACTGAGTACCAAGGATGAACGCGACGGGGTGCAGCAGCTGATTGATTTCGTGGCGGCCGCGGCGGAAAGCTCTTAGACGCAGTTTCTGGTTTCCAGTGCCTCTCAGTTCTCAGTCTTGTTCGCTGTGAATTCCTCACTAAAATAATTTCTCCGAAGGTGCGCGGATTGCGGGTCCTGGCGTGCGTGTTGGCCTAAATCCGGGGTATCCCCCCTCCCCCCCTCCCCCCCTCCTAATTTGGAATCATCGGGTTAGCAGAAATTTCCCCGCAAAATCCGGATGTCAAAGAGCTTAGGTACCAAAATCCGTGAAGCAAAGGACTTAGGTGTGCGACGATGTTGTTTCTCGCGACCGTCACGGCCTCGACCATGATTGCGCGAGTTCGATGGCCGGCACAAGGTCAGATGTCACAGCGGGATTGTGGAAAGAAAATAGAGGGAGCGACGTTCTAGCCCGTCGAAAATCGCGACCAAGTGTCGGCAGTCCGCGGCAGGAACCTCCGCGGTCAATTCAACAAAACCCAAACGGTGCGGAAAAAGTCGCCAAAGGCGTGAAAGGCGTACCTCAGGGCTAAAGTGTGGATACATTGTTTGCGATTTAGCGGCACGACTAAGTCGTGCCATTCCCAAAGATGGCAGGCCACCTACTAGCTTATCTAAGTGCTTGGAATAATTCCGGGAAAAGTTCTTGACTTTTCGTATTTGTGTAGTAATATGCGCGCCTGAACATCAGGCCTTGCGTGGAGGTTACAGTATCATGTATCCACGACATTGTACTTCGGTGTCACGGCTTCTGTTGGTACCGGCACTGATTTGGCTGATTCCCTTGTGCTCTGTGGCGGCCGCTCAAAGCTCCAGTGTCACTCGGATCACCCCATTCCCCCATACGGGCGTGACCCAGCCATCGCCCGTCACTACGACCCCATATCCTGCAGATACCGTCTACGTCCCGCTTTTGCCGGGCGTGAAGACGTTCCTGGAAGGCTGGACGGAGTACAACCCCGACACCTGTGTAGATATCAGCACCGGCATGTACACGGCGACCACGGCGCCTATGTTTGGCAAGCTGAGTTATGACGTTGAAGACTTCACGGATGGAAGCGCTCCTTGCGCTGGCACAGTGTTGCCTTACGAAGTCGCCAATTATAAGTGGACCAGTACGACCAGTACGGCGCCGCAGGACTTCTTCAGTTTGCAATGGACCACGCCTGACGGCGCGTTCACCGAAGATAGCGACTGGCTTGCGGAACTGCTGCCGAAACTGGAAGTGACCGCGTTTAAGGGTTGGGGAAAGTCTATAGGCCACCCGACGGCGGGCGAATGGCAGCAGACGATACAGCCGACGACAATCGCTTACGCAGGTGTTACCGTGCAAGAGACAAATCCTGGCGGCGGGGGGCCGGACACATGCTGGTTTGCGGGATCGATGTACGCACCGGTTACCGCCATAACGGGAGGAACGTGGCTCGTACGGGCTGGTAACATCTGGGGCTTCGACTACGTTGGCTATGGTTCCGGCCAAGTTACGTATTATCGCGACAAGGGGCGGGCTCCGTGCGGCACGACAGTTCCCCAGCAGATGCAGATCCAGTTTGCCACCGGCGATATGACTTTTTACAACTATGCCGGCGTCAACACCTTGGGTGCAAACATCGGTGCTACCACAGTCACATCGATCCGCGCGGGTAAGTCTGAGACGGAGACGTGGCCATGATAAACAAGGTAATGAGTATGAGACAGCATGCAGCCTTCTGGCTAGCAGGCCTTCTGTCAGTCGCATCGTGCGGCACCTGTGCGCAGGCTCAGGATGTGTCAGTGACTGACGAACGCCCCATCGCCAAGGCGATCGAGAAATTGGAACATCTGTATCGAGTGCCGATTACCTACGAAGATACGCTTTATCTGAACGACAACGACGTTGTCGATGTCACCGCAGCAGTGCGGCTTGATAACGACGGGAGTAACCCGCACCGTGTCCTTGTTCCCGTGCGCCGCACGATAACCTTCGCGTTGCCTGAAACACAAGCCGGAGCCATGAGGTCGCAATCCGGGCAATCTGCGGCAGCCCTTGCAGCTGTAAAGAGTCTGCTTGATAGTTACGCACTCGCCGGGGGAGCAGGCGTTTTCGATGTTTCTGAGAATTCTTCGGGTCTGCACGTCGTATCGCGTGCATACGCGGATGTGTCGGGCCAGTTGCAAAGTCTGAAGCCCGCCCTAGAGACGAGGGTTTCGATCACGGAGGGGCTCCGGCCTGCTTTTGATGTGCTCGATGAAATCTGCGGGCAAATATCCTTAGGCGGAAGGGTAGTAGATGTGGGAACTGTTCCCACAAACCTTCTGGCAAACCATCCGGTGAATGTTGATGTGAAGAGTGCAAGTGCCAGGGACATACTGGGAAGTATTTCGAAGCAAATTGGAGTGCCCTTATCTTGGCAGCTATTTTGTGACCCAGGCGACGGCGGATGTGCGTTGAACATGCACGTCGTGCAGTAGCGGCTTGATTCCTCATCCTTGAGGGCTCCTCGCATGCGCGGTGGTGGCTACTTCGGTGTAGTGCCCACCTTGTAGTTCTTGCAGTTCTTGCTTGCGGCGCTCCGATTGCTGGTATCGGGCCTGCGGCCCGATGGACAAGCCCCTTCGACCGCGCTCAGGGCAGGCTTGGGCGGCTGTCCCCACATGGCCGGTGGTGGCTACCTTGCTGTCGTGGCTTCTTCTGCTACGGCTTTCCGGAAATAATCCAATGACATTTGCAGGCCGGCTTCGAGTTGAATCTTTGGTTCCCAGCCGAGGAGTTGGCGGGCTTTGGTAATGTCGGGACGGCGCTGTTTGGGATCGTCCTGGGGTAGCGGCTCGTAACTGATCTTACTTTTCGATCCCGTCACCTTTATTACGTGCTGCGCGCATTCGAGAATTGTGAACTCATTCGGATTGCCGATGTTTACCGGCAGGTGTTCCGAAGATTTCGCTAAACGAATGAAGCCGTCGATTTCGTCGCTGACGTAGCAGAAGCTGCGGGTCTGGCTGCCGTCGCCGTAGACGGTGAGCGGTTCGCCGCGCAGAGCCTGCTTCATGAAGTTGGGGACGACGCGGCCGTCGTTGAGTTGCATGCGCGGGCCGTAGGTGTTGAAAATGCGCGCGATGCGCGTATCCACTTTGTGGTAACGGTGATAGGCCATGGTAACGGCTTCGGTGAAGCGCTTGGCTTCGTCGTAGACGGAACGTGGTCCGATGGAATTCACGTTGCCCCAGTAGGTTTCCTTCTGGGGATGCTCGAGCGGATCGCCGTAGCATTCCGAGGTGGAGGAGACGAGATACTTTGCGCAGTACTTGTGGGCGACATCGAGGGCATGAAACGTTCCGAGCGAACCGACTTTCAGCGTGGGAATGCCGTGGATGGTGTAATCCACCGGGCTGGCGGGACTGGCGAAGTGGAAGACGAAATCGACTTTGCCGAAGTCGAAGGGTTTGCAAATGTCTTTATTTATAAAATCGAAACGGGAATCATTTTGGAGATGGTCAAGATTCGCGCGGCGGCCGGTGAGCAGGTTGTCGACGACAACCACGCTCCAGCCCTCGCCGAGCAAGGCATCGCAGAGATGGGATCCCAGGAACCCGGCGCCACCGGTGACCAAGGCACGTTGCGGGCTCATGCCTTCTTGGCGCCGTTCCGCAGAGCAGCAGGAACGCCCTCGGGATGACAGGCCGCACGTCCCACGCTGTAGTAGGTGAAGCCGTTTGCCGCCATCACCTCGGAATCGTACAGATTGCGGCCGTCGATCACGATGGGATATTTGAGTTCCTGGTTCAGGCGGCTTAGATCGAGGTTAGCAAACTCCTCCCACTCGGTGAGGATCAGCAGGGCATCGGCGCCTCGGGCCGCTTCATAGGCGGAGGCGGCGTATTTAAGGGTGGAGTTCATCACTTCCTGAGCGCGCTCCATGGCGGCGGGATCGTAGGCGGTGATCTTGCAGCCTTCCTGCAACAGAGCCTGCACGATGAGAATGGCGGGCGATTCGCGAATGTCGTCCGTGCCGCCTTTGAAGGCAAGGCCGAGGACGCCGAGGTGCTTGCCACGGAGGGTCCAAAGCGCGCTGCGCACTTTGCGGAGGAAACGATCGCGCTGGTCCTCGTTGATGCGCATGACTTCATCGAGCAGGCGGAAATCATAGCCGCACTCGCGGGCGACGGCGCGGAAGGCCATTACGTCTTTGGGGAAGCAGGAACCGCCGTAGCCGATTCCGGGATTCAGGAATCGGGGGCCGATGCGGGAGTCGGTGCCGATGCCGTGGCATACCTGATTGACGTTGGCGCCCACGGATTCACAGATGGAAGCGACTGCGTTGATAAAGGAGATCTTCATGGCGAGAAATGCGTTGGAGGCGTGTTTGATCAGCTCCGCACTCTTGGTGGTGGTGACGATGATGGCTGCGGGAATCGAGGCGCGGTCGGGCTGCGGGATGGCATCACTCCGTAAGTAATAGCTGCCGCTGGTGAGTGGTTCGTAGACCTGCCGGAGAACATCGGCGGCACGCTCGGTGTCGCAGCCGACGACGATGCGATCGGGGAACAGAAAATCGGTAACAGCGGTGCCTTCGCGCAAAAACTCAGGGTTGGAGGTGACGTCGAAGGACTCGGGCTCAGCGCCGTTGCGCAAAATGATTTTGCGAACCCATTCGCTGGTATAGACCGGAACCGTACTCTTCTCGACAATCACTTTGTATCCGTTGATGGCGCCGGAGATCTCGCGAGCGACCGACTCGACGTAGGACAGGTCAGCCTCGCCGCGTTCCGTAGGCGGCGTGCCGACGGCGACGAAGATGGCGGAACTGGCGCGTACGGCCTGCTGCAGATCGTCAGAGAAAGTAAGACGCTGTCCACGGTGCCGGCTCAACAGTTCGGGCAGGAAGTTTTCGTGGATGGGGACTTGCCCGTTCTTGAGGGCGGATAATTTGCGTTCGTCGTTGTCGACGAGAATGACGTCATGGCCAAGGTCGGCAAAGCAAGCGCCAGCAACCAATCCTACGTATCCGGAACCAACCACGGCGATCCGCATGTTTCAAACTCCCTGGATTAAAGATCTTGAAACGCTCTGTTTTGAGGTGTTCGAAAGAAAAGCCACGGGGAGGAAGCTAAAGAAATTCAGACCTGGAGGGTACATTCTAGCCCGCCCAAGATTAAGTGATTCTAACATTTTTTATACCAAGGAGAGAACACAAAAAACTCTAGCACGGATGACCTGCCGTCCTTAATTACTACCGTTTTGGGACCGCCGGGCGGACGTTGCGGGGACACCGAATGCATATTGACAACCCTCTAATTTGGGGCGAAACTCCGCTTAAGACGCAGATGTTCCGTTCGGCTGTTCTTCTTGTATGGCGCACCATCCGATATTCGGGCCTGATCCCGCAAAACCAGCTTTGTCGGCAGCAGAAAAGGGCGCAGAGGGCGAAACCGCGTCGCAAACGGCGAGGACGGGGGTGGAATCGGACTTGGCGGATCTGGCGGCAAAGTTTGCCGCGCACGGAGGAGGCCGGGTTTCGCCGGAACTCTCGGCGGGTCTGGCGCTGGACGTTGTGCTCAACGAAATTGTGGAGCAGGCATGCCTGGCCACTGGGGCAACCGGCGCCGCGGTCATTCTGGAGCGCGACGGAGAAATGGTGTGCCGGGCGAGTAGTGGGGCCAATGCTCCGGAGTTGGGCGCGCGCCTGAGCAGCGAACAAGGTCTGACCGCGCAGTGCATAAAGACGAGGCAAGTGCAGCATTGCCATGATGCGCAGGCCGACCCGCGTGCCGATATCGAGGCTTCGCGGAGTTTGGGAGTGCGTTCGGTAATGATTCTGCCCCTGCTGCGGAATGGCGATTTGGCCGGTGTCCTGGAAGTCTTTTCGTCGCGGATCGGGACGTTCGGAGAGAGGGACAAACTCACTCTGGAAGTGCTGGCCGACCGCATACTGAAGAATCTGGAGCGAGGCAGCGATCCGTTCGGTGCCGCCGCAGCGCAGAATCCCGCGATGCCAGCTCTGCCGATTGCGGCGACTGAACTGGAAGATGCGCAGGCAGGCTCGACGAATCTGAAAAAAGAAAAAGAAGAGGTGAGCCCGGAGGCTCTTGGGCGAAGTCCGCGGAGTGGATTTGACACTGTGACCTTCACGCTTGGCGTGGTGGTGGTAGCTTGCGTGGCGCTGCTGGGAACTCTGGTAGGGTTTCGCGTGGGCCGGCTAAGGACCACGGGCGTTCGGGGACAGGTAACGAATGCAGCCGTCGGCGGCGCTCTCACCGCGGGGAATGGGGCGGCGCAGGCAGACGCAGCACTGCATGGCACAGCAGTTCGGGCGTCAGATGCGAAAGCTGCATCCGATGCGAGTTCCACACTCGCCCCGTTTGGGCCAGGAAACTCGACGGCTCCGCCCGGTGAGAGGAAAAATGAGCTTGCGCCGCCGAAAACTCCGGTGGCCGGCACAACGGATTCCATTTCCCCGGAAGGTACCCTCCTGGTTTACGAGAATGGGAAAGAAGTTTTCCGAATGCCGCCTGCGGGAGCGACAAGCGCAACCAGCACAGATGTTGCGGGAGTGCGACACGCCTCCAACGCGGATCAGGCGGGAATCCTTGAGGTGTCACCGGAGCTGGCGGAAGGCAGCTTGCTTCATCGCGTTGAACCGGATTATCCCGAGGAAGCCCTGCGGCAGCAAATCCAAGGGGCAGTGGTGTTGGACGTTCGCACCCGCCGCGATGGCGCGATAGAAGAGGTGAAGCTACTCAGCGGTCAGCGGCTGCTGGCCGACGCCGCAATCGCGGCGGTGAAACAGTGGCGATTCAGACCGCGCATCGTCAAAGGGCAGCCTGTGGAGATGCAAACAACGGTTACGCTGAACTTCAGGTTGCCCCGCTGACGGCAGCAATCTTCGAATTGGGAATGCTGCGGAGCGCTGCCAGGCGCCCAGCTTGCTTACATCCGTGAAAGGGAGTTTCTTGCCACCGTGTTTTAGGTGGTCGTGCTGCGGATCGTCACTGGGACCTTAGCCAGCACTCGTGGCGAGGCCGTAACCGATTGCGAGATCCGGCGGGAAGAAGGAGTCGGAGAAGTGCGCGGTGTGTTTCCGTTGCGGAAAGCATAAAGGACTACTTCAACCCGGCTGGAGACCCCCAGCTTGTCGAAAATCCGAAAGAGATAATTCTTGACGGTGTGCTCTGTCAGCTTCAAACGTTGAGCGATCTCGCGATTGGTAAGTCCCTCGGCCACACACCGCACCACGTCGGTTTCTCGCGCTGAGAGTAAACCGCCATTTATGTTCAGGCAGCCCGCGAGCGGCGGCTGAGCCAGAGCCTCGAGCAGGAATTGCAATTCCGTGCTGCTGGCCCAAACCTGGCCGTTGTCCACGCATTGGATACATTTGGCCAGCAAGCGGAAGGCTTCGGTGCGACAGAAAACGCCCTGGGCTCCGGCCCGAAACGCTTCCGTGACCGAGGTGCGTTCTGAAGAATCGAGTAGGACGATCACGCGCGTCCCTGGCGACTGGGCACGAATTTCGCGCACCAGGTCGAAGCCACCTGCAATGGACTCTCCAAGCTTGGCGCTGATTACCGCAATTTGAGGCTTCTCCTTCTTTACCAGCGCCAGCAGAGCTGGGGCGTTGGACGGCGACTCAATCATCTGGAACTGTGTATCCCGTCCCAGCGCGTCCACCAGCAACTGCGTGGTCATGGATGTACTATCCGCGGCCAGAACCCGGGGCCGGACTTGATTCGAAACCGCTGTTAGATGAGCCATAGCGATACCCTTGGGCCTTTCAATCTGGCGAGTTATCAGGACAGGATGAAGCTCTTGCCGAGATGTTGCAGATCGTGTCGCGCCCGAACTCCTTATGCCAACAGCCACAAGATTCGCCAGCGCCCCTGAGTTCACAATCCTTAAGACAAGAATAGGGGAATTTCGACTCGGAGTATATAGCACTACTGGGGGATACGCGGCGGGACTGCGAAATCGAGCAAATCGCCCGTGTGGCACGCCATTCAGGGGGTTTGGAGCGGATCGAGATGCCACTTTCGTGGTATTGACAAATCACAGCTCGATCCCATGATTTTTCTCGCTCAATTGTCGCACCGACGAGCGAAATTTGTGGAGTCGACAAGCGTGTCATCTTGGATCTTGATACGTTTCAACTGGTTAGCCATCGTAGCTGGGAACAGAGCGTCACGGCTGATGGAGACTTTTGACTCTTTACTTTTCTCCTCTTGCAGCAATTTGCACGGGCGGGATAAGATCGCGGCAATATGTGGGGGGCGGTTTGCCCCTTAGCTGGCCTTCAAGCGTTTGTTCTCCCCCCGATTGCAGGTTGTTAACTCCCTAGCTGGTTCCGCCACCTCCAGCGAGGACCGTACTTACTTTGAGACAGAGTCGAATGTGACTCAGAGGGCGGAGCTATGAGTAGCGGTAGCGCACAATTGGGAGTGGAGTTCAACGGGCTCAGCACGATCCCGTTATGCCATCAGCCGCAGTGGTACGCGATCCGTACTCGGTCTCGCCACGAGAAGATGGTTTCCGAGCAATTGGAGCAGCAAGGAATTGAAACTTTTCTTCCCTTGGTAAAGCGCACCCACAAGTGGAGTGATCGGACGAAGGAAGTCGAGTTGCCGCTTTTCTCTGGTTACAATTTTGTGCGCGTGGTCTTTTCTTCGCCGGAGCGCCTGCGTGTTCTACGAGCGCATGGCGTCGCGGGATTCGTTGGCATCAATGGTGCGGGAACGGCAATTCCTGAGAGTCAGATTCAGGATATCCGGACGCTGCTTACAAGCAACGTGCCCTTCGAAGAACATCCGTTTCTGAAAGTGGGCCAACGTGTACGAATACGGGGCGGATGTCTCGATGGAGTTGAAGGCGTTCTGGCTGGGCAGAACGGCAACCAGAGCCTGATGATTTCACTGGAGCCGATCCAACGCTCGTTGTCGATCCGAATCCAAGGGTATGCTGTGGAAGTTGCCTAAGCCTTTTTCTGCCTCCCCTGACCGAATCAGTCATACAGTCGACGCTCTGCCGGGGCAGTTGCCCGGCGGGCGGCGCAGCAGTGTAGGAAAACTATTCTGCCCAGCGGCTAGCGACCTTGGTCGCTCGGCTCTTGGGATGGGGACTTATATGAGCGAAGTCAGCACAAAAACCGACGGCAACGGAAACATCGAGCAAAATCAGGCTTCTGACATGGGGCGCGCTCCAAGTACGGGGGTTCTCTATAGCCCGTCGTTTCCGGAATTGTCGCTCCGCAGCTTCCGTGATGAGGCGGAGATCCATGCCATCAGCAGCGCCCTCAAACACACGGGATGGAATCGCAAGCGGGCGGCGCAATTGTTGAGCATCAGCTACAGGGGACTGTTGTACAAGATTCGCCGCCACAATCTTGCCCCTCCGGTCGGACCCACCTAGGGCGTAGGGTGCTGCTTGGCTTTTTGCAACCTTCGCATAGCTATAATGGTGTGGATCGAAGGAAGGCGAAAAAGCAAGTAGCAGCGTCCGTGGACGCAACTAGAGTGTAAACAGAATTTATTTCACTTTCCAGCAGGAACCCAAGGTTAAGGACTCGAAATGTTTCTGAAATTTTACGGACTACGCGAACAGCCATTTGGGGTTACGCCCGATCCTCGTTTTCTGTATCTAAGTCCTGGGCATCGTGAGGCGCTAGCCTCGCTCTATTACGGCATTGAGTCCGGACGCGGTTTTATGGCATTGATTGCCAAGCCGGGCACGGGAAAAACCACGCTGCTGTTTCACTTGCTGGAGAAGTTCCGCGGCGATGTGCGCACCGCGTTTCTTTTTCAAACACAATGCAGCTCCCGGGAGTTCATGCGGTTCCTGCTCGCCGAACTGGGCTGCGAGACTTACGAGCAGGATTTTGTCCGCATGCACGATGAATTCAATAAGCTCCTGTTGCAGGAAGCCCGTGCCGGAAAACGGCTCATCATCGTCGTAGATGAGGCGCAAAATCTTGATTCGTCCGTACTGGAGACGATCCGATTGCTCTCGGATTTCGAAACTCCCCGGGCGAAGCTGTTGCAGATCATTCTCGCAGGCCAGCCGGAACTCGCCGACAAGCTAGCCAGGCCTAACCTTTCGCAGCTCAAGCAGCGGATATCCTTGCTCAGCGGGCTCGCGCCGCTCTCGGTCGAGGAGAGTAGCCATTACGTCAATCATCGTCTGCGCATCGCAGGTTATTCGGGGGGCGGTCTATTTGCCCCCGGTGCAATGCGAGCCATCACGCATTTTACAGAAGGAATTCCGCGCAACATCAACAACTTCTGTTTCAACGCGATGTCGCTGGGTTGCGCTTTGGGCCAAAAGGTGATTGAGCTCCCGGTGGTAGAGGAAGTCATCGCTGATTTGGATATTACGAAGCATGTAACGGAAGTGCCGTTGGTTGGAGATTCTCCGTCCTCTCGTTCCGGCCAGTCTGCTGCGGCGGGCAAACCCCACAGCGCCCTCCATCCACTCGAAGCGAGGTCCTACATGCAGCAGCTCGCCGTACAATTGAGAGATTGGAAGCGTAATTCGGATGGTTCGAATGCCTAGCGGCTTCTTCAGTCTTCGGTGATGTGGCTGAGCTACGTTGAGCGCTCACATGCAAGAGCGGGCTTAGAGTTAATGTCATGGCCCCGCACGCTCTAGCTGGTAAATGCCAATTCCTTGGCTCGCTGTGTCGCTCTCACGACAGCCTTGATCAGGGTTACTCGTAACTTGCCCTCTTCAAGTTCCATGATTCCGTCAATCGTGCAGCCGGCGGGCGTGGTCACAGCGTCTTTCAGCAACGCGGGGTGGTCGCCGGTTTCCAGAACGACGCGCGCAGATCCCAGGGTGGTTTGGGCAGCCAGAAGTGTAGCGATATCTCTGGGGAGACCCACTTTTACACCGGCCTCGGCTAGCGACTCCAAGATGATGTAGATGTAGGCTGGCCCGCTCGCCGAAAGGCCTGTGACCGCATCCATGTGCTTCTCGTCCACCACCACCGTTCGGCCGACTACATCGAACATTCTGCACGTGATGGCTACATGTCCGGCATCTGCGTATTTCCCTTTGCACACGGCCGTCATTCCGCTCCCCAACGAACAAGGTGTATTGGGCATTGCGCGGACGACGGGGATCTTCTTGCGAAGACTTTTCTCGATCAATGAAGTCGGCACGGACGCCGCCACCGAGACGATCAACTGAGCGGGGGTGATCTGTTCCCGGATCTCATTCATGACTTCGTCAACCACTTGTGGCTTTACGCCGATCAAAATGATGTCTGCTCCTTTGACGGCTGCCGCGTTATCGGTGCCAACGCTAATCTTCAGTTTCGCACTAAGCGCTTTTGCTCGTTCTTCGTGTTGCACGGTCGCGCAAGTTAGCGCCTTCGAAAACATGCCGTTCTTAAGCAGCGCCTGGAGCAGGATGCCGCCCATTTTGCCGGCTCCGAGGACCGCCACACGCTTTTCTAGAAGATCTTGTCCCATGGTTTACCTCTGATCTAATCCGACCGAGTCAGTTCGCAACATGTTACAGGATTCGCGAAGGTTCTTGGCACCCCGCGCGTAATCCCGTTCCATGCGGTCGAAATAATCTTCCGCACGCGCGTGTGCGGCAATGACCTGCAAACGTCCGAAGTTAGAATCATGATTTGCAGGATATTTCCTGTCAGCGGCAGGAAGAGCGTCCGGGAATGCGATTATACGCGCGGAAGGCACGCAACCGCCCAGAAAAACGGCCGGGACGCATTTCGAAGTTGAGAGTTGCCAGGTGAGCGACGGTTGCAGCTGGCATTGCCGAAGGCGAATGCTTGGTAGGGTCTTTAGTCTCTAAGAATATGGGCTACTTGCAGGAATCTGCGGCGCTACTTAATATTATTTAGCTCGATTTTGTGTTCTGGGTCGTGTCTCCGCCGCTGAACAACTCCCCCGCGCCAATGACCCTGCAGCAGATGGCATTCTGACGTTCAAGGCTCCTGCAAGTGTGGCAATCTCGAAAAGAGGCTACCGTGGGCGCGCGAGTGTTCTGGATTCTCTGATTCTTGAGTTGGTTAAATGTAGCAGGTTCCGGTACACCTTACGGACGTTGCTGGAGAAGTCTTAGATGTGGTTTCGGGTATGTAGCACAGAGTGATCGATTCCCTCAGACATCGAGTGAGATCGGGAGTGATAGCTATGGTAGTGATGAAGAAGTTGAAATTGATCGTTACCTTGATGTCGGTGCTTGTGTTCACCGCATCCCAAAGTGTGTCGCAGGCAGGCCAGGTGGCAGATCCGGGCACTTCCAACTCGGCGCTGAATACGGCGAATGCGGCGGGCGCGCCGACGATTCCACATCTCCAATCGCGGGATCAACGCTACCGGATCTCGGCCGGAGATTCCTTCGACGTGACCTTCGATTTAAGCCCGGAATTCAATCAGACCGCGGTTACTGTTCAGCCGGATGGATTCATAACACTAAAAGGTATCGGAGATCTCAAGGTGGAGGGGCAAACTGTTCCCGAGCTCACCGGCACCCTGCGGACGGCGTACGATAAAATACTCCATGACCCCATCATCTCGGTGGTGCTCAAAGACTTTGAGAAACCTTACTTTATCGCGGACGGCCAGATTGGGAAGCCCGGTAAGTACGATTTACGCGGGCAAGTAACGTTGACCGAAGCGATTGCCATTGCCGGCGGCTTTACGGACAAGGCCAAGCATTCACAAGTCTTGCTGTTTCGTCGCGTCAGCGACCAGTGGCTGGAAGCTAAGCTGTTAAATGTAAAGAAGATGGAAAAGTCCGGCAACCTCTCGGAGGATCCGTTTCTTCATCCTGGAGATATGCTTTTCGTGCCGAAGAATACCTTCTCGAAAATTGACCGGCTTATTCCAGTGTCCAGCTTCGGATCGTATTTTCCCATACCCTAAAGGAATCGCAGTCTTCGCGGAGGCACTATGATTGAACAACCTACAACAAACGCAACCACGTCCTCTACCATCAGCGTGAAGGACATCCTCGGGATCGGCTTCCGGCACAAGCGGATGATTATCATGTGTTTCTCCGCGATTGTTCTGGGCGCAGTGCTGGTTGCTGTTTTCCTGCCCGCTTCCTACAAAGCGCACACCAAGCTGCTCTTGAAGCGCGAGCGCGTCGATCCTGTCATCACTCCCGGACAGGAAGCGTCCGTGGTGATGCAGAGTGAGGTAAGCGAGGAAGAGCTGAATTCCGAGGTCGAACTGCTGGAGAGCGACGACGTGCTCCGTCAAGTGGTGGTCAAATGCGGATTGCAGAGCCACAATACGTGGCGGTGGTTCAGGAAGGCCGACCCGGAGGCGGACATCGCAAAGGCCACAGCACAACTGCGCGCCAGTTTGACGGTGGAGGCGTTGGTCAAAACCGATCTGATTAGCGTCACCTATTCCTCGGATGACCCACAAAAGGCCGCCGACGTTCTGAAGAATCTGAACGACATTTATATCCGGCAGAATGCGGAGGTCCATCGCACCCACGGGCAATACAAGTTCTTTGACCAGGAAGCTGAGCGTTACAAGGCGGAACTCAAGGAGGCCGAACAGCAACTGAAACAATTTGCTACCCAACGTGGCGGAGTGGCGCCCCAAGTAGAGCGGGATAATACCCTGGCGAGGCTTGCCGAATTCACTGCGACTCTAGAGCAGACCAGAACCGAAATGGCTGCCACGGAGCAAAAGATACACACCCTGGAGAAGCAGGCGGATAAATTGCCGGTGCGGATCACGACTCAGTTGCGCGAGAGCGATGACGCCCAACTGCAGCAGTCGCTCAAGGCTACTTTGATGACTCTGGAACTCAAGCGTACAGAGCTCTTGACCAAGTATCAGCCCACGTATCCGTTGGTTCAGGAAGTTGAAACACAGATCGCGGACACACGCGCTGCAATCGCGTCGGAGGCGACCAAGCCGGTGCGTGAACAGACGACTGACGAGAACCCCTCGTATCAGTACGTCAGCACCGAGTTGTTAAAGGCAAGAGCTGACTTCAGCGCGGAGCAGGCGCGGGCCGCGGCGACTCAAACCATCGTCGCGATGTATCGCGCAGATGCGGAACAGCTCGAGCAGAAAGGGCTTGTTCATCAAGATTTGCTGCGCGCGCAAAAGGCCGGAGAAGACAATTTTCTCCTTTATCAAAAAAAGCGGGAAGAAGCTCGCATGGCGGACGCCCTGGATGAAAGCCGAATTCTCAATGTGGCGGTGGTCGAGCAACCCTTTGTTCCGGCCGTTCCTGTTAGTTCGCCCTGGTCGGTGATTGGCTTTGGGCTGATTATTGCGATCATTGCCAGTACCTCCGCAGCCCTGGCTGCCGACTATCTGGATCCCTCGTTACGTACCCCCTCAGAAGTTGTGGACGAACTGAATATTCCCCTGCTCGCGGCTGTGCCGTATCACCGATCCATGAATAGCCATGGGAACGGAAACGGCAGCAAACACAACGGCAATGGCAGCCACAGCGGCCCGAGCGATAGCCCCGTAGTGATCACCGAAGTTGCTACCGGCAAGCAGAGACTGTAAATAAGGGACCAGAAGAGGGGGAGACAAGGGATGAGCAGGAATTTTGAGTTGTTGCAGCAGATCGGCAAGGAGCAAGAGATCTTCAGTACCTCGGAGCACAGTTCAGAAGCATTCGCCGATCCAGCACCGCTGCCTCCCCTTCCACTTACTTCCGACACTGCCGAAGTTGATGAAGTTACCGCGCTGGTGCAGCGCATCTTCTTCATCGCCGGGAACGAAACTCTGCGTACTGTCGTTTTTGCCGGGAGTGAGTCAGGCAACGGTTGCACCTGGTTGTGCGCCCGAGTGGGAGAAGCACTGGCCAGTTGCGTATCGAGTTCCGTATGTTTAGTGGATGCCAATCTGCGCGCACCGGCCCTCCATAAACAGACCGGCATACCGAATCACCACGGACTCTCTGACGCATTATTGGAGACCGGCCCCATCGGCGGTTTTGTGACCCCGTTGTCTCCCAATCTCTCCATTGTCAGTTGCGGTTCCGCGGTGGAGCAGGCGGAAGGACTACTGACCTCGAACCGGATGCGCGCCCGCTTGAACGAGTTACGTTCGATGTTCAACTATGTGCTGGTCGATGCTTCTGCCATGAATGCTTCCAGAGACGCCATTGTTCTTGGTGCGGCTTCCGACGGGATCGTCCTTGTATTGAAGGCCAACACGTCCCGCCGGGAAACTGCAAGGGGAGTGGTGCGGGAGCTCAAGACTGCTAAGGTGCGTGTTCTGGGAGCAGTGCTGAACCAACGTACGTTTCCAATTCCACAATCCATTTACAACAAACTGTAACTTTCTTCGCTCACACAACAACGCAGGGCAATCCACTCCTCCCGGACCGTCAATATGGCATATGTCCTTCAGCAACTCTTGACCAACAGCGCGTCTCGCTACCCGGAGAAAACAGCCGTTTCCGCCCGCGGGCGGAACCTGACCTATCGCGAACTGGAAGAGAAGTCCAATCAGCTAGCGCATCTTCTTTTGCAGCGCGGGGTGAGGAAGGGAGACCGAATCGGCTTGTTTTTCCCCAAGTGTGTCGAGTCGTTGGTGTGCATGCTGGGGGTGTTGAAGGCCGGAGCGGTGTACGTGCCACTCGATCCGCAAGCTCCTGCCGACCGCATATCGTATATCTTGCGTGACTGCGGCGTTTGTGTCCTCGTAACCAATGCGGAAAAGCGCAAGGTCTTGGATTCTGAGACGCTGCACGCCCTCAATTCTTGCATCCTGATCGGTCGCTCTTCCGGCGAACTGAATGGATCTGGCGTACTTCCCTGGTCGATGCTCGCGGAATTTCCGTCGGACCGCGCGCCCCAGGTCACACTTACCGAAACAGACTTGGCCTATATTCTGTACACCTCCGGTTCCACGGGACGTCCTAAAGGTGTGATGCTATCGCATCAGAACGCTCTGACCTTTGTGGAATGGTGTAGCGCGAAGTTTAAGATTCGCCCCGAAGACCAGCTTTCCAATCACGCACCTCTCCACTTCGATCTATCCGTGTTCGACGTTTACAACTCGCTGGAAGCGGGCGCTACTCTTCACCTGATTACCGAGGACATCGCGCTATTCCCGTCTACTCTCGCGAGCTTTATCGAAAGTCGCGGCATCACGGTTTGGTACTCAGTACCATCCGCGCTGACGTTGCTTCTGCTACACGGGAATCTGAAGGCAGAAAAGGTGCAGCAACTGCGCATCATTCTTTTCGCGGGAGAAGTGTTTCCGATGAAGTACCTGCGGGAGCTGGCGGGTCTGTTGCCGCATGTCGACTTCTACAACCTTTATGGACCGACCGAGACCAATGTCTGCACCTACTACCAGGTGGAGCGCGATCTGCTTGCAAGTCAAGAGAAACTGCCGATTGGTGTCGGTTGCGAGAACACTGAAGTTTTTGCGGTGAGTGACAAGGGCGAGATTATAGCCAATCCAGGCGAGACCGGCGAGTTGTACGTACGAGGTCCGGGCGTTACGTACGGTTATTGGGGAGACGTTGATAAAACCAAGAAGATGGTCGTTCCCAATCTCTTCCAACGAAACTTTGAAGAGAAGATGTACCGTACTGGCGATTTAGTGCAACTGGGCGAAGACGGCAACTATATTTTTCTGGGCCGGCGGGACAGCATGATCAAGAGCCGCGGATACCGGATTGAATTGGGCGAGATTGAGAATGCCCTGCTCAGTCATCCTGGAGTCCGGGAAGTAGCCGTGATCGCCGTTCCTGACGACATCATTGGCAATCGCATCAAGGCAGTCGTGGCTGCGCATGCGGAAAGTTCTCTACAAACAGCCGAGTTGCAGCAGCATTGCGCGGCGCGCATTCCAAAGTACATGATTCCGGATCTGATCGAGTTCTGCGAGATCTTGCCCAAGACTTCCACCGGCAAGATTGACCGGGTAAGCCTGGTTCAGCGCGATCTCAACGCAACGATCGCATCGGCACAGGTTTGAGCTGTTTATTGGTCCTGCTGTTTGCAGTTTCTTTCGTAAGAGACGGAGACGAACCCAGGTGAGTACCATTCGGCGTCAACTTCTATTAAATGCACTTAAACTGTTTGACGTGTGCCTCATGGTTTTTTCTTTCGGCGTGGCCACGTTAGCAGTAGCGAACACGTCCTACACCGGCTCCCTGGCGCAGTTTCTGGCTATGCGGGTCAAGGTTGGTAATTTTCTTATCTTTGCCGCGTGCTTGCTATCCTGGCATATCATTTTTTCCTCATTTCGGCTCTACGCGTCGCACCGTCTCACGCGGCGCCGCGCTGAATTGCTGGACATCTTGAAAGCCACCTCTGTTGCCACACTTTTGATCGTGGGGGTGGCGATCGTTTTTCGGATTCGTATGGTAACGGGGACATTCATATGCGTCTTTTGGGCGAGCAGCAGTCTGGCGACGATCGCAAGCCGGGTTGTGCTTCGCTCGGTACTGCAGCGGATGCGTCTTCACGGCCGTAACCTGCGGAACATGTTGATCGTGGGGACCAACCGAAGGGCGGTGGAATTTGCCAAGAAAATAGAGGCCACACCCAGCCTGGGTTATCGGATTGTTGGATTTGCCGACCAGGAGTGGTTGGGCCTTGAGGAGTTTAAGCAAACGGGTTATTCCCTGGCTTGCGATCTCTCTGCTCTCCCAGTCTTCATGCGAAGCAGCGTCATCGATGAACTTGTTCTGGCGCTTCCCGTGCGTTCGCTGCATACTCATGCTTCCGAAATCGCGGCGCTTTGCCAGGAGCAGGGCATCGTAATGCGCCTGTTCGACGTGTTTGATCTCAAGTCCGCACAAACGCGAACAGAAGAGCTTGACGGACGTCCATTTATTACGCATTACACGGCGGGCCTCGACGGATGGCCAGGGATAATCAAGCGCGGAATCGACATTTTCGTTTCGCTGACGCTGCTGGCGGGGCTTGCCCCGATTCTTCTGCTCGCGGCGCTCCTGATTCGAGTGACTTCAAAGGGTCCGGTTTTATTTGTCCAGAAGCGTCTCGGCTTTAACAAGCGTCGCTTCAACGTCTACAAATTCCGGACTATGGTGGTGGATGCGGAAAAACGCATGGGGGAAGTCGAACATCTCAACGAAATCTCCGGCCCCGTATTCAAGATTAAGAATGATCCGCGTATTACCTGGCTGGGAGGATTTCTACGCAAGACTAGCATTGATGAACTCCCGCAACTGTTGAACGTGCTCAAAGGTGACATGAGCCTGGTGGGACCGCGACCGCTGCCGGTGCGTGATTATGAAGGGTTTAACAAGGACTGGCAGCGCCGCCGTTTCAGCGTCCGTCCTGGAATCACATGCCTGTGGCAAATCAATGGCCGCAGTTCGATCCCCTTCGAGCAATGGATGGAACTCGATCTGCAGTACATCGATAAATGGTCTCTCTGGCTTGATCTCGAAATCCTCGTGCGCACAATCCCAGCGGTTTTGAAGGGCTCGGGAGCCGCCTGATGAATGCAGTGGAAAGATCCCCGCTTCCTCACCCGCAAGCCAGTTCGGCGCCTCGAGCTATGCTGCCTCCCAACGAGCCTATGGCCCAATCCATTCCGCGGCAGGCGAACTCTTTGCCGGAGTTTGCTTTGCCATCATATGTTCCTGGTCTGGTGAGTTTTCAAGCCACTAGCGCACCGCATTCGGTCGCAGTAGCGGCGGGTTCAAGAATACTGACTTATGCAGAACTGAATCGTCAGGCAAATCAGTTGGCGCACTATTTGCAATCGGTTGGCGCGGGAAAAGAACGATTGGTTGGACTTCGGATGGAACGTTCTCCTGCATTCGTCGTTGCCGCACTGGCTATTCTGAAAACCGGCGCCGCGTATCTCCCGCTCGATCCGGATTCACCGGTGGAGCGAAGTGCATACATGCTGCGAGATTCCGGTGTGACGGCATTGATCACCTCCGGAAACGTGCCCCCCGAGCTCCACAGCAGTTCCTGGCCGGTGGTGAATCTTAATCACGATGCGTCGCAAATCGGCAGCCAGAGCGCCGAAGCGCCGGAGGCAGAGATCCATCCCCAAGATTTGGCCTACGTTATTTATACGTCCGGTTCAAGCGGGCGGCCCAAGGGGGTTGAAGTCACACACTCCAATCTCATGAATCTTATTGGCTGGCACAACCGCACATTTCGAGTGAGTTCGGCGGAGCGTGCCAGCTTTTTAGCTGCTTTAGGATTTGATGCAGCCGTCTGGGAGTTGTGGCCGTATTTAACCTTGGGAGGTAGCGTTCACATCCCGGAAGGGGATGTGCGCAACGATGCCAAAGCACTCCGACATTGGCTCCTTGAACAAAGGATTACGATAGGGTTCGTGGCCACGCCGATGGCAGAGCGTTTACTGATTCTCGATTGGGCGCCAAATACGCCTCTGCGAATCCTGCTTACAGGTGCCGACACCCTTCGCAGTCGGCCTTCCTCGACTTTGCCCTTCACCCTGGTGAATAACTACGGACCTACGGAGTGCACGGTGGTAGCGACCTCAGGCAATGTAGCGCCGGCAAGCACCACGAATTGGCCGTCGATCGGCCGTCCCATTGACAACACAGTCGTGTATTTCCTGGACAACGAGATGCGTGCGCTGCCTCAAGGAGAGGCAGGAGAGCTTTACGTCGGCGGTGCGGGCGTGGCTCGCGGCTACCGCAACCAGCCTGAGCTCACCGCCCAGCGGTTCGTTCGCTCCCCGTTTGGTTCAAATCACGAGCTTCTCTATCGCACCGGTGATTTGGCACGCGAACTTCCGGATGGTGAAATCGAGTTCCTGGGGCGTATCGACGAGCAGGTCAAGATCCGTGGTTTCCGGATCGAGCCCAACGAGATCATTACAGCTTTGAACTCGTATCCCGGAGTGCAGAGCAGCACTGTCGTTGCGCGCGAAGAGCAGGGTGGAGAGAAGCGTTTAATTGCTTACATCGTGCTGGCGCCGGATTCGGCCGTGACGGTGACGCTGCTGCGCGACCACCTCTCCGAGATTCTTCCTGACTACATGATCCCCGCAGCGTTCATCGAGCTGGCTTCAATTCCCATCACCGCGAACGGGAAGGTCGATCGAGCATCCCTGCCCGAGCCGACCAGCACGAACGCTTTGCGCGATGAATGTTACGTCGCGCCTCGGAGTATGGTCGAAGAGCGCCTGGCCGCTCTGACCGCTCCGCTTCTGCACGTAGAACGCGTTGGCGCGAACGATAACTTCTTTCTTCTGGGCGGCCATTCGCTATTGGGCACACAGCTCGTCACTCGCATTCGCGAGGCGTTCGGTGTCGATTTGTCTCTCCTCAGCCTGTTCGACCACCCCACGCTGGCCGGCATGTCGAACGAAATTGAGCTTCTCATCCTGGCCAAGATAGAAGCCGCCAGCAAAGAATTGCAGCCCATCGCCGGTCCCGTTCCGGAGAAGACGGGAAGATGACGTTGAGTTCTACAACGCCCTCCGGACTCGACCGTGCGGACGGGGCCCTGAGCCTTTACCACCTGCTCGATCCTGAAGTCCTGGCCAATCCCTATCCTCTCTTCCATCGTTTGCGCCGCGAAGATCCCGTACATTGGGACTCCTATCTGCACGCCTGGGTGGTTACTCGCTACCCCGACGTTTTGGAGGTCCTGCACAGTTTTTCGGCCGACCGCACCCCTACCCCTGTGCAGCTCACAGAGATGGGGCTGTCGCAACTGAAGCCCGTCGCGCAGGTGATGATCAAGCAGATGCTGTTCCTGGATGCACCGGGGCACACGCGTCTGCGTGGGTTAGCATCCAAGGCTTTCACACCGGCGCGGGTTGAAACCCTAAAAGCCCATATCGGCGATATCGTCAACAACCTGCTCGACAAGGTCCTGGCCCAGGGCCGGATGGATGTGATTGCCGACCTTGCGGATCCCTTGCCCGCGATCGTCACTGCCGAACTGCTCGGCGTTCCCGTCACCGATCACAAACAGCTGAAGGTCTGGTCCGCCAATTTTGCTGAGATGCTGGGGAACTTCCAGCACAATCCCGAACGTGCGCAACTCATGCTGCGCACAGTGGAAGACATGACTTCCTATTTTCAGGAGGCAATCCGGGAGATCAAAGCGCATCCTCGTGAAGGCCTGATTCACTCGCTGCTAACGGCTGAAGTTGATGGTGACCGGCTGACGGAAGAGGAAGTGATCGCTAACACCATTGTGACAATGGTCGGCGGCCAGGAAACGACTACCAATCTGATTGGAAACGGCGTTCTCACCCTGATCCGCAACTCCGAAGAAATGAAGCGGCTGCGCAATGACGTCTCGCTGATTCCATCGGCCGTTGAAGAAATGCTGCGCTACGAGAGTCCAAGCCAGCACACGGCGCGACTTGCTCCATCCGACAGGGAACTAGGCGGGAAACTGATTCGCAAACGCCAGGCGGTCATCGCTGTGATGGCTGCTGCCAATCGCGACCCGGAGCGTTTTCCAGATCCGGATCGCTTCGACATCGCGCGTCTCGATAATCGTCACCTTGCTTTCGGCTATGCTGCCCACTTCTGCTTCGGCGCCCCTTTAGCGCGAGCGGAAGGTCAAATCGCTTTTCAAGCCATGTTGCAACGCCTCAACAATCTTCGTCTTGAGCCGCAGCGCTTGATTTGGCGAACCAACCTAGGTCTGCGCGGGCTCACGTCTCTGCTTGTCAGGTTTGGAGATGAAGCTCGGTCAGGCGGACCGGAAGGAAATCAGGACCAGCGCCAAGCCTCGTCTATCACCACACAAACTGGTCCCGCGGAGGCACGGCAAGCAGGTAACTTGCAGGAACACATTCTGCAGGAAGACATGGCGTACTGGCGCGCGAAACTTGAGACCGCGCCTCTCTCGCTGGAATTACCGACCGACCGTCCTCGTGCACTTCAGCGCAACTTCGAGATCGCGAGCGAGTCCACCACGCTGTCTCCAAGTTTAGTCGATGAGCTGAACGCCTTCAGCAAGCGCGAACAGACTGAGCGTTTTGTCACCCTGCTTTCAGTGTTCAAAGCATTGGTCTCGAGGTACAGCCAACAAGAAGATATTCTTGTTGGTTCTCGGCTGCACGCGCCTGGTGAGAAACCCGAAGACCATGATCCAGTTGCCTTACGGACAGATGTTTCGGGCGATCCCAACTTTCACGAATTGTTGCGGCGGGTGCAGAGTACCGTGCTGGAAGCTTATCGGCACCGCAATATCCCATTGGGTGATGTGGTACGGGAGGTTTGCCAGGATCGATCCCTCAGCTCCTTTTTCCAGCTGTTTTTTTCGATGGCTGAGTCTTCGGTTCCGGCCGCGAACCTTTCCCGGCAAGACAGCGGGCTGAAGGGCAATCTCGATCTTGCGTGCGTAGTAGCTCCGGATGACAAGGGCCTGACCGTGCGGTTCGAATACGCAACCGATTTGTTCGAGGCGTGTACCATTCGCCGCATGCTTGAGGGCTTCCGCACGATCCTGGAAACCATTCTCATTCATCCAGATCAGCGTCTCTCCGTAGTGCCGCTTTTGGGTGCCGGGGAACGGCACAGAGTTCTATCCGAATGGAACAACACTGAAACAACCCGTTCGGCAGATCGTTGTATCCATCAATTGTTTGAAGCGCAGGCGGAGCGGACACCAAGTGCCATCGCCGTGCGTCACGCGAACGAAAAGTTAAGCTACCGCGAGCTTAACGAGCAGGCCAATCAATTCGCACATTACCTGCGCGGACTAGGCGCTGGCCCGGATATTCCCGTCGCCATCTGCCTGTTGCCGTCGGTCTCTCTCGTGGTGGCGCTGCTCGCCGTGCTCAAGGCTGGCAGCGCATGCCTGCCTCTGGATCCAGCATATCCCAGGGAGCGCCTGGAGTTTATGTTGAACGATGCTCAGGCCCCGGTGCTGTTGACGAGTGAAGCCATGCGCTCGCAGCTTGAGCGCCCTGGTACGGTTACAGTTTGCGTCGATTCGCAGCGCACAGCCATCGCGAAGCTGAATCGGAGCAATCCTGCGTACAACATCGATCCGTCTAATTTAGCCTATGTGATTTACACCTCCGGTTCGACTGGCCAACCGCGCGGCGTTCTGCTCACACATGATGGCCTGGTCAACCATAGTCTCACCTCCATCAAGCTTTATGATCTCAAGCCGGTCGACCGCGTTTTGCAGTTCTCCTCGATCAGCTTCGATATTGCGATCGAGGAAATATGGCCGGCATTAATGGCGGGAGCTTCACTGGTGCTTCGTCCGGCTAGCTTCTCCGTCGCAGTGACTGATTTCCTGCGCTGCGTTCGTGAGGAAGGTATAACGGTCGTCGACTTGCCGACCGCGTACTGGCATGAATTAGTACAGGGGATCTCGGAGGGTGCGGGAACTCTGCCAAAGAGCTTGCGGTTTGTAATCGTAGGGGGCGAAAAGGCATCTGCTGCACTGCTCCAGACCTGGCGAACCCAGGCCGCGCCGGGCGTACGTTGGATCAATACCTATGGTCCCACCGAGGCCAGCGTAATCGCTACCGCATACGAACCTGTTTCAAGCGAAGTTCCGAATCCTTTGCCTATCGGAAAGCCGATCGACAACGTCCGTACCTATATTCTTGACCGCAACCTGCAGCCAGTTCCCGTAGGCGTTCCCGGAGAGCTGCACATTGGCGGTGTGGGCGTGGCACGCGGATACCTGAACCGTCCCGAGTTGACGGCAGAAAAGTTCCTGCTCGATCCATTTGCGGCTCATCCCGACGCTCGCCTCTACAAGACTGGGGATCTGGCTCGCTATCTTCCGGACGGAAGCATCGAGTTCCTCGGCCGTCGCGATTTTCAGGTTAAGATCCGTGGGTTTCGCGTGGAACTGGGCGAGATCGAAGCCGCACTAGCACGACATTCATCGGTTCGCGGAGCGGTAGTGATTGCAAGGGAAGAAGGCGTGAACAGCAAACGCCTGGTGGCTTACCTTGTGCCTTTGCCTGGCTCAACTCCCGCGGCGTCTGAATTGCGCGATTTCCTGAAAAAGCAACTGCCGGACTACATGGTTCCGTCTGATTTTGTTCTGCTTGATGCGTTGCCATTAACGCCCAATGGCAAGATCGATCGCCGTGCGTTACCGGTTCCGCCAGCGTCGCAGCCGCCTGCCAGTGACTACGCTCCGCCAAGCGACCCCGTCGAAACGCAACTTGCAGGTATCTGGGAAGAGATTCTGGGAAGGCGTCCGATTGGAATTCGGGATAACTTCTTCGAACTTGGTGGACATTCGTTGCTGGCGGTGCGTCTTATGCGCCGCATCGAGCGAGACTTTCGCCGCACCGTGCCACTGGCTGCTTTATTCGAGGCACCCACAATCGAGCAGTTCGCAGCGATTCTGCGGCAGCAGCAATCGACTCTCGGGACTTCATTAATAGTCCCGATCCAACCGCAAGGCACGCGACCACCCTTTTTCTGCGTCCACGGACTTGGCGGAGCGGTATTGCGTTTTCAAGAACTGGCGCGACATATGGCTCCTGACCAGCCTTTTTATGGAATCCAGCCACAGGGGATCAACGGCGAGATGCCTGTTCTGAGCAGCGTCGAGCAGATGGCCGCGCGCTACATCGGTGAGATGCGCAAGTTTCAGCCCGAGGGCCCGTACTATATCGGAGGATATTCCTTCGGCGGACTGGTCGCGTTCGAGATGGCGCGCCAACTCCAAGGGGATGGCCAGGAGATCGGGTTGCTAGCGCTGCTCGATACTTATCCTGGCAAAGCGAAATCCAAAGCGGTTTTGCTAAGCACGCTGCTGACGTTGCCTTGGGAACAACAGTCCGCATATGTGGCGGGCAAGCTCAAGAAGTATCGTCGAGGACTGCGCAGGAGATTCGATGCTCTTTTTCTGCCCAAGGCGCTGAAGCAGATTCACAAGAGCCTGGCCCATGCTGAAGCCGTGTACCAACCCGAAGTGTATTGCGGGGCCGCCACCTGGTTTCGCGCCAGCGAAAAAGCATTACGCGGATTGGATAACCCGGAGGCCGACTGGGCCAACTGGGCGGCAGCAGGAGTCGAAATTCAGGAAATCGACGGTGATCACGGCGCCATCATGAGAGAGCCCATGGTCGGCGTGCTCGCACAGCAGCTTCGCGCATCGTTGGAGAAGGCGCAGCACCCACATCTGAAAAACCGGTTCGTGACACCAGTGGAGCAGCACACGGCATCCGGGCAAACTGGCCCGGCTGCTGCGACGGCCTGCATTTCGACATGACCACGCACTGAAGTCTCATTATTTGTTCCTGCGTTATGCGATGAGACTTGCCCCTTCCACATGGCGTTTGATACCTTTCTTACAGCCCTGTCATCCGTGCCCTTTCAGCCCAGTCCACAAAAATCAAAAAGATTTTCATAAAGGCCTATAAATTGGGGAATCGCGAAGTGTCCGCAGTCAGTTCGCAAGAGAGCACAACGACGGTTTGTGATCCGCCTACGTCGGTGCCGGTCCGGCAGTTCAACCTTAAACGGATCCTTCCCTGGGTCGGGAAGGGTGGACTTGCGATCGTTGATTATGGTCTCATTTCCGGCTCGAATTTCTTGCTGGGAGTCCTGCTCGCTCGTTGGCTCGCACCCGCCGAGTATGGCGCGTATGCCTTGGCCTTCAGCATTTTTATTCTGGTCGCTTTTCTTTATCAGGCCCTGCTGCTGGAGCCGCTCTCCGTGTTTTCCGGAACCACCTACCGCGATAATCTTCGCGGTTATCTAAAGGCCACCGTCTGGCTCCATTGGACACTTTCCTTTGTCGTCTGCTTCCTATTGGGTGGGACAGCAGTGGTAGCGCTGGTCTGGTGGCACTCTCCGGCATCCGCGGCGGCGTTCGCCGGCTTGACGATCGCAACTCCATTCATCCTCATTCATGCACTGGGGCGCCGAAGTTTCTATCTGAAGATGTCTCCTGCACCCGCGGCTTTCGGATCAATTTTCTACTGTGTCCTGGTCACCTCAGCGGTTTTCATGGTGTATAGGCGCGGATGGTTGACGTCCTTCACGGCCTATCTGGTGATGGCTCTTGCATCCTTGGTGAGTGGTATCGTGATGTTTTTTCAGTTGAATGCAAAGCTGGAGCCGGCGACGAGCCACCCGCGGCTGCGGAATGTTTGCGCAAAACATTGGGAATACGGCAAGTGGGCATTCGGAGCCTGCGTCGTCGGCTGGATCCCGAATTACGTTTACATTCCATTGGTCAGCAGTTTCTCTGGAATGGCAGCGGCGGGTGAGCTGCGCGCCGTCATGAACTTCGCGGCTCCTCTGCTGCAGACGCTGGCCGCACTTTCGATGCTCGTTTTGCCTTATGCGGCGCGCGTGCAAAGCGAGGAGGGCAGTCACGCAGCTTCGGTTCTGAGCCGCAAGCTGACATTGCTTTTCGTCGCCGGTGGAGTCGCATACTGGGCTGTGCTGATTCCGCTGCGCCAGCCGGTGTTTCATTTCGTTTATGCCGGCAAGTACACCGAATCTTCCTATTTGATTCCGCTTTTTGCGCTGGAAAGCATTCTGTGGAGCGCAGCCCTGGGGCCGGCAATTTTGCTGCGGGCAATGGAATCTCCCCGATCTCTGTTCTTTGCGAACGGCGCAGCCAGCGTGATTGCGATCATCTTTGGTATTCCCGCGACGCGATACTTCGGTCTGCGCGGCGTCGTCTGGAGTATCGTTCTGGCAAACCTGCTTTACATGATCGTGGCCTTCATGCTTGCCAGCCGCAAGTTTGCCGCATTGAAAGCCAGGGAAGTGAATGTCGAGGTGCCTTTGCCGGCCCGGTGATGGTGTTTATGAAATCCACCGAATCCAAAAGCGAATTGTCGCCTGGTGCGAGCCGGGATCGCGACCCTTCCGGGATGTTCTCGAACCCCAACCCGGGCCCTGCCACGTCAAGAAATATGGTTGTGGTCACCACCAGTTGGGATGATGGCGACCGCCGTGATCTCAAAATTGCCGAACTGTTGACCCTAAGAAAGTTGCCTGGAACGTTTTATGTTCCAAGTGGCAGCTTAGGAAACAATTCAAATATGTCGGTTACGGATCTGCGCGAGCTAGCGAACGCCGGCTTCGAAATCGGTGGCCACACCGTAAACCATCCGATTCTGACTGATATTGATTCGGGCAGCGTGCGCCGTGAAGTCGGGGACTGCAAGCGTTCTTTGGAAGCCATATTGGGCAGGGAAGTGAGTTCGTTTGCGTATCCGAGAGGCCGCTTCAATGCCGAAGTTGTCAGTGAGGTCAGGAAAGCCGGCTTCCGCTGTGCCCGAGGAGTGCGGATGCTTTCCTTCGCCTGCGACTTTCCGCCTTTTGAGATGCCAGTTACAATTCAGGCCTATCCCCACCGCTGGAGGGACTACGGCAGGAATCTGATCCGGCGTGGTGAAATACTGGCGTTGGCAAAATCTGCGATGGTCATCGGGAGATCGACGAACTGGGTGCAACTCGGGAAAGCGTTATTCGACCGCGCACTGCAAGAAGGGGGAGCTTGGCACCTTCTTGGCCACTCCTGGGAAATGAAAGATGAGAATGGCTGGCGTGAGTTGGAAGAGATGTTGGATTATGTGAGCGGACGAGATGGAGTCCACTATTGCAGCAATGGCGAATTAGGCCAACTTGTGGCTTCCGGGCCCAATGCAACCGGGCGTAGAGCCGACTCATAGAGATGTAGTTAGCCGCTCCCTACCGAAGCAGAAGAAATTCCTAGAACATGTTCGATACTGTACTCGCGGAGCAGAAGCGCCAGGAATTGCTAAAGGCGTATTTGCAGGCGCACCCGCAAACGGCTCAGCATTGTCCCTCACCGATTGTGCGCCGAAGCCCCGGAGCCATAGCGCCGCTCTCCTTGATGCAGGAACAGCTATGGCGGCGTGAAACGCAGAATCCAGAGATTGCACCGTTATATAACGAGTGTGTCATGCTTCGCATGATTGGCCCGCTCGACCGGGTTGCCCTGGAGCGTGGTTTGAGCGAGATCGTTAGACGCCATGAGATTTGGCGAACCACTTTTGAAACGCGAGCAGGAGAACCGGTACAAATCGTCCAGCCAGCTGCGCCGCTCCATTTGCGGAGCATCGACTTACGCGATCTTCCGGAGGCCGATCGCGAGGCGCAAGCCATCGCTCTCATCGGCCAGGACGCGCGCCGGCGGTTTGCATTGGAGAGTGAGCCTCCGCTTCGGCCAACCCTGATAAGAATGGGCGAAGAGGAGCATCGGCTTTTTCTGGTTGCCCATCTGATGCTTCTCGACGGGGTATCTGCCTATCAACTTTTTCCCTCAGAGTTGGCAACCCTCTACCAGGCATACGCGGCAGGCAATTGCTCGCCTCTTCCGGAGTTGCCGATCCAGTATGGCGACTTCGCCAGTTGGCAACGAGAAGCCAGCCAGGCAGGACTTGCCAGCCAGATAGCCTATTGGCAAGAGCAACTCGGAGGTCGACCGCCGATCACGGAATTGCCGGGCGGCAAGTCACGTGGGCAAAAGAGAATCTACCGCGGAGTGACTCATTCATTTACCTTTCCCGGCCGGTTGAGCGAGACCTTGCGGGCGTTCGCGAAACAAGAAAATAGCACTCTGTTCTTTGTTTTGTTGGCAGGATTTGCCACTCTGATCCAACAGCGCACAAACCAGGAGCAGATCATTCTAGGTACGCTGGCTTCATCGGGCCGAAACCAAAGCGAAGTCCTGAACTTATTGGGGTATTTTCTTAACCCGGTGGCTCTGCGTTTTGATTTTGCAGGCGATCCCACTTTCCTCGAACTACTCGCGCAGTCTCGCATGGTGCTATCCAATGCAATGCTCAATGCCGATGTGCCCATCGAAGATCTCGCGAGAACGCTTACCCATGAGCAGATTCCCGGCCCTAGTCCGTTCTTCAGCGCCGCTATTTCTCTGCAGCCCCCGATGCCCAGTCTGGATTTGAACTGGAGTGTTACAAGCATGGACGTGGACAGCGGCGGCTCCCCCTGGGACCTTTATCTCGCATTCATCGATCGACCGCAACATATTATGGGCCGTGTTCAATTCGACCCGGATCTTTTTGAGCTGCCCGAAATAACTCGAACAATTTCAGATCTTCAGGCGTTATTGCAACAGCTCACACTGAATCCGTCGCGGCGAGTCTCCGAAATTCGTTTATCCTAAGGATCTGTCATCGATCTTCCCTCGTAATCCCATGGCCGAAACAGAAAACAATCAAGGCGGCGCGCGCACCCAGTCCGAAACCGCGACTGTTTCTGAACTTCAGCGCGCCCTGGTCATGAAGTATGTCAGTGAGTTCGGAAACAAAGTGGAGCCGGCGGAAATTGGGCCGCGGCCATCGCAAGAACCCGCTCCTGTCTCTTTCAGCCAGCAACAGGTCTGGCTGCACGCCCAGATGGCGTGTGACATTCCGTTCTATAACCAGGCAATGACGATCTATCGTCGGGGCTCTCTGGACGTCGCTGTTCTGGAGCGCTGTCTACTCGAAATGATTCGTCGTCACGAAATATGGCGAACGACGTTCGATGTGATTCGCGACGAGCCCGTCCAGATCGTTCAGCCGGCGCTAAAACAATTCCCGTGGAAAGTCATAAACCTGAGTGCCCTGCCAGAGGCGGAGCGCGAACGGGAAGCGCTGCGCCTGGCCACCGAGGATGTACGACGGCCCTTCGACCTGAAGACGGGACCCTTGCTAAGGGCCTTGCTGATTTCTTTCGATGACCAGCACCATCGTCTATACATGACGTTTCATCATCTTGTTTTTGACGGAGTTACTGCCTACGAGATCTTGCTTCCGGAACTGGAAAAACTCTACGAAGCTTTTTCCGCCGGAAAACCATCGCCTCTGCCGGAACCTACCTTGCAGTATGCAGATTTCGCCTACTGGCAACGCAAGAAACTTTCGCCTGAAGTGTGGTCCAGCGACCTGGGGTATTGGCGACAACAGCTCGGTGGCGAGCTTCCGTCGTGTCAGTGGCCGAATGATCGTCCACGCCCGATCGTCGAATCCCACCGGGGAGCAGTCGAACGATTTGTGCTGCCGGTTGACGTTGCTCAAAGGATCAGGGTCTCCAGTCAGCAAGCGGGAGTAACCGTCTACGTAACCCTTCTCGCCGGGCTGGTTGCGCTTCTACACCGATACACCAGCCAAAATGATCTGGTGGTGGGCTGCCTTACGTCGGGCCGGGACAGAGCCGAACTCGAGCAGATGATGGGCTACTTTGTTAACCCTCTGGCGTTGCGCATCGATCTCACTGGAGATCCGACATTCCGCGAGTTGCAGGCTCGAGTGCGAAAAGTTGTTTTTGATGCGCTGGCTCACCAGAACGTGCCGTTTGTCCAGGTGGTCAAGGAAGTTGGGCCGAGACACGATCCGGGCCGTAATCCCTTGTTTCAAGTCATTCTCTCCCAGCAACCGCAGTTGCACTCTGTTTCCGGATGGAACCTGGTGACTGACGAAGTATCCAACGGAGGGTCGGAGCTCGATTTGCTGATCGTCGCGGATGATCGCGGGAATGAGATTTTCGGGCCCATTACCTACAACACCGATCTGTTCGATGCCGCGACTGTGCAGCGAATGGTTGGACACTGGAGCACGTTGCTGGCATCAGCCTGCGAGCATCCGCAACAAAGGATCAGTGAACTTCCATTTTTGACGGAATCGGAGCGCTGGCAGATTCTGGTCGATTGGAATGACACCGCAAGATCGCAGGCTCAAGTCCCCGTACACGAAGTGATTGAGGAGCAAGCCAGAAAACTGGGGAATGCAGTTGCAGTTCAGTGCGGAACTCGGCAGCTCACCTATGCGGAACTGGATGCGCAGGCGAACCGGGTGGCTGAGATCCTACGGAAGTTTGGCGTCGGGCCGGACGTCCCTGTAGCGATTCGTGTCGAGCGTTCAGTGGAAATGATTGCCGGAATTCTCGGTATCTTGAAAGCGGGTGGAGCGTATGTTCCTTTGGATCCGACCTACCCGCGAGAGCGGATCGAGTTCATCCTATCGGATTGCAAACCGAAAGCGCTGCTGACCCAATCGCGATTCGCCGACACGTTGGCGTGCGACATTCCGACCGTTTTTCTGGATTCGCTCGAGCGCAAGGAAGACGGCCCAGCCCCAACTCGCTGCGCGATAAGCCTCGAAAATCTCGCCTACATCATATATACCTCGGGTTCGACCGGCGTTCCGAAAGGAGTGCTGGTCACCCACGGCAATTTGGCGCACTCCAACCAGGCTCGGTCCCATCAATACGGTGAATCGAAGGGCAATTTTCTGCTGCTCTCCTCCTATGCCTTCGACAGCTCCGTCGCGGGCATCTTTCATTGTTTATCTACGGGAGGAACTCTGGTTATCCCCAACGAGGATTTTCGCTGGCAACCGGAGCAATTGGCCGTGCTGATTTCAGGCCACGACATATCTCAGATGTTGTGTTTCCCAAGTCTTTACGCGGAACTGTTGGACCACGCTTTAACAGCGCAGCTCGCCTCATTGCGGACGGTGATCGTAGCTGGCGAGGCGTGCCCCCGGCAGTTGGTCAATTCTCATTACCGCATCCTGCCGCAGGCTTCCTTGTTCAATGAATACGGTCCGACCGAAGCAACTGTCTGGAGCACCGTGTACGAGTGCGAGCCGGGAGAAGCGGACGATTCGGTGCCAATCGGCAGACCGATTGCCAACACGCAGGTGTACGTACTGGATGGCCACTTTCAACCCGTAGCGGCAGGGATCTCCGGCGAACTCTTCATCGGCGGGGGCGGGGTTACCGCGGGATATCTAAATCGTCCGGATCTGACGCGAACCAGTTTTGTCGCCAATCCGTTCAACAATGATTCCAGCGCAAGATTGTACCGAACCGGAGACCTGGTTCGCTATCGACGCGATGGAATCCTGGAGTTTTTGGGCCGTATGGATCAGCAGGTTAAGGTTCACGGCCTCCGGATTGAGCTCGGGGAAATCGAAGCCGCATTGCGGCAGCATCCCGAGGTGCGGGAAGCTGTGGTCATTGCCCAGAACAATGGATCGGGTGATCTGAAACTGACCGCTTTTGTAGTAACTCGCGAGAATTCCATGAGCTCCGGCGACGAGCAGCGGAGGTTCTTGCAGAGCCGGTTACCAGCCTACATGATTCCGGCATCGTTCCATTTTCCAAGTTCTCTCCCACTTACTCCCAATGGCAAAGTCGACCGTCAGCGGCTGCTGGATTCGGAGTCTGTTGGCGCCCGTCCTGAGCGAAGCATCAGCACGCCCAGGAACGAGGTTGAGGAACGCCTGCTTGCAATCTGGCAGCGCATTCTGAAAACCGACAGCATGGATGTCACGCAGGACTTTTTTGAGCAAGGCGGACATTCCCTCCTCGCGGCGAAGCTGTTGGCGAATATCGAGCGAGAATTCGGACGTATGCTTTCACTCGCCTTCATATTCCAGTGTCCAACGATTGAGCAGATGGCGGAATCGCTGCAGACCGCCGGACAGAGCCTGCGCGACCGCGCCATCGTGCCCATTCAACCTAAGGGCTCACGGCCGCCTTTATTTTGGATTCGCGGCGGTCCGCGGTTCCGTTTGTTGGCCCGGAAGTTGGGCCCGGAGCAGCCCTTCCTCGGTCTGGATTTGCCCTTCGCGGACGGGGCCAGACTCCCTGTTCCCTATCGCATGGAGGACATTGCCGGCTTGCTTATCCGCGCCCTTCGGGAGGCACAACCGCGCGGGCCGTATTACCTGGCGGGACTCTGCGTGAATGCTGTGCTCGCTTACGAGGTAGCGAGGCAGTTGCAGCAGGGCGGGGAAGAAGTCGCTCTACTGGCGATGTTCGATGGGCATAACAACGCCTACTACAAGAAGCCCTGGGCAGATGGACGCTATTCCCAGCGAATTAAATATCATTTGTCCAATCTCTTGCAAATGGACGCACTGCAAACGCCCGCCTATGTTCTGGACCGCCTCGACGAGGCGCGCCGCAAGATCGAGCGTCTTACCTGGCAATTAATGTCGGATCGCAGCGACCGACTGCGCAATACGGATTCGATTGTTCACCCTGCCTTCCATCGTTATGAACCGCAGACTTATCCTGGGAAAATAGTTCTGCTGCAATCCAGCGACTGGCCGGCGGGTCCGTATTTTGATTTCAAATTAGGATGGGTCGATCGAGTGGAGGGCGGCATAGAATTCCAGCGCATTCCCGGGGATCATCCTTCCATGTTCACTGAGCCGAATGTCAACTTGGTGGCCGAGGCGTTACGTCACCATCTTCCCGGATAGGGCTGCCCTTCCATATCTGACTGGTTTCTCTCGGGTTTGATCGCCAAACTGCCTTCCAGAGCGCAATAGAGACTTTCTACCCTGAGAAGACTGGCACCTTGCAGAAGTCGGGCCGCCTGATAATATGTGTACAAGCTTATTGCGCTGCTTCTCAGAGCTACCCCCCTATAGTCAAGAATTGTTTCCTGAGGATTCAAAAACGAACACGCACAGACGTGCATACTTTCCACCCGGCTAGTGGAACCTGGCGAGACGTTGAATGCGACGACGTCCTTGGTTTTCAAGAGCTTATCGAATCTCTCCGTTGGGAGATGTGTTCCCGGGTTTGGCCGGATGGATGTATAAAGGGGTGCTGTCCTGGAGTCGTAGGGCATCAACCTGAGAGTGGATTTACGAGGAAAAGTGAACTTTAAAGCCACAAATGTGACTCAGACGGCGAAGCTGCGACTTGGCTAGCCCCTTGAATGGCTAACCGTACAGCACGCCTGAATTGCTCCCCAGGAAGATAGAGACGCTCATATATGCCGTTGCTTCGCAAATTGCGGCACACCATGGCTAGCAGCCCGCTGCGAGCTCCCTTGGTTTGGCTTCGTCACAAAAGCTTGCAACCGAATGACGTGTTTCTCGGCTCCTATCCACGGTCGGGCAGCACATGGCTGCGCTTCATGTTGTTCGAGTCCCTCCTCGGGGAGTCTTCGGGCTTTAGTACTGTGAATCAGGCCATTCCCGACATTAAATTGCAGCGATTCGGATTACCGCTCCTGCCCGGTGGAGCGCGCCTTATAAAGACTCACGAGGTCTATCAGTCCGAGTATCGCAAGGCGGTGTATCTGGTGCGTGATCCGCGAGACGTAGCTCTCTCCGAATATGCCTATCAAACCGCATTAGGGCTGGTTGACGAGAACCTTGACGACTACCTGAAGCGGTTCCTGAATGAGGGCGTTAATCCATTTGCATCGTGGCGGGCGCACGTGGAAAGCTGGTTGGCTGCGCCACTCAGCAAAGAACAGTTGCTCGTGCTTCGCTTTGAGAATCTTCGCACCGACACGGTCCGGACGATCTCTCAGATTGCCGCATTCCTGGGATTGACGCCGGATGAGAATCGCATTCGCCGGGCTATCGCGGACAACACGGTCGAACGAATGAAAGCCAAGGAGAAGGAAGCGCCGCAGCGCGCCTCCAAACGAGGCCAGTTCATTCGCAGCGGATCCGTCGGTGGGTGGCGCGCCAATCTCAGCTCATCGCAGGTAGGTTTCTTCCGGGAACGGATCGGCGATATGGTGACACAGATGGGTTATCCGCTCGATGCGGAGCCGGTCGACGCCGTTATCAGTGCGTGATTTTCTGCGGCTCAAAGCAGCCGCTTAGTCCGGTTCGCTACTGTACGGTGCCGAGGCTATTGGATTAGATCTCATGGAAAATACTGTTCAGGGCTCAGAGGCCACGGAGATCGCGCAATTTAAGGTCCTGGGTGTCAGTGTCCATGCAGTCCAGATTCCAGACACGATCGAGATCCTGGAAAGCTGGATTCACAGCCGCAGCAGCTCTCACTATGTCGCGGTGACTGGAATGCATGGAATCTCTGAGGCAGCGGGCAGCCCGGAATTTCGAACGACTCTCAATACAGCTTCGCTAGTCGTATGCGATGGAATGCCTCTGGTCTGGCTGGGGCGCTGGCATGGTCATAAGATGCAGCGGCGGGTTTACGGTCCTGAGCTCATGGCAAGCTTCTGCCGTGATACGGGCTCCCGGTATCGACATTTTTTCTACGGCGGCGCTCCGGACGTGCCGGAACGCTTAGCGGCTGAAATGCAAAGTAGATACGGAATTCGAGTTGCCGGAACATTTTCGCCGCCGTTTCGACCGTTGACGCCGGAAGAGGACCGGGAAGCGATTGCCATAATTGAGGCTGCTCGTCCCGATCTCCTGTGGATTGGCCTGAGTACCCCGAAACAAGAAAGCTGGATGTACCAGCATCGAAACAAGCTCACAGTCCCCGTTGTGGTTGGTGTGGGTGCCGCTTTTGATCTCAACACAGGCCGGCTGGTGCAGGCTCCTGCGTGGATGCGGGAAAACGGTCTGGAATGGCTTTTCCGCCTCTTGGTTGAGCCTCGCCGATTGTGGCGACGCTATCTGGTTCGCGGCCCCATGTTTGTTTGGAACGTGGGCCTGGAGCTGCTGAATGTGCGTAGATTCGACTGAGTTTTATTGGAGAAACCTCGCTATACGACAGGCAGGTTCGGCAACTCAGCGGCCGGCGCGGCGATCTTGAAAGTTTAGTTCGAGCAGTAGCAAACACGAAGTCCAAAGGAAAAAAGACTATGAATGAGAGAAAGCGTGTATTGGTCACGGGTGCAGGCGGTTTCATTGGACATCACTTGGTTCGCCGGCTAAAAGAGGACGGATACTGGGTGCGTGGCGCTGATATTAAGGAACCGGAGTACGAAGCCAGTGCGGCAGACGAGTTCGAGGTCCTGGACCTGCGTGAGATGGACAACTGCCTGCTCGCCACCCGCGGCGGTATCGACCAGGTTTACAACCTGGCGGCCGATATGGGTGGAATTGGCTACATTACGGCCTACCACGCTGCGATCAGCCGAAACAACATCCTGATCAACGCCAACATGCTCGAGGCCAGCCGCCAAAATAGCGTACAGCGCTTTTTGTTTTCGTCCTCAGCGTGTGTGTACGCCCAGGACAAGCAGAAGAGCGCAGACGTGGCTCCCTTAAGGGAAGAAGATGCTTATCCCGCCGATCCGGAGCCGGGTTATGGCTGGGAGAAGTTATTCGCCGAGGAACTCTGTCGCTACTATCGCAAGGATTATGGCTTCGAAACTCGCATCGTGCGCTTTCATAATGTTTACGGTCCACTCGGTACCTACGATGGCGGCAAAGAGAAAGCTCCCGCCGCTATGTGCCGTAAGGTTGCTCTGGCCGCGGACCAGGCCGAGGTCGAGATCTGGGGCGACGGGGAACAGACGCGTTCCTTCATGTATGTGGATGATTGTGTCGAGGGTCTGATCCGAATCATGGCCTCCGACTACCATGAAGCTCTCAACCTCGGCACCGATGAACTGGTGACCATCAACCAACTGGTCACAATGGTGGCAGAGATTGCGGGCAAACGACTTGATATCCGCCACAATCTATCTGGACCGCAGGGCGTGCGGGGCCGTAACAGTGAAAACAGCCGTACCCGTCGCGTGTTAGGGTGGGAGCCTTCGATTCCACTGCAAAAAGGACTGGCCGTGACCTACAAGTGGATTGCTTCCGAATTGCGCAAAGCAATCGCACCCCAGGCAGAGGTTATCGAGACTACCAGTTCGGCCGCTGACTAAGGCGGAGTCGGCAGGGCTTCGACCCGGTGCAGCCATGATGTCAGCGCAGGAAAAACCGTCCGCCGGTCAACCCGATCTGGGGCCGCTATTCGTCGTCGGCATGTGGCGTTCTGGAACGTCACTCTTCTACGCGTTGCTCAACCAGCATCCGCAGATTGCATTGTTGTACGAGGGCGATCTGCCATTGCTGTGGCCGCTTTTCCTTGGACGGCGCGCGAAGATGGACTGGCCGGAACGCTGGCAGTTTTGGAACTCCGCGCCCAGCCGTCACCGTCTTGACTTGGATAAGCTTCCCAGGGATGTCTCGGGCCTCCGTGAGGCTTGTGAAATCGCATGGAAGCAACACGCCGGTGCTGCCATCGGCGGGTGCAAGTCTCCGAACTATTTCGACATGCTGCCAAGTCTGGCAGCCCAGTTCCCGAATGCCAGGTTCATCGTAATCTGGAGGAACCCCGTTGAAATCTGCCGCAGCGTAGTTCGCGCCGCTCGGAACGACTCATTCTTTGCCAGGCGCGGAATGATACTGCGCACTCTGCGCGGCTGCCACGACCTCAAGACTGGCGTTGAAAATCTGCGAACGCGGCAAGTGCTGGTGCACGAAATCCAGTACGAGACGCTAGTGGACGATCCGGCGGAGGTTATGGCTGGGGTCTGCAGCTTTCTGAACCTACCTCTCCATGCCGGAATGACGACGCTCGAGCATGCTGATCGCTCTGCGATTTACGACGGCGCTCATCATGAAATGGTAAAGAGCGAGGGCATCAAGGCAACCAAGAACAAGAAGAAGATCGCGGGCGAAGTACTCTCTGAACGCGTCCTTCGGAAAATCGATCGCTACATTGCTTCCTGGCATGAGCGATATGAAAAAAAATCGCCAGCCACCCCAGGAAATGCCAGACTCTCCGGGAGCGGCTGGTTTTTGCTGGAAGAGTTCTTCGATCAGATCTTGTACCGGATGTTCCGCACGTTCGATCATGCCGTGGCGTTTATTTATTGTTTTGCTCCGCTCTGGTTGCTGAGAAGATACCGTGCGGGAAAAGCACGTCCTGAGGCTGCGGTGTTGCCCAAAGAGAATCTGGTCGGCGCTTCGGTCAAGGATTGAGCCATTCGGCAACCGCAATTCTTCTATGGCTGGTTTGAGGATAATGCAAGACTTTCTCGTGAGTCGTCGGAATCGGGGTATCGAATGCAGATTCTAGGCATTTCTTCGTTCAAGAATGACTCTGCCGCCGCTCTCCTCCGCGATGGCGTAATCGAGGCTGCAATAGAGAATGCAAAACTTCAACGTACTACACCCCGGAGCATGCCTGAAGCGGCAATCGCATTCTGCCTGGACAAAGCGCAACGCAGTGGAAGCGACCTGGACGTAGTCGCTGTCGCCTCTAGCCCCGCTCGGGCCTGGGCCCGCCGTGCTTCGTCTCGGGCTCGCCTGTTGGCCTCCGCCCCCCTCGCGACGGCGTACCAGGAGGCGAAGGAGCTGGATAGGCTAAGTTGGGAGTGGGCTTCGCTGCGCAGCCTGAAGCAAAAGTTTGCGAAGACTTCGACCAGGCTGGTGACCGTGGACCACCACCTTTGTCACGCGAGCACTGCCTTTTACCTCTCACCCTTTGACCGTGCACTGATCCTCACGTTGGATGGGGAAGGCGATGGCCGGTCCGGGATGGTTGCTCTTGGCGAAGGGAATCGAATTCGAGTTCAGAAGAGCATCTCAGTTGCTCATTCCGTAGGCTGGGTTTACTCGCGGATTACTGACTTGTTGGGCTTTGTTCCTCATCGCGAGGAGCACAAGACGCAATGGCTCGGCATGGAGGGTAATCCGATCTTCAAGAATGAGTTCTTGAAGATGCTGCGCCGGCCTGGCAGTCCTTTTCCACACCTCGATTCCCGTTATTTCGATCATGAGCTCACGGGAACATTTGAACCTTCAAAGTTCTTCTACGAACGAATGGACGTTGGACGCCAGGGGGCCTCGCTTACTCCAGAGCACAAACGCGTACTGGCTGCGAGTCTTCAGGCGGCCGTTACAGAATTAGTCAGGGACCTGCTCGTTTTTCTGCGGAAAAAGACCGGCGCTTCGAAAATCTGTCTGGGTGGTGGGGTGTTCCACAACACGCTCTTAATATCCGAACTGGAGCGGGAATTCGGCTTCGGCAACATTTACGTACCTCCTGCTCCGGGCAATGCCGGTTGCGCACTGGGAGCAGCCTCATGGGTGTGGCACGAGCAGATGAACAAGCCGCGGGGGCCGGAAGTCGAATCGGTTTACTGGGGACCAGCTTATGCTCGACCTGAAGTCAAGGATGTGCTGGACAATGCGAAGACCCGTTACTCCTTGCGAAACACCACTGACCGCAAGGTCGAGACCGCGGTACAGTTATTGCAGGCGGGAAACATTGTAGGCTGGTTTCAAGGTGCAACCGAATTTGGCCCGCGGACTTTAGGGAATCGCAGTATCCTGGCCTCCCCATGGGCTCCCTATGTCGTGGAGAACCTGAACGACTTTGTTAAGCATCGCGAGTCGTTCCGTCCCTTTGCGGTGGCTGTGCCGGAAGAGGAATGTGCCCGCTATTTCGAAGCCTCCCCGCTATGCCGCACGATGAACTCTCTGGCGTCGGTGAAGCCCGGGACCAACGTTCTGCCTGCTGCACTTGAACTTCCCGGCGGCTTGGTGCGGTTGCACGTCGTGCAGAAGCGCGTGAATCCGCTCTTCTGGGAACTGCTGATGCGTTTTGGCGAACATAACCCGGCGCCGCTCCTGCTGAATACGTCCTTTAATCTGCCGGATGAACGTCCAGTCGTGCGACCGAAGGATGCAGTCCGCACCTACTTCTGCTCCGGCATCGACGCGGTATTCATCGATAATTTTCTGCTTACGAAATGGAGTGCGGCGCAAGTTCTCAATCGTGCCATGGCCGGTCCTTCTGAAGTCAGCATGAGCGCCTGAAATTTACAAGGTTTATAATCGACTACAAGAGGGAAAACATGAAACCAGCCTTCAGCGTTTCCCAAACGGCCGCGAGCGTCACGCTGTCCCCAGTCTTTTGTCTCCGATGCAAACAAAAATTGGAGCGCTATCACCTCACCAGCCTTGTTCCGATGGCCAGCGGCGCTGGCTCCGGGCAAGCCATGCTCGTATGCGCTCATTGCGGGCATCTTGAACTTGTAGCGGAAGGCAGCCCACTCCTGAATTCTCTGGAGATGGACTCTGTGGATAGCTTGGGTGACGGCGACTGAGGTCGATTGCGCGCCGGCGAGCGCCTCTGCTGTAACCCGCAGAGTAAATCAGTTCGGCTGTGTAGTAGACTCGCAACGGTGAGTTCAGTTCATCGATACCTTCCCGGAAATCTACTAAAGAGACATCTTAGAAATTGTGTTGGGCTTCTCCTGAATGTTTGACAATTTACGTGCGGATTTCAAAGCAAACCTGGGCCACCGTAAGCTCGAACGGGGATGGTGGCGGGTGCTGTTGCGGCTTGAAACTCCGGCCATCATATGCTATCGCTACTCCCACTGGGTCGTGAACCTGAAGATTCCGGTGGTCCGCCAACTATTGACGATTCCAGCGTTGATCCTGCAGCGATTTGTCCAGATATTCCTCGGTATCTTCATTTCGCCGGAGGCTGAAATCGGACCAGGACTGGTAATTCATACGCCGTTCGCCGTCAACATTGCACCGGTGAAAATCGGCGCAAACTGCACAGTGCAGTCCGGAGTGTTGATCGGGTCCGGCGTGCGCAGCGTTGGCGACAATGTGTACTTTGGGGCAGGCTGCAAGATCATAGGGGATGGGAAGATCGGGAATAACGTGGTGGTTGTCGCCAACAGTGTGGTGCTTACTGACGTCCCCGACGACACAACCATCATGGGCGTACCGGCGCGAATCAAATTGCGGGGTGGACGGCCCCGCAAGTTTGCCTGGCGTTCGGGGGATTCGGTGAACACGACCGGACAACCCGGCACTTCTGCCCCTCCGGATCAGAATTCCAAAAGCCGCAGCTGAATTAAAAGGAACGAATCGTGGATTTTTCCTGGACTGACGAGCAATTATCCTTTCGCAAAGAAGTAGCCCGTTTTGCCCGCGAGGAACTGCAGGACGACGTCATTCAACGCGACCGAGAGGAGATTTTTTTTTGGGATGGCTGGCGCCAGTGCGGCAGATTCGGAATTCAGGGGCTGCCAGTTCCCCCGGAGTTCGGTGGCAGCGGCGGCGATGCTCTGACGACTGTGTGTGCGTTGGAAGCCCTGGGATACGGCTGCCGCGACAACGGACTTCTATTCTCGATCAACGCTCACATGTGGGGTTCCGAAATTCCCCTCTTGTCTTTCGGCACGGAAAATCAAAAGAAGCGATATCTGCCGAAACTGGCGAGTGGGGAATGGCTGGGCGTTCTGGCCTTGGCTGAATCCGTTACTGGAGTGGCTCGACAGGGTTTCCAAACTCGCGCCCAGCGGTTTAGCGGTGGCTACGTGTTGAATGGCTCCAAGACTCTTGTCACTCAGGCCACCGACGCCAACCTGATCATCGTGTTCGCGAATTTGCAGTCAGCTGACGGCCCAACTGGAACTTCTGCGTTCCTCGTGGAAAAGGGAACGCCCGGTCTCACCGTCACTGGCAGCCTCCGTAAAATGGGCTTGCGGACCTCACCCATGACCGAATTGTCCCTGTTGGATTGCGAACTCCCACTGGAGAGCCTACTCGGCGCCGAAGGACAGGGAGAACAAATTCTCGCCGCATCTGTGGAATGGGAGCGTATCTGCGGTCTGGCCAGCTATGCTGGCACGATGCAGCGCCTGCTGGAGACTTCCTCGGAGTATTCGCGGGAGCGCAAGCAGTTCGGGCGAGCGATCGGCAAATTTGCCGCGATCGAACGCAAGATCTCCGATATGGAAGTGAGGCTTGAGAGCAGCCGCTTGCTGTTGTATAAAGCGGCATGGCTTAAGAGCCAGGGGAAGGATTCGTATCGCGAAGCCGCCATGGCCAAGCTGTATCTCGGCGAAGCCTGCGTCCAAAGTTGTCTGGATGCGATTCAAATTCATGGCGGCTACGGCTACATGACGGAATATCAAATCGAACGTGAACTGCGCGATGCAATTTCCGCCAGGATCTACTTGGGCAATCTCGAAGTTCTAGCGTGAAATCTTGAGTCAAATACTGAAATCAAACTTTCTCTTGGGGGGATAACTTGTCCAGCACAAAACCGGATTTTGACGTAGCTATCATCGGAGGCGGACCGGCTGGTTCGGCCATGGGCGCCTACTTGGCGAAAGCCGGTGTCAACTGTGTGGTGTTCGAGCGGGAGCTGTTTCCCCGGCCTCATGTCGGAGAGTCGCTCGTTCCATCGTCGACGCGGGTTTTCAGAGATTTAGGTTTTCTCGAGCAAATGGAGGAAGCAAAATTTCCGCACAAGTTCGGGGCAGTTTGGACGGCGGAAGACAGGAAGGGCGCTTACGACCACGACTGGGACGGGCTAGCACCGGACTGCCATGCCGACATACGATTCGAGGAACGGATGCAGGAAGGGGTCGAGAAGACTTATACCTACCACGTGGATCGGGGCAAGTTCGATCTGTTGTTGCTGCAGCATGCGAATAAGCTCGGTGCGGCCGTCTACGAAGGAGTTCGTGTAAGCCATGTCGATTTCAGCCCTGATCATCCAGTGGTCCATTTTCATATGGGCGCAAAGGAAATGGGGGTGAGCGCAAGGATGGTGGTCGATGCCAGCGGACGCCAAACCTTCCTGGGCAACCAGTTGAAGTTGAAAATCAAGGATACGGTTTTTGACCAGTATGCGATCCATAGCTGGTTCGACAACTACGACCGCAAGATCTTCGCCAAGCGCGATAGCCACGAAGATTACATCTTCATTCATTTTTTACCGATCTCCAACAGCTGGATATGGCAGATTCCGATTACTGACACCGTTACCAGCATTGGCGTCGTGACCCAAAAGAAGAACTTTGCCAAGGCGAAAGAAGAACGGGAGAAGTTCTTCTGGGATTGCGTGCGCAGCCGGCCCGCCATCGCCGATGCTCTTGCCGCGGCCGATCGCGTGCGCCCGTTCAAAGATGAAGGCGACTACAGTTATGCCATGAAGCAGCTCGCCGGAGACCGCTTTGTTCTCATCGGCGATGCCGGGCGCTTTGTCGACCCGATCTTTTCCACGGGAGTAAGTATTGCATTGAATAGTGCGCGCTTTGCCCATCGGGATGTTCTGGCGGCGCTCGAAAAAAATGACTTTTCGCGGCAGAGCTTCTCTACCTTTGAGAATACGCTCCGCCTCGGAACCAAGAACTGGTATGACTTTATCAGCGTCTACTATCGGCTGAACGTGTTGTTTACCTACTTCATCAACGAACCGAAGTATCGTTTAGACGTGCTTAAGCTTCTCCAAGGCGACGTGTACGACGACGCCGCTCCGCCGGTGCTGGCAAAGATGCAGAGCATGGTATCGGACGTGGAGAACAACCCGAAACACCCCTGGCACAGTCTGTTGGGGGATCTGACGGCGAATTCTTTTCGGCCTCAGCTTTAGCAACAGAACCTCATTTCCCGCAACCAAAGGTGATCGGTGGAGTTTTCCTGGACAAATGAACAACTTGCGTTGCGGCACTCGGTAATCCAGTTCGCGCGCGCCGAATTGAACCGTGATCTCGTCGAGCACGAGGCGAACGAAGAGTTCTCCTGGGATGGCTGGAGGAAGTCCGCTCAGTTCGGAATTCACGGCTTGCCCATCCCGAAAGAATACGGCGGTCGCGGAGCCGACATTTTGACCACCGTGTGCGCCCTCGAGGCCATGGGGTACGCATGCCGGGATAACGGACTGATCTTTTCCATCAACGCGCACATGTGGAGTTCTGAGATCCCGTTTCTGATGTTTGGGGACGAAGAACAGAAAAACCGTTATTTGCCAAAACTGACGAGCGGGGAATTCGTCGGCATTCACGCCATGACGGAGCCTGCCGCCGGATCCGATGCCTTCAGCTTGCGATCGCGCGCGGAGCGGAAGGGTGACCGCTACATTATCAACGGTTCGAAGACCTTCATCACCAACGCGCCGATAGCCGACGTGGTGATTGTCTTTGCCAACCTGGATCCCGCAAAGGGCGCCAGGGGCATCACAGCATTCATCGTCGACAAAGGCACATCCGGGTTCAACATTAGTCGCAAACTGCACAAGATGGGTTTGCGCACTTCACCGATGGCCGAGCTTGCTTTCGTCGATTGCGAAGTGCCCTTGGAAAACGTGCTCGGGAAAGAGGGCGCCGGCACGGCCATCTTTACGGCATCCATGGAGTGGGAACGTATTTGCATCCTCGCCAGCGAGATCGGGACCATGCAGCGCCTGATCGAGAGTTGTGTCCGCTTCGCGCTGGATCGCAAAAGGTCCGGCGGCGAATACTCCTCGTTCTCCAGCAAGATCGCGGACATGGAAATTCGTCTGGAAACCGCCCGTCTGGTGCTCTATCAGGCAGCCTGGCTTAAGAGTCTGGGCAAGCATCCACTTCGCGAAGCCGCTATTTGCAAGGCCTATGTCGCTGAAGCCTGCGTACAGACCTGCCTCGATGCCATCCAGATCTACGGAACCTCGCTCAACGACTGCCAGATCGAGCGTGAGCTGCGGGATGCCATCGCGGGTAAGATTTATTCCGGAACCACGGAAATTCAGAAGACGATTATTGCCGGTTTACACGGTTTGTAAGAACTTTTAAGGGAGGCGTTGAAACATGACCGTTGAACAGTCCGATACCATCAAGAGCCAAATTCGCGACTTCGTCCAGGAGATTGCCAATACCAAAGGGGTCTCCTCTTTCACCGATCAAGAGTCGCTTATGGAAAACGGTGTTATCGACTCTCTAAGTATCTTTCGCGTGGTGTCGTTCCTGGAGGATAAGTTCCATGTTCGCATCGGGGACGAGGAGATCAATAACGACAACCTGCAGAGCGTGGAGACCATCGAGCAACTGGTTTTGTCCAAGCGGGGAAAAGCGGCGCAATAGCGAAGCCGGAAGATCGCTGAAAACCTCCCAGCCAGGGTGTCACCTTTTCATGAGGAATAGACTTTGAGTAACGTTCAAACGGTTGATCCAGTTCGCCCGGCCCAAATCACCGGCAAAAAGAAGTTCTTATTCGTTGTCATCGGCCTCGCCTTCTCAATCCTTCTGCTTCTGTGTCTGGGCGAGGTGACGTTGCGCGTATTTGCGCTGTTCTCCAAGTCGTACCGAAGCTCTCCTTTTCGCCGGTACGATCCCGTGCTCGGGATTGCCGAGATCCCGAACAAGAAGGTGACACACGAGCGCGGCTGCTTTGAGGGACAAATTAGCATCAACCGTTGGGCCATGCGCGATCGGGAGCGTGTACTGGAGAAAAGTCCCGGTGAATTTCGCATCGCTTTGCTCGGAGATTCACTGGTCGAAGGCCCTCAGGTCAAGGCCGATGAGGTCATGAATATCCGCATGGAAAAGTTGCTGCAACAGAAAGGCTACAAGAATGTCGAGGTTATGAATTTCGGCGTGGAAGGCATTGGCACCACGCAGGAATACCTGATATATCGGGAACAAGTACGGCAATTCCATCCCGATCTCGTCATTTTGGCCTTCGTGGCCAACGATGTGATGAACAATTCTTCCACCCTGCAACCAAAATGCTACGGAATTCACACCTGGTATTGCCCGTATTACAACCTGGGGCCTGACGGAAGTCTGGTGTTGCAGCCAGTCCAAACCAGGTATTTCAACGGATTGCGATCTTATCTCGAAGAGCACTCCCTGTTGACTTACTACGTGGAACGGAGTTGGGCTCGATTCGTGAATTACACTCCATATACATGGGACGGGATCTACCTGGCGTGGCAGGTCTATTCCGACCGGCCGACACCTGAGTGGGACCGCGCCTGGCTCGTGACCGAAAAAGTCATAGCGCGTCTTAAGAACGACGTCGAACAGGACGGTGCAAAGCTGGTCATAATGGCGCCCCCGCAGCTTTATGAAACGGATCTGGATTGGAGTTCCTGGTTTCCAAAACAGGAAGGTAAAATTCCCGCCACGTTTAACCCCCAGGTATATAACGATAGGCTGTCGGAGATTGCCAGCCGAAACCATTTCGCCCTGGATTTTCTGGCGCCCTACTTTCAAAATTACCGGGACCTGCACCATCTGAAGACGCCCTATTTTTCTCTGCCTTGTGACCATCACTACTCTCCTCTAGGACACGAAGTGGCCGCTGAGGCGATGGTGCAGAAGCTGGAAGAAGGCAAGTGGCTTCCTCCCGTCGCCGGGAGTCAGTGACAGCATTCTAAGAATGCGGCGGACGACCCTCCAATTGAACACCCACGAACCGTGCGGTTCGGACCTTTAGATTACGTCAGTTCACTCCTTTCGTTTGCCGTATCGATCGGCGGCATTGTACTTGTAGAAGGACCTTCCATGGGCCAGTTTAACGGCTCCCCATGCCCTAGTGGCATCTATTCGCGAACTGTGAACGTCAACTATCGTTCACATAGCCTCATCACCCCTCAAGGAACTCGGCCTGAGCGGGAATGGATGGGGTGCGGCGGCAGACAGAACTTGTCGCCACATTCTTTTTCGCGAGGGGTCCCCCAATGTTTGCTTCGCGTACGGCGCAAAAATTCTCCGCATTTCTAATATTTCTCTTACCTACACTTCTTTGGTGCCAGGCCAACGTGAAGGAAAGTCTGGAAACCGCTTCCATCTATGTCGATGGAACCAAAGGGTCCGACAGCAATCCCGGAAGCCAGAGCGAGCCGTTGAAAACCATCAGTGCAGCTGCACAAATGGCGTTGAACAATAACTACCAAAGCATCGGGAGCAAAGTCATCATCAACCCGGGAACCTATCGCGAGGCGGTTTCAATCGGGAAAACCTTCAGGACCACCTCCCTGCCGATCACATTCGGCGCCGCCACTCCCGGTACGGTGATCGTGTCCGGGGCAGATGTGTGGACCGGCTGGGTACCGTATAGCGGTAATTCCAGCATTCACACCCAGGCCTGGCCTTACCAGTGGGGCGAATGCGCGGCTACTACTCGTGGACCTACCGAGCAGAATATTGTTTTACGCCAGGAGATGGTCATCGTGAACGGCACGCCTTTGACGGAGGTCCTTGCCCTGGCCGCGATGCAATCCGGTACCTTCTTCCCCGACGAGGCCAATGCCACGCTGTATGTTTGGCCCCCGGCAGGAACCAACATGAGTACGGCGACGGTGGAAGTGGCCACACGTCCCACTCTGTTTACTGATCTCGGTGAGTCCAATGTCGTCTTGCGGGGCTTGACCTTTCAATATGCGAATTCCTGCCGTATGTATGGCGCTGTTTTCTTCGAGAATAACGCCAACAACATCCTCATCGATACGGACACGTTTCAGTGGAACAATGCCACGGGTCTATCCCTGACCACGCCGCAGAATTTCACGGTTCAAAACAGTATAGGCAATCATAACGGCCAAGCGGGCATGGCCACCTATCAGGTCAAATATGGCCTGTGGCAGTCCGATACCGCAAATTACAACAACTGGCGCGGAGCTCAAGGAGCTTTTTATGCTTTTGACGCCGCCGCCTTCCATTTCATGTTGGACCACGATGGAACCTTTCAGAACCTCACAGCTCTTTACAACCAGACATTATCGGTGCACTTTGATACCGACAATGCGAACGTGAACCTGAATTCTGTCGTTGCGGTGGGCAACGTCAACGGTTTCCTGCTGGAAAAGAGTGAGGGACCAATGACGATTTCCAAGGTCAGCCTCTGTGCAAACGACTTGGCATCCTACGCGACCAACGCAGGAGGTCTTGTCGTTCGCGATTCCACCGGAATTTCCTTTACTGGAAATAATTTCTACGGTAACGGTGTGAATCAGATCACTTTGAGCGGTGTTTTGGGTGGGATCAGCGTCACCAATTGGGAAACAGGCCAGGTTTATCAACTCGTAACACGTAACCTGACTTTCAATAACAACCAAATAGCCGGCTCTTCCACCGATCGAGTCTTTGATGACTCTCTGGGTGGTTCCGATTGGACAACCTTCACGTCAACCCTGAGTGCGGCTCACAATACCTGGTGGGCGACGAGCACAAGTGCCTTTGCTGTGCCGGATCCCAGGGTGGGGACGAAGGTCGATTTCGGAGGCTGGCAGAACATGACGGGGCAAGATCAGAATTCCGCATGGTCTGCTGTCGCTAACCCGTCGGCCTGTCAAGTCTCACCGGGAACTCCTGATTACATACTTGTCCCCAGCACCGTCGGTCCTCTGACTGTTTCCAAGAGTGTTGCCACGGCTAGTGTGACCAGTCAGGCTCTCGGAAATCTGGGTGGAACGATTAGTTTAAGCGTGGCGGGTGTTTCTTCGATTCCGGGTGCAAAGGCCAGCTTTCTGCCAGCCTCGATCAGCACTTCCGGCACTTCTGCGTTGACAATCACCACCAGCCAGAACACGCCTCCCGGAACCTATCCCATCACGATCTTTGGCAATACCGGGAGCATCACTCATTCCACTACTCTTTCACTGGTTGTTCCCTAGGTTCAATTGAGTTCGTCTCCAAACGTCGCTGTCGCACGATGTTTTCATCTGTAAGAGGTGCGCAGCGAACGCAAGCCACTCGGTAGGGCTGCACGAATTGATGTTCGCGCAGCCCTGCCGATCTCTCAGATGATGATCCCCGGAGCCAACGGCGTTGTCAGTTTTGGCGGCAGGTGCGTCACGCACAATGCGAGTCACGTTTGCGCTCCCCGCAACCGGCTTCATTTCTCCCAGTTTCCCCCGTCTGCTTTCTGCCCAGCCAATTGGACCGACTCCAAGGGGCCAGTCGCGCCGGACAACTCGGCCCCCTAGTAAGTTCACCTCCTTACGCGGAAAAAAGCGCGAGGAAGTTGTTTGGCCCCAAGTGGAAAACCATTTCATGGATCAAGTTGTATTTTGCTTGTAAGTGCTTGATTCTGCAGTAACAAATGAAGGTTCGCGACCTGCAAGGAGAGTTCCCAGGACGTAGTGTTTCGGTAAGCTTCCTGCGAGTGAGTTTCGCTGAATAAGGCTTCCGGCGCTCTCTGCGGTCAGAAACGGATTATAAATGAAAAAGATAAACAGTTTCTCACTCTGTGGTTGGATGGTTCTCAGCGCCTGGTTGGTATTTGGCACAACCTCTGCAACGGCTCAGATTCCTACGCCCACTTTTAATTTCGATGGTATGGCCGCCAGCATACTCAATGGGGTTGCCAATCCCGATGTCAATGGCGCCGTCGGCGCCACCCAATACGTTCAGTTCGAAAATGCAACCGGAACGGTGACGGGCAGTACAGGTAGCGGGAATTTTGCGGTTTGGAACAAAGCTACTGGCGCTCTGGTATGGGGCCCTTACGCCACGGACGGGTTGTGGAAAGGATCTGCTCCCCCGTGCGCAGGTACAGGAGGCGGCCAAACTCTTGTGCTCTACGATCGACTGGCCTCGGTCTGGATCGTGGCGCGGCATATTTACCCCGTTAATTCGCCCACTTATCTATGCCTGGCCATTTCTCAAAAGTCAGACTTTACCGCGCACCTGAAAGGTGGGGTTCCCGCTTTCAATCACTACTCCTATGAACTGCCCGCGCTCTGTCCTACCTGCGTCGACAATGACGAGATGGACAGCCCAAAGTTCGGCGTGTGGCCGGACGCCTACTATATGTCATTTAACCTGCTTGGCGCCGCCGCGCCACACGCCTTTGTGAGCCCGCTGGTCTGCGCCTTTGACCGCACCAGCATGATCGCTGGGACCACTGCCGCGGCGCCGGTCTGCTTCCAGCCTCCGAACACTTTTGAAAGTTTGCTGCCCTCCGATCTGGATGGTCCTACTCCTCCGCCCACCGGTTCACCGAATTACTTTATGAACCTCGGCAAGAGCGCGCTTAACGTCTGGCAATTCCACGTCGATTTCACAACTCCAACAAACTCGACGTTCACCGGGCCCACCAGCGTCGCAGTTCCGGCCTATACTCCGGCCTGTCCCGGGCGAAGTGGCGTGTGCATCCCCCAATTAGCCACGCCGCCTTTGGGATGTACGCCTCAGCCAAATTGCTATCCCCCCTCGCTTTTGCAGGGTTGGAGCGATCGGCTAATGTATCGCCTGTCGTATCGCAACTTCGGCACCTATGAATCCATTCTGGCGACGCATTCCATAGACCCGGCGACAAGCGCGTACTCCGCCAGTCGTTGGTATGAGGTCCGCACTCCCGCTACACCAACTCTCTATCAGTGGGGTGCGTTTGAGCCCGACAATACGAGCCGTTGGATGGGCACCATCGCCCAGGATGACGTTGGCGATATCGCCCTTGGCTACAGCGCTTCCAGCGCCACTCAGTATCCGGCAATCCTCTATACCGGGCGTGTTCCGACAGACGCTCTGGGCACACTGGAAACGGAGGTCAGCGTGATTCAAGGCGCGGGCAACCAGGTTTTCAACACCAGTTGGGGCGGCTATACCAGCCTGTCTATCGATCCCGTGGACGATTGTACTTTCTGGTTCACCAATCAGTACTATAGTCAGCAGGGATCCAAGACTTGGAATACGCGCATCGCTTCGTTCAAGTTTGCGGGCTGCAACTGATTGCAGGCTTCAGACGAAGTGAACCATTTTCCGGGCCGCATCCGATCGTAGGCTTTCGGTTGCGGCCCTGCACAGCCACTGGAATCCGGCGCCGGGACGATTTCGCAATGATCCGATCGAGCGCCAATAGAGTTCCGAACGCAAAGCGATGAACGGTCGCATCTCTACTAACGATGTTCTCTCACGTCCTGTCCGGTTGCAGGCGAGGTCAGAAGTGTGGCCGGCGAGAATGCGGTACCTTCTGATCTTTGTGTTCCTGGTACTGCTCGGCATAGCGTTCAGCATGGCTGGAAGCAATCTGATCCATCGCTTTGGAACCCCTGCCGTGATTGGCCTCGCTCTAGTGGTACCGCCACTCATCGTTTATCTTCTCTGGTGTTTGGGCCGCGCTTTTAGCAAATTTCGGGTGCTGTTGCCAAAACTGCACTGGTACCACACACTTTGGCTGTTCGTATTGGCAAGCAGCTTTGTCATCCGGCTTCGCGATATGGGAGAGTTGCAGCGGAACCCGTTGGATGCGGCTGCGTTGTACCGCGTGGGTTTGGTCGGCATAACCGCTTTCATATTGATCATTCGTTTGGTGCTCCACCGCACGCCCTGGATGAGTTCCTTGTTTCGTGGACTGGTAGGAGTGATGGCGGCCTTCGCGCTGATGTGCGCACTCTCGACCCTCTGGTCCGTGAATGTCCCTTTCACCCTCTACAAGTCTTTGGAATACCTGACCGACGTGATCTTGCTGGCCGCGATCCTGGTCACCGTGCAGTCTGTGGAATCCTATGAAGTCCTGTTTGATTGGACTTGGGTACTGACCGGACTTTTGGTCGCGTCTGCGTGGATCGAAGCCCCTATCTGGCCCCAGGACGCGTTTGACGAAGAATATATGTCGGGCGTTCTCAAATTCCGCATCTCTGGCGTCTTTCCCGGCCAGGGTTCGAACGCTCTGGGAACATTCGGCGCAATTATTGCCGTGATTGCTTTTGCCCGACTGTTGCCTGCTGCAGGACGTAAATTCGATCGGGCGTGGTACGGTTTCGTACTGATGATCGGTATTGTCACCATGGTTTGCACTCAGACCCGCTCTGCCATGGGAGGGTTTTTTATAGGGGCTATTCTTGTGCTCCTCTTCACCAATCGCCTGCGAATTAGCGCCGCTTTGGGCGTTGTGGCGGCGGCGGGGTTGGCGTGGACGGGCGCGAGCGGCACGCTGTTAGCCTTCCTGCAGCGGGGACAGAACAAGATGCAGATGTTGTCGCTCACTGGCCGTGTCCAGTGGTGGTCAACTGCGTGGCAGGTTTTCAAGCAGCGCCCTTTTTCCGGCTTCGGGGCATATGCGGCGGGCTTTGCCATCTGGCCCAAGCTGGGTGAAAAAGGATTCGGGCCTCTGCATAGTGACTATATCGAGGTGCTGGTGGGCAACGGTATTTGGGGGCCACTCCCGATCCTCATTGCTTTGGTGGGAACTTGGTGGATATTGGTAAAGTTTCTCCGGATTCTCCCGGCGGCGTCGCTGGAACGGCAGTTGGCAATCGAGTCGGTTGCGGTGCTTGCCATTGTGACGACCCGGTCGGTGGTGATGAATCTCATAATTCTCCATCCGCCCATCCAGTATTTTGTTCTTTTAGGCTACGCGGAATACTTGCGGCGGCGATACGGCGGTCGCGCTCCAGCAGCGTTTGAAACGTGAAGTGTTGGCGCGTCTCGCGCTCTTGACAAGCGCCGAGAGCTGCATCATACTCCGTAGGTTCGCCGCTACAGCCAGATTTTCTCCCCCCAGACAGAAGTCTTAGGCACGATGAGGTCCTCAAGATGAGAATTCCTGCCCAGTTGTCGCAAGTTCTCAACGTTGCGTATGCGCGGTCGCAGGGGTCGAACGTCAATCCCCGCCGAGTGCGCTCGGCTTTTACGCGTCTCGGCTTGGCATTGTCGCTAGCCGTGCTGGCGACCGCTCTTGCCGCTGCTTCGGAATTGGTATCGCCGGTGTCAATCACCTTTCCCACCGTTACCGCAGGCCTCTATGCCGGGGGTGTGGTGACTGTCAAAAACACTGGTTCCACGCTGATAACCGTCACGAGTGTCAGCGTGACGCCGTTTCCGGTATTTTATTTGTCGAATGGCCTGGCGCCTGCCTCAGCGATCCCCGGCCAAACGCTCAACTTCGATCTACGGTTCGTTCCCACGGCCGCCCAAAGCTATAGCGGTCAATTCCAAGTATTCTTCTCGGACGGAACCAGCGCCATCGTTCCGCTTTCCGGTATTGGGGTTACAACCAGTGCCGTGTCTTCTCTCAGTTCTCCGTCGCTAAACTTCGCGAACCAACCACTGGGCAGTGCAAGCGCTTCACAAACTGTAACCATCTCCAACACGGGAGCTGCTCCGTTCAAGATCGAAGCCGTTCGTACGTTTCCTCCCTTTATAGTGTCGGGTTTTTCAAAGTACGTCGAGGTGAAGCCCGGCAAATCGTTTAATGTCCAGGTAAGCTTTTTCGGTACTGCGGTCGGTCCAGCCACCGGTACTTTGACGGTCTACTACGACGTGTTACCGCCGAATGGTCTCACGTTGTCCGGAACTGCAATAAGCACCGGTTCGCTAGCCGGCACCACTTTTCCGACGCTTCCGAGCGCCACTCAAGGTGCGGCATATTCCGCGACCTTGGCCGCTGCCGGTGGTGTTCCTCCCTACACGTGGGGTCTTGCGTCAGGATCTGCTCTGCCCTCAGGGCTAGTGTTTTCGCCGAGTTCTGGCGTCATCAGCGGCTCGCTTGCGTCGACAGTAGTGGACGGTAATGACTCTTTCACCATGCAACTTACCGATTCCGATTTGCCGCCAAATGTTTTAAGTCGATCCTTCACTGTTGTGGTGGCTGCGCCTACCGGAGCAAACTGCAACAACATTACCTACGACGACCCTACCACCTTGAATCCCCTCATTCCCATCACGGACCTTGGGACCGGGACCTACCAAGGGGTACAGGGCGGACTCTATCCCGGCGGGACCAACGTACGGCCGGCCGCTCAGGACGCATATGGAGTGAATCTAGCTAAAGCCATCCAGCCGCTCGATGTAAATGGCAACCCCGATCCCACGGGCAAATACGTTTTGCTCTCCATCGGCCAGTCCGACAATCAAATATCTTTTGCGCAATTTGTGACGAACGTGACCGCCGATCCTTCCACTTCGCCCAATCTGGTGGTGGTCGATGGTGGCCAGAGCCAGGCAGGGGCGAAGATTTTGCAGGCTCCTAACAATGGACACTGGAACGAGATCATCTCATCTCTACTTCCAGCAGCTGGAGTTTCCGCCAATCAGGTCGTCGCGGTCTGGCTCATGGCCATTGACTCGCCACCGTCGGGAACCTTTACCAATTCAACCGCCCAACTCCAGGCTGAATTGGAAGTCGATATCCAGAACCTGCACACCTTATTTCCTAACCTGGTGATGACTTATGTTTCGAGCCGCTACTACGCGGGCTACTCCAATGGGATTAGGACGACCGACCCGGAGCCGTACTCTTACCAGCAGGCTTTTGCGATCAAGAATGTGATCGAAGACCAACTTAACGGGCTTCCGTCGCTGAACTACAATCCCTCGGTTGGGCCGGTGCGGGCGCCATGGCTTTCTTGGGGACCTTATACCTGGGCCAACGGGCTCCTTCCCAGGAGCGATGGTCTGGTCTGGACCTGCCAGGACCTTAGAGATGACGGCATTCACCCCGTCCTGGCGGGAAGCGAGAAAGAGTCGAATCTGCTGATGAATTTCTTCCGCAGCGATGACACGACTGTGCCGTGGTTCCTGGCACCTCAGCCGAAACGCGCTTCGGTTCGTAAGTCGTTGAAAACAATACACTCAGAATAGAGGCTTTCTTCTCTTTGCAGTCTCTCGAAAATCAAATATGCTGAAACAGATGTGGTCAGGTTTAAAGCGCTTTTGGCAAGCTTGGACTCGGCTGGCTAAGAAAATCGGCACGTTCCAAGCTCGTGTAATGCTCACGGTTCTCTACTCGGTTGCAATTCTGCCCTTCGGCCTACTGGTACGGCTCTTGGCAGACCCGCTCCGAATCAAGACTCGACCCACCGCTTGGCTGGATCGCCCGGCGGAAGTCGAAGATATGCAGTGGGCTCGAAAGCAGTAACCGCAATTGTGCGTCCCCCCGTCGAGCAATCTAGCCTGCGCCCCAGGCAGGTATCATTCGCTAGGATAGTACCCGGCGTCGCTCCAGGTACAGGAGTCGTCGACTCGGTCTGAAACCATTATTGGGAGTCATCTTGGAAACCTCAACCTATACAAAATCGGAGGGCAGTATCGTCTCCAACGTCAAGGCCAAGCCCAGCACGGGCTCGCGCCTGTTTGCCCAGTTGGCCCTTCTGATTTTCACAGTGTTGCTCATGGCTTTGTTCCTCGAAGTTGTGTTGCGCGTGGAGTTCTACAACAGCAAAGATTTTTCCATGGAGATGTGGAAGTACGCGGTGCGCCTTAAGCGTCCGGTTGCGAATCCACAGCTAAGCTTTACTCATGTGCCCAACGGACATTCGTTCCTGATGGGGGTGGATGTCAAAATTAACTCGCAGGGGCTCCGCGATAACGAATATTCGTTCCAGAAACCCGCAGGCGTCTACCGAATCATGCTGTTGGGAGATTCGACGACCTTTGGGTGGGGTGTCGAGCAGCGCGATACCGCGGCGAAGTTCCTGGAGCGAAAGTTGAATCTCCACCTGCCTCCGGGCTATGACAAGGTGGAAGTCCTGGATACGGGCGTCGGCAATTACGACACGGTGCAGGAAGTGACCTACTACGAGACGCTCGGCCGAGCCTTCCATCCCGATCTCGTGGTCCTGGTGTTCTTCATCAATGATCCAGAGCCGGTACCTAAAGAAGGAAAGGGCTTCTTGATCGATCGTTCCTATCTGATCGCGTTCGCGACGAACCGCTTTGATGGAATCTTAAGACGAACCGGCAAGCGTCCGGACTGGAAGCAATATTATGCGTCACTCTACAATGACGATAAGCCGGGATTCCAGGCCTGCAAGCAGGCTCTCAGGAGTTTAGCCAGTTCGGCCAAGAGTGACGGAGCTAGTGTCCTGGTCGCAATCTTGCCGGAGCTGCACCAGATCAATGGCGACAGCTATCCATTCCGGGCGGCCCATCAGAAGATCAAAGATGTCTTGGCCTCCGAAAATGTTCCAGTCCTCGACTTGATTGACGGCCTGAAGGATCACGGGCCGGAAGAAACACTTTGGGTTACCCCACTGGATGATCATCCCAATGCCAAAGCGAATGATCTGGTCTCCGACCAGTTGCAGCAATGGGTCTTGGGAAACGCGGGCGCAAGTTCACAAGCAGCACGGCAATAATTTCAGCCAGAAATTAAGGAGAAAAGTTATGGGTTTTGTCGAGACCGCAAGAAATCGATTTGGAATCGTGGGCGAGTTACTCTCGTTCTTCGCCAAGAATAAGCGTTGGTGGCTGCTTCCCGTCGTCACCATGGTGCTGCTTATGGCCGTGTTGATCATCTTGGGGCAGAGTTCGGCCATCGCGCCTTTTATCTATACTCTTTTCTAGGGCATAGGCAGTTCACGGGATGGGCTGGTTGCCACGTGGCACCAGCCAGCCTCCCGCAAGGCAGCGGGATCTGAATCGCAATCGCGGAATCAGCATCTCGCCGCCTCCCCTGAACAAACCACGTACGCGATTACCACGTGCCTTGCCTGCGCGCGGGCATTGGGAGCGTGCGCCCAGGGTTGGAAAGAGAGCCTCTTTTTCTGAGGCGCTCGGAAAAAAGCGGCAGCAGAGAATTTGGCTGCCAGGGAAGTGGAATGGCAACTGCCGATACTGTCGAATTGCAAGCCGAAGTCCAAGTCGAAAAAAACGCAAGTGAGCCCAAGCTGCTGCTCCTGATGGGAGTGGTGTTCTTCTTTTCGGGCTTCTCGTCGCTCATCTATGAGGTCGTATGGATGCGTCGCCTGTCCTTGTTTTTTGGCAGCGACGTATACTCCGCGGCGCTGACTCTAAGCGCCTTCATGGGTGGCCTTACGCTCGGCAGCCTGCTGGCGGCGAAGTATTCGGATCATCTCAAGAAGCCTCTGGTCTGGTACGGCCTTCTCGAAATCTCGATCGGGCTCTACGCGCTCTTCTTCCCGAACTTCTTGAACATGTTTTCCGGAGAATATCGCCGGATCTACCAGTCATTCTTCGCCACCGCGCCCTGGCTCTACAACTCGTTCCGCATCCTGGTGGCGACGGTCACGCTGTTGATTCCTACCACCATGATGGGATCGACGTTGCCTTTGGTCGTAAAGCGGTTCGCCCAGCAGCGTAGAATCGGGAAATACAGCGGGTTTTTCTATTCGATCAATACTTTCGGAGCGCTGGCGGGAGTCCTGGGCGTCGGGTTTGTGCTCCTGCCGAATATTGGAATCACAACTACGACCAAATTTGCCTGCTGCATCAATGTGATTATCGGCGTGTTGGCTCTCGCCTTCGGACTGTTTAGCAGTGTCGAGAGCGATGTAGTCGAACGTGCCGCGGAGAAGGCGACGGCATCACAAAGCATCGAACCCGGATACGATTCAACTCTGGAAAAAGCGGGACTGATCGGGATCGGCTTATCCGGCTTGGCCGCCCTGGCGCTGGAAGTGGTCTGGATGCGCATCCTGACGCAATCCTTCAGCGGAGCCGTCTATTCGTTCTCGATCATGCTCTCATGTTTTCTCTTTGGGATTTATTTTGGGAGCAAGAAAATCGCAGACGTCATCGACCGGCGCGCCGACCCGATGCGGTTGTTCGGCTTTCTGGAATTATCCATCGGGCTGATGGTGGCGCTCTTGGGAATCGTCACCTACTTCGTGCCCCGCTTTTTCAGCAACCTGCTGTGGCTGCTTACGGCGATTTCGAAGGGACATTTTGGATTTGCCTGCACGGCGGCAGAGTTTGCCGTCTCCGGTTTCCTGATTGCGATACCGACAATTCTGATGGGAGCCACATTCCCGGTTGCCGTCAAGATTTGCACGCCGCGGATTGGCTCCATTGGCCGGGGGACGGCGAGAGTTTATGCGGCGAACACCGCGGGCGCCATTGTGGGCGCTCTGCTCGGCGGACTCATTTTGCTGCCGCTGTTTGGAAATCGAGTGAGCTTGCTGGTGATCGGCGGCATTTTCACGGTGACAGGCCTTTATCTCTTGTACCGCGCAGCGAATCGCGGATGGGCCACCCTGAAGGATCCGCAGGTCGTGACGATCGTGGGATTGTTTGCCACCTTTGTGATTGTCACCCTCCTGCTACCGCGGCAGATTGTTACGAACTTCTATTATGCCGGCAATGAGAAAGCCAAAGTTATTTATCACGGCGAAGGCATTGCCCACACCATCGACATCATCAGGACAGACAAAAACGTAACGATTATGCAGGTGAACGGCACCCTGGAGGCCGACACGACCTATTCCCAGCGTCGTCACTTCATTCTTAAGGCGCACTTGCCCTTGCTGCTCCATCCTCACCCGCGTGAGGTTGCCGTGGTCGGACTTGGACTTGGGATCACCTTGAGCGCGATCAACCGGCATCCCGGTCTGGACCAGATTCAGCTCATCGAGTTGAGTCCGGAAATGGTCAAAGCGCAAAGTCATCTGGAAGATGTGTCGGGTGGAGTTCTTCACAGCCCAAAGGTGAAGCTGCGCATTGATGACGGCCGTAACTTCATGGCGATGTCGAATCAGCAGTTCGACATGATCACCGCCGATCCGATCCATCCGCGCGTATCTGGAGTCGGCTACCTTTACACCAAGGAATACTACGAAGCTCTCAAACATCGTCTGCGTCCGGACGGGGTGGTGTGCCAGTGGATGCCGATGTACCGTATTTCGAAGAAGTCGTTCGATGTCGCGTTCCGCACGTTTGTCAGCGTGTTCCCCAATGCGTCTTTCTGGTATGTGCGGGGACACGGCCTGTTCGTCGCCACGCAGGGCAACTTCAGCGTGGACTATAAAGATCTCGAACAGCGGATGGAAGATCCGGTGATCAAAGCTGACATGGCATCGATCAACATTCGCGATGCCGCGCAATTCATGAGTTATATGCTAATGGGGCCGGATGAGATCCGCGCGTACCTTGCGGCGTTCCCCGGTCCGTTGAACACGGACGACAACGCCTATCTCGAATACCACACTCCCTTTGAATTCCTCGAGTCGACAAAAACGATTGTAGCCGGGCTGATTCCCTACGCAGCGCTGGATGTTAACGTGATTCGGAATGCGTCGGATGATGAGCGCAATCAGCTGATGCAGGAGTGGAACCGTAGAAAAGCGGAACTGCTCCCGGAATTCGACTCCAAGCTCGACGAATGAACGCAAAGAATTATCATCCTTCAGCATCACGAGGCAGTGAAAGAACCGTATGAATATTCTGGGTATCTCTTGTTACTACCATGACGCGGCGGCGGTACTGCTGCAGGATGGTCAATTGGTTGCGGCCGCGGAAGAAGAGCGCTTTACGCGCAAGAAGCACGATTACGACTTCCCCAAGAATGCCATTCAATTCTGTTTGGACTCGGGCGGCATAAAGGGATCCGACCTGGACTACGTTGTATTTTTCGAAAAACCCTTCCGCAAACTGGATCGCATCCTGGCTACGGTCCTGCAAACCTATCCGCAATCGTGGAAAGTTTTTCGCGAATCCATGATCACATGGGTGCTGGACAAGCTTTGGGTCGGGAGCACCTTGCAAGCGGAACTGGGAATACCGAAAGAAAAAGTGCTGTTCTCGGACCACCATCTTTCTCATGCGGCCAGCGCATACCTGTGCTCTCCATTCGATGAATCCGCCATTCTCACCGTAGACGGCGTGGGCGAGTGGGTTACAGCTTCCACCGGTGTGGGACGAGGGAATGACATCAAGTTGGACCAGCACATCGAGTTTCCGCACTCGATTGGACTGTTGTACAGCGCCTTCACCGCTTTCCTCGGCTTTGAGGTAAACGAAGGCGAGTACAAAGTCATGGGCATGGCTCCCTACGGTCAGCCCCGCTACGTCGACAAAGTATGGAAGCTGGTGAAGCAGTATCAGGACGGCTCGTTTTCGTTGGACATGGATTATTTCTGCTTCCATCACTCCACGGATAAGACTTTCAATAACAAGTTCGTCGAACTTTTTGGCAGACCACGCGATCCCAAGATGCTCTTTTTCACGGAATCGACTGGTTTCCCGAAATATTTCGGAACACCCCCCTCCAATATCGGAGAACTGAACAAAGTCAATCAGCACTACGCGGATATTGCCGCCAGCATTCAGCGCGTTACCGAAGACTTGCTCGTCGGCATGGCTTCCGCCCTTCAGAAGAGAACGGGACTGAAGCGGTTGTGCATGGCGGGTGGCGTCGCGCTGAATAGTGTGGCGAACAGCCGCATCCTGCGCGAATCGGGATTCGAAGAGATCTATATCCAGCCCGCCGCCGGCGATGGAGGCGGCGCATTGGGCGCAGCCCTGTGGGCTTACAACACGCTGCTTGGCAAACCGCGCACCTTCTGCATGAATCACGCGTATTGGGGCCAGTCCTACTCCTCCGCAGAAGTGAGCGATTTTCTGACCCAGAACAATATCCCGCATCGCCGGATCGACTGCGAGGATCAATTGCTCGATCATGTCGTGCGACGGCTGGCGGAAGGGAAGGTCATTGGCTGGTACCACGGACGCTTCGAATGGGGTCCTCGTGCTCTGGGCGCGCGCAGCATTATCGCGGATCCGGGCAATCCGGAAATGAAAGATATCGTTAACACTAAGATCAAGTTTCGCGAGCCATACCGGCCGTTCGCTCCTTCCGTCCTCGCGGAGTGCGCGGAGAAATACTTCGATCTTCCACACGCCACACAGCACCATCCTGCGCGATACATGCTTTATGTGGTTCCGGTAAGGGAGAATCACCACGCGACGCTGCCGGCAATTACTCACGTCGACGGCACGGGACGGCTACAGACCGTGTTTCGCGACCAGAGTCCTCGCTACTACAAGTTGATTGAACGCTTCGGTCAGGCAACCGGGGTTCCGGTAATTCTCAACACCTCGTTTAATTTGAAGGGTGAGCCTATTGTTACCACTCCGGCCAATGCGTTCAATACCTATATGAAAAGCGAGATGGACGGCTTGGTTCTTGAGAACTTCGTGCTTGAGAAGGATCTTGTTGATTGAGCAGCAGGCAGAACATTCTTGGTTCTGTTCTAGTGCAAGAACTTGCGGCGGTGGTGCCGTGCAGCACGGAATGCAGTCGCTAAGGTATTGTGAGGGCACCGTTTACCTTTTCTTTGGGTGGTACTAAAATTGCAACCGATGGATCGCAGATTCGGCACTCCTCCCTGTCGGGCCTTTGCGCGCTATTCCGCAAAGTGCAGTCAGTCTCGAAAACCAGCTTTATAGCGGCGACTCGGCCCTCGGCGGACGAGAGACCCGGGTAAGCAAACGCCACTAGTCGCAAAGTCGTCTATCGAAATTCTTGCTGTTGGAAGCACTAGAAGTGGTTTAATCGCAGCGCCGGACGTGACCAGGGTGGCAGCGGAACGCTGCCGGATGGTTCAGGTCATTCCCCGGCTAGGAGAACGAACATGGGGGTTGGGAAGAAAATGGGGATTCGCATCGGGACCACGGCTCGCAAGATCTGCATCGTTGTCGCCTGCTTGCTCACGAGTATGTACACGCTCGCTCAAACCTGCTCGTCTGGTGACTGTCAGCCGGGTGTGATCGCCGGCCCTTTCTCTGCACCCCAGGTAGCAGAGAACACGGCTACCAACTTTCCAACCTGTAAGTCCACGGCGTGCCTGACCGGATCGTGGTCGTCGGACCAAATCGAAGGGATCGATGCCCAACAAAACATCGGCTCGGCCTACCAGTTCTACGATGGCACTCTCAATCTGGATGCCAACATCGCCGTGGGTCTCAGCGCGAACGGGAAGAAAGCTCAAGTGCTGGAATGGATGAATGGTCAGTACATTCAAGCTTTTAACAAGACGACCGGAAATCCTATTTTTACGACCGCTGGTGGAAGCACGGCAGTGCCCCGCAGCGTCTTCAGGCTTTGGTCGACTGCAACGCAACCGGAATGCTCGAGTACGAACGGAAATGTTCAGGTCATCTACGACCACGTGGACAACGCATTCGTCATCAATCGCCACGTCTCCTACGTGGTCGAAGGCATCGCCCACTATGCCTTTTGCTTGGCAGTGAGTTCAGAAAGCGATCTTTCCAGCGCAACCACGGTGTGGTACGCCTACGAATACAAGATGGATGCGGCGATCCCGTGTGTACCGACTTCGAAGAACTGCACCACTGGCACCACGTATTATTACTTTCCGGACTGGCCCAGAATCGGGACTTGGTCGAATGGCTTCTACGTCACTTTCGATTTGGAGAATCCGGTAGGTGGCTTTACCGAAGCCGGCTTCGAAACGTGCCAATTAGACCGGGCAGCTATGGCACTGGGTCAAGCCTCGAACCCGATGACCTGCTACACCTATTTGGTACCGCCTGCCGACCAGCCATCGCTCATCCACTCGGTTGACGTGGCTGATATCGACAGCCCAACCGGCCCTCCGAGTGGTGAGCCGGAATATTTTCTCGCAATTGTCAACCCCAGCACTGCCCAGCAGGGCGGCACCGGAAAAACGTTGTGCACCAGCCAGACCACCCCATGTGCATCCAGCCAGCTAGCCCTCTTCACATGGGGAACCAGCGGACTGAGCGGCCCCACTTTTCTCAGCGTGAACGCCTACACACCGGGTTGTTACGATACCTCTGGTCCAAATCGTGAGATCAATACCGTTTGCGTTCCGGAGCCGAGCACGAACCTTGCCGATATCGGCGCGTACGGCAGCCCCTCCTGCGGGGACTTCAGCACGCCTTGTTTGGACTCGCTCGGCGACCGCATGGCCAACCGGCTGACCTACAACAATCTGTCTTCCTCTGGCAGCGGTCCCAATGGCGAATATCTCACCGCCTCCCACGTCGTAATGGAAGGTACCGAGATTCAGAACACCGGAATCCGCTACTACATTTTTAAGGTGTCAAGCGGAACCGCTTCGGTCGTTGTCAACAGCGGTGGCACGACCGGTCCTCCAGATCTGGCAAATGATGACAACTGGTTGTACTACTTCATGCCGAGCGCTGCCCTCGACAAAAATGGCAACCTGGGCATCGCCTATACGGTTTCCGGATACGATTGTTCGAGTTGTGAAGTTCAGGCCCACCCCGCCGTCTTTTTTGATGTCCTGCCTTGGAATGCCTCCAGCTTCGACGCGCCCACTCTCATCATTGCTGGAACCGCAGACGAAGAGAATACAAATCACTGGGGCCAGTACGCAGCGACTGTGGTCGATCCAACAGACAATTTGACTTTCTATGGATTGGGCCAATATTTCAATACGAATCAAACTGGCACCAGCGATTGCTCAGTGCCAGCCAGCGATTGCTATACCTGGCAGACTCGTATTTTCCGTGGCAAGTATGGAGTTACGTTCTAAACTGGGGTTCTGTTGAACGCCAGCTGGTTTCGAAACTTGGAACATCGAAGCCGGTAGAGTCTGTGAGTTTGGCTCTCAATTGAGAGCCGCTTATTGAATTGGCGCAGCCGTGAAGGCAAATTAAAGGCGGCTGCGGGCACTTCACTTGTTCTCGAGCAAGACGGGTTTAGCCCCGACTCGAACGCCGCCGGCGCCGATCTTCACGCTTTCGCCGTTTAGGTTTCTCACAACGGTGAACCGACGATCGGGAGAATAAACAGTCGTGCTGCAAGAACCCTCGTTGCAGGATTGGTCCGCGTCCCAGACCGCTAATGCCTCATACCCGCCTGCCCGCGTGAGGCTGCAGCTCCAGACACTACCTTTGGCTATACAGGGAACCATTCGGGCGCCTAGGATCCAGTTTCGAATCTGCCCATAAGCAAACCCGGCCTGGTTGGACGAGCCGCTCTCGGTTTCGAGCTGACCCCAAGGCTTTCGGTCGCCACGAGGCCGTCCCCACGAAAACCAGGAAATGAACTGAAGATTGTCCTCACTGGCCAAGCCGGCCTGCAGGAGATAGTAGCGCGCCAGCCAAGCCGCCTGCAGATCGGGATCCTGGACGGTATCGGGTCCCCAACTGCCTTCGGTGTTAAACATTGGCTTGCCTGCAAGACCATTTTCATCAAAGACTTTGCGGTAAGCGCGAACCTGAGTGAGAATCGAACCCGCGCACATGGTGTTGCTGGTTCCACTGCACCCGGGCGTTTGATCCTGCTCCGGCATGGGAAACGGCACCACCGAGCGCCTGCCGAGATAACCGTGGAAGGTGCCGCCGTCGGCATACTTTGATCCCCCCGCGCGAAGATAGGATGCAATCCAGCCCGTGGCTTGGCTGTCCGCACTTGTGGCAACTCCCACTGCGGAGGGAGTAAGCACGATGGCATAGGGATCGCGGTGGATAATCGGGTAGGCAACTGCTGCCAGCTTCACCAGATCCTCTGGGCTGCCTTTCCAAAAGTTGCTGGCCGTTACCTCATTCCAGACCTCATAGTATTTGATGTGAGGCGCGTTCTTGCCGTTGTAGTGCTCCACTAGCGCCGTGATGAAGTCCCTCCAGTCGTCGATGTTGTCAGGAGGGTCGGTACACTGTCGCAGACCAAATTTAGTCTCGCAGTTGTGCTGCTCTGAATCGGCCCAACTCGGAGTCAGACCCAGAGTTAAAACTACGTTAATAACTCCGTTGGAATCCACCAGGCCATGACTGCGTGCAGCCTCCACAAAGCGATCGAAAATAGTCCACCTGAAGTTTCCTTTTGACCTCTCCACCCACGACCACGCATAGGTGGCCGGATGCCCCAGAGTACCGAAGGGCAGTGAAGGATAGTCGTCCACTTCAGACACGTTCATTCCGAAGAAGGTTGCGGGAATGGCGTTGGAAATTGAATTGACGTGCGAATCCTGTTTGGCCTCGGAGGCTTGGCTACTCCGCACGCGCATTGCGGATGCCCCGGGAATCACACACGGCACCAGCCCGTAAGCCACCAAACAGAAACCAAGCGCACTGCGAACCGATACTCTTTTCATGGTATCGACCAGTGTACATCCTTAGGTTCCACAGTCAATCGCACTATGCCATGGGTAGTGGTTTAATTTGAAAATCTTGAACCATTGCACCCTCCGGCGTCATCCCGAAGTCCCGCGTTTTCACCAGCGGGACGAGGGATCTCCCGTGCCCACACAGCCGCCCCGAGTCAAACTGACCCACTACCATGCCATGAAGCATCGCAGGCTCTGGCAATGAGATGGGCACACAGGAACGCCAGCTCTCAGATTTGAACCGAGCCACTCAGCTGTGTTTACTGGTTCTCGAGAAGAATGGGCTTCAATCCCACCGGCACGGTCTGATTGCTGATGGTGGTGGAGTTTCCAGCTAAGTCTCGGTATTCGACGTAGGTGCTGGCAACGGTTTGGTTGGAGCTGGTGCAAGTCCCGTTTGCGCAAGTCTGGGAGGCATCCCAGGTAATCTCGGCTTGATAGCCACTGGGGCCAGTCAGAGCGCAGGTCCAGAGTGTGCCGCTGTTGGAACACGGCGAGGCGGTGCGATCCACCAGCCAATTGAAGACCTGACTATAAGCAATGCCCACTTCACTGGCCTGATGGTTGTTGGTCTCGAGTGACCCGGCCAGTTCAGATCCCCCGCCCCAGGTGAACCAAGACACAAACTGCAGTTGGGCGCTATTGTACATACCCGCCTGCAGCGCATAATACTGACCCAGCCAGGCAGTCTTGGTATCCATGTCGGGTATGCTGGCGCCTTCGAAGCCGCCTTCCGTATTGAAGATCGGCTTGCCGGTCATGCCGTTCTGATCGAGTACCTGCCGGTACGCGCTGACCTGGGCGGTGATTGATCCACCACAGGTCTGGTCGGTGGCAGTGCAGTTCTGAGTAGGGAGCGGATAGGGCACGAGCGTCACGTCCGCGACAAACCCGTGAAACGCCATAATGTCGGCGTTCGTGCTCCCGCCGGCCGCAAGATAGGCGGTAAAGAAAGGCATCGTGGAAGACGGTCCCGTGGAATAAACATTGCCCGCCATTGAAGGTGTGAGCACAAAAGAATGGCTGTCCTGCTTGATGATCGGGTAGGCGGCGACGGCCAGTTGCGCCAGCTGGACTGCCGTTCCGGTCCAATAAAGCGAGTTGGGATCGGCCTCATTCCAGATCTCGTAGTATTTAATGTGAGGCCCGTTGATGCCGTTGTAGTGGTTCACCAGGGCGGTAATGAAGTCGGTCCAGTCCTGAATGTTGTCCGGTGGAGCGGTACAACCGATTGAACCAGCGGCAGCGGTTCTACAGGTCGCCGTGCCTGTAATTGGCAATGCCCACGGTGGGGTCATCCCGAGAGCCAGGTCTATCAACACCGTGCCGTCCGTATCCGTAGGGGCAATGCTCGCCAGAGCATCCGTGTTGGAAAAATCAAAAACCCCCTTGGACTGCTCGCTGGTTTGCCAAACCAGCTGAATGGGGTGGCCCATCACGCCATAACTGATCTTCGGGGGATCTCCCGAGGAAGTGTCACTGACCGCGAAGAATGTCGCGGGCAGGCCGGGACCTGAGCTGGTGCTGCTGGCCGTGAAGTTCATGCTCGTGACATTGACACCGTTGAGGTTCGCCACTTGAGTGTTCGGGCTGAAGCCGAAGCCGGACTTGTTAGGGGTCACGCTATAAGAGCCATTCGCCAGGTCTGGGAAGCTGTAATTTCCCGACGAATCGGCGACGGTGCTGGCGCTGGCGGCACCGCTCAGGGTGACCGTTGCGCCGTTGCCATTCGTCGGCGGGCTGATGGTTCCGGAAATGCTATAGCTCTGCGTAGAAATGGAATTGGCCGTGAAATTTACGCTGGAAACATTGGCTCCATTCATCGTCTCCGCCTGGACGGCAGGGCTGAAGCCAATACCGGATTTGCTCGGGGTTATGCTATAGGAGCCATTTGCCAGGTTTGCAAAGCTATAGGTTCCTGAAGCATCGGCAACGGTCGTGGCGTTGGTGGCGCCGCTCAGGTTGACGGTTGCGCCCCCGCCATTCGCTGCCGGACTGATGGTTCCGGAAACAGTCGCAGTGCCCGTGCCACTGTTGCCGGACGGCACATTCTTGCTGGCGCCCGTTGAAAGGCCGCAACCGCTGAAGGCGAGACAACACGCGAAAGAAAGAGAAATGGTCAATACCAATCTAGCGCAAAGGCTCCCAGATCTCGCATCCGCCGCGGAGGGTCCGGGCATGGGCGCGAGATTGAGTCTGCATGAGTCTATGGTTCCAACCGCCTGGCAGGAATCGGGAGCCATCCATTACCTCTCCCAAGACTCTACGTCTCTCGCTCAGTGCTCAACAGATTCCATAAGTTCTTAGCCCGAAGACTAGTAATCAGCTGCCGTTCGGACATAGACCCTACTGAACGTTCGGAGTTCATGACGGGTGCGTGAGAAGCCTTCTCCGAAAGGCGGCTCGCCCCGACTTTAGGATCGAAGAGATTTCACTTTTCGGTACGAAAGGGACGCAGAGTCGCGGCAGAGGAGAATTGCGCGACTCCCCCGCGATTGTAAACATGGATTGTTTGCCCTAGACCCTCGCCTCCTCCTCTTAATTCTCGAGAAGGATGGGCTTCAACCCTACCGGGGCCGTCTGATTACTAATGGTGGTGGAATTCCCAGCTAAGTCTTGATAATCGATAAAGATACCGGCAACCGGCTGGTTGGAAGTAGCGCAAATCCCGGCGAGGCAAGACTTGGAAGCGTCCCAAATAATCTCGGCTTGATAGCCATTCGTGCCGGTTATAGTGCAGGTCCAGATGGTCCCACTACTCGAACATGGCGAGGCCAGAGTGCGAGCGACCAGCCAATTGGAGACTTGATTATAGGCGGCGCCTACCTCAGTGAGGTTGGGACCATTGTCCAGTTGACCATCGTCTGTACCCCAAGCAAACCAGGAAACAAGCTGCAACCCGTCATTGTTGTACATGCCCGCCTGCAGCGCATAATACTGAGCCAGCCAAGCCGCACCCGTATCCAGGTCGATCGTAGCGCCTTCGAAACCGGCTTCAGTGTTGAACAAAGGCGTGCTGGTCATCCCCGCGCCGTCAAGAACTGAGCGATAGGCGTTGACCTGTGCCATGATTGATCCGCCGCAATTCGGGTCGCCGGCACCGCAGTCGGTCGTGGGCAAAGGATACGGTACCTGGTTATCGGAATAAACAAACCCGTGAAAAGAGGCCACATCCATAAACGAACTACCGCCCGCGGAAAGATAGCTGGCAAGCCAGTCAATGGGCTGGCCTGGGCCAGACGAGTGTACATTGCCTGTCAGCGAAGGCCCGACCACGAGGGAATTGCCGTCCTGTTTGATGATCGGATACGCTGCCGCGGCAAGTTGCTCCATCTGTGCCAACGTTCCAGTCCAGGATTGCGCCTGATTGGCCTCGTTCCAAATCTCGTAGTACTTAATATGAGGTGCGGTGGTTCCGTTGTAGTGATTTATCAGGGTGGTGACGAAGTTAGTCCAATCCTGCGGGTTGGGCGGCGCAGTACAACCAATTGCACCGGTAGCGCTGGTTCTACAACTCGACGTATCTGTGGTTAGTAATGCCCACGGCGGAGTCAGTCCCAACGTCAGGACCATAAGCGCAGTTCCGCTCGCATCCTTCGGCGCAATCTTCGCGAAACCATCGTAAAGGGTAAAATCGAAATTCCCGCTCTGCTGCTCGATGTTTTCCCACGCGAAGGGTACGGGATGGCCCATCGTTCCGTAGCTCAAGGCCGGAGATTCGGCCGGGTTTGAGTCATTTACCGCGAAAAATCCGATCGGAATCGACCCCGGAGGTCCCACCGGACGGGTGGGGGTAATGGCCGGTTTTGCTGAGGCTCCACCACAGGCGGTTAGCAAACAGACCGCAAGCACCACCGGGGCCAATCCCAGTAGTCGCCGCATTCGAGGCGCAACTGTGCCTACTGCGCAGATTTTCGAACGCATCGCTTTACCTCCTGAACACACTTCACCCTGAGTCCCTCCCCGATCAAACCCACAAGGGTCGATTTTGTTGCGCTGGCTTAGCAAGGCGTGATTGGCGGGACGTACGAAAGCCCAGCATCCAGAGACCGCCTGCTACGGTTTCCATTTGAGCCGCGGTTTTCGCGGAATGCTGCAAGACGAATCACGCCCAATTGTAACAAGAAATCAAGGCGTGGATGGGTCTAAGGTCTGGAGAAATTAGTTTTCAGTCCAGGTCTTGATTTCGCCGGAACCGTTACTTATAATCTGGTCAATCTACGGTGCCGACCGGCATCGCGGCTTGTTGGTTCCCTCCCCTGAGCACACTTCTAACGAGTAATGAGTCAGCGACGACCAACGCCGAGATTTCAGGAGTTTGCCTGAATGACGGAACTAATTCCTGCACCCCCCCGCGAAATCGTAACCAGGCTAGCCTTCGGAACTTAAGACAATGATTTTGGTTTGTAAGAGCAAATTAGGAGAAAACATGAAGCTCCGCTATTTTCCCCAATGGCTTTCTATTCTGCCGCTGATGGTGTTGAGCGCTGGCGTGCTCCATGGCCAGACCACGAATGTTCTTACCTGGCGGAACAATCTTTGGCGGGACGGATTGAACACCACCGAAACCACCCTGACCCAGGCATCCGTAACCAAGACCCAATTCGGCAAGATCTGTTCGACCGCAGCAGGCTCTATCGATGGGCAAATCTTCGCTCAGCCTCTTGTAGTGACCGGAGGCATTCCGGGCTATAACCACGCTGTTTACGTCGAGACCATGAATGACTCGGTTTATTTCATCAACGGAGATAGCTCGACCTGCGCAGTGATCTCTCATTTTTCACTGTTGCAAGCTGGGGAGGAGGCGGTTCACTGCCAGGATGTTGGCGGTGGACAGTGTTGGACGTTTAACCCGCTCATCGGCATCCTCGGAACTCCTGTGATCGACACCACTACAAACACCATGTATTTGGTGACTTGGTCGGAATTGACGACGGGAGCTTGTGCCACTACCAAGAGCTTGGCCTGCTTTGTGCACCGCTTGCACGCTCTGAACATCGCGACCGGAGCCGAGAAGTTCAACGGACCCGTGGTCATTCCGTCCGTCACCATTGGGGTGAGCACATTCATTTCTAAACGTCATATCCAACGGCCCGGTCTGCTTTTGTTGCCCAAAATCGAATCCAATGGCGATAGCGCCCTGTATCTGGCTTTCTCGGAGATGGATGGTGGGGGGGTAGTCGGTCAGAGTATCCCGAATGGCTGGGTGTTCAGCTTCGATGCACAAAACCTCTCAACGGCGCCCCTCGCCTGGACTACAACCCCGAACGGTGAAGGCGGCGGCATATGGATGAGCGGCGCCGGTTTGGCGGCTGCGATTGACCAGACTGGAGGAAACACCTACATCTACCTTTCCACCGGCGACGGAACTTTCGATGCCGAGAATGGCGGATCGGACTACGGCGATAGTTTTGTGAAATTAACACCCAATCTCACGGTTGCTGCCTCGTTCACTCCTTATAACCAATACTGCGACGACATTGGGGACAACGACCTCGGGTCGGGAGGCATTATGCTGATCCCCAATGGGATTGGCTCAGGCACCATCGATTTTGCACTTGCAAATGGGAAAGACGGAAACCTCTACCTGCTGGATCGGTCCGATCCGGGTGGTTACGATGGTCCGAACCTGAACACATGTCCGGTTTCTTCGGGGACCGACTTGAATTATGAAACTGTCCAGGCGACGGCAAGTGAGTTTTACAGTACAGCCGCTTTCTGGGACCAGAATCTGTATTCCGTGGCGAATGATACGCCTTTGCAAAAGTACCAGATCAGCTCCACGACCTGTGTCCCTGGGCCGATCTGCACAACCCCAACGGCCAGTTCTTCAATCCCCTTTGGTTTTGGTACGGTTCCGGTGGTCTCCTCGAATGGCGACAATAACGGCACGGCTATCTTGTGGGCAATCAGGGGAAATGGGTGGCCTGTCCAGAACCAAGGTCTGCACCCGGCGCCTTCGGTGCTCTATGCCTACGACGCACAGCATGTCACGCAGCCCAGCACTCTTCCGATGTTGTGGAACAATAACCAATGCCCGACCCGAGATGCTGTGGGAAACGCGACAAAGTTCGTAGTGCCGACCGTAGCCAATGGCAGAGTTTTTATGGGCACGATGGATCCTACAGACTCTACCAACACCATGGGACGGCTCGATGTTTTTGGGCCAACCACTGCTACCTGTAAATAAGCAAACGGGTGCTTGAGTAGCCGCGCGGTCAGGGCCAATGGATTGGAGTACGGAATGGCTATTCCGGGCCGCGTGGCAAGCACCGTTCCGCTCAGAATCTGCGGCCTGATCGGCACTCGGAATTTCTCCGCGGGTGCTGGTGAAAAATATCTTCGCGTTGTTGGGCAGACGCTGTGTTTCGGATAACTCCGTAGCGCCGCACGCAGAATAAAGCGACAAGCCGCCTCCTTTGTGGGGCGGCTTTTTTCGTTGTAGGCTTTTCTCAGGACGGACAGACAGTGGCTAAGCGAGAGTCTTGGCGCGCTCGTAAATCTCCATGAGCCTGGGATAGTTTTTCTCTGCGGTGTACTTTGACTCGTATTCTTTGCGGGCATTTTCACCCATCGCTTGGGTTTCATCCGGGTGCGTCCACGCCCATTCGACTTTACGAGCTAAATCTTCGGGGTCGCCGGGGGTGAAATGTAAGCCGGAATAACCATCGCCTACAATCTCAGCCATGGCTCCCAGCCGGCTTGCAATCACGGGGGTCCGGCAGCCAAAGGCCTCGGCGATCGTTACCGGAAAATTCTCGTACCACTCGCTGGAGAAGACCAGGAAGCGGGCGCCATTGATCGCTGCCAAGGTACGCTCGCGTGTCACTTGACCCTGGAAGTGAACGTTGGTGAGGTTATCTTGAACCGCCTGGGCTTCCAATTCCGCTTGGTCCGGACCACCTCCGAGGACTTCGATCGGAATGGGAAGATTCAAAAGTTTCCAGGCCTGCAGCACCGTGCTGACTCGTTTTTCCGGCGACAGTCTGCCCACGAACAGCGCGTAGTCCCTGTTGCCGCTGCGGACGTAAGGATCAGGATCGACAAAGTTCGGCTTGACGAAAATCCGCTCTGCGGGCAAACCTCCTTGCACAAACTTACTCTTGGAGAAGTCGGTTAGCGCAATGTAGCAAGCGATATCGCGCTCCCAGGTGCCGCGCATGCGATGAAAAGCCAGCATTACAGCCGTGACGGCCGTCGCTCCGCGCGATTGTCGATAGCATCCGTGTTCGACTCCTCGCACCAGCGAAAAAGTGATGCATTCTTCACAGACTTTGCCATCACGGAACAAAGTAGCCCCGGGGCAAAGCAATCGGTAGTTGTGTAATGTCTGGACTACCGGCACCTCCGCTTCGGAACACGCCGAATAGATCGAGGGCGAGATCATCGGAAACGTATTGTGGACATGCACGATCTCAGGTTTCTGCGCGCTCAGGAGCCGAAGAAACTCCCGCCGCGTGTCCGATGCCCAGACCGTTCTTCCCGCCAGGGCGATCTGCCGCAATCCGGTATACTCGTTCGCTTCCCAATTACTCCGCTGATACACACTGACCTCGTGCCCGTTATTTTCGAGCATTCGGCGCTCTTGACTGAAGACGACATCCTCGCCGCCGGGCTGCTGGTAAGTGTTATGAACGAGTAGAATCTTCACGCGTTGCTCACGGGACTGGGTTGACAGCTTAAGTTCGCCGGTTTGCGTTGCCACCATTGCCAGGCGGTGGAAACGATATCGCTAAGTGAGCGGCGGGCATTCCATTGCAGACGTTCGTGCGCTAACGCAGGGTCGGCCACCAGTGCTGGGGGATCTCCCGGACGACGTCCCACGATTTGCCGGGGAACCTTTTTGCCGGTAATTTTCTCTACCATCGCAACCACTTCCATCACAGAGTAGCCATCACCGGTGCCCAGGTTGGCCGCAAGGCAATCTCCGCCACCGTCCAGATGCTGCAACGCCTTTACGTGCGCTTCTGCCAAGTCGTTTACGTGTACGTAATCGCGTATGCACGTACCATCCGGAGTGGGATAGTCTGTTCCAAAGATCTGAAGCGGCGGACCAGCCCCGGCTGCAGCCGCCAGCGCCAGCGGGATCAGATGGCTTTCCGGATCGTGACATTCGCCCGTTTCCCCGCTTTCATCCGCCCCCGCGGCGTTGAAATATCGCAGGCTCGCATAGCGCAGCCCATAAGCCTGGTTGTACGCTTCCAACGCCCGCTCGAAGAACATTTTCGAAACGCCATAAGGATTAACCGGCAGCCGAGGCGTGTCCTCAGTAATCGGAACCTTAGCCGGGACACCATAGACGGCGCAGGTCGATGAAAAGACAAACCGCGATATGCCAGCGTCCACGCAGGCGTTCAATAATGCCAGGGGGGATTCCACATTATTGCTAAAATATTTGCGGGGATTTTGCACTGACTCGCCCACGTAGCAATGTGCGGCAAAGTGCATGACCGCTTGCACACGCTTCAAGGCGGGCATCAGTCTCGTTCTATCTCCAATATCGCCTCGGAGAAGTTCAAAGCCTTGCGTGAGAAATTCGTACCCAGTGCTCAGATTGTCGTAAATCAATACTTTTTGGCCCGCGCGCTGCAGCACGCGAGCCGCGTGACTTCCGATATATCCGGCGCCGCCGGTGACCAGAACTGCCAAACGCCATCTCCTCAGGGACTGCGGTCTCCGATCGATATTAAAGAAGCAGTTTAGTGTAGCAGACGATTGTGGCAAATGCGGGTAAGGCATTGAGGGACGCGGGGTTCGGTCGAGTAATGGGATGTGGTTGCGTGTTACTGAAGTCGTGGTCTGCCGGGAGAACCAGCATCACTGCATTGAAATCGGCTGCGCAGTAACGAGCGCTTATTTTCACGGTCTTGAAAATCAGATGAGGTTTCACCGCAGGCCGAACTGGTGTTGCGCCGCATCAACGATTGTGCGTCCAATCGTAAGCGAAGCGGTCGCAGCGGGAGAAGGAACATTGAGGACGTGCAGCATCTTTCCCGACGGAACAAACTGAAAATCGTCCACCAGGGCGCCGTCGCGAGTGAGCGCCTGGGCGCGAACCCCGGAACCGCCAGGGCGCAAGTCCCTTTCGCGCACCTCTGGAACCAGCCGTTGCAGGGCGCGAACGAATGCAGGCTTGGAAAAAGAGCGGTGGAATTCATCCAGTCCGCTCCGCCAAGATTTGGCCGCCATCCGCCAGAACCCCGGAAACGCCAATGAGGAAGCCAAGTCGCGCAAGTTGAAATCCATGCGCCGGTAGCCTTCGCGACGAAAAGCAAAGACGGCATTCGGGCCTGCATCCACGCTACCGCTTACACGGCGCGTGAAATGAACTCCAAGAAACGGGAACTGCGGATCGGGGACTGGATAAATGAGTGCCCGCACCAGCGACGAACGCTCGGGAATGAGGTCATAGTACTCGCCGCGAAAAGGAACAATCATGACCTGCGGATCGTCGCCGGCCATGCGGGCGATGCGGTCGCTGAACAGTCCAGCGCAGTTGATGAGAAAGTTCGCCGAGAATGCGCCGCGACTGGTTTCTACCACGATTTCATCGGTGTGCCGCTTGAGACCGATTACCGCGGTCGAGGTGAGAATGCTCCCGCCCTGCGCGACAATCAGCTCCGCATATTTCTCGCAGACCGCCGCGTAGTCGGTAATTCCCGTGGAAGGGACGACCAGTGTCCTTAGTCCACTGGCGTGTGGCTCAATCTCGTGCAACTCGTCACTGCCGATGAGGCGAAGTCCGGTTAGTCCATTCGCCTCGCCTCGCCTTCGCAATTCTTCCAGGCGCGGAATTTCATCTTCACGAGTGGCGACAATGACCTTGCCGCAAACCTGGTGCGGGATGCCATGTTTCCGGCAAAACTCCACCATGGCAGCGGCGCCGGTGACGCACAACTTCGCCTTCAGCGATCCTGGTTTGTAGTAGACCCCGGAGTGGATGACCCCGCTGTTGTGGCTGCTCTGATGCTGGCCTACATGATCTTCCTTTTCGAGCAACAGCAGTCGCAGGCGGGGAAATCGGCGTGTAGCTTCCAGTGCGACCGAGAGGCCGACAATCCCACCCCCCACGATGACGACGTCGTAGCGCGAATCAGTCACCACCGATGATCATATCGCGATGTTAAGTTCTCGCTGGATATTCCTACTGGTTTACGATCAGGGTTGCGGAGGAACCCTGGGGCTCGCTGAGGCTGGCTGGAGTGCCAGTCACGGTGATCGTATAGGTTCCCGGAAGCGTGCCCTGTTGTGTATTGCCGCCTGGTCCACTACCGCTACCGCCTCCGTTGCTGCCCCCGCCGCCGCAAGAGGGTAAAAAGAATAAAAGCACTAGCGCCCATCCCAGGAGCGCCGCAGAACCGCGGCGACGCTTGCGTCCCGCACCCCAGACGACGATCCCCGGCAGGGCCAGCCAAACCGCGTAGAGCCAAGGGCTGCTCTTCACACCGGGACGTCGCAGCTGCCCATTTGTGGTCTGCGTCGTCACCATCAAGACCACCGCTGCCGATGTGGAATTGCTCAGCGGTCCCACCGAGTTCGTGGACAATGCGCATGAGCCCACGAAGAGTGGTGTAACCGTGCAGCTTAGAGTGACTATGTTGCTGTATGCCGCACCCACGGGCATCACACTCAGGTTGTACTTGGCTGACCCCCCGACGCTGACGGGCTGGCTGGGCGGCGAGAAGTTGCCGATGGTGTAGTCCTGAATGATCGTGAGCGGGATCGCGAGATTGTGGCTGGGAGCGCCCGACGTGTCCTGCGTTATTACATTGACCGCGTAGACGCCGGGCACCGCATTGGTAGGCACGTTGACAGTCGCGGTCAGAGACACGTTGGCGCCAGCAGCTACCGGCGCCGGGTTCGGCACCACCGAGCATTGGCCCGCGAGCGAGCCAGTATTGCAGGTGGCGTTGATCGTGCCGGCGTAGAAGGTGGAAGGGGCGATGGTGAGATTCGCCGTGCCCTGCCCGTTCGGCGGCAAGGTGAGCGATTGCGGACCCGAAAGTTGGTAATCGGCGACGTTGAAGGGAACCACCAGCGTGTGACTCTTGCTGCCAGAAGTTCCTTGCACCGAGAGTTGAGTGCCGCCAGCCGTGAGACCGGTTGCACCTACGGTTACATTCGCGGTTGCCGGCAGAGAGACCACCGAAGCTGGGCTCACGCTGCAACTGCCCGTGCCCGTGGCTAGCGAACAGCTTAGGGTGACCGTGCCGCTGAAGCCATCCTGCGCCGCGATGCTGATCGAGCCGCCGGTAGTCGTGCTGCCCGCTTTCACAGCGGGAAAAGCAGTGGGTTCGCTCAGAATGAAATCAGGATTCAGAATGACTGTCGCTGTGAACGAAGCCGTCGCCGGACCGAGTCCTCCACTGCCCGTGGCCTGCAGGGTTACGGTGTAGTTGCCGGTCGGCGTGGAAGGGGGCACGGAAACCGTCGCCGTCATCGCGATCGGCAAACTCGATGTGGGATCCACCGTAGCCTGCGGGGTGAACCCACAGGTCCCGCCTGAAATGCTGGGCGTGAAGCTGCAAGTGAGGGTCACGCTTTGCGTGAACGAACCCTGAACCGTGACTTGAAAGTTCACCGACGGAGAGATCGCGCCGCGAGGTTCGATCACAGTGCTGGGTGAAGGCGTGGTCAGGGCCAGGCTCACCACATTCAAGGTGAGGGGGAGGGCCTGCGTCGTGTTATTGGGATCGGTGCCAACGCCTTGCAGATTGAAGTTGTAGTCGCCAATGAGGGTGGTTCCCGCGTTGAGCACGAACGCCGCGCCCGTGGAGGTAGGCGTCAAGCTTCCCGGGCTCGGAACACATGGGTTGGGCGGATTTGAGGAGCCTGCCGTGCAGCTTAATTCAACCGAGTTGTTGTATCCGTTCAAGGCCGTTAGGGTGCCGTTGAAGATAGCCGTGGCTCCGACGAGGACGGTCAGCGGGTTATTGGATACAGCTATTTGAAAATTTGGCGTTGCCAGCAGGTTGAACTGCCACACGCCGCGCCCGTAGGTGGAAGCGCGCAATAGTTTCTGTCCGCCCGAGTTAAAGAGCGCGAGCGCAGTCACGGCGACGTTCGGCAGGAATCCAGTTTCCGTTGGGCTGGGAATCGGTCCTACCTCGGTCCATGCAGCTGCGGAGGTAGGACTCTGGAATACTCCGACGTCTGTCCCTACATAAACAATGTGCGTGCTGGGGTCAACCACCACTGCGTTTGTGGGAGAGTCAGGAAGCGGCGCGAAGCCTCCGAAGGCGGTCCAGTCCGTCCATGTGTTGCCGGCATTCGTGGTTTGCCACACATGCCCTGGGCCGCCGGTGAAGCCCATCACGGTGACGTAGGCAGTGTTTCCAGTGGGGTCCGAAGTATCGATGGCGACACCAGAAATCGGGAACTGGTTGGCATTGATGCTGCTGCCTCCGGGGCCGTTCAGGGTGGTGTTGTTAAATGTGGAAGCCGTACCTGAAACTGCGGTAGCGTTCGTCGTGACCCAAACATTTCCGCCGACTGTTTGGGCCGGGGCCGTCCGTTGTGGCATAGATTACTTGCGCGCCGTTCGCGTTGCTGGGGCCGCCGGCGGCCAGGGCGCGAACCACATTGACCTCCGTGCCGGCGCAAGTGCCCGTGCCCAGCGTATCGAAATTGAGGCTTAACACGGTAAACGCGCCGCCCAATCGCGGCCCGCTCCACACCCGGCAGGTTCCTACCAGCAACGAGGTCGTTGATTGCGGATCGAGAATGTAGGGAAAGTAGAAGGACCCGTCGTCGCCCCCAACGCTGCCGCTGCTGACCACCACATTAAAGAGGCTGTCGTTGCAGTTCACTCCGGAGGAACATTCCTGGATATTCAGCGTGGCAGATCCGGTATCCGGGTTCGAGGCGAACCAATTGCCGGTGTTGGGATCGATGGCGTTGTAGCCGCCATCACCGCTCAGGACATTTCCCCAGTTTGTGCTGGTCGTGGCCGTCTCAGTTGCCGGAGAACCGTTATCCTGCGTGCCTCCCAGAAGCATGTTTGGGTTGGTGGCATGCTGCGAGAAGCTGACGAATTGTGTCATCGAACCGAGGTTCTGATTGAGGTCGTCGAACTGATTTGTGCCGGAACATGAACCTGTCGTGAGCCCGCTGAATCCATCCAGGGCGCGGTAGATACCGCCGTCGTTGGCGAAATACATCAGGTCGGTAGCGGAGGATGGAAGCGTGTATGCGACTGCATGCTGGTCAGGATGGACATGCGCGAGCGCCCCCAGCGGGTTGCAGCCATAGACGTGCGTGAGATTGAGAAAGCCTGTGGTAGAGCAGGTTGGGTTGCTGGAATTGATCGAGCATTTATAAATGTTGATCGCACCGGCGTAAAGATCCGTGGCCACAGTCCCGTTGGGAACGGCCAGAAGTTCCAGATTGTAGAATCCCTGTTCTACTCCGCATCCGTTGCTGTCGCCGCAGTTGATGATGCCGCTGTCGCTGATTTGCGTCCACGAACCTCCGCCGTTTGTGCTCTGCCAAATGCCTTGATCCACGGGGTTGCCGCTTGAGTCCAGCGAAACAAACCACACATACATTTCATTGCGTCCCGGGATCACGGTGATTTCGCCGCGATAGATCGGACAGGTTGTTACATAGTTCTGAGGGCACGCGGTTGTGCTCAACAGTCCAGAAGCGCCCGGCTGATTGGCTAGGCTCGTCCAGCTCAGGCCGTCAGGGGAAGAATAGAAGCCGTGATAGCGCACCGCTGCAAAAAACAAACCCGCGGCAGCGTTATATACCACCGAAGTTGCCGACGTCGCCTCGCTTGCTCCGGAGAACAGGGCATTGTAGTTCCAGGTCTGCCCGGCGTCAGTCGAAGTGTAGAGGCCGCGGTAGGTGTTGCTGGTGAGGGCGCCATCGGTCACGCCTTCCGCCGTTGCCGCCATGCCTGCAACTACTGTGCTGGTCTGTCCACTCGCCGTGCTGAAGGCCATGCGCGTAGCGCCTAAGCCGCTGAAGGAGAAACTGCCGCCGTTCGCAGTTGGGATCAACGTCCAGGTATTGCCGCCATCGGCGGACCGCAGAATGCCGAGGCCGAAATAGGAGTCGGCGGAATTGTCAGCCTCACCCGTGCCCACCAGAATCACGCTCTGGGAGGGATTGGAGTTTCCCGGCTGAATCACGATCGAGCCAATCGAGAGCGTTGCCTGATCGTCGGTGACGGCCGTCCAAGTAACATTATTGGCCGTTCCCGTAGCCGCATTCGTGGACTTCCATACCCCACCCTGTGCCCCGCCGATGTAAACCGTGTTTCCGCTGGCATCTGCGGGATCAATCGCCACAGCGGTCGCGCGGCCCGAGACCTGGTCGTAGTTCTGAAATCCATCGCCCGTCGCGTCGGAGGCCAGAGGCACCGGACCCAAGGGCGTCCATCCGCTGGATGACGCAGACGGCTGCGACTCCGCATGAGTACCGCGAGCGCGAGCCAGTCGGGCGGCGCGTGCTTGCATCTTGGCTTGATAGGCACGGTAGCGCAGTTCGGCGGAAGATTTCTCTGGCACAACGCGGCCGCGCAAGAACCATTCTGCCCGTTGCTCCTCGTGATCGGCATCAGAATCGGCGATGGGCGTTTCCGGCGTAGTTTTCTTCGCGCCCTGAGCCTGGGCCGTGCAGAGCAAGGAAAACGGCAAGAGCGCGAGCAGGGAAGCGCGGGCTGCGCGACAGAACCTGGGAAGGGTCATAGACGCTAAACTATGAGGCTAGTATGGGAGCGCCGAGAAGCACGGTCAAAACAAAAAGCGCTCAAAGGCCCAGAACAGAACCATTACGGGAAGTAAGTGGTACTGGCAATCGGCGATGACCTGCAATCAATTCGCCATGGATTTGAGCCCGGCAGCGCCGGATGACCGTTGTGCCTGTACAATTTCCAACGGATTCTTGTATCGATTTCTATTGCACATGCTGGAGGTGCCTTGCAATGTTGACCCGGCGGTTTGTGTTTCTTAGCTTAATTGCCTTGTTGGCGCTGTTCTCCGGAGCATCGATCTGGCGGGCTGAAGCGGTCGACCGCGAGGTCAACGTAGCTGCGGCGGCGGACTTGAGCTCCGCACTGCAGGAAGTCGCCACTAACTACGAAAAGCACACTGGCGTCGTGGTGAAGCTTTCCTTCGGTGCCTCCGGCGCGTTGACCCAGCAGATTCAGAATGGCGCACCGTTCGACCTTTTCTTCTCGGCGGACATGGACTATCCCAGGCAATTGATCGCCGGTGGCCAGGCCGAGAGCGCAACCTTGTATCGTTATGCCGTGGGGCGGTTGGTGCTTTGGGTTCCGAAGGAATCCCTGCTGGATGTCGAACACAAGGGCATGGATGTGTTGCTCGATCCTTCAGTCAAGAAGATTTCAATCGCGAATCCGCAGCACGCGCCTTACGGGCGTGCCGCCGTCGCTGCTCTGAAGCATTACGGTCTCTATGAAAAAGTAACCGACCGGTTAGTGCTCGGAGAAAACATTTCGCAGGCGGCGCAGTTTGTGGAGTCCGGCAACGCGCAGGTTGGGTTTGTGGCCTTGGCTCATGCCATAGCGCCCGCGATGCAGGGTAAAGGAAAATACTGGACGGTCCCGGCCGAGGCTTATCCGCCGATGGATCAGGGTGTGGTCACGATTTTGCACTCACCTCACCCGCAGGACGCGGCGGCATTTCTGGAATATGTGAAGACCGCGGAGGTTGCCGCGCTGCTTCGGCGCTATGGCTTCACCTTGCCCGAACAGAAGTAATAACAGAGTTCCAAGCTAAACCAGGGGAACTGGTTATAAGAAATGTCCATCAATTGGCAGGCATTCGGGCTCACCATAGAACTAGCGCTCGTGGTGTCGGCGATTCTTCTTGCAATCGGCCTGCCCCTGGCTTATTGGATCGCCTTTTCGCGCTGGCGCTGGAAATTTCTTGTGGAAGCGGCGGTAGCCTTGCCGATTGTACTGCCCCCGACCGTGCTCGGATTTTATCTGCTCGTGGCTCTCGGCTCCCGGAGTCCGCTGGGACGCTGGTGGCAGTCCTTGACCGGCCACACTTTAGCGTTCACGTTCACCGGATTGGTGATCGGCTCCGTCCTCTACAGCCTGCCCTTCGCGGTGCAACCTTTCGCGGCTTCTTTCTCGTCGGTCGATCGCAAACTGCTGGCCGCTTCGGCCACCTTGGGAGCTTCGCCCTTACGCACCTTCTTCCGCGTAGTGATTCCGCTCTCCGTGCCGGGTCTGGTCACGGGCGTGGTCCTGGCATTTGCTCACACCATGGGCGAGTTCGGAGTGGTGCTGATGATTGGAGGCAACATTCCCGGCATCACGCGCACGGTCTCTATTGATATTTACGATCAGGTGCAGGCTTCCAACTACGCAGCCGCGAACGCGATGGCCGTGCTGTTGCTAATCTTCTGTTTCGCGGTGCTGACGGTAGTCTATGCGCTGCACCGGAGAACGCCGAAGCAAGAATCATGGACGATCGGTCCGGTGAACTAAGCGAGACTCGATTGCCCATGCCTGCGGAACTCAAACCCGCAAATCCAACTCTGAGTGCGCGCATCCGCAAAGGCTTTCCTTCCGCGGAGCGAGTGTTTTCTCTCGATATAGATTTCAGCGCTGCGCCAGGGTTCACCATATTGTTTGGCCCTTCCGGCTCGGGAAAAACTACACTGCTCGATTGCGTGGCCGGGCTCGCCACTCTGGACGCAGGGCAAATCGCCGTAGGTGAGCGCATCTTGTTCGACGCAAATGCCCACACGAACATTTCCGTGGCCAAACGCGGGGTGGGATACGTCTTGCAGGATCTCGCGCTGTTTCCGCATCTGACGGTCGAGCAGAATGTCGAATACGGCCTCGCGCATCTGCCGCGTGCTGTTTGCAAGCGGCGAGCCGCAGCGATGCTTCAGGACTTCCGCATCGAACACTTACAACGGCAGCGTCCGGCGGAAATCTCAGGCGGAGAGCGCCAGCGTGTGGCTCTGGCGCGGGCTCTGGTCACCGACCCCTGCGTCCTCCTCCTCGATGAACCTCTTGCGGCTCTGGACGCAGCGACCAAATCGAAGATCCTCGACGATCTGCGCCGCTGGAATCAGGCGCACCGCATCCCGATTCTCTATGTTACGCACAGCCGCGAAGAAGTGCTGGCGCTGGGCGAACGCGTCCTCGTGATGGAACAAGGCCGCATCATCGCGCAGGGCACACCGCATGAAGTGCTGCGCGCTCCGCTTCAGGAAACCGTGGCGCAGTTGGCTGGGTTTGAAAACATCTTTGATGCCACGGTGGAGTCGGTGCACGAAGATCGCGGCACCATGCTTTGCAGAATAACGACACGCCGCGCGCTCGGTGGTGAGACGGGAAGCAGCCTTCTTCTGGAGACGCCTCTGATTCGCGCCGAAGCCGGTTCGCCGCTGCGCGTGGGAATTCGCGCGGGAGATATTCTGCTGGCGATCGTTCCGCCCACCGGCCTGAGTGCGCGCAATGTGATTCCAGGGAATCTGGTCTCGTTGGAACAACGCGATGTGATTGTTTCGGTCCGGGTGAACTGTGGAATTGAGATGGAAGCGCACCTTACCCTGGCTGCGCGGGACACGCTCGGCCTTATGCCAGGCAAGGAAGTATGGCTCGTTATCAAAACGCACTCATGCCATTTGATGCAGCGCTGAGTGGCAGGGCGTCTCATCTCGGCGAGTGATCCCGCATTTTCGGGACGGTGTTCCGGACGACCCTTTTCAGCTTAAACCTAAAGATGAGGCTTCTTTTTACATCTTCTTGACAATATGTTCTCATTTCAGCGGTACTGTCTCCCCTTGCTCCCAGGAGAAAGATCTATGAGCCGTCAGGCGAAGTTGGTACGCTCCCGAGTGGTTCTTGCGTCGTTGGTAGGCGCAAGTTGCCTGTTGTTCCCTCGAAATTCGCCTGCGCAAGTCGGTACATGGCGGACTCACTCCCATGACGCGCACCACACGGCCGTTTCTTCCGTGGCAGCACAACCGTTGAGCACGATTCATTGGCATGTGCCGGTGGACCTTGATCCTCCGACGGGTGAGATCCTTATCCACTACGGTTCGCCGTTGGTCACAGCCGCTAACACGGTAATTGTGCCAGTGAAGACGGGTACGAACAGTTTCCGCGTCGAGGCTCTTGACGGCGCGACCGGCAAAGGTCTTTGGGCGCAGAACACGGGTTATCAGGCGCCCAGCGACGAGTTCTTGCCGGGTCTTGGCTCCACGCTGTTTGGCGATCAGCTTTTTTTGCCTGATCTCGGCGGCGGTGTGCTGGTGCGTACAGATCCAGATTCGGCAACCGGCGTGGTCACACATCTTTATTTCTACGGGCAGAAGAACTACCAGGCAGACCCCGAGATCTACGATCAGAATGTGCAGATCAACACTCCCCTGACCACTGACACTAACGGGAATCTTTTCTTCGGATTCCTGGTTCTCGGTTCTACGCCGATCGGTTTGCAGAGCGGTCTGGCCCGCATCGCACCGGATGGTACAGGCACCTGGGTTTCCGCGGCCGCCATAAGTGGCGATTCAACCATTACCAACATCGCTATGAGTTGTGCCCCCGCGCTGTCGAACGACGGCAGCACGCTGTACGTCGCAGTCGTCAACGAGAATGTTGGGGATGGATACCTGGTGGCTGTCAACAGCACCACGCTGGCGGCCGTCAACCACGTTCTTCTGCTTGATCCCGCCTCCGGCTTGGATGCCGACGTCATCGACGAAAGCAGCGCCACTCCCACCGTGGGGCCCGATGGCGACGTGTATTTTGGCGTTCTTGAGAATCCCTTCGGGAGCCACAACGATCGCGGCTGGATGCTCCATTTCAACAGCGATCTTTCAATTCAGAAGATTCCCGGCAGCTTTGGCTGGGACGACACTCCCTCGATTGTCGATGCGTCGCTAGTCTCCAGCTATCAGGGCACGTCGAAGTATCTGCTGATGACGAAGTACAACAACTATGCGGGAATCGGCACCGGGAACGGCCACAATCGCATCGCGATCCTCGATCCCAATGCGACCGAGAACGATCCGGTCATTCCCGCCACAAAAGTCATGAATGAAGTGATCACAAAGTTGGGCGTCACCCCCGATCCCAACTACCCAAACTATCCCGGAGCCGTTCGGGAATGGTGCATTAATACCGCCGCGGTTGATCCCTTCACCAAGGCGGTAATCGCCAACAGTGAAGACGGTAAGGTCTACCGCTGGGACCTGACCACCAACACACTATCGGAGAGGATCAGGCTTTCTGCAGGCATCGGCGAGGCTTACACTCCGACGCTGATTGGCAGCGATGGTACGGTGTATGCCATCAATGGCGCGGTGTTGAGCGCGGTCGGGAAGTAGGTTGCGGAAAACGAGCCTCAAGCTGGAACCCAGAGGGCGGCGTCCGTGCCTCTTCTGTGCGCTCCATTTCTATTACTGCAATCCATTGTCCCGGACGTTGTTCTGAAAACACGACACGGCCTCCGAGAATCTGCGCCACGGCGGCAGGTGGCAGGTCACGGTGAAAGCCGAAGAAACGTGACTTGAGCGCAGTCCGCATTTCTGTGAATGCCTGCCAACGATCCCACAGCGCGAGCCCAGGCTCGTATTTCGTCGAGAAGATCAAGGCTGCTTCATAGTTCGAGCGAACGTCGGCCGCAGAAAGAACTTCATCCAGAGAAAAATCTTCAATTCGCACCACGCGCATGGGCCGCGTCGTATAACCGAGCCAAGGCCGGGTCACTTCGTCCGAGGCGGGCCAAGCCGTGAGGACGCGTGCCATGGGGTAACGAGCCTCCAGGAAGCGCTCGCCATCTTCATGCAGCACGATGTAATCGCGGTAAGCGAGATTGTCCTCGGGCGAGAATCCATAAGGAGGATTCCAGAACCAGGCCGCAACCAAGGCCAGCGCGACACACGCCACGACCACACGCCAGGAACTCAACCTCCGCCAGAGCGTCGAGACCGAAACAATAATGACTAGGGGAACCGCCGGGAGCATATAGCGTGCCAGCACCGCCCCCCCAATCAACGCCATCGCCACAACGTAAGCGAGCACGACGACATAGAAAACCATTTGCACCGCGATGCCGATCCGCGGACGCTCGCCAGCCGAATCACGCTGCGGCGGCAGCATCCACATGGCCAGCAGCATCGCCAGCGTCAACACCCACAGGTGCAGATATCCGACCACTTGCCAAACCCGCATCGCCAGCGCAAGAAGAAAGCGAGTGGGGCTCAGAGTCGCAGCCACGTTATAGCGGAAGAACTCCGGATTGCCGAAGACGTATCCGGTATGCGCGTAGTGGTAGGCATACCAAAGGACAAGCGGTAACGCGGGAATCAGCAGGGAAGCGATGCGTGGTGCTACGTTAGAGCCGGTCCGGTGAGCGGTTTCGGGAAGGGCACGGCCTTTAGTCGTGCCGTGGATCGTGGGTAAGGATTCGGGCTTTAGCCCCTGAGGGTCATTCTCGTCCTCTAGCCACAGATTTCGCAGGGAACTCTTGCGCGCAATCAGGCCGATGACCTCCCATCCGGCAAGTGCAATGGGAGCGAGAATTGCGGTCTCCTTCGCCAAAGCCGCGAGGGCGAACCAGACTACTGTTGCAACCCCTTGACCTTTCACGTAGGCCGTAAGAGCCCAGAAGGTAAGCCCCGCGGCGGCCAAGTCCACCTGCGCCAGGGAGCTCTGTGCGAAGAAGACAGGATACACCGCAGCGCATAGCGTAGAGGCGATCGCAACCTGTGTGTTGGCGACGCGTTCAGCCAGCCGAAACACACCCAGAAGCGAGAAAGCAGCGACCACCAGCATGGCCGTCCGCGTCACCAAGGGAGCGAAGCCCACCACTTTCCACCAGAGGGCCAGCCAGGCCATCACCAGAGGTGGATGCGCGTTCGAAATCGTGGAATGCGGAATCAGACTTCCCGTGAGCAGAAGGTCGCGCGCCGCCGGAACGTAGTAACCGGCTTCATCCCAGAAATAAGGCAACTGCAACAGCGGGGCGTGGAGAAGAAAAGTGAATACGAAGATGGCCGCAAACACCAGGGCTGGGTAACTGCCGGACCATTGCACGCGGCCACTCCGGTAGTTCCTCAGGGTTTTCCTCCTGGCCGGGTGCAATGAAGCGAGTCAGGAACGATACTGCTTGTCCGGCGGGAGCGAACCTCGATGCCCCGCGCGATCCATTCAACGCGAGAAATCGCTCCTAGTGCACTTGTCCCGCCGGACTCATGCGCGGGTCCAGTTTGATTTCGCCGAAGGCGGTCTCGTAGCCGGCGACGTTCTGCTGCAGAAGTCCTAGCAGCGCTTTGGCCTGTTGCGGACTTACGTAGATGCCCTGAAAGTTACGAATCTCGACTTGAGTTTCGCTTTGCTGTTGCACGGTGCCAAAAACGAGGAAGAAATCCCAGACATTCACTCGCATCTGCACGCTGTTGGCATAGGCTTCCCGGTAGTCGGGAGCGCTGGCCAGCTTCACATTGGGTTGTTGCGGAGCACTCATAGGAAGTCAGTGTAATGACTTTAGGGGCAGAAAGGGAAGCGGGGTCCAGCAAATCGATTCCCCGAGTTCAATCGGATCGCGGTTCCCAGAGTCAGACTGACAGAAATTGTCAGTCCGTTTACAGGTTTCTGGCTTATGGGGCTGCCGCGAAAGGACATGGACGTAAGCTACTTTGCTGAAACCAAAGGGCTTGTAGGATGTCATTACAGCCTCTAACTGGCGTTCAAAGTGCGGTACTTGAAGGCGGTTCCTAAGTTGAATTTTGCGAGTACTCTATGACTCAGAAGCCCGAAGACGGAGCCGTCGAAGAATTCATTCTCCCCGAGAACTTGCTTCCCCTGGGGTCTGTACTGAGCGAAGGCGTCACGCCGCTCGATGTCAGCATGGTATTAGCGAAGGTGTTTCGCGTTCAGTACGCGGAAGTCGCTTTGCTGCGGCTGGAAGGCGGCTTGCTCAAGTTCATTTTTCCTGAACACCTGCGGACCACCGGAGCGATTCCGATTTCCAGCAAGGCCGTGGCCGCTCATACCGCGTTGAGCAAGAAAGCCGAAATCTTCAACAATTTTGCCCGGGTCAGCCATGCCAGCATCTTCGAGACCATCAAGCCGGTGGGAGACGAAGCTGATGTTCCCACACCACCCTCACCCATCCAGAAGCTGATGTCGGTGCCGATTCTCGATCAGCACGCGGCGGTCATGGGTGTCATACAGATTTCGCGCAAAGGGTTGGATCCGCGCTTTACCCAGGATTTCAGCCGCGAAGACCTGCATGATCTGGAACTCGCAGCCGGACTGCTGGCGGTTTCGCCCGTGATGCACGCGAATTAAAAGCCAGGGGCTCCATCGGAGTCGATCCGGAAGCACTCCAGTAAAACGAAATTCTCAATTCGGGGTTGTTAGTGCGAAAGTGGCGACTCGCCCCCCCCACGGTTTACCTGCAGATCCTAAGTTCGCCTCACATCCAAACGCGTAGCCATCGAAACGAAGATATCGCGAAGTGGTTTTTCCTGGAAACACCAAAATTCTGGTTTAGTCTTCGAGATCTTAGAAATTGCAACGGCCCTATCGTAATTACCGAGGTAATTACCGACGCAATGTCCGGCTGTGTTAGAGATTACTAGGATTCCTAATTTGGAACAGTCACCCGGGACTCGGTCCCAATCTGGCCATCCTTACAGCCGGTTGCCCACGAGTTCGGCACTGCCGTTCGAAGAGAGCTATGGTAAAGAAAATCCTTGTGGTTGACGACTCCAAGACAGCTTTAATGATGGAGCGCGAGATTCTGGAAAAGCGCACGAATTACCACTGCGTGACCGCGGCTGACGGGCAGGAAGCTGTCGAGAAGGCGCAACAAGAACGCCCAGACCTGGTGTTGATGGACGTGGTGATGCCCCGCATGAATGGATTTGAGGCCTGCAAGATGATGCGCCAGCAGGCGAGCACCCGCGAGATCCCCATTGTTCTGGTCACCACTCGTAGCGAGGAATCTTACATGGAGGCGGGGTTCCTGAGTGGATGCAACGACTACATCACCAAGCCGATTGATGGCGCCGAACTGGTGGCGCTGGTGGAGAGCTACCTGGGCAAGTAAAGCGCCGGAGTGCCCGATTCGAATGTTGCTGATGGGTTGAAGCATTGCAAGAAGGACCTCTATGAACGAAAGCAAGGGCAACCCGTCTGAGCAGAAGCTCTCTGGATCCGACTCAATGAACGATCTCCGGTTGCAAGCGGCGCGGAAGCGACTGGTTGAGAGCCGGGATCAAGAAGATGCTCTTGAGGGGCTGCGCGAGATCGCAGCTAATTTCCTCGGCTCCGAGGAAATTGGGCTGTTCAGAGTGGATCGCGGAACCGCAACCCTCCAGGCTTTCTGGTCCTTCGGAATCGACCCCGAGAAGTACGACCTGCGACGGGCTTTGGGCGATGCCGGTCTGCGGCGAGTGATGCGCGGCGAGTACCATGTGGACCTCGCGGCTCACGACCGCTCCGGCGCAACGGGCAAGGCCCAGGCGTTTATTCCAATCCGTTTCGCGAATGAAACTGTCGCGATAGTTGCGATATTGCGTTTGCTTCCCCAGAAGCATGCCTTCGACAGCTGCGACGTGGAACTGTTCAAAATTCTCTCCGCCGAAGCCGGCACTCCATTATTCGGTCCAACCGCGCAGTCAGAGAGGCCGGCCGAAGGACGAGGGATGAGAGCATGAGCGGCGATCTCTCCAAATTCAATCCGGCAGTCTTGCCCGCGGAGTTCATGAAGCGCTTTGAGCGTACCGATGCCAAGGAACCCCGGCACTTCCTCTATCCGGGGCAGGTGTTCGTAACGGCCAATCCAATCACAATCTCAACCATCCTCGGATCGTGCGCGGCCGTCTGTCTCTGGGATATACACAAGAGGGCGGGAGGCATGAACCACTATCTGTTGCCCGAAGGGCCCAGTGAAGGATTGAATCGACTGCGCTATGGCAACGTTGCTAATCCTGAGCTTCTGAAGCAGATTCTGGCGCTGGGATGCGAAATCCGGCACTTGCAAGCCAGAGTCTTCGGTGGGTCCAGCGCTTTCGGCGGCGACCCATTGCAATCGCTGGGATCGAGGAATGTGGACCTCGCCGAACGGTTTCTTCGATCCACGGGCATTTCAGTTGTGGAAAGAGACGTCTCGGGGAAGCATGGGCGCAGATTGGCATTTCGGGTTCTTGATGGCGTGACTACGATCAAGAATTTTGACCAGGTGTAATGAGAAACGCATCGTTAGAAATCAGTCCCGGTCGATTGGCACGGGCCACTAGGGAGGAACGGTGGAGTTAGAGGACTTTGATCGGGAAGCGATCCTCGCCTCGTTCCTCGTCGAGTCGGAAGAGGGTCTGGACTCAATGGAGCAGGCGCTGATTCAGATGGAATCGAATCCTTCCGAACCGGAACTCCTGCACAGTATTTTCCGCGTTGCACATACCCTCAAGGGAAACGCAACCTCATTGGCTCTTACCGAGCTCGCCGGGTTTGCTCACGTCGTAGAGGATCTGTTGGACGTGTTCCGCGAGCAGCGGACAATACCGAGCGCGGACTTGATTTCATTGCTCTTGAAGGCTGTCGATGAACTTCGTGCCATGCTCTCCGGCACGGCGGCTGGGCCTCGCGAGCTGACCCCAGGACAACAAGACCTGGTAAAGCAAATCGCGCGGGAGGTAGAAACGCGGTCAAAGAGAGTTGGCAATGCCGATGGGATCCCCGCACAATCCGGCTCAGCGGCAAAGGCTGAGACGCTCCCGGGTGCCAGTCACCGCACCCTGCGCGCGGATGTCGACAAACTCGACCACATGTTGAATCTGACAGGTGAGATTGTGATTGCGCAAGGCCGCCTGCGGCAGATGATTGAGAAGCTCGACACCGAACAAGGACGCGCCATCCTGGAGATGCATCGCGAGGCCGAGCGTCTGTACATGGACCTGCAGAGTGAAGTGAGGAGTATCCGAATGGTCCCAGTCGGACCCGTTTTCCGCCAGTTTGTCCGTTCCGTGAGAGACCTCGCGAAGAGCCATGGGAAATTGGCTCGGCTGGAAGTGGTCGGAGGAGACGTTGAGGTTGATACGACCGTGCTCGAACAATTGAAGGATCCGTTGCTCCATTTGGTGCGCAATGCGGTCGATCATGGCATAGAGAAGCCGGCTTTGCGCCAAAGCCAAGGCAAGAATGCTTGTGGAGTGATCCGCCTGACCGCTGGCCATAGCGGCGGAAACATTATCGTGACGTTGCAGGACGATGGAGCAGGGTTCGACCGCGCACGGATCATCGAGAAAGCACGACGCCTTGGACTCTTGTCGGTCAAAGACGGGATTCGCGACCAGGACATTTTCGACTTGGTATTCCACGCGGGATTCACCACTGCGGAGTCAGTCACGGATCTTTCCGGCCGTGGCGTCGGCCTGGATGTAGTTCGGCGCAACATCAATGCCTTGCGTGGGATGGTCGAGATATCGAGTACAGGCGGCAAAGGCACGACCATTACCATCCGCTTGCCCTTGACCCTCGCCATCATTGACGGGTTTTCGGTCAGGGTGGGAACGGAGACCTTCGTCGTTCCGCTCGAACATGTGACCGAATGTACAGAATTACCAGCAGACGAGCGTAACCCGGAGGCCAGCGGGATCCTTCGCCTGTGTGGGACCGCCCTTCCTTACATCCGCTTGCGGCGCATATTTGGCCTGCCCGGCCAAGCTCCCAAGAAAGAGAACATTGTCGTCGTCAAGATTAATGAGTTCCATGCCGGAATTGCAGTGGACGAACTGCTGGGTGGCATGCAGGCGGTAGTCAAGCCGTTGGGCAGGGCGTTTCGGGGGGTTCCCGGGATTGCAGGTTCTACGGTTCTTGGAGACGGACGAGTCGGCTTGATTATTGACGTTCCCAGTCTCATGCGTGGAGTGATGCAATCGACTTTGCAGCCGCAAGCTTAGCTACCAGACATCAGGGCAGACATTTAGAGGGGTGAAGGACAATGAAAAATTGGCAAGATCAGAAAATCGGCACGCGGCTGGGGGTGGTCTTCGGTGCCATTCTGCTGTGTGTGATTGCAGCAGGTGCACTCGGACTGAACTGGCTCGGTCATTTGAACTCCAACATGTCGACCTCGCTGCAGAAGCGTTACAGCACGGTTGAGGCGACGCACAGGACGATTGAGAACTCAATCACTAACGCCCGCATCACGCTGCAACTGTTCGAGACCGGCGATCCCACCGAAGAGAAGAGGTTGAACCAGGAAAACGAGGCGATCAGTCACGAAATCAGCGAGCAAGTTGCGGTAATCGAAAAGAATCTCAGCACCTCGCAGGAGCGGGATCTGTTTGATGCTGTCACCCAGGACCGCCAGGCCTATATTTCCGCCAGGCAAAAAGCCAAGACCCTGTTGAGCGACAAGAAACGTGAACAAGCGGTGGTAGCGCTGCAGGAAGACGTGATCCCGGCACTCGAAAAGTACCGGGCTTCATGGCAAAAACTCATCGACCTGCAGACCGTTTCCATGGAGCAAAGTATGAAGCAAAGCCAGGACGCTTACGCCTTGGGTCGCAGGGTCGCAGTGTTGCTCCTGGCTGTCACTCTGGTCCTGTCTTTGTTCGCCGCAGTCAGCGTTACGAAGAGCATTACCGTTCCTATCCAGCAAGCGGTCAAGCATGCGGAGGGTATCGCCGCCGGCGATTTGACCCGGGAGATTCTGGTCACAAACCGTTCCGAGACTGGTCAATTGCAGCAGGCCATGCAGGAGATGAGTAACAGACTGTCAGGCATCATCCGGGACGTTCGCGAAGGGTCGGCCGCGGTCGCTTCCGCAGCCCAGCAGGTCTCGGCCTCGTCGCAGATTCTCTCGCAGGGAACGAGTGAACAAGCTGCTTCGGTGGAGGAGATGAGCTCTAGCCTGGAACAGATGAATGCCTCCATTACTCAAAATGCCGACAATAGCCGGCAGGTGGAGCAGGCAGCCGCCAAGGGGGCTATGGCCGCGGCAGAGAGCGGCGATGCCGTCAAAGAGACGGTCAATGCCATGAAGCAAATTGCAGCGAAAACTTCGGTGATCGAAGAAATCGCCTACCAGACCAATCTTCTCGCGCTCAACGCCGCCATCGAAGCGGCGCGCGCAGGCGATCAGGGCCGGGGCTTTGCGGTGGTGGCAGTCGAGGTCCGAAAGTTGGCCGAGCGGAGCCAGTTAGCGGCCCAGGAAATCGGCGGATTGGCCGGGAAGAGTGTCGGCGTCGCCGAACGATCCGGCCAATTGCTGTCCGACCTCGTGCCATCCATTAAGAAGACCGCCGAACTGGTGCAGGACGTTGCCGCGGCTTCCACCGAACAATCCGGCGGAGTCACGCAGATCAACAAGGCGATGTCCCAAGTCGACAGGGTGACGCAACGCAACGCATCGTCCGCGGAAGAACTTTCAAGCACAGCCGAAGAATTGGCTGCGCAGTCCGAGCAACTGCAGCAGTTGATGACTTTCTTCCGTGTGGCAGGAGAACACGGCACCAATCGCAGCGGCAACGGCAAGGAGCCCGCGCCATCTCTCCAGAAGCGAGCATTAAGGAACGAATATGCTCAGCTTACCCACGTTCAGCCGGCCCACGGCAAACTAGCGGAGGAGGCTAACTTTTCTCCGTTTTGAGGTGTACGCGCTGTCCCGCACACCTTAAAAAAGGCTGCGCAATCGAGGATAAAACGGCAGAAATGCGAGGATTGAAACTATGGGAGCGTCGAATTCGGGGAAGAACCAACTCCCTTTGAGCACGGTGCAATACCTCACTTTCTTTACTGCGGGCGAGGAATATGCGATCGGCATCGTGAAGGTGAGCGAGATCATAGAGTACGAGACTGTCACCACGGTGCCCAACACTCCAGTCTGGATTCGCGGTGTAACGAACCTGCGCGGCAGGGTCGTGCCGGTGGTCGATCTTGCCGCCAAGTTCGGATTACCCGCCAGCAACATTTCCAAGTTCTCCTGCATCATCATCACCGACGTGATGTTTCAGGGCGAGAATCTGACCATGGGAGTTCTGGCTGACTCCGTGAGCCAGGTCATTGATCTTTCCTCTGACGAAATCGAAGCGACTCCGCCCTTCGGTACTCGCGTCAAGACCGAATACCTGCTGGGCATGGGAGTACTGGGCAAGAAATTTTGCCTGATTCTCGACATCGACAAAGTTCTCTCCGCCGACGAGCTGCTTGCGGTAACGGAATCGGCCACCGATGAGCGTTCTGCGCACGACTCGGCCATGGATGCATCGAACATCCGTGCGTCGAACACCGATGCAACAAACAAGGAAAAACACTTCGAGGCCGGAGCATAGCTGTGCCCGCCGGAACGGCTGCAAGCAAGGATTCAGGCAAGTCCCGCCGCACCGACGGTGACCTATGCGTCGCGCAGCCTCCCCAACTGACCGTTAGTCCCGCACTGTTCGAAAAATTCCAGAAACTGATCTACGCCGAAACCGGTATTTGGCTGGGCACCTCAAAAACCGCCCTTTTGTGCGGACGGCTCTATCGCAGGCTTCGGGCTCTGGAGATTGATTCACTGCAGCATTACTACGAATGCGTTGCTCAGCCGGACCAGCAAGACGAACGCGCCCGGATGATCGATGCCATCACCACCAACGAAACCCGCTTCTTCCGCGAGCCCCGGCAGTTCGAGTTTATGGTGCAAAAAATTCTCCCCCGTTGGCGCACGGAAGCCGAGCGTCAGTTGCGCCCCCGGCGGGTGCGGATCTGGAGCGCGGGATGTTCATCGGGGGAAGAGCCCTACACCGTGGCGATGTTGCTCGCCAGGCATCTTCCGGCGGAGCAGGGCTGGGATGTGCGGCTTCTCGCTACTGACATCTCGAACCGCATTCTGGAAAAAGCACGCAAAGGGATTTATCCCATTGCGAAATCGGAGGAGTTGCCGCGGGACATGCTGCACAGTTTTATGTTACGCGGAATGGCGGAGCGACAAGGCGAGATCAAAGTGAAAGTCGAAATCCAGCAAATGGTCGACTTCCGAAGATTGAACCTCGATCGGGAGACAGAACTCATCGAAGGTCCATTCGACGCTATTTTTTGCCGCAATGTTTTGATTTATTTTGACACGGCTTCGAAACGCAGAGCGGTCACGAATCTCGCGCGTCATCTCGTGGCCAACGGGTTTTTATTTGTAGGCCACGCCGAGAATTTGTGCAGCATGTCGTCCCAGTTACGGAGTCTGGAGCCGACTATCTACACCAAGACCAGCGACCAGGAAGTTCCGTGAAGGCGGCATAGAACGGCTGCCCCAAGGTGTCTCAAGGAGAGGGAAAGAACGTGCCACTAATGAATGGAGATGGCTTGCAGGTCCTGGTCGTGGATGACTCGGCGATGGTCCGCCAGGTGCTGCAGTCCATCTTGGGCGCCGACCGCAGAATCCATGTCAAGGCGGCAGCGGACCCGCTGATCGCGTGGGCAAAGATGCAAAAAGAACCACCCAATGTCGTCATTACGGACTTGGAAATGCCCCGTATGGACGGCCTGACTTTCATTCAAAAAATCATGCTGGAAATGCCGACGCCAGTTGTCGTCTGCTCCGGTCTAGCCGCTCGCGGTACCGAACTCGCGCTGCGGGCGCTTGAAGAAGGGGCAGTCGAAGTGATCACCAAGCCGAAAGTGGGCGTGCGTGAGTTCCTGCATGAATCGGCAGTCACCCTTCTGGACGCGGTCTGGAGCGCATCTCAGGCCCAGGTCAGGTCCCGGCCGGCGCTAGCTCGGGCAGCCGTTCCCCGCGTGAGCGTCGCTGCCGTCGTGCCGCGCCAGAACAAATCCTGCTCTGCAGAGGCGCCGAGCGGAGTCATTGCCGTCGGTGCCTCTACCGGTGGAACCGAGGCCCTGCGAGTCTTCTTGACGGCACTGCCCACCGACTGCCCGCCGGTTGTGATTGTGCAGCATATGCCTGAGGGTTTTACCAGGGCTTTTGCAGATCGCTTGAATAAGGAATGTGGAATCGAAGTCGCCGAGGCCCGCGATGGCGATCAGTTGCAGGTTGGCCGGGCACTGATCGCTCCGGGTAACCGGCATATGCTCGTCAATCGCAGGGGTGAAGAACTGGTTGTTCAGATCATCGATGGGCCGCTGATCTCCCGCCATCGTCCGAGTGTTGATGTGCTTTTTCGCTCGGTGGCCATTTCCTTTGGTCCGAAAGCCGTTGGCGTCATCATGACCGGCATGGGCGACGACGGTGCCCAAGGCCTTTGTGAGATGAAGGAGGCCGGAGCCGCAACCATCGCGCAGGACGCAGCCAGTTGTATTGTGTTTGGAATGCCCAAGGAGGCGATTTCCCGGGGCGCCGTGAATGTCGTTGTGCCTTTGGAGAAGCTCGCCAGCGCCGCCCTGGGCGTACAACGTAGGTAGCCGAATCGTAGGTAGCCGGATCAAAGAAGAGCGGAACCGACGGTGAATCCAGGGGCGCCGGCCAATCATTCACCCGAATTGCTTATTGATGCCATCCCAGGTGGTCTTCGCGTCCTTCGAAAATGTCGCGAAACAGGCGTTGAACACGCTGTTTCAAAGTCAAGGGGTGCGTCGTGCACGTTTCCTTAGTCTCGGTTTGTGAATCCCCCTTTGGATCGAGGGCAGGTGCAGTACCACTAGCCATGAGTATCTCCTCTTTCTGAGCAATTGCTTTTCAATGCCTTGTCGCTGGTTATTTCCGGCGAACTTCGTGCCAACTGTCCGTTGAATAAAGGTTGGGAGAGTTCCCAACTGAACTCTTATCCTAAAATGGTTCTTGTCTTAGAAGGAGATCACCAACGGTGTAGCACCTCAGATTCTGTTCCGTAGCCTCATTCAGGCTGATTTAGAGAGGGGAGTTGCGGACCTTCGGTAACGTGTTTTGGGTTGAAACAAAGCGCGGGCAGGAACGGGATGTCGATTGAGCGCGCCTTTGAGCAGGCGAAGGTACGGCACTGCCCGTGCCCCCATCGGCCGGAAAGTAGGCACAGCAAGACCTAGTGGGCACAGAATTGGGCACAATGAAAAAAGAGCCGATTCAAGATCGGCCCTAAACTATTTGGTGCGAAAGGGGGGACTCGAACCCCCACGGTTTTACCCGCCAGATCCTAAGTCTGGTGCGTCTGCCAATTCCGCCACTCTCGCATCGGATAATTATACAAAGCGGAGGTATCAGACACAGCTACACCCAACGAGATTCAGTCGCCAGCCACGCGACCCGGCCCAGCTGGCTAACTCGGTTACTGAACGGCGTTCAGTCCCTGATAGATGAACATGCCGAGCAGCACCAGCAGGAGGACGCCCGAACCTGCGCCGAAAACCCAAACCGGCTTCGTGAGCCGGTTTACTTTCACCAGCAATTCGGTCTGCTCCTGTTGCATATGGGAATTGGCGTCGTCAAGATACAACTGCTCTTCCTCATGCATGGTAAGCGTGCTGCGGTAAATCAGGAGGATGATCAAGCCGACGGTGAAAACGCCCCACGCGATCGCAAGGCTGTACAGTAACGGAGTCCAAGTCCACGTCATAGGCCACCTCGACAGATTGTAAGCCTGTTGGCAACTTCCCCAAAATTCCCGGACGCAGGCCTCAAGCCTACAATCCTCGACCTGGAGGAAGGGCCTAACGCAGATATTATAGCCCCGTTGACAAGTTCCGCTGAAGGAATCGTCGCCGGGCCGTCCGGCATCAAACATTGGTAGGGCTTGGAAGTCCAGGGCGTTCCGATTACACTGCCAGCGGCTTGCCACCCTCTGCTATAATTTAGATACTTTTAGAGCCTAAGGAGATCCAACGAATGGCCACGACGACCGTCCCCGAAGTGAACACCAACATTCCGGAAGTGAAGAAGACTCCGCCGGTTTCGCTAACGGCCAGCGCAGTCTCCAAAGTGAAAGAGATCATGGGACAGCAGACTCCCGTGCCCGCCGGACTGCGCATCGGCGTAGTCGGTGGCGGCTGCTCCGGTTTCTCCTATTCCATGGCGTTCGAAAACGCCGCCGGAATGATGGACAAGACCTTTGAAATGGACGGACTGAAGGTGTTCGTCGATGCCACTTCCGTGATGTACCTGAATGGCTGCATGGTCGATTACGTTGAGACCCTGGAAGGCGCCGGCTTCAAGTTCGAGAATCCGAACGTGAAGAGCACCTGTGGCTGCGGATCATCGTTCAGCGTATAAGGGTCAGCGTCCTTCCGTTGCATAGCGAATGTTGACGTAAGAGCTTGTAGCAAGCAAGGAAGCGGCCTCATCTTACGATGAGGCCGTTCTTTTTGGCCAAGCTGGTTGACGCTGACCGCGCCTACTGTTGTTGCGGCGGATTGGCCGGCGTCTGCACCGGCGACGCAGGCCCGCCCGGAGTCGAATTGCCGAAGCCTGAAGACGACCCGAACGAACTGTTGCCGGAATTGCCAAACGAACTCCCGCCAGAATTGCCAAACGCGCTGCCACTGGAGCCTGCCGGTTGCGCGCCGTTAATGGGCTGGCTTGTGAAGCTCTGCAGCGCAGGCTGATAGGGCGTGGTGATAAGCCCTCCGCGGTCCGCAGTTGGATCGTACACAAACTGCCACTCGTTGTACTTCCTCTTTTTATTAAACTCGCGAATCGTCGTGTCTTTGCTCATGCTGGCCACGCCCACGATCGCTCCCCCGCCGAATACCTGGCCTTGGCCAGTCGTATTGCCCGAGCCGCTCTGGGTGGAACTAGCATCCTGCGACCCAGAGGAACCAGCTTGCGATGAGTCGGCGCCCGTTGTCTGATTCGTGCCCGGAGCATTGGAAGTTCCCGGGTTGTTGGAGCTTCCTCCGAATCCGCCGTTCGAGTTTCCCCCGGGTCCCGACGATTGCGAGAACACACCTGAATTGTTGACCCCGGCAGAACCGCCAAACCCGGAACCACCAGAGCTCGGGCCACCAAAGGACGATCCGCCGAACGACGATCCGCCGAACCCCGAACTGCTCGGCGCGGAACCGTTCAATCCTCCGGGAGAGCCGGCAGGAGTCGCACCGGGAATGGTTCCACCGCCGAAGCTGCCGCCCAGCGACACACCAGGATCCCCGTAGTGCAGCAGTTTGAAGTCCTGGCACTTGGAGTTCTTGCAGTTCTCGGGGTCCTTGTAATGTTTGCGCAGGTAGCGCAGATTGTTGGTATTGTCGAGATCTTCGAGCCGCGCGGGATAGCGTCCGAGTTTCTTGTAGTAAGTGCGAATGGCGCGCGAGTACTGCACTCCGCGGTGGATCATTTCCTGTTCCCGGTCCCGCCGGATCTCAAACGATATTTCGGTAATCACTGCAGTAGCGAATACGGCCATCAGAGCGACCACGAGAAGCAGGGTGAGCAAAATGTAGCCGTCCTCATTATTATTCCGGCGAAGCCGGCGTGGGGACTGACGCGCGCTTGAGCACAAAGGCATGAAAATTTTGTACTTTGGTAATCGGGTAATTTTGTAATTTGATCGATCCGAATAGTCTGCCAAGTTACAAAATTACCCGATTACTAAATTACCCAATTACCTAAATCCCCCCTACCCCCTGTGTCAACGGAATGCTCTGCGGCGGACCGCTGCCCACCACGTCCTGAATGTCCACCGAGGTTGGAGAAATCCGCACCACCTTGTAGCGGCGGTCCACAATCTCGCCCTCGACCGCAATGAAAACATCCTCACCCTTGGAAAGGAACGCCTTCTTGGATTCCCCAGGCTGGTTGGCGAAGCCGAAGAACTTCAAGGGAATCGGAGGCTGCGCCGGCACTGGTGGTGCCACGTAGGCCCGCTCATCCTTTTTGATGTCAGGCGTGCCGTTGCCCAGCGGAGTCGGGATCACCGGATCCGGCTGCGATACAAAGATGTTTCTTCCCGAGCCTTCGTACTCGATCTGCTCGGTGGTCGCGAGCTGTCGCAGGTTCAGCGTAGGATCGAGGCTCTGCGGAGCGCGCTCCTTTTTCCCTGATGTGGAAGCTGAACCGTGGCGCGTCGACGAATGAGCCGCACTCGGCGCGGACGTTAGCGAGCCCGTCTCTGTTGCCGGCGTCGTCGAAGCGATCGTCGAGGAGGATGGCATGAACTCATAGGCGATGACCAGTATCGCCACCACCCCCACCACCGCCGCCACGATCGTGGTCCTCCGGTTATCGAGCCCCAGTTTCACGACGTGCCCGCTTTCAAATAAGTCTCAAGTTTCATGTCCAGCTTAATAGGCCCGTTCTGCTCGCCGCCCAGAGTGACACTGCTGATGATAAAAAGCATGTCATCGCGTTCCAGCGCATTGATAAACTTCGCCAGTGAAACGTAGTTGCCCGAAAGGTTGGCTTCCATCTCGACCGGATAGAGCCGGCCGCTCCCCTCTTCTTCCTTGACCGGGTACTTTGCCTGCTCGATTTTGACCCCGTTGGCCGCCGCCAGCTTGCCGAATTCGGTGATAATCTGCGAGTCCTGGGCGGGAAAACGCTTCTTGTAGAAGTCCGCAATCTGACGGTTCGCAGTAGTCACTTTCTTGGGCAGATCGGTGAGCGGCTCAACCTGCAGCGTCTTGGTGTGCAGTTCGCTTTGCAACTGGGCGAGTTCCTGCTGCCGCGATCCGGTCGAGCCTACCAGCGGTGAGAACAACACTACCATCGCCACCACATCCACACCCAGCAGCACCGCCAGGGCGGTCTTAATGTTTTTCCGGGTTTGCCGCAAATCTGGCATCAGGGCTTGCTCCCCTTCGAAATCTCCGTCTTCGGTGTTTGTCCTGGATTCGTATCCGGGACATAAATCGCGTTGATGTTGAGCTGAAAGGTGTCTCCGGAGGTCGAGGTCTCTACGTGCTCGGTGTCGATATGAGTCTGCGTAAAGCGCCGCGAATCTTCCATCCGGCGGGCCAATTCGATGGCCCGCTCGCGCGAGTCGCCCGCCACCACCATCTTCAGCGCCAGCTGGTTGTCCTCATCCAGTTCGGGATGAATCGAAACCAGGTGGACCCGCGTTGGCATCACCTTTTCCAGGTCTTCGAGCACACGCGTCCAGGAAAATGATTTGCGCTCGATCAGCTCATTGAGAAACTGAGACTGATCCCGCGTGCTGCGATTCTCGGGTTGATTGAGGTACGCCTCGGCCTGAGCGCGGGTGTGGTCGCGCTGCGCGATTGCGCTGCGCAACTCGGCGATTTTGCCGTGATCGTGACGGGCTGCGACCCAGCCCGTGATGGTGATCGTGAGCAATGCCAGCGTCAGGATGACCGCGCCCGCCAGACCGGTTCCCCAACGCAGCCAGAACTCCCGCGAATCTTCGTAGGGCTGGCTGGCGAGATTGATATCGAGGCGCATCGCTTTAATTGTCATCCTGAGACGAGCGCTTTTTGCTCGTCGAAGGACCTGTGGAAGCCACCGCGCCGCGACGCGTTTTTGGCGTCGCAATACGCGCGAGGCGACCTTCCTTATAAAATCGCACTGTCCCGCTCACGAAATCAAAGCTCCCACCACTCCGGCCATTCTCCAACGCGGCACCGAACCTCCGGTGCTGACGCCCAACTGCGAAGAGCTCACCAGTTCCTGCACCTCGGCGCCGGTTTGCGCGCGCAACGCGGGCGCCGCGCTGCCCGTGTCGGATAAGCCCGCGACAAATATCTTTTCAATGTTCAGGTGATATGTGTCCTGGAAGAATACTACCGAAGGGTAAACCTCCTCGGCCAACTGCTCTCCCGTGATCGTGACCCCGCGCGTATTCTCCAGCGTGCGGAAAAGCTGAAGCTGTTCCGCATTGAGGATCGCGATGCTCGTGGTGCGGGCATCCACTTTCACCACCAGCGTGGGACGCTGTCCCTCCGCCGCGCCCAGCGCCGCCAGCATGGAAGGCAATACCACTCCGGGACTGAATCCGGCATCGCGGAAGGCAGCCTCGTAGTCCTCCACTACACTGGCCAGGGCCACCGCGGCCACGACTCGAACGCCCTCACTTGATTTCTGCGCATGGTAGGAAACTCTCGCCTTCTCCACATCGAATGGCAGCGATTTCTTCATGCGAAACCGGACCACGCCGGCGGCTTCCTCGGAGTCGGCCGGCAGCGTGTCAAATTCCAACAGAACCACCCGCACCGCGGCGTCCGGCACCACCGCAATCACATCGTGGGAGCGCGCCCCCACACTACTTAGTGCCGCGCGCAGTGCCGCACTCACTGCCTCGCGCTGGCGCAAGTTGCCCTCGACCAGGTCCGGAATCACGCTGCCCGGCGCCAGTTCGCGCGCCGCGCAGGCTTCCAGGCTCCGGCCATCTTCGGCCAGGCGACCCACCAGCACGCGGTCGGCTGCGATCTCGCAGGCCAACTTGGGTTTTGCCGGGTTGGAACCAGAACTCATTTCGAGAATTCACTCTCTCCCAAACTCACCACTTCTACAATTCAAACGCCCCGCCACGCCAATTGCAATAGCTGAAAGGGAACTTAGGTAAGTGGTCAGTGGCTAGTGCTCAATGGCCAGTAAATTCGAGTTCTGCGCACTGGCCACTGGCAACTGATCACTGGCCACTGCTTTTACCGCATGGCCTCGATGAAGGTGACCTTGTTGATCTCTTTCAACGTGGTCAGGCCGAGCCGGACCTTATCCAAAGCCGATTCGCGCAGAAAGCGCATGCCTTCTTCCCGCGCCGCGCGGCGGATTTCCGACGTCGGCCTCCGCGCCAGAATCATCTCGCGGATGCGGTCGCTCAAATCCAGCAGCTCATGAATCGCGGTTCGGCCGCGGAAGCCGGTGCCCGCGCACTCGATGCACCCCGGCCCCTCATACAATGCCACCTTCGACCACTGCGCGGCATCCAGACCGCTGGCCTCCAGCACCTCCGGCGGATAATTCACCTGGGTGCGACAGGAATCGCAGATGAGCCGCACCAACCGTTGCGCCAAAATGCAGTTCAGCGCCGAGACGAAGTTATAGGGCTCGACGCCCATGTTCAGAAAGCGCCCGATCACATCCACCACATTATTGGCGTGGACCGTGGTGAATACCAGGTGGCCGGTGAGCGCCGACTGGATGGCGATCTGCGCCGTCTCCGTGTCGCGGATTTCCCCCACCATGATTTTGTCCGGATCGTGGCGCAAAATGGAGCGCAAACCGCGGGCGAAGGTCAGACCTTTTTTCTCGTTGACCGGAATCTGCGTGATGCCGCGAAGCTGATACTCCACCGGATCTTCAATCGTAATGATCTTGTCTTCGTCGGTCTTGATCTCATTCACTGCAGCGTAAAGCGTCGTGGTCTTGCCGCTGCCCGTCGGCCCCGTAACCAGCACCATGCCGTAAGGCTCTTTAATGTAGCGGCGGAATTTGCGCAGGTCGTCTTCGTCAAACCCAACTACTTCCAAAGTGAGCGTGCGAAACTTCTCGCTCATCGATTCTTTGTCCAGCACGCGCAGCACGGCATCTTCTCCGTGAATCGAGGGCATGATGGAAACGCGGAAGTCGATAGCGCGCCCGTTGTACTTCACCCGGAAGCGGCCGTCCTGTGGCACCCGGCGCTCGGAAATGTCCAGCTCGCTCATCACCTTGATACGCGAGATTACAGTGGAATGATGCTCTTTGCCGATGGGCGGCATGGCCTGCGTCAGCACGCCGTCGATGCGGAACTTGATCACCACCGAGTCGTCCCGGGTCTCGATGTGAATGTCGGACGCGCGCCGCTGCAGCGCAGTGAAAATGGTGGTATCCACCAGGCGGATGATCGGGCTGGTGTCGCCCGCCGCCGTCAGTTTGTCGATGGTCAGCGTCTCTTCGGCGCCCGTAGCTTCGTCTTCGCGAATAATCTGGAAGCCTTCGCTGGCCTCTTCCAGAACGCGCTGCGACTGCTCCGTCTTCTTGAGAATGTCGCTGATCTGCTTCAGTGTCGCCACCTTGGTGACGATCCGCTTCTGCAGCAGCAGGCTGATCTCGTCAATCATCATCAGCTGGCTGGGATCGGCGATCGCAATCGCCAGCTTGCCGTCTGCCGTCTCTTCCAGCGGCACGAAGTTGTAGCGGAACATCAGTTCGGGCGAGAACTTCTTGAACAGCTCGTGATGAAGCTGAAAGTCGGTGAGGTCCACAAACTCGCAGCGATAGCGCCGCGCCACGTCCTGGGCGCGCTCCAGGTCGGTGATCGGATTCCCCGTCGTCACCACCTGCCCGCCATTCTCGCCGTGTACGAAAAGTGATTTCTTATCGGCTGTCGCCATTTCTCAAATCCCCGCGTTCCGTCCCCGACTCTCAATCCTGAGGCGACAGTTTCATCGTCGCCGAAGGATCTGGGCGAGCCCCGCGACCCAACTGAGCTTGCCCGGAGAGAGCGCAAGCGACCGAAGGGCGCGTTTTGCTCGCTTCCTCTAGTGGACTCCCAGAGTGAAGATCGGCAAATACAGCGAAATCAACACTCCTCCCACAAAAACCGCCATCACGATTAGAATCAACGGCTCAATTAACGCCATGGAAGCGCCCAAAGCCGTCTGCACGTCTTCTTCATAGAACTCGGCCACCGAATTCAGCATCGCCGGCAAGGCCCCGGTGGACTCGCCGACTTCCAGCATTTCCACCGCCAGGTCAGGGAAGACATTCTGCTCTTCCAGGCTGCCAGCCAGCCCCTGCCCTTCGCGAACCCGCACGCTCGCCCGCATCACGCCTTTCAGGATGCGGCGGCTGGTCATCGAAGTGCCCGCGGTTTCCATTGACGGCACCAGCGGCAGACCGCCCTGCAGCAGCGTCGAGAGCATCCGAGAAAAAGTCGCCACCTGATGTTTCAGCCGGATATCGCCCAGCAATGGCAGGCTCAGGATGAGCCGGTCAATCTGGTCGGCGCCCCGATCCGTCTTCCGCCATTGCCAGAACACAAAAACCGCCAGCGCCAGTGCGATCGCAATAAACGGGAAGTACTTCTGCGCGTACGTCCCCACCGCCAGCATGAACAGCGTAATGGCCGGCAGTTTCGCGTCCAGGCTATTAAACAGGTCCGCGAATTTCGGCACCACATAGGTGAACAAAAACATCACCATGATCGTCACCACGGTAACCAGCAGCGTGGGATAGATCAGCGACACAAACAGCTTCTTGCGAAAGGTCATCGCCAGGCGCTGAAAGTTGATATAACGGGTTAACACCTCGTCGATGTTTCCGCTTTTCTCTCCCGCCATCAGCGTGGTGGTATAGATCTTGGGGACCATGCTGTGGGCTGCAAAGGCATCGGAAAGCAGCTCTCCACCCTTCACCCGCTCCCTGACGTTCTCCAGCACCTGCCGCAGATTCGCATCTCTCTGCCGCTTGATCAGCAAGTCCAGCGAGTTCAGAATCGGCAACCCCGCCTTGAGCAGCGTCAGGAACTGCTGGTTAAACACCAGAAACGAACTCTGCTTCAGCCTGCGCCCGCGGCGCATCGAAAGCCCGCCCGAAAGCAGTCCCTGAGGCTTTACCCAATAGACCAGGTAGCCCTGCGAGGCGAAGCGGTCCCGCACCTCCGCCACCGAGTACCCCTGCTCCACCTGCTGGTGCAGTCGTCCTCGCTCATCCGCGATTTTTATGACGAATTCCGCCATCGAGCCGCTCTTTTTCGCTCCCTGCCTGGCCCGCTACCCTATCGGCTCAGTCTAACATTCCCGCTCTTGATCCTGAACCCAGATCACACCCTCCACCGACGTTTCCAGTACCGCAAGTAACCGGACCCACAATGGTCCGGCAATCATCCCGATCGAGGCTACTGAACGACTCGGTTCTGCGACACCGCTTTGAAATTCGAATCTAAAACTCCTTTCTGAAACAGTTTGATTTACGACCTCGTTTGAATGGGCGCGGCTCAGCCGCGGCGCTACCTAATGTCTTAATAAGCTATTCATAATCAATGCGATACAACCATTTATTGCTATCGAACTTCACGGTCCCAGCTCACCCTCAATCGTCTCCGTTCCCGGCGGCGGGCTAAATTGGAACTGCCCATTCGGAATCGCCGCGTTCTCCTTCTGTTCACTGAACCGGTATTCGGTCGCCGATCCGTCCACTTCGTTGATCACGATCCGAGCGATCCGGTGCTCGGGCGTCACTTCCAGCAGGATCTCGCTCACCCGGTCAGCCAAAGCCTGCGGCACGCCCCGCAACACAACGTCCCCCGCAGCCACCGGCTCAACATCGGGAGCCAGCGACAGCCCCTGCAGTTCCTTTTCCAGCTTGCTCTTGCCCAGCAAAAACGCCAGCGGAGACCGTACATCGTCCAGCTTCCGCGCGTCAGTTTTCCTCACCTGCCGGTCGCCCGGGACATAAAACCACGCACTGGTCCCGTCGCTCACAAAGAGCTTCTCCCTGGGAGAACGGTACTCCCACC
>PMSQ01000069.1 GCA_003168355.1 Acidobacteriaceae bacterium | reverse complement strand
TGCTATTGATCTTGATGAAAGGTCCCGAAGCCCGCCGCGACTTCTCATGGATCGCGCGGGCGATCAGGTCCTTGCCCACGCCGCTCTCCCCGCCCAGCAGCACCGTGGAATTCGTGGGCGCGACGCGGTCCACCGTCGCCAGCACTTCCTGCATCTTCGCGCTGCGTGCGATCACATTAGGATGGGCGTAGCGCTTGCCCAAAGCCTCGCGCAACGACCGGTTCTCCTCGCGCAAGTCGCGGACGTCCAGTTCCTTGCGGATTACCATGCGCATCTCGCTCAGCGAGAATGGCTTCAGCACATAGTCGCTGGCCCCGGCCTTCATGGCTTCCACGGCCGTCTCCACCGTGCCGAAGGCTGTCATCACGACGACCGGCAGTGCGGTATTGTGCCGCTTGATCGCCTGCAGAAATTCCAGGCCGTTCATCCCCGGCAGTTTCAGATCGGTTACAACAAGATCAACGGTGTTCTCGCGCAGAAGTTTCAGCCCAGCCTCGGCGTCACCCGCGGAAAGCGTGCCGAAGCCGTCCTCGCCGAGGTTCAACTCGAGCAGGCGGCGCATCTTTGCTTCGTCTTCGACAATCAGAATGGTTGGCATAGGTCCGCGGTTGCTCGCCGCTTATTCAATCTCGGGCAATAGACTACAAACGATGCTACATCTCTTAAGATTCTAAGATGCTGAGTTCGGCAGCCTCTTCGCTCGCCGGAAAAAAGACCACAAAGCAAGCCCCCGACCGGTCACTCGATTCCCCGCTTCTCTCTACGCGAATAGTTCCGTGATGGCCGTCAATAATGCGCGAGACAATCGACAGCCCCAACCCCACGCCTGTTTTCTTGGTGGTTACAAACGGATTGAATATCTGCTCTCGCAGTTCTGCCGGAATTCCCGGTCCTGTGTCTTCGATCCGCACTTCCACTCCATCCCGATTCGCGCGGTTCGCCCGAGCAGCCGTCACCCGCAACGTTCCGCCGGCGCTGCCCATTGCATCATAAGCATTCTGGATCAGATTCACGAACGCCTGCTCGCAAAGACTTTCATCCAACGGAACCAGTGGCAAATTTTCCTGGTACTGCCGTTCTACGCGAACCAGATCGTCTTTTCGTGTTAACGACACAGCGCGCAGCGCGCGATCCAACACCGGGGTAATTTCCTGCGTAACCAATTCAGCCTGCAAGGGCCGGGCAAAATCGAGAAACCTGGTCACCAGTGCGCTCAAACGATTCGTCTCACTCGAGATATAGCCTGCCAGTTCGCTCGCCAGGGGATTCGACTCCCCCAGCTTCTGGTGCAACATCTCTGCCGATCCCTTGATCACTCCCAGCGGATTGCGAATCTCGTGCGCCAGCCCGGCGGACATCTGCCCCAGCGCCGCCAGCCGCTCCGATCGCCGTGCTTCCGCCTGCGCCTGCTCCAACTTGCGGTTGGTTTCAGCCAGTGTTCCCGCCAACTCCTGGTAGCGCTTGATCTGGTGCCGATTCTCGACCACAAACCGGTTCACCACCATCGCCGCCAAGAAAAAAAACAGAATGCGGATGGCGAGCAACCCGTAGCTTTCTGTGGTGATTTCATATTCCTGCAACGCCGGATAAAGATACGAGCAATAGAAGACCGATGCCAGTGCAGTCCACAGCAATGTTCCCAAGGGGCTGAAATATTCAGCCGCGGTCACCACCGGCAGGTAAAAAATCGGATAGTAGCTGCTATTGATTCCGACCTCACCCGTGTGATCGATGAGCAAAGTGGCCAGTGCGATCTTGAGCAGGACGATATACGCCGCTCCCCGCCGCGGAGACCGTGCCAGCACCCAGCCCTCACTGAACTGCACCACTCCAATGGCCAGCAGAGTGAGCTGTTTGTGGATCTCTCTTACCGGTGGCAGCGCCGCCAATCCGGCCAGAAACAGCAACCAGAGAACATCCATCCAGTTAATTGCCGGACGCTTCGGTTCGGTCATGTTTGCTCGATCATGGCGGGTTCGTCGAAAAATAACGGCGCCGGGAGCGGCTGGGGTCCCCAGCCTTCCCGGCGTCAAGTCGTCTCTCTATTCACATCCGTCCGCTTGCAAGTGGCATCGCATGCGAACCCTATCAAACCGCACGTAGCGGCTGGCGTCAACGCCCTTTCTTGGGAGAAGTCTCCTGCCGGGCCGCGGGCGGATGCGAATTCTCCTGCCGTTGCGGCGGCGGAGACGCGGGCCTCTGCTGCTGCCAGGTGCTGAATTTCTGCTCCTGTTCCTTCTGCTGTTGCCCGTTTCTTTCCTGCACCGGAGCAACCGGCTTGGCTAGCGGATGCGACCACTGCTGCGCCGGACGAGAGTTCCCTGCCGATTGCGTATTCCGGTTCTCAGGCTGAGTGGGCTTCTCCGGCTCTGGAGTCCCTTGTGCTTCCCACACGCGAGGCTGCGGTTTCGCCTGGTTGTTTCCTCCATTGGCCTGTCCGAACGAACGGAATCCGTCCTGCGATTGCTGTTGTGGCTGTCGCGTCACTGGCACCGGTCGCCCCGGCGCCTCCTGCCGCACCAATGATTGCCCGATCAACGATGATTGGTTCAAGTGTCCGCCAGCCTGTGCCTGCTTCTGATCGAACGAACCCGGCATGGGAGCTGGGGTCCTGAGTGCCACCACCGGACGGCTGGTCACAGCCACCGGCGGGCGTTTCGTCACAGGCCTGCCGGTACCCAACACGCTGCTCCGTGCAGGCTCGAACGCAACCGTGTGCGACACCGGCGCAGCCGCGAGTTCTCTTGCCGGAACCGATACAACATTTCGTGCCACGGGCCGCGCATTCACGAACGTATCATGCGAAACCACGGTCACGCCCCCGTTTACATTCCGGTTCGCGAAGGTGATGCTGTTCACGTTCCTGTTGGTGACGACTGTGTTGTAGACGTTGGTGACCCTCGTGATGTTCACCGCCGTGTTGGTAATGTTCACTCTATTTACGTAAGCGCGGCTCACGCGATAGCCCGGAACGAAAACTTCTCCCGGAGCCAGCGGGAACCATCCCACGCCCACGCCAACCGAAAAGTGGAATCCGGGAGCTCCACCCACCCACGCCACCAAAGCTGGGGCGTACACCGGCCGCACCACGCTCGGACCGGGGACCCAAACCCACCCGCCGCCAGCGAAGGCCCAGCGACCGTAGTGGAACGGAGCAAAGCCCCAGGGTTCATCTTCCACCCACGTCCAGCCCCACGGCCCCACCCAAATCCAGTGCCCGAAGCGATACGGCGCCCATCCCAGCGCAACTCCCGTGGGCCGCCAGCACGGACCGTAGTCCGCCACGTAACTCCACGTGCCATATTCGTCGAGGTCTTCGTATCCGGTCATCTCGCGCGAAACGTAGTTCGCGGAATCGGAGCGCTCTTCCGTCTGGTCTCGCCCGAACGCCCAGCTGTCAAGTCCGTCCTGTTCGGGAATCTGCCCGAGGTCGTAGTTCAGCTGATCGGTGCCGGTGAATGTGGCGTGCTGGTTCGCCACAACCGTATAGGAATTGCCCCCGCCAGTGACCTCGCCACGTCCACGCCACACCGTCACCTCGGTCCGAGTGCCGTCCGGGTCCACATCGATGCGGTACTCTCCCGGCTGCATAACAACGAACGCCACATTCGGGGTATCCACTTCATAAGAATCTTCGTCGTCCACGTGCCTGACCTTGACGATCAGCGATCCCTGCGCCAGGCGAATCTGCGCTGCCCGGTCACTCACCTCGAGCAAAGTAATTCCGGTCTTAGGACCCAGGCGAAGCGCGGTCGATCCAACATGCACCTCGGCCCGCGAATCTTCATCCGCCCAAAGATTGTCGCCCGTCACCAACGGACGGTTGAGCACCGCGTCGACCCAGTCATTTTCACCGCCCGGCTGAAACGACACCGACCCCTCCATATAATTCAATCGCGCCACGCGGCCCGAGGGATCTTGATCATCCGTAGTTTGCGCAGCTTGCGGACCTTGCGCGTCTTCCGCCACCTGCGCTCTCACTCCAAGCGGAGACTGCAGCAGGAATGCCATCGCCGCCAGTATCACTGCCCAGTTCCACCAATGTTTGTGTGTCTTCATAACCTTCTCCTGACGGATAAAGAATCACGAGATTGAGCGACATGCTCTCTCACAATCGTATCCACACCCGTGTAAACACGATAGAGACTGTTTAGTTTCCGCCTGGGAGTGGTGGTTTTCAGCCAGAGTTGGCCGATATCAGGCAGGTCTTCAGATTTATTCTGTGAGGAGAATCAGCGGGTTGCCGGCTTCGCCGAGATCTCATCCAACGTAAGATTCAATTCCAGAACGTTCACCCGCGGCTCGCCCAGAAATCCAAACTGCCGCAACTCTGTATGCTGGCGCACTGCTTCGCGAACCGCTTCTTCGCTCAGTCCACGTTCCTTCGCGATGCGCGGCACCTGAAATTCCGCCGCCTCGGGCGATATATGAGGATCAAGCCCGGAACCCGATGTCGTAAGCAGGTCCATCGGAATTGCAGCTGTGGGATTCTCCGCATGCAGTCGATCGGCATCTCCCTGCACCCGCGCAATGAGAGTTTGGTTCGTTGGCCCGAGATTCGATCCGCCGGAATTGCCTGCGTCATAGCCAGTTCCGGCGCTGGAGGGACGCGAATGAAAATAGCCCGGAGCGGAAAATTGCTGGCCGATCAGCTTTGAGCCGACTAAAGCTCCGTTACGGGTTATGAGTTCTCCATTGGCCTGCTTTGGAAACAAAACCTGCGCGAGTCCCGTAATCAACAGCGGAAACAGCAGACCAAACAGCACGGTCGTCACCAATGTCATCAATACAGCAATGATCAGGTTCTTCTTCATGATCGCCTCTATGCCAAACCTGCCCGCACGATGAGCAAGTCGATCAGCTTGATCCCGATAAAAGGAACAATCACTCCACCCAAGCCATATACCAGCAGATTTCGGCGCAGCAGTACCGCCGCTCCTTGCGGAACATATTTGACCCCCCGGAGCGCCAGCGGAATCAGCGCCACGATGATCAGCGCATTAAAGATGACCGCCGACAAGATCGCCGACTGCGGCGTCGCCAGCCGCATTACGTTGAGCGCTTGCAGAACCGGAAACGTCCCGGCAAACATCGCCGGAATGATCGCGAAATACTTGGCGACGTCATTTGCGATCGAAAATGTAGTTAGCGCTCCCCGCGTCATCAGCAACTGCTTGCCGATTTCCACGATCTCAATCAGCTTGGTCGGATTCGAATCCAGGTCCANNTGGCGTAGGTCTTGCCGACACCGGCCGAGGCACCGAAGAAAATGCGCAGCCGTCCGCGCTGGGCCCGCGCTTCTTCGGTCTTGACACGCTCGAGGAGTCGATCCGGGTCAGGCCGCTCTTCGGCCATGTCAGGTCACTTCAGCGCATCGAGGGCCAGATTCAGCTCCAGCACGTTGACACGCGGTTCGCCGAGGACTCCCAGCAACCTACCCGCGGTGTGCGCGGCAATCAATGCCCGCAGCCGCATGGGCGCCAGTCCCCGGGCGCGTGCCACCCGTGGCACCTGGTACTCGGCCGCGGCGAGGCTGATCTCCGGATCAAGCCCGCTCGCGGACGCGGTGACGAGATCGACCGGCACGGGAGCGCGGTTGCCTGGGTCGAGCGCGCGCAGTGCCTGGATGCGCCCCTTGACGGCATCCAGGAGCGCCGGGTTCAAAGGACCGAGATTCGAGCCTCCGGATGCCGTGCCGTTGTACGGTTGCGGGGTACTCGCCGACGGGCGGCTCCAGAAGTGCCCGGGATCGGTGAACGCCTGGCCGATGAGGCGTGAGCCGATTGCCTGCCCGCCACGCATCACGAGGCTGCCCGCGGCCTGCCCTGGAAACAGTGCCCGGGCGATGCCGGCCACGACGAGCGGGTAGAGGATGCCGGTGAGCACGGTCATGACCAGCAGCAGCACCAGGGCCGGGCGCAGTAGCACGGTGATTTCGCTACGGGTGTTCATGGCATCAGACCAGGTGCGCCACGATGAGCGTCATGTCCACGAGCTTGATGCCCACGAACGGCACCAGGATCCCGCCGAGTCCGTATACCAGCAGATTGCGGCGCAGCAGCGTCGCCGCTCCCAGCGGCCGGTAGCGCACGCCCTTCAGCGCCAGCGGAATCAGGAACACGATGATGAGGGCGTTGAAGATCACGGCCGAGAGAATCGCGGAGTACGGGCTCGCCAGGTGCATGACGTTGAGCGCGTTCAGCTGCGGATAGGTGGTGACGAAGGCCGCCGGAATGATGGCGAAGTACTTGGCGACATCGTTGGCGATACTGAAGGTGGTCAGGGCGCCGCGGGTCATGAGCATCTGCTTGCCGGTCTCCACGACCTCGATGAGTTTGGTGGGGTTGGAATCCAGGTCCACCATGTTGCCTGCTTCTTTCGCCGCCTGCGTACCCGTGTTCATGGCGACGCCCACGTCGGCTTGCGCCAGCGCGGGCGCGTCGTTCGTGCCGTCGCCAGTCATGGCGACCAGTTTTCCCTGCCCCTGTTCGCGCCGGATCAAATCCAGTTTGTCCTTCGGCGTAGCCTGTGCCAAAAAATCGTCCACGCCGGCCTCGCTCGCAATAGCCGCCGCCGTCAACGGATTATCTCCCGTGATCATCACCGTCTTGATTCCCATCGCGCGCAACTGATCGAAACGCTGGCGCATTCCGCCCTTCACAATGTCCTTCAGGTGGATAACCCCGAAAGCGCGGCCATTTTCCGCCACCACCAGTGGGGTTCCTCCGGAACGAGAAATCGCTTCCACCGCGGCACGCACTTCCGCTGGCAGCGTGCTGCCTTTCTCTTCCAAGTACCTGGCAATCGCATCCGTTGCGCCTTTGCGGATGGCTCGCCCATCCATATTCACTCCTGACATGCGGGTCGTCGCGCTGAAAGGAATAAACTCGGCGTCATGCGAACTCATTTCGCGGCCGCGCAATCCGTATTTTTCTTTAGCCAGCACCACGATCGACCGTCCCTCAGGAGTTTCGTCGGCCAGCGAAGAGAGTTGCGCCGAATCCGCCAGCATCGCCTCGGTCACGCCCGGCGCGGTCACGAACTCAGTGGCCTGGCGGTTGCCCAGCGTGATGGTTCCAGTTTTGTCGAGCAGCAAAGTATTCACGTCGCCCGCGGCTTCCACCGCGCGTCCCGACATTGCCAGCACATTATGCTGCACCAGGCGGTCCATCCCCGCAATGCCAATCGCCGAAAGCAATCCGCCAATCGTGGTCGGAATCAGGCACACCAACAAAGACACCAGCACGAACACGGTTTGCGGCGCACCCGCATAAATCGCAAAAGGCTGCAACGTGACCACTGCCAGCAGAAACACAATTGTCAGTCCAGCCAGCAAAATGTTCAGCGCAATTTCATTCGGCGTCTTCTGCCGCTCCGCGCCTTCCACCAGCGCGATCATGCGATCGAGAAAGGTCTCGCCAGGATTGGAAGTGATCTTCACTTTGACCCAATCTGACAGCACGCGTGTTCCCCCAGTGACTGCCGAACGGTCGCCGCCCGCTTCACGAATCACCGGCGCAGATTCTCCCGTAATCGCCGACTCGTCCACCGACGCCACGCCTTCCACAATCTCGCCATCCCCGGGGACAAACTCTCCCGCTTCTACCAGGACCAGATCTCCAGAGCGCAATTTGGATCCCGGCACTGTCTCCAGTTTTCCGTCTGGAAGCAGGCGGTTGGCCATCGTCTCCGCTTTCGCACGCCGCAACGCATCAGCCTGCGCCTTGCCGCGGCCCTCCGCCATGGCCTCGGCAAAGTTGGCAAACAACACGGTGAACCACAACCACAGCGTGATCTGCAGGTTGAATCCGAACCCGGGCCGCCCGTGCAGTCGATCCAGAATGAGCAGCACGGTGGTCGCCACACTGCCCACTTCCACCACGAACATCACCGGATTGCGCATCATGGTTATGGGATGCAGTTTTACCAGCGAATCCCATGCGGCACGGCGCACGATCTTCAGGTCCCACAAGCTGCGTTTCGATTTCCTGCTCGCCATATTTTCCTAAAAAGTCTTGCCCGCCCGCATCAGAAGGTGTTCGAGAATCGGCCCGAGACTGAGCGCCGGAAAAAACGTCAGCGCGCCCACGATCCCCACCACGCCGATCAGCAGAACCGTAAATAACGGCCCGGTCACCGGGAAGGTACCCAGCGTTGCCGGAGTCTGTTTCTTCCCGACTAAATTGCCGGCGATCGCCAGAACCGGCAGAACCATCATGAAACGCCCTAGGAGCATAGCCACGCCCAGCGACGTGTTGTACCAGAGCGTGTTTCCGCTGATCCCGCCGAAAGCCGAGCCGTTGTTGGCCACGGAGGAGGTGAAGGCATAAAGCACCTGGCTGAATCCGTGCGGCCCTGGATTCGACATGGCAGAGGTGCCAAAGCTGTGCAAAACCGAAATCGCCGTGAATACCAGAATCACCAGAGGAAAGATCAGGATCACCAGCATCGCCATCTTCACGTCGTAGGCTTCAATCTTCTTCCCCAGATACTCCGGTGTGCGCCCCACCATCAATCCCGCAATAAAAACGGAGAGAATGACAAAGACCAGCATTCCATACATCCCCGCACCCACGCCGCCGAAGATCACTTCGCTCAACATCAGGTTGATCAAGGGAACCATTCCGCCCAGCGGAGTGAAGGAGTCGTGCATGGAATTGACTGCGCCACAACTCGTGTCGGTTGTCACAGTGGCGAACAGCGCCGAGTTCGCCACGCCAAACCTCACCTCTTTCCCTTCGAGGTTGCCCACGGCCTGCCCGGCAAAAGACGAATGTGGCGAGCCGTGCTGCGCTGCAGCCGTCAGTAAAGGATTGCCCCTTGCCTCTGCCCAATATGCCGTGGTGACTCCTGAAAGAAAAAGCAACGTCATCGCTGCCCACACTGCCCAACCATGTCGCTGGGAACCGGTCATTTTTCCCAGAGTGTAAGTAAAAGCGGAAGGGATCGCAAAGATGCAGAACATCTCCAGAAGGTTTGTGAACGGTGTGGGGTTCTCGAACGGATGCGCACTGTTTGCGTTGAAGAAGCCTCCACCGTTGGTGCCCAGCTCTTTGATAATTTCCTGCGAAGCCGTTGGACCCTGCGCGATCACTTGCTGATTCACCGTCTGCATCAGCGGTTTACCGTCAGGCCCAGTGACAGGTTTGCCGTCAGCGCCCAGTTGCGGAGTTTGGTAGGGATTGATCAGTTGCACCGTGTCATAGGGCTTCAGGTTTTGCACCACGCCTTGCGACACCAGCAGCAGCGCGCCTACCAGACACAGGGGAGCCAAGATCCAGAGCGTGCCACGCACCAGGTCCACCCAGAAATTCCCGATGGTCTTTTGCTCGCGCCGCGAAATGCCGCGAATGAACGCAATCGCCAGCGCCATACCCGCCGCCGCCGAGACCCAGTTGTGATATGCCAGACCAACCATCTGCGTCAGATAGCTCATGGTGGTCTCGGGCACGTAATTCTGCCAGTTCGTGTTCGTTGTGAACGAGGCCGCAGTGTTGAACGCCAGCGCCGGAGGCACTCCTGCCAGCTTCTGCGGATTCCACGGCAGCCACGCCCACTGCTGCACACGCTGCAGCACATACAGCAGGATCATGGAAACGCTACTGAACAACAGGAGCGCCAGCGCATATTCCTTCCAGTCCATCTCGTGGCTTTCGTCCACGCGAGTTAGCCGGTAGAGAAGGCGCTCCAGAGGCCGCATCACGGGGTCCAGCCAGGTGCGTTCGCGGCTGAACACCCGCGCCATGAAGGTGCCCAGCGGTTTGGTCACGAGAAAGACCGCCAGCAGGAAAACGAGAATCTGCAGCCATCCGTTCGCCGTCATCAGAATTTCTCCGGCCGCA
>PMSQ01000081.1:195-11213 GCA_003168355.1 Acidobacteriaceae bacterium | reverse complement strand
TGGTAGAGATGGACGGCTTCGAGTCGAATGAGGGCGTGATTCTCATGGCGGCGACGAACCGCCCGGATGTGCTGGACCCGGCGTTGCTGCGACCCGGACGCTTTGACCGGCGCGTGGTGGTAAGCCGTCCGGATGTGCGGGGGCGCGAAGAAATTCTGCGCGTGCATACCCGCAAGATTCCTCTCGCCGAGGATGTCGAGCTTTCTGTGCTGGCCCGGGGCACTCCGGGGTTTTCCGGTGCGGACCTGGCCAACATGGTGAACGAAGCGGCGCTGGCCGCGGCCCGGCAGAACCGCAAGGCTGTCCTGATGTTCGACTTCGAAGTTGCCAAGGACAAAGTGCTGATGGGCGTGGAACGCAAGTCGCTGATCCTTTCCGATGAGGAGAAGAAAGTTACGGCGTATCACGAAGCCGGTCACGCATTAGTGGCGGCGAAGCTTCCGGGCTCCGATCCCGTGCACAAAGTCACGATTATTCCGCGCGGCATGGCGTTGGGTGTGACCATGCAGTTGCCGGTGGACGACCGGCACAACTACACCCGGGAATATTTGAAGACCGACCTGGCGATTTTGATGGGCGGTCGTTTGGCTGAGGAATTATTCCTCAACCAGATGAGCACGGGCGCGGGAAACGACATTGAGCGGGCCACGGAAATGGCGCGCAAGATGGTGTGTGAGTGGGGAATGAGCGACCTTGGTCCGCTCACCTTTGGCAAGAAAGAAGAGCAGATATTCCTGGGCCGCGAGATCAGCCAGCACCGCGACTACAGCGAAGACACCGCCATCAAGATTGACAATGAGGTCCGCAAGCTGGTGAATCAGGGGTACGAAACGGCAAAGAGTATTCTGGAAGGCAGCCGCGACACACTGCAGAAGATTGCAGCGGCTTTGCTGGAGCGGGAAGTGCTGGATGCATCCGAAGTGCTGCTGCTGGTGGACGGCAAGGAACTGCCTCCGATGAAGTCGCCTGCCAAGCCCGACGACGGTGTACAGCAGGTATTGAAGCCGGAGCCGGGGCGGGGAATCGTGAAGGGTGGCGAAAGTCCGGCACGAGCGTAGAGGCTGCGGATCATTTTCCGAATGTTCTAAGGGCGGCCTGAGAGCCGCCCTTAGTTTTTGCTGGACGAATTATCCGTTCACGATTTTCATCATGTGTTCCGGATAGCGAAGTCCGGCAGCGGCACCGGTTGGGAAGATTTTATCGATGCGCCGCAGATCATTCTTGCTAAGCTTCACGTCGATCGCAGCGACATTCTCTTCCAGATACTTACGGCGCTTGGTGCCGGGGATGGGGACGATGTTCTTATCCTGGGCCAGCACCCACGCCAGCGCCAATTGCGAGGGCTTGCAGCCTTTCTCTGCTGCGATTTTCTCGATCCCGTGCACGAGGTCGAGATTCTTCCCGAAGTTCTCCCCTTGAAAGCGCGGAGAGAACCTGCGGTAGTCGTCCTCCGGAAAATCCTCGAAGCGGGTGAACTGGCCGGTGAGAAAGCCGCGTCCCAGCGGGCTATAAGCGACGAAGCCGACGCCGAGTTCGCGACAGGTGGCGAGGAGTTCGTCTTCCGGTTCGCGGCTCCAGAGAGAGTATTCGGTCTGAAGCGCAGCAATGGGATGAACTTTCACGGCCCGGCGCAGCGTTTGTGGCGAGGCCTCGGAAAGACCGATATGGCGGATTTTTCCTTGCTGCAGAAGCTGCGCGAGTGCGCCAACCGTCTCTTCGATAGGAGTGGCGGGGTCGACGCGATGCTGGTAGTAAAGGTCGATGGTTTCAATACCCAGCCGGCGCAGGCTTGCTTCGCAGGAGCGGTGGACGTAATCGGATTTGCCGCTAACGCTGCGCACCGAGGGGTTTGCAGGATCGCGGACGATGCCGAATTTTGTGGCCAGCACGATCTGGTCGCGCTTGCCTTTGATTGCGCGGCCAACCAGTTCTTCATTCGTGTAGGGTCCGTACACGTCCGCTGTGTCGAGAAAGTTGATACCAAGTTCGAGGGCGCGGTGAATGGTGGCGATGGATTCGCTGTCGTCGCGTGGACCGTAGAACTCCGACATACCCATGCATCCGAGTCCTAGGGCCGAGACTTTGAGGCCGCTGCTTCCAAGTTCGCGAAATTGCATTAATGCTCCTGGCAAAATGATGACACCACGGGCGCTCTGGAAGCGCCCGCACTTTTAAGAGATGCACTGGCTAGGCGGTGTGGCTCAGGCAATTTGTGAGTCCTCGAGCGCCACCGGGCATCTTTTATCGGCAGTAGTTATCGCTTCGATTGGCGGAACTCATGAGTCAAGTGCCCATCTGGTTTGAACGAAAGTTCGAGTTTTCGTTTCCTGTGGAGTTGCATCCCAATTTGCTGGCGCGTCTGCGCGGCACCCCAGCGAGAGTTGAAGAAGTGCTGCGCGGCCGTTCTCAGGAAATCCTGGTCAGGAAACCACAAGAAAAATGGTCGGCCCAGGAACATGCCGGGCACTTGCTTGATCTCGAACCGCTATGGCTGGCGCGCGTGGATGACTACGTCGCGGGCAGCGCCCAACTCACCGCGACAGATTTGCAGAATCGAAAAACCGACGAAGCCCACTACAATGCGCGTCCACTGGAACAGATTCTGGCGGAGTTCCGCACCGCAAGAGCACGACTGCTGAAGCGCATGGACGAACTGGATGCCTCGCTATTTACCCGAGCCATTTCGCACCCGCGTCTGAAGACGCCAATGCGGCTGGTAGATCATTTATATTTTGTCGCCGAACACGACGATCACCATCTGGCTCGAATCTGGGAACTAGTCAATGCAACAAAGTAGAGAGCTGGCGGGCGATTAGAAATGCGCCACGGTTACTGGACCACGATCAGAGGTTTGCTCCGGACCAGGACTTCGCCGATTTGTACAGCAGACACTCCCGCCGCGTTTAGCGATCCAATGAGCTGCGCGGAGTCTTCGGATGCAACCGAAATCAGCAGCCCGCCCGCAGTCTGAGGATCGAAGAGAAGCGATCTTAGCTCTTCGGGAACTCCATCACCGTAACCGACCACACACTCGGCGAAGTCGCGGTTGTTGTTGAGTCCTCCGGGAATATAGCCCCCGCGAATACAGTCCCGAGCCCCAGGCAGAATTGGAATATCTTTCGAAAAGAATCGTAACGCGACATTGCTTGCCAGGGCCATCTCGCGGGAATGTCCGATCAGGCCAAAGCCGGTGACATCGGTCATGGCATGAATCCGGAATTCTCCCTGCTGAATTACTTCCGCGGCACGCTTGTTCAGTGTGGTCATCGATTGAACGGCAGCATCCATCCATGCCGCTTCGGCCTTTCCTCTTTTTATTGCGGTGGAGATCACTCCCGTGCCCAGCGCTTTAGTGAAGATGAGAGAATCGCCTGGTTTTGCGCCGGCGTTGGTGAGAATTTTTTTCGGATCGATGAGTCCAGTGACGGCGTATCCGAACTTGGGTTCGTCGTCGCGAATGCTGTGGCCACCGATCACGACGCATCCGGCCTCGACCATCTTGGACAAACCGCCGGCGAGGATGCGCTCGAGAATTTCCAGGTCGGCCTTCTCCGGAAAACATACCAAAGCCAGCGAGGTGATGGGTGTCCCGCCCATTGCGTAAACATCGCTCAACGCATTGGTCGCGGCGATCTGCCCGAAGACGTAAGGATCATCCACGACCGGCGTGAAAAAATCGACGGTCTGGACCAGCGCCTGATCGGGCGCGATTTGATAGACTCCAGCGTCGTCGGCATGGTCGAAGCCGACTAGAACATTAGGGTCGTGTTGTCGCGGTAACTTCCCGAGCACTTTGTCCAGAGCCGCCGGACTCAGCTTGGAGGCGCAGCCTGCCGCTTTTACTGACTCCGTAAGACGGAATGACTTCACTTCGGGCATGGCTTCATTGTACCGAGTTGCGAGCACCGAGCGGTCTTGAACATCGACAACCGAAGAATGAGGTGTGGCGGAGGCGAGTCAGGCGCGCGCTACTTCAGTGCGACGTCGGTGACAACAATCTCTGGATACTGATGGTTCCACTGTGCGGAAATGCTTTCGAACGTTAACCGGAAGGTGTCGCTCTGCCCGGGGCCAAGCGGCGAGACGCTGAAGTCCACCGCTTCTGGGTAGGGGCCGTTGGTTTTCAGCACTCGCAGCGGGATATCCTCCCGCTGAGCGAGTTGCCCCATGTCGTCTTTGAACTTGACTTCGACAACCACGTGCGTGACGGTCTTGTCGCCTGAGTTAGTGATGGTTCCGTCGACATAGCTGACCGTTGCTCCGACAAAGTTTTCCGCAGCGCTCATTTTGAAATCGCTAAGCTTGAGGCTTGCGGCGTAGGGAGGCGCGCCGGATGCGCTCTTAGGCTGGCTGCGAAGCAGAAGCGCCATGATCACCGCGATCGCGATAACGACCGCCACTGCGATAACAATGGTGCGCCGGCTGGAATCGCGCTCTTCGGCTACCGGCGTTGGTTGGATCAGACCGCCCATGCAAGTCGATTGTACTCTGGGGGCTAGTTGCTGGTCTTGAAAAATGCCGCCAGGAACAGCACGCCGAACAGCACGTCGACGCCGCCAAGCGCCAGATCTTGCGGGTGCAGGCGATTTTGCAGGTAGAGCACGATCAGGGTAGCGCCGTAGCCGAACTTCTCAAGCACGGAAGGAATCATCATCGGACGGAGGCGCACTGGGTCCCTGGCAATCACAAAGAATGCAACCTGGAAGGCCAACCCTACGCTGACGAAGCCGTAGTAAAACGCAGGATGCGTGATCGGCGGCGGATCCTGGCGGCCGATCAGATCGAAAATGAAGTACAGCGGGGTGAGCACCAAGACGCCCCAGATGGCCGCAATCCAAAATACGACCCTGGCGAATTTCATGGAGCGATTATTCGCCGCCGACGGTAAGGCCGTCAATGCGCAGCGTCGGGGAAGCCACCGAGCCGCGGAACTCCAGATCATTTGCAATCTCGGAGATGTTGAAGAAGATTTCTTTCAGATTGCCGGCCACGGTGATTTCTTCGACCGGGTAGGCGAAGTCACCACCTGAGATCCACAACCCCGAGGCGCCGCGAGAATAGTCGCCCGTCACCAAGTTCGCGCCGTGGCCCAGGAACTCAGTGACGTACAGACCCTCCTTGATTTCAGAAATCAATTGCTTCGGAGTCCGCGTTCCCGCCTGCAGGAAGTAGTTGCCCGGTCCTATGCCCGGCGTGCCCGCGAGTCCGCGGGAAGCGTTGCCGGTAGTCGCAAGCCCGAGCTTTTTCGCGGTGTACGTATTCATCAGGTATGAGCTCAACACGCCATTCTCGATGACCACAGTTCGGCGTGTAGGCACCCCTTCGCCATCGAAGGGGCTGGTGCCGAAGCCGCCGGGGATGGTGCCGTCGTCGATGATGGTGACGTTTGCCCCAGCGATTTTCTGTCCCAGCTTGCCCGCGAGAAACGATGCGCCGCGATAGACCGAATCGCCGTTCACACCTTCGAAAATGTGTTCGAGGATAGAAGTGGCAACCATGGGATCGAAGATGATCGGAACTTGCGCAGTCTTCGCCTTGCGCGCGCCCAAGCGGCGCAGCGTGCGCTCGGCCGCGACTTTACCGACGTGCTCCGGAGATTCGAGCTTTCCAAGCGTTCGCGCCACCGAGTACCAATAGTCGCGCTGCATTGCGCCATCCTCGGTTTGTGCGATGGGAACGGCGGAGACGGAGCAATAAGACCGGCGGTATTCGCCGACGAACCCATGCGAGTTGGCCAGAACCTTGTGGCCGGTCGCGGCGTCGAACGATCCGCCTTCGGAGTTCTTGATGCGCGGGTCGAAGTCAAGAGCGGCTTTTTCGGCGCGGCGGGCATAGTCGATGCGATCGGGACCGGGCAGCGAATAAACGTCTTGGTGATAAAGATCGAGATCGCCGGTGAGCGCGCCTAGCTGCGATGCGTCAGGGATTCCGCCGAACGGGTCTTCCGACGTGATCTTCGAGAGCTCAAGAGCAGATTTCACCATGCGATCGAGGCTGGCGGGGGAGAAATCGCTTGAATATGTGCTGGCGGCGCGCTGGCCGTTGAAGACGCGAACGCCGATGGATCTTGATCCGGACTCTTTGAGGGTTTCGACCTGGCCGAGGCGGACCAGTGTGGAGAATTCGTCGCCTTCGCGCACCACGCATTCGGCGGCAGTGGCGCCGCCGTTCATGGCGCGGCGGACGATATCTTGCGCGAGCTCGCGAAGGTCAGTTTCCAGTTTCGGGCTTTCCAATTGCACTTGAGACATAGACGCCTTGAGCCAACAAGATTACGGCAGAAAGCAGATTCCTCACCGGGCTTCACCCGGTTCGGAATGACAGGAATCCGTTCTAATCCGTGTGAATCCGTGGCAAAATTACTGCATGAAGCCGCCGGGATCTTTCTTGGCGGTGCCGCCGACCGTGAGGCGATCGATCTTGATGGTCGGAATGCCCACGCCCACAGGGACGGCTTGTCCATCTTTGCNNCTTCGTCGAGTTTCAAATCGTTACCCACCATCGAGACCCGCGTTAAAACATCCGGGCCATTGCCGATTAACGTCGCGCCCTTAATGGGCGCGGTAATATGGCCGTCTTCAATCATGTACGCTTCCGAGGCGCCGAACACGAACTTGCCGTTGGTGATATCAACCTGGCCTCCGCCGAAGTTGACTGCGTAGATGCCGCGTTTCACGGAGCGAATAATGTCTTCTGGATTGTCTTGACCCGCCAGCATGTAGGTGTTGGTCANNTCATGCGCGGCATGGGAATGTGCTCATAGCTCTCGCGGCGTCCGTTGCCGGTGTCGGCGATGCCCATCAGGCGCGCGGAAAGCTTGTCGCTTAGGTAGCCCTTCAGAATTCCTTTTTCGATCAACACGGTTTCCTGCGTGGGCTCGCCTTCGTCATCCACGTTCAGAGAACCGCGGCGCCACGGCATAGTTCCGTTATCGATTACCGTGCAGCCTTCGCTTGCTACACGTTTACCGATCAACCCGGCAAAGGCCGAGGTCTTCTTGCGATTGAAATCCGCTTCGAGTCCGTGCCCGACCGCTTCGTGCAGAAGAACGCCGGGCCATCCCGGGCCGAGGACAACTTCCATCTCGCCTGCGGGGGCTTCACGCGCGTCGAGTTGAAGGATCGCCTGCCGGGCTGCTTCCTTGGCAAAGAATTCGGGATTCTTGTCGCCGAAGAAAAAGTCGAGCGCGACGCGTCCGCCGCCGCCGGAACCGCCGCGAGCGGAATTGTTTTCGGTTTTAGCGATACAGGAAACGTTCATGCGAGCCAGCGGCTGGGAATCTTCGGCGAAAGTTCCGTCGGAAGCAACGACCAGAATATTTCGCAGTTCGTCGGAGTAGCTCGCGCGTACTTCCTGAATGCGCGGATCATAAGCCCGGGCAGCCTTGTCGGCCCGGATCACCAACTCAACCTTGGCGGTAATCTCAGCATCGACCGAAGGCAGGGTTACGGGATACAGGCTGCGCGCCGCGGTTTGCCGGAAACCAGCTACCGGAGTCTTTGCGGGAGCGCTGGCAATCAATGCCGCGGTGCGTGCAGCGTGCAGGATGCGGCTGGCGGAAAGATCGTCGGTATAGGCATATCCAGTGCGCTCGCCAGAAACCACGCGCACACCACATCCCGCGGAAATACCTTGCGAAGCCGATTTGACCATGGACTCATCCACCAGCAGCGAAGTGGAGGAAAGATATTCAAAATAAAGGTCGGCATAGTCGCCGCCTGCGGAAAGAGCCGCTGCCAGGTAATGTTCGAGGTCGTTTTCGGTGACGCCGTAGTGGTCGAAGAAAAAGCGTTGTTTATCTGCGAGAGCTTGTTTGTCCAAGTTTTTACCCACGGGAATTAGATGCCGCCGGGCTGGAGCCGACTCAGTTGGGCGGATTTACTCATTATCCCACATGGGGTGGACAGGAGCGGGCGCAGCATCCACAGAGGAAATGTGACGATGGTCACATGTCACAGACGGCAGACCTGTCTGGATCGGACAATGCCGCATGGCGACCGTGACGCCGCAGGCCCTAACTCGCACGGTACAGGACTTTCTCAGCGAGGCTGCGGGCGCAGTGGTGCTGGAAAACGGCGCTGTCGCTTTTGACCTGGCGCAATCCAAGTACTCGATTTCAGGCGAGTACAACCGCTGCCTGCTGCACCTGTGGTCGGCAGAGCGAAATTCCGTGCGGCGCGTGCTGGATGCGGAGATCAAGAATGGCACGCTGCGGCTTGCGGTGCAGCGGCTCGGACAAACGCGGCCGTCGAAGCTGGAGATCTGCCGCGAACGCGATCGTCGTTCTCCGACTGCTCGACGAGTAGCGCGGGCCGCCTACGAGCAGAAGCTGCGGAGAACGTTGGACAGACACTTTCCCGAATTCAAAGTGATTCGTTTGACCAGCGGCGTGGATCTGGAGAAATCTTTTGGACCGATCTACGCGCGCGGGCTTGTGCGGCAGGGACGCTCGGCCTTTGCGGTGCTCGGAGTGAACGCACAGGAGACGCAGGCTTCCATCGACGCGGCCCTAACCTTTGGCATTCTGTGGCTCGAGGTGTGCCGGCAGGCGCAGGCGGCGAACGTACTGGTGGAAGGCCTCAAAATGTTTGTTCCGAATGGAACGTCCGCGCTGGTGCGAGAACGGATGGCGAACCTGAACCGGGATGCCGCTAAATGGGCGTTGTTTGAGCTGGACGAAGGGCATGACGCGCTGGTGGAAATCGATTGCGGGGATCGCGGCAATGTAGCGACCCGGCTGGTGCATGCCGCCGACGATAACGCGGCGCGAGAGCGCTTCAGGGCTTCAATCGCGACAGTTCAAGAGGTTCTACCGAATTGCGAAGTCGCCGTGCTGTCGGCGGCGGAGGTGGTTTTTCGCTGGCGCGGGCTGGAGTTCGCCCGCGCGCGATTGGGTGCTATCCCAGGATCGTTCCGCAACGCTGAGGAGATCGTGTTCGGAGTGGGCGCGGAGGAGCGCGTTCTGGAGAGACATAACCAAAATACATTCGCGGAGCTGGCACATTGTTTGCGCGATACTCGCCATCCTTATGGAGCGCGTCAAGATCCGTTGTGGCGTCTGCGCCCGGAGAGATGGCTGGAGTCGCTGGTGGTGGGCGACGTGAGTGTAGTGGATGGGCGGCTGGAGCCGTCGTGCCGGTATTCGCAGGTTCCGGCGTTTTCCGCCTCGGACCGGGCCATGATCGATGTGCTCACCACCACGCATGCGGGCCGCTTGGCGGTGGTGGAATTGAAAGCCGACGAAGACATCCACTTGCCGTTGCAGGGGTTGGACTACTGGTCTCGTGTGGAATGGCACCATGCGCGCGGCGAATTTCCTCGCTTCGGGTATTTCGACGGTCGCGAGTTATCGGCCGAAAAACCTTTGCTATTTCTGGTGGCTCCAGCGTTGCACGTGCATCCGGCCACGGACACGTTGCTGCGCTACCTTTCCCCCGAGATTGAATGGGAGTTTGTGGGAATTGACGAACGGTGGCGCGAGGGAGTAAAAGTCGTGTTCCGGAAGTGGCCCGACCGGAGCGTAAGGCATGGATCCGAGTCTGCGGCTTGACGTTTCTATTCTTTTCCCCCGACGGACGAAGATGGCGGTTCACGATTAATTGCAACTCCCAGTAGTCGATAATCCACCAAACTGGCTGCTGCCTTCTTTCCTTTCGGGAATTTCCATTTTCGTAACGCTTTTCAAATTTTTTTTCCAGGATGCTCGATGTGCGCTAACATACCGCGACTTATTGCGTGCTCTTCAACTGCCAACGTTTGGAACTCAAGAAAATCGAAAGGACTTAAGATCATGAGGAAAAACAATCCCCCTTTGGCTGCCCTCCTTTGTGCGGCCATGTTTTTGTTATTCACAATCTCAGGACAAGCCCAACAGCAGTCCCTATTGACGCGTCATGTGCGTGACGAGGTTGCCAACGGGCGGGCGCAGCTGGTCGGGCAACTCCCGGCAACCGAGACCCTGCGCTTCGACATTGTTCTGCCGTTGCGCGATCGCGCAGGGTTGCAAAACTTCGTGCAGGATGTCCAAAATCCTGCCAGCCCCTCCTATCACCAGTTCCTTACGCCGCAGGAGGTTACTGCAAGGTTCGGCCCCAGCCAGGAAGATTGGGACGCTTTGGTAGCTTTCGCGAAAGCCAGCAGCTTTGAAATAATCAACGGAACCCGAGAAGAACGGGATCTAAGGCTCACCGGCACCGTGGCGAACATCCAGAAGGCCTTCCATGTGACCTTGGGGACCTATCACGACCTCACTGAAGACCGCACATTCTTTGCCGTGGATCGCGAGCCCACCGTCGACCTTCCCTTCCAGCTTTGGCACATCACCGGTTTGGACAACGATTCCAGGCCACATCCGTTGTATGTGAAGAAGAGCGACTACGCGAAGGCGCATGGGATCGATCCCGACAAGGTTGTGTCTCATGCCACCACCGGCTCCGGACCTTCGGCTTCTTTCCTGGGCAGTGACATGCGCGCGGCCTACTACGGTGGCACGGCGCTCACCGGCTCCGGCCAGAACCTCGCTCTGTTCGAATTCCTGGGCACCGATTTGGCCGATTTGACCACGTACTACAAAAACGTGGGGCAAACCGAACCTTACACTCCCACTCTGATCTCAACCGGCGGGTTTAGCACAAGTTGCACCGAGAGCAGCGGATGCGATGACACCGAGCAGACCCTGGACATGACCCAGTTCATGGGCATGGCTCCGGGCTCCACAATGCTCTATATGTACGTTTGCGGCAACGCCTCGAATATCAGTGACACTGCCTGCATCAGCGCGATGGTTTCGACTACCGACGCGCCCTTATCAAAGCAGATCAGCTGCTCGTGGGGCTGGACGCCGGCCGACCCCAGCACTCTGGACCCGTACTTTGAGCAGATGGCGTCGCAGGGCCAGAACTTCTTCGCCGCGGCGGGCGACAGCTCGGCTTGGTCTGCGTCGAACGAGGCTTGGCCGGCGGACGATGCGAATATCGTCTCGGTCGGCGGCACGGACTTGACAACCTCCAGCGCGGCTG
>PMSQ01000081.1:0-143 GCA_003168355.1 Acidobacteriaceae bacterium | reverse complement strand
TATGGCGGAACCAGCTTTGCGGCGCCCATGTGGGCCGGATACCTGGCTCTGGCTAATCAACAGGCAGCGGCCAAAGGGGACACGATCGGCTTTATTGACCCGATCCTTTACCCGGCGGCTTTGACCTCAAGCTATGGCACCTA
>PMSQ01000097.1 GCA_003168355.1 Acidobacteriaceae bacterium | reverse complement strand
GTTCGGCGACGGGGAAGAAAATCGGCGCCCACGATTTCACAATGGGCGACGTGCAGGGAATGTCGGACACGGAGCTCTCTACGATCATTTCGAACGGCAAGAACAAGATGCCGAAGTATGGGGCGTCTCTGAAGCCGGAGGACATTAAGGGACTGGTGGCCTATATCCGGACATTCAAGAAGTAGTCGCGTGGCTCAGGGCGGCCGAAACAATCCGTCGCGAAGCCGAGAGGGTCATCGCAGAACCGGATAGAAGCTACAAGGAAAGAGGGTGGCCGTTTCCAATGAATCTGCGAGAACGAATCCGAGACTGGTCGCTGCCAATCTATTTTCTGGGCCAGAATCCTATCACGCTCACGGGTGCCGTGATCACTACTAGCACGGCGCTTACCACGGTTGCCTTCTGGTTCTATGAGATTTTCCTACCGGGACCGCCGCATCCCTACATCGGTATTCTGGTCTTTCTCACCCTCCCTGCCATTTTCGTACTGGGCCTGCTGCTGATTCCACTCGGCATCTGGCTCAGGCGTCGAAGTCTGCGCGGAAGTGGGCAACTGCCGGCGGTTTTCCCCCCTATTGACTTGCGCCTGCCCGTGGTGCGGCGCACTTTGGAGTGGGTGGTTCTGGCCACCGGGCTCAATCTTCTCATCATTGGAACCGCATCATACCGCGGCGTGGAGTACCTGGATTCGACGAATTTCTGCGGTACGACCTGTCACGTTATGCTTCCCGAGAATACCGCCTACCACGTTTCCCCTCACGCGCATGTGGCTTGTGTGGACTGCCACATAGGCCCTGGGCTGCCCTGGATGGTGCGAGCCAAAGTTAACGGTTTGCGGCAAGTTGCCATGGTGGCGTTCCACACATTTCCACGCCCCATTCCTTCGCCGGTAAAAGACCTCCGTCCGGCCAGCCAAACCTGCGAACAATGTCACTGGCCTGGCCGTTTTGCGGGCGATAAATTGCTGGTTCGCACCAGCTACACGGACGATGAGAAAAACACGCCTCAGACAGATGTCGTAATGCTGAAAGTGGGAGGAAACAATGGGCAGGGGGTGAGCGGCATCCATGGTCACCATCTCGGCGACGCTGCCGGGATCCGCTACGTTTCAACCGACCCCCAGAGGCAGACGATCCCGGCCGTGTATTACACCGACGATAAAGGAAAGACTACCGCATTCATTTCCAGTGATGCCAAGCCAACTCAAAAGCAGTTGGACCAGGGAGAACATCGCATGATGGATTGCCTGGATTGCCACAACCGGCCCGCGCACGTCTCCGAGCTGCCCGAAAGCGCAGTGGACAAGCAAATGTCGCTCGGGCGACTCAGCGCAGATCTTCCCTATATCAAGAAGAAAGCAGTCGAGGTCCTCAAGGTAGATTACAGCACTCGCGACATCGCCCAGCAGAGCATCACTGGCGAGATCAGCAAGTTTTATCAAACCAATTACCCTGAAATCGATCGGGCGCAGCACGCGTTGGTGCAGCAATCGGGAGAAGAGGTGGCAGCGATCTATCTTCGCAATATCTTCCCCGACATGCGTGTCACCTGGGGTACGCACCCGAATAACCTTGGCCACATGGACTCGCCGGGCTGCTTCCGCTGCCATGACGGCAGTCACACCAGTGCCGACGGCCAGACCATTACCAATGATTGCGCCGCATGCCATCAAATTATCGCATCCGGAGAAAACAAGCCGAAGATCCTGACGGATCTGGGAATGAAATAGCAGCAAGCGTTGGAGTCTGCAAGGAATAACGGCGCTCGGCATATGTGGATAGGAGCAACAGGACAATTCCGCCGGTTCGCTTCAAAATTCAATGAGCGAATCCGAGATTGAGTGTGGATGCGCTCCTCCGACCTGCATAAGCGTCGATCGCACCGCACAGGAGATCGAACGAAGGCGCTACGGATGCTCCAATTCCCGGTAAAGCCCTAACTTCATCGGAAAGCATTTTCATCTCTGCCCAGGCTACTCGTGCATGTTCGGCAAAATAGTACTTACCTCGCTCGGATCCAAAGAACCGGCGCCAGTAGGCGATTGCGATACCCCTCGGCATCCAATCGGAGATGGTACGTAGGTTGATCGGCGGGGGGCGGAAGGCCGAGTGCTCGGAGCGACCTTAGGCCTTCGCGGACTCCGTTGACCAACAAGGCTAGGGTTTCTGAGGACCGCGCAAGTTCATAGTTGTCAGCGCCAGCACAATAGAGCGCGCCGCACACAGCGGTCACGAACACAGCATGAGTTTTCAGCCAAGCATCCATATTCTGGCTCAGGGCAACATTGAATCCACTTTCCTTCAGCATGGCTGCGATTTCTCGAATGCAGGGTGTAGGTGGGCCTTCGATTTCGCCGAGCGTCGTGGGCTGTTGCGGAATTATCATGTACTTAACGACATCGCCCTGGCGGGGAACCGCTGGCGCCGGCAAAACCCAACAAGACACGCTCTCGTCCGATGGCGGCGATTAACTGGTCGGAGCCTCCGGCGTGATTGTGCATGAACAAGACCGACCGGATATCCCGCGCCGCAGAAAGGGTTGGCAAGACGTCTCCAATCTGCTCCCGGCGCACGGGGACCATCGCCAGGTCGTATTTGTCGTAAGGAGAGAGTTGGTCGACAATCGGAACGCGTGTCACTGTGCGCCGCTTCGAGATTCTGTCTTCGAGGATTATTCCTTGAGCCCGCAGGTCGGCAAGCCTGGAGCCACGGGCGAGCAGAGTCACGTCATGCCCGGCCTCGTATAATCGCGCGCCATAGAGCGATCCCTGCACACCCGCGCCGTAGATGAGAATTTTCATCCTCAGTTTCGAGTTGCGGAGAGTTCCAACTTAAGTCGCCTCAAGATCTCCAGCGCAAATGAATTCCGCTTTCCGAAATAACCGATATTCATCACGACCTCACTCCTGCTCAGGTGCCGGCGAATGACTTGGCGTGCCCCATCTTTTGTACAGTCATATAAAAAATTTATTGCAAGGACCGAATGCGCGCGGGACTAGCTCTCTTTAACTTGCTGCGCTAGCTCGCGAAATTCTTTGGCTTGTTTGTGACTGGCCTTCACCTGAAGCTGTGCGAGCTGTCGAGATTTCTCACTGGGCATAAGCAAGACCAAGCCTTCACGTTCAGTTGCCGCGTCGTGTGCGTGGTCGGCTTGTTTCAACATCAAGTGTTCAAATTTCCGGACTGACTCATTGTGATCCATATTTCCCTCTTGCAGAAAGTACACCCGACAGGCGGAGGAAGAGTGAGCACTCTTGCTCAGAAGAACGAGAGGTCCGTTGTTAAGCTCGAATCTCCTAATGGGTTAAGGAATTAAAGAGGAGATGTCCATGCCCCTCAGGATGCACGCTGCGGTTGTTGAGCAATTCGGGAAACCGTTGGAACTCCTGGAATGGGACATTCCATCTCCTGGAGCGGGCCAGATTCTGGTTAAGACTGAAAGCTGCGGAGTATGCGACACCGATCTCCATGCGGCCCATGGCGACTGGCCGGTGAAGCCCACACTCCCGTTCATCCCTGGTCATGAAGCCATCGGTCTGGTGGCCGCCATTGGATCGGGCGTGACAACTGTAAAAGAAGGCGACCGAGTCGGGATGCCGTGGCTCTACTCGGCGTGTGGTCACTGCGAGTACTGCTTGACTGGCTGGGAAACGGTGTGTGCTCAGGCGCAGTTCGGCGGCTACACCAGGAACGGCGGTTTCGCAGAATACCTCCTAGCCGATCCGAATTATGTTGCCCATATTCCTGTCGGCCTTACGGCTGCGGATGCCGCGCCGTTAATCTGCGCTGGAATCACGACCTACAAGGGGATCAAAGAGACCGAGGCACGGCCCGGCGAATGGGTCGCTATCTCGGGCGCTGGCGGACTCGGTCACCTGGCGATTCAATATGCGAAGGCGATGGGACTACTCGTCTGCGCAATCGACATCGATGATGGCAAACTGGCTCATGCCACGCGTCTTGGCGCCGACTTCGTGATCAATGCCAAGACTGGAGACCCAGCGGCCGCTGTTAAGAAGGCGACTGGCGGCGGAGCTCATGGTGTTCTGATTACGGCTCCTTCACTCATCGCATTCAGGCAGGGCGTTGGCATGACCCGGAAGCGTGGCACTTGTGTCCTGGTCGGGCTGCCGCCAGGCGAATTCCCAGTTCCGCTCTTCGATGTGGTGGCGAACTGCATTACCATCCGCGGTTCGTTCGTCGGCACTCGCCAGGATATGGCGGAAGCCCTCGCCTTCGCTGTCGGAGGCAAGGTTAAGGCCGATATCGAGCTGCAGCCGCTATCTTCGATCAACCAGATCTTCGACCGGCTTGAGCACGGCGATGTGCCATCACGCGCGGTCCTCGACTTCGCGCCGGCTAAAACGAAGAACCAGCGCTCGGAGGTAGGTCAGCATTTCGCAACCGCAGGTGCAGATTCTGCAAGAGATCTGTGAGGCTCGCCGCCTTTTCGACTGGGAGTTGAGCGGGATTTGAGGGGCTGGTGCCAAGCCACTTCGAGAAACTCGCGGGCCACGGCGGCTCTCTCCGGGACTCGTGGGAGCGCGCTTCACGTCGAGACATGTCTGCGAAGTTCTGCGGAAGTCCGCTCTGACCGTCATCGCAGGGCATTTTGACCGCGCGGAGACTAGAGTGCGGCCCGGACGGGCGGTGCGAGACTATTTCTTCTGAATTGATTTGAGGTAATTCGTGAGATTAGTAATCCGCAGGGTGACTGGAGTTTGATCCATGCCGGGGCAGAGAGCCTTCCAGCGGTTCATAGTATCAAAGATCGGGCCCCAGACGGGCATCTCCCCGGAGCCGTGAGCGGGATTCTGCACGCCATTTTTCAAGACGTTTGAGACATAGTCATCCGGAAATTTCCCGTCGTGACGCTGGGCCAATGTGGTCAGGTCGGGCGGCGGCACTTTGAGCGCAGTCGCCACAGGGCCATCACCCTTACCGCTGGGTCCGTGGCAGACGGCGCAATACTCCTTGAACATCTGCGCGCCGGAGACAGGACTGGTAGGCTTGACCTGGGTTTTCTTGATTTGATTTTGCTGGGCTCCGGCGATGGTGAGTATGGAAACCAGCGCCGCGCCAAATACGAGCAGATTGCAAATGGGCCGCATCATCCTCGAAGACCTCGGTGTGGAATTTCGAACTCGTTGCCCAGTTATGTCAGCCAAATGCCCAGAGAGCGGCCGCCGGGAACTCAAGTGTACGGTTAGTATGCCTTTTCGCGTTCAATTGTCAACACGACCTGGGAAAGGGTAGTGGGCGGTTTTGCATACTCAGGGAGCACTTGAGCCGGAAAATTCAAAACCGCCCACTACCTGGGAAAGGCCTGCGCATCGCGCCGAGATCATTTTTCTCACCGAGCACAAACACGCTGATTATGTGAACGCCGCCAGGGTGCGGGGGGCTCGGCTTACATTGTGAAATCAAGCCCAGTGTGGTGAGGGTTTGACGTTCGCTGTTTCCGACCTCTCGCGCATAAGCGTGCAACCCAAATTTATCGCATAGTTGGTGTAACACCTGTCCATCGTCAAAACCTCGTGCACCCGCAGAATGAATGACTTGGGGACGAACTGAATTCAGCGTGTTTCGATAGGATTCTGGCCATGATCCTAGCGTTCGTCACGTCGCTCAGATACTTTCCCGGGTGGATTGTCAAAATTCTTCCGGTGCGAAGCACCGTTCTTGCACCACCACGAAATTGAATGGACGATCATGCCTTCACTGCGCGCACAGAAGCCGTGGACTCGACCCCGGCTGCAAGCTTCTTTGTCGGCTGCTCCGTCGCACCATTGCTCGGGCCTTTTCGCACACGCAAAGCGGGGGCAACCTGCTTGGCGTGTGGCGTCTTGAGAAAGTCCTGGAAGTCACGGTCTTTTGAGAAGACATAATTGAGCGCCT
>PMSQ01000116.1 GCA_003168355.1 Acidobacteriaceae bacterium | reverse complement strand
TCTTGCCGAAGTAGGTGTTGGTACCCGTGGCGTACACCATCGCGTCGGTTTCGCCGCGCTTGATGATCGATCCCGAAAAGACTGCCTCGCCCGGTTTGCGCGTCGCGGGCAAAGATTCTCCGGTCAGCGCGGACTGGTCGACTTGCACCGGGTCGCCGGCTAACAAACGCGCGTCTGCGGGCACGATGTCGCCCAATAGCAACCGGATGACATCGCCCGGCACCAGTTCCGCTACCTTCGGAGTCGCCCATTTTCCATCTCGCAGGGCGCGGGCCTTGGTCGCCAACTTCGCACGCAACGCGGCAATTTCGTTGCCCGCCTGATGTTCCTCCCAAAATGCAACTACAGCGTTGGAAAAGAGCAGAAACAGAATGATGAAGAAATCCAGCCAGTGTCTAACCACGCCCGACAGAATCACTGCCCCTTCGATCATCCATGGAATCGGACCCCAGAAATAGCTTAGGAACTTCAGGAATAGATTGTCTTTCTTCTCCTTGATCTCATTCGGACCATATTTTGCCAGCCGTTGCTGCGCCTCGGCCTGGCTCAGTCCTTTCGCTGACGATCCCAATTTCTTCTCGACTTCCGGCAGGGGCAGGGATTTTAGATCGTCCTTAGAACCGGACTTGGACACCAACCGAGGTTCGGGATTCTTGTCCTTCGATTCGGGATCATCCCTCGGCTGATCGATATCGGCTTTCATAATGGGTAATCCTTTCTGTCGTTGCAACGCCACGTGCAGGACGACCCGCTTTCCCGTGATCTTGATTCTGTGTCCGCGAAATGTCGCATTAATGCGTGCCCTTAGGCCGTGCCGATTTCCTTTTGGTTTGCGACTCCATAATCTCAGTCGGGACGATGGCCAGAAACTGGTCGGTAATCATCCGCTCGTCCCATTATTCGAAGGGCTCGCGAGTTTTTTAGGGCGAGATGGAGCCATGCTGGTTGCGCCAGCCTCCTCTGAAGAAGCGGTGACGCACCATGCTGTGGGCAAGCAGAAAAAAGAGGAGTGCCAAGACAACTATAAGCAGGAATTTTACAATCCCCAGCCACATGGACCTTCGTTCTTCAGTCGCGCTTGTATCCAGATCAGTTGTCATCAGAGCCGCCTCCGCAACACGTGAGCGCGAGAAACATTGCCCTCGGCGCCTCCGCCCGCGACCTACTTGGCGGCAGTGACCGTCTTCACCGAAATAGTTGCGCCGTCGGCGGTGCCTGTGACTTTAGCTTGCTCCCAAGCCAACTTGTTGAGAGTGTCTAGCGTCGCTTGATCCGAAGTGTCAAGGGTATAGACCTTGTCACCGACAACCAAGGCGTACTTGGCGCCCTTCTGCACGCATGCACGAACACAGGCTGCTGGGGCAAGCCCCTCTGTGTGCTTGGCGCCACACATGGCGTCGCTGACTTTTCCGGTAAAAGTCTGGGTCGTGCCCGCGGCCATAATGGGCACAACGGCCAATCCGGCGCTCAGTACCACCGTCGCCATCACAACTTGCAACATCCGCAGTCGAGACATAAATCCTCCTGTGTACTCACAGGCCTCTGCAACGCTTCGGCCGTGATTTACAAATTATTCAGTAACCAAGGAACGCCTGTCTGGTCAGAATGGAACACTCCGGCAGGATTTGCCATGGGCGTGCGTTGCGTCTGGACTTAGAGGCTAGATCATGGCTCAGCGGCGACTGCTTTAATTGGCGCAGGTTTGTGATAGCCGCTATAAGTTTCGTCCGCTTGCGATTTCCGTGTGAAAAGGAATAGGACTTTGGCCTGCGATTTCATCGCAAAATGCTTCGGGAGCCAGATACCGTCCGTTACAGGTGCCTTCTCAAGTTCGAAGTGTGTACCCGGTTCGACTTCAGCCAGAAAACCTTCAATGGACACCGGTCGTATGACCGTAGCTTCGACCTTTACCCACTGGAACGTCTTTTCGTCGATCCAGAGTTTGCCTTCCATGCCCGTCAACACCTTGGCCTCGTTGTTGGGAGGCTCATAGCCGGGACGAGGTGTCGCCTTGAGCACATAAACCTCATACGGTCCCAGCTTTTGTTCCCCCACCAGCTTGAAGTCGAGGGCTTTTGTTAACTGCTCCATCAGCAGATGATCGCTTTCGCGCTCTTTTTCGTATTTCGCGATTCGCTCGCCACGCTGCTGCTGAGATTCCTTCCGGCGTTCAACCAAGGTTGTTTCGAGCTCTTGTTGTTCGCGTGCCTGCTGTTCTGGGGACAGCGGCTTGCCGTTCACGGCCACCAGTCGCTCATAGGGAGACCCCAAGATCATGAGCTCTTCGGATGTCTTGGTTCCTCCACCTTTTTGCCGGTCACGTTCGACGTAATCGTATTCATGTGCGGCCTTCCAGTCCGCCTCATTGGCGGCGACTGAACGTTGGATAATCGTGTCGGCGTCCTGTTGAGCTAGAGAAGCGGAAGACAGCACTGCGAGGAGAAGGATTTGCTTCATCATGCTCTTGGTCAAACCGGTAGCGGTTCGTCGGCTCTGGGGAGCAGATGGGCAGAGTTTTGTCACGGCGGTGTTCTCCGGTCAAACACAGATGTGGCGGTTGCCCGCTAATCACCGAAATATCGGGACTACGAAATCGCCAGGTTCAGCCACGCAAACTGCGATAGCGCCCGATCAGCGTGTTGGTCGAGCTGTCGTGCTTAAGCTTAGGCTCAGCGGAACTCTGTAATTCAGGAATGATGCGCGTCGCGAGGACTTTGCCCAGCTCCACGCCCCACTGATCGAAGGAGTCGATGGCCCAAATCGCACCCTGCGTGAAAACGCTATGTTCGTAGAGAGCCACCAGCGCGCCCACGACGCGCGGCGTCAGTTGTTCAGCCAGGATCGTATTGGTCGGCCGGTTGCCCTCGCAAACGCGGAATGGGGTTTGAGAGTCGGGCGAACCTGCGGCCTTCAACTCTTCGGCGGTCTTGCCGAAAGCCAACGCCTCGGCTTGCGCGAACAGATTTGCCATCAGTAGATCTTGATGGTCGGTAAACTCGCTAAGTGGTTTGCAAAATCCGATCAGATCGCAGGGGATCAACTTCGTTCCCTGATGAATAAGCTGGTAAAACGAGTGCTGCCCGTCGGTGCCCGGTTCGCCCCAGATGATCGGCCCAGTCTGATAGTTCACCTGCTGGCAATCGAGGGACACGTGCTTGCCGTTGCTTTCCATCTGGAGTTGTTGCAGGTATGCCGGAAAGCGCTTCAGATTGTCAGCGTACGGCATGATGCCGATCGTCTGCGCACCGAAAAAGTTGTTGTACCAGACGGTAAGCAAGCCCATCAGGATAGGAAGATTCTTCTCCAGCGGCGCGGTCCGGAAGTGCTCGTCCATGTCGTGAAATCCGGCGAGTAGATCTTCGAATCCCTTCGGTCCGATCGCGATCATGGTGGAAAGTCCGATGGCGGAGTCCATCGAATAGCGTCCCCCGACCCAGTCCCAGAATTCGAACATGTTGGCGGTGTCGATTCCAAATTTGCTGACTCCCTGCGCGTTGGTCGAGACCGCCACGAAGTGCTTGGCTACAGCGGCATCACTCTTGAGCGCATTCACGACCCACCGCCGGGCGGTCGCGGCGTTGGTCATGGTTTCGAGCGTAGTGAACGTCTTCGAAGAGAGAATGAATAAAGTCTCTGCGGGATCGAGGTCGTGTGTGGCCTCAGCAAACGCGGCACCGTCGACGTTCGCCACAAAACGGAACTTCATCGCGCGGTCGGTAAACGTACGGAGCGCGTCATAAGCCATCTCGGGACCAAGGTAGGAGCCGCCGATACCGACGTTGATCACGTTCTTGATCCTCTTGCCGGTGTGCCCCTTCCATTCCCCGCTGCGCACGCGGCCGGAGAAGGCGGCCATCTTATCCAGCACCGCATGTACCTCGGGGACAACATCTACACCGTCCACCTTGATCTGAGTCCCTCGCGGGGCGCGCAATGCAACGTGCAGCACTGCGCGGTCCTCCGTGATGTTGATCTTCTCGCCGCGAAACATTGCGTTGCGGCGGTCAGCGACGCCTCGTTCCTTGGCCAGCTGGACCAGCAGGCGAATGGTTTCGTCGGTGATTCTGTTCTTCGAGTAGTCGAGGTAAAGGCCGGCGGCCTCGGCAGCCAATCGATCACCGCGATTGGGATCATCGGCAAACAACTGCCGCAGTTGGATGTCCTTTATTTTATCGTAATGCGCTTGCAGCGCATGCCACGAAGGCGCTTCCGTCAATCGCTGGTTCATTCTTCTGACTCTTTCTCGTTTTCTTCTTGCGCCGTGGGATTAACCCACGCTGCGTCGCTGGCGATGAGATGGTCAGCCTCGCCGGGCCCCCACGTCCCCGGCTCATAGGGATGTACCGGCGTAACGTTGCCCAGGATCGGATCGACCGCACGCCATTGCGCTTCCACCACGTCTTGACGGGTAAAGAGTTCAGTCAGTCCGCGCATAGCATCGCCCAGCAACCGTTCGTACGGCGGCGTGTCGTCGGCGGCCTGCTCGGTGAGTGTGAGCTCCACGTCGCTGCCTGTCATCTGCTCGCCCGGCGTCTTCACCCGCACCCCCATTCCGATGGCGATGTCTGGACTGATACGCATGCGCAGATGTGCGGACGTGCCGGGCACGATCTCGCCAAAGGTCTCCATCGGCGGGCGTTTGAATTCAACGAACACTTCGGTCGCGGTAAACGGCAGCATTTTTCCTGCGCGGATATAGATGGGCACGCCGGCCCATCGCCACGTTTCAATGAACAGCTTGAGCGCAATGAAAGTCTCGACTGTGGAAGCCGCGTTTACGCCCGGCACCGACCGATAACCGTTGTACTGGCCGCGCACGACGTCCCCCGGAGCAATCGGCCGTAACGCCTTGAGCAACGCGGCCTTCTGGTCGCGCCACGCGTCGTGAGCCTCCCCGGTCGGCGGATCCATGGCCAGGATGGCCAGGACTTGCAGCAGGTGATTTTGAACCACATCCCGCACCGTCCCGGCTTCGTCGTAGAACTTGCCGCGATCCTCGACTCCGAACTTCTCCGCCATGGTGATCTGGATGCTTCGCACGTAGTTGCGATTCCAGATCGGTTCAAACGTTGGATTAGCGAAGCGGGTGTA
>PMSQ01000095.1 GCA_003168355.1 Acidobacteriaceae bacterium | reverse complement strand
CCGCCGGCAACGCTCCCGGAGTTAACGATGGAGCCGCAGCCGTGGTGGTGACGAGCGCGCAGCGTGCGAAGGAACTTGGCGCGCAGCCTATCGTCAGAATTGTGGCGCAGGCAACCAGTGGCGTCGAGCCAAAATGGGTGATGATGGCCCCGGTAGACGCAGTGCGGAAAATCTGGGAGAAGACGGGGTGGAAAAACGAAGACGTCGATTTGTACGAACTCAATGAAGCCTTCTCGGTGCAGGCGCTGGGCGTGATGCGTGAGCTTGGGCTCGATTCCAACAAGGTGAACGTGAATGGCGGCGCGGTCGCCATCGGCCACCCCATCGGCGCCAGCGGCGCGCGCGTGCTGGTAACTTTGATTTACGAGATGGCTCGGCGTAACGCGAAGCGTGGAATCGCCGCGCTGTGTCTGGGTGGAGGTAACGCGGTTGCCATGGCGGTGGAAAGAGATTAACCGCCGCCACTCGAATTAGCCGCCGGCAGCGTCACGGTGAATACCGCTCCGCCCCCCGGAGCGTTGGCGGCTTCGATGGTGCCGTTGTGTTCCTTCATCACCGACTTGCAGATGCTAAGGCCCAGACCAGTTCCGCGCCCTGGCCGCTTCGTCGTGTAGAAGGGATCGAAGACGCTGGCCAGGATGTCGGGCGGAATTCCCGGACCGTCGTCCAGGAAGCTCGCCCAAACCGATTCTTCGGTCTTGCCCAAGCGGATGCGTAACGTTCCACGGTCGCGAGCTTCGCGAATGGCCTGCTCCGCATTCAATATCAAATTCAGAAAAACCTGCATCATCTGGTGCGGGTCGCCTTGAACATAGGGCAACGCGGGTTCGCGGAGGAAGTCCACCGTAATGTTGTTTTTCCGCAACGAGTAAGCGTGCAGGTTGAGCGTGCGTTCGACGACCTCAGCGAGACTGACCCGGGTCTGGCCGGGCGACGGAGGACGCGAGAAATAGGTCAGGTTGTGAACAATCTCGGCGGCGCGGCGCGCCTGTTGCTGCAATATCGCAATCTGCTTCTGCGCCGCCTCAGTGGTTTGACTGTCTTGCAGAAGCTCGCTTACCCCTAGAATGCTGGTGAGGGGATTGTTGAGTTCGTGGGCAACCCCGCCGATCATCGCGCCCATAGCAGCCAAACGCTCGCTCTGCACGATTTGCTGCTCGAACTTCCTTTCCATTGTTATGTCATGAACTGAAATGATCACGCCCGCCAGCTTGCCTTCGGCGTCAAAGAACTGACTGGCGGAAGCCCGCATCGTGCGTCCGCTGCCATCACGGTGCCGCGTGCCATATTCCGCGGATCCAAGGATCCTGTCGCTCGAAGCGACCTCGCGGTAGAGCGCGAGCAATTCAGGGGCGTGACCCTGGATTTCCGAAATCTTCTTGCCTAACAGGTCCTCGGGCTGGTAACCGAGCAGGTCGCGCACACGGGCGCTCACGAAAGTGTAGCGCTCCTGCAGGTCGACCACGACAATAAGATCAGGAAAGCTCTCCAGTAATCGCCTGCGGAATTCTTCCTGTTGCAGCAGTTGCCGCTCCAGCTTGCGTCTTTCCGTGACGTCAACCAGCGTGCCCTGATAGCGAATCAGCTTGCCCGAGGCATCCCATACAGCGCGGGAGGATTCGAGAAATACCGCCGGTGTTCCATCTTTTTTCCGCAGCGTGATCTCTCTCGCCCGCACGCCCCCGCGGTCGTCAGGGGCCCGGCCAAGCACAGGCTCTTCCGCAGGATAGACGTTCATTTCCTTGGGGTCGAGCCCCAGTAGCTGGTCTTTCGTCGCATAGCCCAGCACGCTCACCAGCGCGGGATTGGCGTCGAGTAGCCTGCCCTCTGGCGTGCTGAAATAGGCACCCTCTTGCAGAGTCTCGAAAAGTTCCGTGAACCGGAGTTCCTTTTCGTGCTGTCCGGTCACATCCCGTCCCAGTACGCTGACTCCAACCACCTCTTCGCTCTTGACGATCGCATTCAGAACGCAATCGAAATAGAAAGGCCGCGCATTGTTTTTGAAACGTAACCGGACCGTTCCCGCCCAGTGTCGTTTCTCCAAGAAACGGCTAAGCCCGCTCTCTATGCTGCTGCGGCTCGGCTCCTCAAGAAAATCGAAAAACTTGTGTCCCACGATCGCCGTATAAGGTAGCCCTACGAGTTCGCTGATGCTTTTGTTAACCGTGCGCAAGGTACCATCCAGAGACACGGCGCAAGCGGCATCCTCCAGGGAATCGATGAGCTCCTTGAAGCTGCGCTGGGAGCGCGCAATCATCTCGTTCATTTGATCGAGTTGCTTTTCGGAGGGAGCGGCGCCCACATGCTCCTGTAAATCCTGCAGCAACATCTTGAGTTCGACGACCTCCCGCCGCCGGCCATAGGCATACACGGCCAGAAGCACGGACAAGAGCAGCACGCCCAACGCCGCCGGGCCCAAATGGTAAGGCAGGCTCTCCAGCCTCTCCCAGGCAAGGTAGGCAAAACCCGCGGCCAGCAGCACCATGAATAAGAGAATCCATCGCCAAAGCTGAGATTCTTCGCGCTCTAGATTTTGCGGAGGACGCGAGCGCCGCGGAGTACCGGAAGATGACTCTGTCATGAGGGAGTTACCTGGTCTCGCGTTCGCGGAACGACGAAACTACAAAACCTTTAACCACTGAAACCATCGTACTTGGTACCCACGTGGCAGAACAACCCGTTTTTGTTGGAGAATTAGGTACGTGGAGCCCGATTTTGGCAGCCTTGCCTGCAATGCGTTGACTTGCACAACTTCGTCCCTAGTATGATCGGAACGGGGCGGACTTGTTTCATTGATCGGCCAAACTATCTCGCACTACCGCGTTGTGGGTTCAGCGAAGTGCTGTCCGCCAAACAATGCCAAAACAGGTTTCTTGCGGAGCGAAGCCAGGGTATGCACTGAAAGACGCCGATCCCGTTCCCCACACTTCCTTTGCGTCTCCTTTGCGTCCTTCGCCGCCCTTCTTCGCGAACTTCGCGGTTGAAGCTTTAGGGTCCCCCCAATCCACAGCCCCACCCTGTGACATCCATCACAGCGTCCACCGCATCCCTTCGCCTAACCTAGCTAAATTCCGGAATCAGGTCTTGGTGTGCCGAAGGCGGCACGAAGGACGTCTCGCCCGGAGCACCTATGCTCTACAAGACCCTCAGCGCCGCGGTCTACGGCATTGATGCCAATATCATTCAGGTGGAAGTCGACTGCTCCGGCATTAAGACCGACCAGGACCACTTTCACACCGTCGGCTTGCCCGACGCCGCCGTGCGCGAGAGCCGGGACCGGGTGCGCGCCGCGCTGAAGAACTGCGGCTACGACATTCCGCCCACGCACATCACCATCAACCTGGCGCCCGCCGACATCAAGAAGGAAGGCTCGGGGTTCGATCTGCCCATGGCGCTGGGAATCGTCGGCGCCTACGGCGGCCTCACCAAAAAGGAGATCGACGACTGCCTGTTTGTGGGCGAGTTGTCCCTCGACGGTGGCGTTCGCGGCATTCGCGGCACGCTGCCGATTGCGCTGGAAGCTCGCGGCAGGAAGATCTCACGCCTGGTTGTTCCCGAGGCCAACGCCCGCGAAGCCGCGATGGTCGGCGGGGTCGATGTCTACCCGGTGCGTTCGCTGCTGGACGTAATCCACTTCGTGAACTCGGGCAACGGAATCGTCCCGCTGAAAGCCGATGGCGATGCCCTGCTGCGCGAATCGCAGGACTTCCTGGTCGATTTCAAAGATGTCCGCGGCCAGCAGACCGCCAAGCGCGCCATCGAGATCTCCTGCGCCGGAGGCCACAACATTCTCATGATCGGACCGCCCGGTTCGGGCAAGACTATGCTTGCCAAGCGCATGCCCACCATCCTGCCGCCTCTGACCTTTGAGGAGGCGCTTGAAACTACCAAGATCCACAGCGTGGCGGGAGTGCTCGATCCCGGCAGCGGGCTGGTGGGCAAGCGTCCCTATCGCGCGCCCCATCACACCATCTCCGACGCCGGGCTGATTGGCGGAGGCATCATCCCACGCCCCGGCGAAGTCTCGCTCTCCCACAACGGCCTGCTTTTTCTTGATGAACTGCCGGAGTTTCCTCGCAACGTTCTCGAAGTTCTGCGCCAGCCTCTGGAAGATGGATCGGTCACCATTGCGCGCGCCGCCATGGCACTCACGTTTCCCGCGCGTTTCATGCTGGCGGCAGCGATGAATCCCTGTCCCTGCGGCTTCCGCAACGACCGTACCCGCGAGTGCCAGTGCACCACCCCCATGATCCAGCGCTACATTTCGAAAATCTCCGGCCCACTGATGGACCGCATCGACATTCACATCGACGTTCCAGCAGTGAACTACAAGGAGATGCGTTCGACCAACGAACCAGAGAGTTCGGCAAAGATTCGCGAGCGAGTCATGCGCACCCGGCAAAAGCAGCTCGATCGCTTCGCTTCTTCCCGCGAAAAGATTTACTGCAACGCGCAAATGTCATCCCGCCACATTCGCACCTTCTGCGAGCTCTCTGCTGACTGCGAACGCTTGCTGGAGCGTGCCATGACCCAACAGGGCCTAAGCGCCCGCGCCCACGACCGCATCCTGAAAGTGGCGCGCACTATCGCCGACATGGAAGAAACCGCTTCCATCGAACCCAAGCACATTGCCGAAGCCATCCAATATCGCTCGCTGGATAGGACCTACTGGACTTAGAATTTGATGCTCGCCCATCCGCGCAAAAGCCCAACGGTGCATACGAGGATTCAACGACTGCAGAGCCGACACATATGCGCGAGCCAGAACTTGGCTGATGGCGACGGGTGGGCGAGACCATGCTCCCACCAAGGCAGTTGGGGGGCTCGCTACTTCTTCTGGAATCCAGTGATTTCCTCAGCCAGAGCAGCCTGCGGATCTTGAAGAGCAAGCTGTCGCTCTTTTGTTAGCCCCTCCGACTCCACGCTGGGTTTAGCATCAGTGAGAGCCAGCTTGTAAGCCGCGACCAATGCGTCACTTGCAGTCGTGGCAACATCCGGCTCTACACCCGTTCCCTGCCAGTTGCCGTGGGTGATCGGGCTTCTGGTCTGACCATTGGGAATCATCGCAGAGAAACCGTAACCCAATGCGATCTCACCACCCGTGCTTGAATTTGCGTCCCCTCCACTGCGCTCACCGACGATGGTGGCGCGATGCGTGTTCTTAAGATCATAGGCACATAGCTCAGCGGCAGAGTGGGTGCGAAGGCTGACCAGGATGAATACGGGTTTGCCGACGTAACGCGGCCCAGCAACGTAGGGCATGGTCCACTTTTGCCGCTCCAGCGGCTGACCATTCTTGCGTTCCACAATAGACGATAGCTGGGTCACTTCCTCGAAGAAGTAGCTCAGTAATGCTGTAGCAGTCTCACCGCTGCCCCCACCGTTGCGACGCAAATCCACAATGAGGGCGTCGGTGCCGCTGACCAGTTGCATGGCGGCGGCAAGCGCCGTTCCGGCATCTGAATCAGGCGAGAAATAAGCCAGATCAACATAACCGATATTTCCTGGCAAACGGCGGGCGCTCCGGATGCCGTGCCCATCTGCAAGATCAAAAGCATGCGCGTGCTGTTTCTCCGCTGAAGTGGGCTCCTTTTGCACGCCGAGTTCCTCACCAAATGAGACGGTAAGATGATGATCGCGCCCTACGGCACGCAAGTCCTCGGTAAGTCTCGCGGCAAGAGCGTTGGAGTCACTTATGGCACGATACTCAGATCGATGTGCGCGTATCTGGCTCTGCAGTTTTTCCGCGACCTCTGGGAATACATAATCTCCAAGACCGCTCAAAAGATGGTCCACGATCTCATCTACCTGCTGCGGCGTAACTGCAGCGGGACGCTCCTCCGCTCGGCAGTACAGCGCTAAGAGCAGAACAAGTGTTACAGTACAGAGTTTAGTCATGTGATTTTACTGCTACACTACGAATATACCTGCTGAGATGAGTGAAACAGAAGGACTACCGGAATAGGCAGGCCAATTCAGTGATTTGTGCGGTTCTATGGATCGAAAACCCCCAATTGCCGAGAAAAACGCCGCAATGGACGACATCGACCGAAAAATCCTCCGTGCGCTCTGTGCCGACGGCCGTGTCAGCTTCCGGGATTTGAGCCAGCGCGTTTACCTCAGCCCAAACGCTACCGCCGAACGGGTTCGGCGGCTGCAATCAATCGGGGTTATTCGGGGGTTTTATGCGTCTCTAGATGCTGTCTTGTTGGGACTCTCTGTGGAGGCCTACATTGACGTACGGCTCCAGCCTGGTACGAGCGCCCAAAGCTTTGAGGCCGCCGTGATGAAATTGCCGGGAGTGGTTAGTATGGCGATTCTGACCGGATCGTTTGACGTTCGGCTCCGAGTTGCGTGCAAGGATCAAACGGACCTCGTACGTCTAATCGAGACACTACGCGCGCGGACCGGCGCTCAGGAGACAAACAGCACGGTGATCTGTCGCGAAGTCGAAACCCGCAACTGGAACGTTTGAGATTCCGTTGCCGATGTTATTTGCTAGACCGACGTGCTTAGTTCGAACCATGGAACTGCAATGGCGCAGCTCGGCGCATTTCGGAGAACTCGGAGCGAGTGACGGACAACTTTGAGACCGATCCCTCCGCCTCCATTCATGTCATTGACCCTCATCCTTCTAACATGTTATAAATGCCCGTTTTGCACTCG
>PMSQ01000031.1:558-2971 GCA_003168355.1 Acidobacteriaceae bacterium | reverse complement strand
GATCTTCTCGATGATCCCGACGTGGGCACCGTGATGAGACACTTTCATAAAACATCCAAACCTACGGCAGTGCTCTGCCATGGCCCGATCTCACTTCTCTCAGCGCTTCCGAATTCGAAGGAAGTGGTCGCCGCGCTGGCGGCGGGCGATGCCGCTGGAGCGCACGCAAAGGCTCAAGGCTGGATCTATTCTGGATATAAGATGACGATCTTTTCGACAGCGGAAGAGCAGCAGCGGGAACCGCTTGAGATTGGTGGTAAGGTTCTCTTCTACCCGGACTTCGCCTTGAGTACGGCGGGCGCTGACGTAAGTGTGCTCGCTCCATGGACGAGCTATGTCGTTCAAGATCGCGAGTTGATCTCAGGTCAGAACCCGTTCTCTGATCAAGCGCTTCTGAACCTTCTTCTACCGGCACTCGATCGGAGGAGGCAGTCGGTTTCAGCGGCATAAGAATCGGAGGGAAACCGGGGATAGGCGGGACGTTTTCCATTTTTCGACAATGGAAATTGGGGAACGTCCCGTCTGTCCCCAGTTTTGGTCCGTCCCCAGTTTTTCCCCAGTTTTTCGGCTATTTTTTGGGCGGATCCGGATCGCACGGGAAGGCGGTGTGCAAGGCGTCGATGACCAGATATTGCGGCTGGTTATGGAGCTTCTCTGGGTGCTGATCCAGGTATTTAGACACAACGAGTGCGAGTTCGCCCAAGCTCGCGCTACCCGGGACACAGAGCTTGGTGGCGCTGTCTCCAATCTGGAATCCGTCGAGCACTCCGGAAACGTAGAAGAGACATATGTGGGAATGGTCGTATTCCTCATCGGAAAGCTTCGCTTGGTCGGTTCCGACGAACCTACAGTACTCGCGCAGCCTGAGGCTTGTGAGACTCGGGCCGACGGTGCCTTGGCCTTTGGCATGTATTGAAAGGCAGAATATCGAGAGGCAAATCAGGACTGCGGCTTTCATTGATTCCCCCTTGCGTACTCAAATGCAGTGTGGACGCCGGGATCGTTCGGAATCTCTTTTCCGCTCAACAGGTCATGCCCCCAGACCAGCTTATGTGAGCCGCAGGTCACCCCGGGTTTCCAATGCGATATTCCGCGCAAAATGGATTCCCAATCTTGCTGCTTGTATACGTAGATGACGCGCTCCATTCCGCAGTTCTCGTGGCCGCATACGCACTTAATTTGCCACAACGAGGGAACGGGCACATTGGGATGCTGTGTCTCAGCCCCACGACAGACGTCGGTCGCGAGGCGCACGGAAGCGTGTCCGTGCCGAGCGCACAAAAACATTGCAGGCCACTCACCCGTTGGTCGATATCCCCCGCCTACGACATCTCCCAACGGGCTTTGGCGAGGAAGGAACACGCGACATCGCCTGTCCTCATGATCGCCGCAGTCAAGAACGACACAGAAGTCCCATCTCCGAGCCGGAGTCATCTTTGGAGTCTCCCATCATAGGAAACATGATAGCCTCTTTCGGATTCCGGCCGTCGATTTTTCCGTGCGGAACGGCGGGGAACCCGGGACAGTCGAGACGTTTTCCATTTTTCGACAATGGAAATTAGTGAACCTCCCGTCTGTCCCCGGATCTTCCTTGTCCTAACTTGGGTTGAGTGTCACTCCGGTTCTGACTAGCTCCGCTTCCCACGCAGTTACGGCTCTTAGAGCGATATCTTCAAGACTACCAAGAGAGTTGCCACGTTCATCGACCACAATTGCAGCGATGCGTAGATTGGCTTGGCTCTGGAGACGACCGTCAACCATCTTGAAATCGAGCACAAATGAAGAACCTTTCGGAACGATAGCCGCTACGGGAGGACTTTGGAGCCTTGGCGATAACCCCGACCGGGAGGGACGGTTTAGCTCTGCATGTTTGTCCAGATTCCACAAGTCGTGGATGATGGCGACATCCTGGTTGTTGTTTATCAGGTCTTCTCCAGTAAATGGCTTACCATTCTTATTGCACCAAGCCTTCAAATGATCTTTCAGGCATGCGACGTTGTTAAGCAACAGGGATACCTGATTCGCTGCGGTCGCTCCGTCTGCCGCTTGGTTAAGATCAAAGACCCTGACGTCTCGGTTTCCGATGCGCTTAACTTGTGGCTTGATCGTAGGCAGCTTGTCTGTCAGTTCCATTCCACGAAGCGCAGCGTACATTTGCTGTAGCTTTTGCTCGATGGTCATCCGACCAAGTTTACACTGGCCGGTGGCCCAAGGGATGTCCGGCCGCATACGCGAGTCTACCGGGAGGACCAATGGCGGAGACGTTCGAAGCATACCGAACTCGAGTCCTTAGCTATCTTGGCGATGAGGAACCCATCGGTGTCCAACGAGCCACCCCATCGCAGCTCGATCGGCGTCTGCGCGATGTCGCGCCCGAGGAGTTGATCCGGCGTCCTGCACCTGAAAAGTGGTC
>PMSQ01000031.1:0-525 GCA_003168355.1 Acidobacteriaceae bacterium | reverse complement strand
TGGGTTACGCGCAGCAAGATGCGTGCCTTTCGGCAGGGGTCTTTCGGGCGCTGCGCGAGAGCAACCTGCGACTGCTGGAGTCGGTCCCGCGCGCACGGTGGGTGGAGTGCTATGGGTCCACGAGGTACGCGGACGGCAAACGGTCGAGGAGTTCGTCCGCTTGGAAGCGGCGCACGACTTGAACCATCTTCGGCAGATCGACCGCATCTTGGGTGAGCGTATGTAGTGGTAGCCGTTTGGCTGCCTTGTTTTTCGTTTCCTCGTCAGGTTTAATCGGCACCAAGTATAAAGACGGAAGAGGCAAAATCAGCGGTTGATACTGTCTATCGGAACTGGAGCCATCAATGAACGCCGTACAAATCGAACAGAAGAGCTATGAGATGCCCCCGAAAGAGGGGATCAGCATCGCGCATTTTCTCACCGTCGCCGACGTCGAGCGATCGGCTCGCTACTACGAAAAGGTCTTCGGCGCCCGCATTCTGACCATGGGTGACGGCAACGCACCTCCGTACCTTCAGCTTGCGA
>PMSQ01000125.1 GCA_003168355.1 Acidobacteriaceae bacterium | reverse complement strand
ATGTTGGGATGGCTCATGGAGGCGAGCACGTCGCACTCCTTGTAAAACAACTGAAGCGAGGCCGGGTCGGGAATGTCGAGGATGGTCTTGACCGCTACCTCACGGCGCACGACGGTATCGTAGGCCCGGTAAACCAGGCCCATGCCTCCCTGGCCGAGGATCTGCCGAACCTCGTAGCGGCCAGCCAACTTTTTCGGTGAAGCGGGATTCTCCATGGCGCACCCCAGTTTGGGGGGCCTTAGCATTTTAATGGATTTGGATGAAAAGCGTAGTTATCGCCAAGAAAAACGTATTCCCTATGGCATCTGGGGGTGGCCGCTAGCAAGCGTCTTCGCAATCCAATCGGCGTGGGGAAGGCCGCAATTGGCAAGAGCTTTCAGTTCTCTGTCCAAGTCATACTCCACGCGCCGGATCTCCGGCTTGTAGTCATCCAGCAAGAGATACGCGGCGCGGCGGTCGCCGTCGTAAGAAAGACTGACACTGCCGGTATTGGCGACGGTCATTCCCGCAACGCTCCGAATGTGCGGGCGATGGATGTGCCCGTAGATGGCGATTGGCTGGCGAAGTGGCGAGTAAACCGATTCCAACTCGGCATCGCTCACTTCCGGAGCTGGCGCGCGCCAGAGGCTCCCAGGACTGGCGTGCACGAGTGCCATCGGACCATGAAACTGAGTCTGCGGCAGGCCGCCCAGCCAGGCGAGCCTCTCTTTTCCCAGCGCCTCACGGGTTGCGACGGCCATCTCCTCAATCACGGCAAAGAGGGGTTGCAGCTTCGGCGACTGATTCGCAAACTCCACGAGCGACTCGGGCCTAAAAAGCATTTCATCGGTATTGCCAACCACGCCCTGCCAACCGAGATGGCGAATGCGATCCACAATTTCCACGGGACTTGCTCCGCTGTCGGCCAAATCGCCGCCGTGAAGGATCAAGTCGGGAGAGGTTTGCCGCAGGTCCAGAAGCACTGCCTCAAACGCGGTTCGGTTCCCGTGGATGTCAGATACGATTGCGATGCGCATTGCTCCTCAATCCCTTTACGCCCGCAACAGGTTGCGCGCGATGAACAGAACGTTGGCCGGCCGCTCGCCCAGCCGCCTCATGAAGTAGGGATACCATTCGCTGCCGAAGGGAATATAGACGCGGACGCGCCAGCCATCGCGCACCAGGCTTTGCTGCAGGTCGCGCCGGATGCCGTAGAGCATCTGAAACTCGAAGGAGTCGCGGGAAAGCTTTTCACGAGTGGCGAAAGCCTGAGCTTGCTGAATGATGCTCGCATCGTGCGTGGCCAGCCCGTGATAGATGCCGCTTTTCATCAGAGTCTTCATCAGCTTGACGTAGCTGGCATCGACGTCAGATTTGGCGGGAAAAGCAATTTCCTCGGATTCCTTGTACGCACCTTTGCAGAGGCGAATGCGGATACCTTCGGCCAGAAGCTTTTCGACGTCGCTGTCGGAGCGCCTCAGGTACGACTGGATCACCGTGCCGACGGATTTGGCGTTTCCGGGCCTACGGTGTAGCTCGTGGACGAAATCCAGGGTGCGTTGCGTGTAGGGCGACCCTTCCATGTCGACGCGCACAAAACCAGGAGGGTCCATGGATGCAGCTTTGGCGACCAGTCCGCTGACGATTTCTCGGGCGAGTTTCTCGTCCACATCCAGTCCCATATGAGTGAGCTTCAGGCTGATGTTGGCGTGAAGGTGGTTGGCTGCGATCGCGTCAAGGATTTGATGGTAGAGCTGGGCGCTGTGGCGGGCCTCGTCGGGATTGGTGACGTTTTCGCCAAGGTTATCGATGCTCACGCTCATGCCGGCGTGGTTGACGGCTTGCGTAGCGCGGACGGCGTCGGCGATTTGAGTGCCGGCAACGAAGCGGCCGGAGACGCGGCGGCCCAGCGCGGAGCGCTCTGCAAAACTGCGTAAAGATGGGTTTTCGGAAAGACGGACGAAGAACGTTCTTAACATGCCGCACCTGAGAAATTATCCGCCGCCGGTTGCTGGATGAGGACGAAGAACACAGAAAGTTGTATCACAACGGGCGTGCAAAGCATTTAAGGCCGCGATCACAACAACGGAGAGCGGATTCGAATATGCAGGATGGCGAACGAGGCTACGGCGTAAATTTCAGCTCAATAGTTTCGTGGGTTTCGTGAGACGCAGGCTCCCACCGCCACTCGCGTAGCGCGTTCTGTGCGGATTGCGCCAATAAAGGGTGGCCTCCCTTTACCTCCACAAACTTTACCGTACCGTTAGGCGCAACCAATACGTCGGCCTTCACGCTGCCCTGGATGTGCATCGACCGGGCAAGGTTGGGATACTGCGGAGCCACGGTGGTCAAAATCTTGCGTGTGCCTTCAGCGTGGTCTTGTGAAGAAACACCGCAAGGTGCGAGCAACAGCATTGGTACAAGAATGAGGGCCCCGAATGCACTGCGATGCCGCATAGGACTTTATTCCGGTGCATTGAGAATAAGAGAAATCTAACTTGATTCGTAGATTACCTCGGTAATCTAGCAAAGGAATTCTTCGGAAAGATGGGGCGCTCTACTGTCCGAGACAGGGAGACTACTGACTTTACTGGCCGTGCTCTTCCAGAAATTTCTCCACTTCGATGGCAGCCATGCAGCCGCTTCCCGCGGCGGTAATGGCCTGGCGATAACGGCGGTCCTGCACATCGCCACAGGCGAATACGCCGTGGACGCGGGTTCGCACATAGCTGTGCGTTTTCAGGTAACCGTCTTCGTCGGTGTCTAGCTGGCCGGCGAACATCTTCGCGTTTGGATCGTGCCCGATTCCGAGGAACAGCGCGCTGGTGGGGAAGTCCCAAACTTTGCCGGTCTTTATGTTTCGCAGCTTGAGGCCGGTGACTTCCTGCTTGGCGTGATCGTAGACATCTTCGACGACGGTATCGGTGAGGAACTGGATCTTGTCGTTGTGTTTAGCGCGATCCAGCATGATTTTGGAGGCGCGGAAACTGTCGCGGCGGTGAATGAGCGTGACCTTGGTGGCAAAGCGAGTGAGGAACGTGGCTTCCTCCATGGCAGAGTCGCCGCCGCCGATCACCACGATTTCTTTCCCGGAGAAGAAGAAACCGTCGCATGTGGCACAGGAAGATACGCCGTGTCCAATGAGCTTCTGCTCGTTGGGCAGGCCCAGCCAGCGGGCAGAAGCGCCGCTGGCGATGATGAGCGCCTGCGCGTGCACCTGGTGCTTGCCGAGATGGAGCAGGAACGGCCGCTGGCTGAGATCGGCGCTGGTGAGGTGAGCCATACGGTATTCGGCGCCGAAGCGTTCCGCCTGCTTGCGCATGTTCTCGACCAGCTGCGGCCCCATGATTCCCTCGGGAAAGCCCGGGAAATTTTCCACCAGGGTGGTTAGGGAAAGCTGGCCGCCGGGCTCGTGGCCCTCGATCACAAGGGGCTTCAGATTGGCGCGCGCCGTGTAAAGAGCGGCGGTGTGTCCGGCGCAGCCGGAACCGATGATGACGACGTTGCGGGATTCGCTCATAATTGGCTAGGAGTTAGATTGCGGATTTCAGATTTCGATGCACGGCGCTGTCTCGAGTGCTAAAACCGGATTTTAACCACAGAGAACATAAGAGTACACAGGGGAACTCCTATCATTAGTCTTCGTCTTCTCTTCAAGGTTTGGCGGCGGGCTTGGCGGATTTCGGTTTTGCCACCGCTTTCGAACTCGCGGTGGGGATCTGGGCCAATTCCGCAGGAACCATGCGCCGGACGCCAAGCAGGCTGCGATAGTTGGTTGCCACCTCGGAGGCGCTACGGAATAGCGGTTCGTACGCGCTCTGGTTCGGCGGGGGTCCATTGTCGGAGCCAGTGCAGCGGGCCAGCGCCACCGACGATTTTCCGAAACGCTCGAGCCGGATGCGGCTGGCGGGAGTGTTGGCCGCGAGCATGGTTGCCGCGCTGCTGATCGACGAAGCGCTGTCTTCGATCGAGACCTGGATCAGGTCTTTGGGGTCGCGCACGTGCAACACCAGAGTCTCAACCATGTTTTGCCCGTCGTTGCTGAACGAATATTGGACGCTTGAGAATAAAGCCTGTACGGCGAATTCGCGGCGAATCCGAACGTAGCGGGCTACCGAAGACTCGTCAGACATTTGCGTGCTTTGCCCGGGCTGAAGAAAATTGGGAGCGTCCGTGAGCGTGGAGAGGCCATGTGAGATCTCGAAGTCCGAACCGAACAGGGGCTGCTTGGGGATGCGTGCCAGGGCGGCAGCGATTTCCTTCTGCTCCTCGGCGGACGGCGTGCAGACGTTCAGAAGGTTGACTTTGACCTGCGGCTGGGTCGAGCTCGGCTCGGCAGCCTGCTGCGACACGGCGGGAAGAGTTAACAGAAAGCCAGCCAGAAGCGGAATGAGTTTTGACATCACTGCGGAATTCTAAATGATGACGAGCAAAACCTTAAACCTGAAGATAGCGCAAACAGGTTTCGCCGCGGACGCGAAGGCGATTAGAATTCATGGCATGGCGAATCTGACACTGGTTTACGGCATGCGGCTGCTGCCCTCCGAAGACGTAGCCGAAGTGGGGCAGGCCCCCGTGAAGCTTACCAACGGACGGCAGGCCCACATCACCATGCACGTGCTCGAAGGCAGCAAGGAAGAGATCGAGAAGCAGTTGCGCACCAGCCTGGAGGCGTTCTTCGATTTGTATCCAGAGATATAGCGATTCCAGCGAACCACACCATGAAGGAATCTTATTGGAAGTTGCGCGAACGATTGCTGGCCGCCGGTTGGTGGCCGCAGGGATGGATCGCGCGTGGAGCCTGCTTTTCCCTGGGCTTCGCGATCGGGCTCTTTGTTCTTGAAATGCTGTTGAGGTTGGTCGCGCCGGCGGCTGCGGATAGCATGGAGGGTTGGGTTAAATTTCTCGTTTTCGATGCCGCGGTACTGTTTTGCATTGTTGCTTTTCGCCTGCTGAAGCGAAAAATTCTGTGGCGCCTGCGCAACCGGCTGATCGTAACTTACGTTTTCATTGGCGTGATTCCAGCCGTGTTGCTGGTTGCGATGGCGCTGATCACGCTCTACGGGTTCGCCGGACAATTCGCCATTTTCGTGGTGACTTCCGACATCAACTCGCAATTGCGCAGGATGGAAGCGGTGAATGCGGCGGTCGGTAATGAACTGGTTGCCCGTTTGGAGCGCGGCGACAATCCCGCAGCAGAGTCGCTGGCCGGACTCAGAAAACGCGATACTGCCTGGCGTCGCCGGCAGATGTGCGCCTGGTACGGCGATAAGCCTCTGGTTCTGGACGATGAATCCAAGATTCCACCTTTCTCGCCTCCCACCTTCCTGAACGGAGAAGGGCTGCAGGACATTACACGCGACAACCAGGGACTGCACTTGCGTGTGGTCACACTGCTTCCCGCGGGAGCGAAAACACTCACGGTCGTCAGTAGCGAACCGTTCGATAAGGAGCTGGTGGGAAAGATTGCGGCGGACATGGGCGAGATCACGATTTTTGTCTCGGATCTGCCTCAGGAAGGCAAGAGCGGAGACTCTGGAGCACAAACCAGTGCTTCCGCGAATCCGGGAAAGAATCAACATGGAATTCTGATTAACGAGGGAGGCGGTGCTTCTGTGCATCTGCGCCAGGCCTTTGCCGTAGGAACGCTGCCGGCTGCAATCGGCAGCATGGACCGCGAAGTAACGTTTCCCGCGCCCCTGTCTGTGTTGGATTGGAAAACCGGGGAACGAGCGCGGGTTGGGGCGCTGGTGCAGGTGCGGACTCGTCCTTCGGTTCTGTACGGCCATCTGTTTGCGGCGCTGGGGGATTTTGTTCGGGGCGTGGAGTACATTCTGCTCGGAATCCTCATCTTCTTCGCGATCATTGAACTGGTTGCCCTGATTATCGGAACGCGCATGACGCGGACGGTTACGGGTGCGGTGGCACAGCTCTATGACGCGACCAAGCATGTGGATCGCGGCGACTTCAGCCATCGCATTCCAGTTAAATCCGAGGATCAGTTGGCGCAACTTTCGCTGTCGTTCAACTCGATGACGGAGTCCATCGAGAAGTTGATTCAAGAGCAGAAGGAAAAGCAGCGGCTGGAGGGCGAACTCGCTATTGCGCAGGAAGTGCAGGCGCAACTGTTTCCGCGGCAGGTTTCGGAACTGGAGTCGCTCGAAGTGCATGGCTTCTGCCGCCCGGCGCGCACGGTGAGCGGTGACTACTACGACTTCCTTACGGCCAGTTCCCACAAGCTGATTCTGGCTGTCGGCGATATCAGCGGGAAGGGGATTTCGGCCGCGCTGCTGATGGCGACCATCCACTCCGCGGTGCGCGCCTATAGCGTGGAGAGCTTGCCGCAGATGCGGGAGCCGGTGGCCGTGGGCGCGGTATCCGGCGCGGGCAGGGTTATGGCGGCGTGGCCCGAGGGCATCGAGGTCTCTCCCGGAGCGTTGCTCGGCCTGCTCAACCACCAGCTCTATGAAAGCACTCCGCCGGAGAAATATGCCACGCTGTTCCTGGGCATCTACGACGGGCGATCGCACCGGCTGACCTACAGCAACGGCGGACACTTGCCGCCGATTCTTATCGGTGCGGACGGCGCTGTGCGCCGTCTGGAAGCCGGGGGCACGGTGATAGGGCTGTTCGACGATATGACGTACGACGAAGGCGCGGTGGAGATGCATCCCGGCGAGATTTTCCTGGCTTACAGCGACGGCGTAACCGAGCCAGAGAACGACTTCGGCGAATTTGGCGAGGAACGGCTGATCGACATCGTAAGCGCGAACCGTCGCCTGCCTCTGGTGCAAATCAGCCAGACGGTCACTTCCGCGGTGGATGACTGGATCGGCGACAATGAGCAACCGGATGACATCACTCTTGTGCTGGCGCGGGCGCGGTAGGGTCTCAGTTCTCAGTTCGATCCAGCGGGTAAAGGTTGCCTGCTCGGGTTGTGGATTCGTGCCTGAAAATAAAGTTGGCGGTGATGTTTCGGGAGCGGGTGAATCGTTCGCTTCTGTGCCGAAAATCGGGGGTACCCCACCCCTGCTCCGCGATTGGAATCATCACGCTAGCAGGAAATTCCCCGCAAAATACGTTTTTCAAAGAACTTAGGTACTAAAGTATCTGAAATAAAGGACTTCAGGTGGGACGAGTCGGCTTGTGCCAACCGTCACGGCCTCGACCATGATTGCGCAAGTGACGGGCTGTGGACAAGGCTGGATGTCACAGCGAAGCTGTGGCTTTCCGACCAGAGCCCGCGTCTCGCAAAGGCGGCGAGAAGCGGGGGCACCCGGCGTTGCGTTTCCTCAAGACGACCGATTCCTTAAGAATCGAAGCCAGGGCCGCGAGGCGACCCGCACTCTTTCCACAGCTTTTCCCAATTCCAGATCCCGGACGTCACCTGGTTCGGCAACCGGAATCCGAGTTGATGCGCGAGCATACACACCTGCCCGCGATGGTGGGCTTCGTGAGAAAGCATGTAGCACAGCATTTCCGGGCCAACCGGCCAGGGCCGAGCCCAGCCGTCTCTTAGAAACTTCTCGACGCGGCCGTCGTTCTCAGAACCGTCCTCGGAACCGCCCTCACAACCGCCGAGCGCTTGAGCCAGCATCTCCGCGCAGCGAGCGGCGCTCTCGGCCAATGCCGTACGGGCCTGCCGCGGAGTGCAGTGCGCGCGGTTGAGCTGCATTGGAACCTTCAGGTGCGGAGCTGTAAGCCGGACCCACTTGCAGCGGACATTGTGCATGTGCGAGAAGATCGCGGCGATGGTACGGGCCTTGCCGGGCGGTTTGGCTATCGTCGGTTTGGCTGTCGTCGGTTTGGCACTCCAGGCGGCGGGGTCAAGATGCTCGATAAGCATCTGGTTCATGCGCTCATTGGCGGCAAAGATCTGGACCGCGGCGCGGGCGAGTTGCGTGTGAACCTTGGGTTGACGCGTGGTCACCGGTGCCTGCTCCTTGACCTATAATACTTCGCCCTATAATACTTCCGGGCAGTCGGCAATCTTCGGAGAACTGCGGACTGTTCCGTCTGTTCCCTGATGTTCCGTCCAACAAAGCGAACACTATCTCGGAATCAAATATGACCCCAGAATGCTCTCGTCTAGCGTTGCCAGGACAGCGCCCTTCGCGTTCGCAAGTTTGCTCAAGTGACCGTCGGTAATTTGCTTAGGCGCTTTAACCCAACCGGGAAGATGAGAAACATCGTGTTCGTCTGGAATGAACGTGAGACGAGCGGTGCGTCCCTCTTTAAGACGCAGCAACAGTGCGCGTGCTTGAGCGACGGTGAATCCATAGGCCGGGGCTTGGGATAGCACGCGCAGAAATCCAAGCTCGGTGATCGAGCAACTCGCCAACTGCTTTGAATTGCTCGATTGGACCCAGGAAGCAACGCGGGCGTGGAATTCGTGATTCATGAACCCGAGCGCGACCAGAGCGTTTACATCGAGCAAGTAGATCATGGCTGGTAGATCATGGGAAGTTTGCCAGGATCTCTTCCACTTCCTTGCTGCTCAAGGTCGGCGCGTTGGGGCCCGCGCTCAGAGCCGGTAGTCCGGTAACCGGGTCCGTCACAAGTTTCGCGCGATGAGCCCGTTTCTTGCGCGGCGTCAATACAATACTCCCATCCTCTATATTGGCGTCCAGCGGATCGCCTGCCCGAATATCGAGTCGGCGCCGAAGCGGCCCGGGAAGAACGACTTGTCCCTTGGTGGAAACTCTGGTCTGCATGGTAAGACAATCTTACCCCCATCGCACCCATTTCGCAACACATCCGGTTCATGCGCTCATTGGCGGCAAAGATCTCACCGGCTACTTCATCCGCGGGTTCGTTGCGTGTCCGTGCCAGAAGAAGTTCTTGCACTCAGGACATCCGTTCCCCCTGCCCTGTCCCCTGCCTCTGTCGATCGCGACCACATGGACTAGCTTGTGTTCGACATCCCAGCACCGCGAACAGTAGCCGCGGAGTTCGCCTTCACGGTAGACGAGATCTCCGTCTCTGAAGACCTCTCCGACGAGTGCCAGTTTTGCCTCAAGCTCCTTCACTCTCGCCTCCAGCTCTTCCGCGGTCTTGTGTAGTTCGAGATTCTTGCCCACTCAGCTCAAGGGCCTCGATGTTAGCCTTCGTCGCAGTCTGTACGAGCTCCGGGTTGGCTAGCTTCGTAGCTAGTTTCACAACCTCTAAAGAAGTTTCGACTAAGCCCATAATGCTTGATCTAGTTGACATTCCAGCGGAAAGTAAACTAGATCTGGGGAGACCTGGGCCACCCGGCGTTACTAATTCCGACTTATTGTCAGCTATAAGGCGAAAGCCCCACTTCTCGCAAAAGACGCGAGAAATAGGGCACCCAGGTTTAGATGCTCGCCACCGAAGTGGGCCACCAAGCGCAATCTTCAGGAAACTATAATTAGACTTGCGATATCCTTGGAGGCAGACGTAACCCCGATACGCAGGAGAAACGATGCAGAAGCGCAAACTTGGAAATAGCAACCTGGAAGTTTCGGCCCTCGGCTTAGGCTGCATGGGAATGAGCTTTAGTTACGGCCCGCCCGCAGACAAGCAGGAGATGATCTCGCTCATTCGCTCGGCGGTCGAACGCGGCGTCACATTCTTCGACACCGCCGAGGTCTACGGACCTTTCACCAATGAAGAACTCGTGGGCGAAGCTCTTTATCCCTTACGCGACCGGGTCGTGATTGCCACGAAGTTCGGGTTCGATCTGAGTGGCAACGATAACCGGCCGGGAGCGGCAGGTCTGAATAGTCGGCCTGAGCACATCAAACAGGCCGTCGAAGGGTCGCTCAAGCGGCTCAAGGTTGAGACCATCGACCTGCTCTATCAGCACCGGGTTGACCCGAACGTGCCCATCGAAGAAGTGGCGGGAGCGGTGAAGGAGCTGATTCAGCTGGGTAAGGTAAAGCACTTCGGCCTCTCTGAAGCGGGAGCAAAGACGATCCGCCGCGCACACGCAGTCCAGCCCATCACGGCCGTCCAGAGCGAATACTCGCTGTGGACGAGGGGCCCCGAAGCGGAAGTGTTGCCGACGCTCGAGGAACTCGGAATCGGCTTCGTTCCCTATAGCCCTTTAGGTAAGGGATTTCTTACAGGAAAGATGGACGAAAATACTAAGCTCGGCAGCTCTGATTTTCGCAGTACTCTCCCTCGCTTCACGCCTGAGGCAATGAAAGCGAATCAGGCCCTGGTGGATCTGTTGGGCAAGATCGCTCAAAGGAAAAAGGCGACGCCGGCTCAGATCGCGCTCGCCTGGCTGCTTGCCCAGAAGCCGTGGATTGTCCCCATCCCGGGTACAACGAAGCTCCACCGTCTGGACGAGAACATTGGGGCGGTCGCAGTCGAACTTACGGCTGACGATCTCCGGGACATCGAAAGCGCTGCCTCAAAGATCACGATCCAGGGAGCGCGGTACCCCGAAAAGCTGGAGCAAATGACCGGTCGCTGAGGATGACCGAATAAAAAGACCGAGTAGGGAATACAAGAGATAGGAAGATTAAAAGAATTGGGGCCGTAGACCCACCCTTTGCTCTTATCGAGGGCCACCCGTCCGTCACATGTAGGAGTTCAGGTCTTTCGGTGTTAGGTCTTGGGTTCTGCTCCTCAAATCTTCTGCTTCTTCCACTTCCCCTGCTTGAATAGCACCGCACTTACGGCGGCCATGGCGGTTTCGGCGATTGCAATGGAGAAGAAGGCGCCATTCGATCGCATGTGCAGCGGGATCGCCAGCCAGTAGGCCAGCGGAATCTCGAACAGCCAGAAACCAAAAAAATTCACGATGGTGGGAGTAATGGTATCGCCCGCGCCGTTGAAGGCTTGCATCATCACCATGAAATAGGCGTACCCGAGGTTGCCGTAGCTGATGATGCGCAGGCAGGCTGCGCCCAGCGGCACTACTTCGGGATCATGGGTGAACAGCCGCACGATCGGTTCGGAAAAGAATATGAAGACGACCCCGATCGATCCCAAGAAAATGACGTTGTACAGGCCCGTTCGCCATACGGCTTTCTCGGCGCGCTCCGGGTGGCCTGCGCCCAGATTCTGGCCGACCAGAGTCGCCGCGGCGTTGCTCAAACCCCACGACGGCAGGATTACGAAAATCACGATGCGGATGGCAATCGTGTATCCGGCGAGGGCAGCCGCGCCGAAGATGCTGACGATGCGCACCAGACCGATCCAACTGGTGTGTGCGATGGCGAACTGCAGGATACCGGTGAGCGAAACGCGGACAAGGCGCAGGAGAACATCCAGGCGCAGACGAACCTGGCTTCTGAGTATCCGAAGATGCTCGGTTCCCCGCATCAGACGATAGAACTGATAGAGAACGCCGATGCTGCGTCCGATGAGTGTCGCCAAGGCTGCGCCGGTTACACCCAGACGCGGGAACGGGCCCCATCCAAAAATCAGGCAGGGATCGAGAATCAGGTTGATGATGTTCGACACCCAGAGCAGGCGCATGGCGATGGCGGCATCGCCGGCGCCGCGGAAGATCGCGTTGTTCAAGAAGAGCAGCACCACGGCGAAACTTCCGCCCAGGCAAATCCTGGTGTAGCCGCTGCCGGTGGCGACGATCTCGGGACTTGCGCCCATCAAGCGCAGCAGGTTGGGCGCAAACAAAAAACAAGGGATGCCGACGGCCACCGAAACCATCAGGCCGAGAGCGATCGCCTGCACGCCCGCGACCGCAGCGCCTTCGGGATCTTTTTCTCCGATCCGTCGAGCTACCATGGCGGTGGTCGACAAGCTCAAGCCCATGGCCACAGAGAACACCAGGGTCAGCAGTGACTCGGTGAGGCCCACGGTGGCTACAGCGTTCGCACCGAGGCGTCCCACCCAGAAGACGTCCACTACCGCGAACAGCGATTCCAGCACCATCTCCAGCACCATGGGCACGGCCAGGAGCAGGATGGCGCGGTTCAGACTGCCGGTGGTGTAGTCCTGATGCGAGCCGCGAACGGCTTCCACCAGAGAGGCCCATAATGTGTGCTGCTGGCCGGCAGCGGAGGCCGTGGATTCCATAATCCCTGCGAGCTTTCCGCGCTCTCGCCGGAAAAACCGGGCGAATGCGCTGGATGAATTACGAGAGACAGAACGAGAGGTCCAACTTGCGAATTCGGGAGGACGGCGAACTAACGAGGGTTAAACATTGTCGTTTCCTGGGCTCGAACCAGAATGAAGAATCAAAAGCTGCGGAATTATATCGCGAGGCAGCGGCGTCCGACAAATGCATCACTCTACTTAGAAGCGTCCGGTAACTGCTTCTTCGGCAGCAGGGTCACGCCCGCGGTCACCGCGAGATTTTTCGCCATGCCTCCCAGAACGACCGGCCCAAGCGGAGTTTCCAAAAGGCCGCGGCCATCGGCCCGGGGCTCGGATGTGCTCTCGCTGATTGTGTCCCAGCGACTCCGATGAAGCTCATACGCAAAGGTGACGGCAGAGACCTCCACAGGCTTGCCATCATAGGAGACTCCCTTGTAATCGTGCGGAGTAGGGGTGCCACCGGAAAAGTAAATCTTGTGATCGCGGTTGGCGGGGCCGGCAGAGATGCCGAAGCGCGCCGGACCGGGGTGCGGCGGCAATTTGCTCCATTCAATCTTGAACGGATCTTTCTTGTCGATCTTGCCCAGCCAGCACTCGTCGGAAGCCACGTAACGTGAGCCGCCCTCTGGGCCGCGCTTGGCGCCGTCCACAATCACAATGGCTTCCTCAGCCACGCCGCCGGCCAGGCCGAAGACCGGAGTGCCCGGGAAGGGAGTCGCTTGCGTCCAAGTGTCTTTTTCGACGTCGTAGACCTGCACATTGTTGACCGGCCCGCCCGGCGAACGGCCGCCGATCAGGTAGACGAAGCGGTCATGCGTTACGCCGACAACCGCGCTATCAACCGCAACCGGTATGTCTTTGCCGCGGGACCAGCGGCGTGCGCCCGGTTCATAAACGTTCACGTCCGGGACGGTGTTCTCGCCTCCCTGGTTATCGACAACATAGCCGCCCATGAGGACGACTAATCCCTTAGCGCCGGCGGCAGCGGCGTTCAAACGGCCTGCCACTCCTGGCACATCGCGGCCTTTGCTCCACTTTCCCGAGTGGGTCAGGGTCATGATGTAAACCTGGTTCGTGACGGCATCCCATGTTTTATTGGGACCGACTCCCATCAGCGAAAACAATACGAATCCGCCCTTCAGGCTGGCGACCGCGTTGCTCGAAACGGCAGCGGGCATCGAGGGGAACTGGGGTTTGTCGTCTACGCCCAGCAAGCTCGCGGCGCACAATGTCACGAGAACAAAGGCAAACAGTTTTTTCATCCCAGAGATATTACGCCACAATCTTGTGTCGGGTTCCGATGTTAAGCTCGGGCGTCCAAATCAGCTTTTCAAAACCGGATTTTCAAAACCTGCCTTTTAAAACCAGGTCTTGCGGCGATACTCGCGGTAATCATCCCCAAATGCCGCTTCGAGAACCTGGGCTTCGCGGCGGGCACGGAACGTCTGCATGACCACGATAGCCAAAATAAACAGCCAGAAAACGGGGCGATGCAGGATCAGCACAAGGCCGGCAAGCATGATCACTCCGAACGCGTAGATCGGATTGCGAATCTTCGAATAGATGCCGCGCGTAACTAATTGATGGGCTTCTGCTCTGACAGTGAAGGACTTGCCTAGTTGGTAGCGTGCGGTTGCCATTCCGGCAACACCTACGACCACCAGGGCTGAGCCCATACAACGCTGCAGATCCCATGCGCCGCCGTGGAAGAATACCAGCCCAAGAATTGCGGCAACGGCGACGATTTGCACGGCACTAAGAATGTAGAGCGGCCAGCCTTGCATAGATTTGCCTTCGTAGTCGTTCAGCCCATTCGATCAGCGCTATTCGATCAACCCCTGGCGCGCGGCGTGGATGAAGTCCGTATAGGCGGGTTGCTCGCCGCTAGCGCGAATGAGGCTGGCGATCTGCCCGCGATGATACGCCGAGTGCAGCAGGACATGGGTTAAAACATCTTCCACGGAGCTGGTCCATGATTCGCCTTTACTGTTTTTGTAGGCGACGTTCTCCGAGAGTCCGGCGGGAGAAAGCTGGGCGAGATATTCGCGCCAGAGTTCGTCGAGTTCCGCGATTTGCGCCTCGCACTCATCGAGGCTGAGCTCCAGCCAGACCGGCAGGCTTTGCGGTTGTTGCCTGAGTCTTTCCAGCCACAGCCGCTCGGCAGAAAGAATGTGCGCCAGCAGTTGCAGCGACCGCGCAAGTGGACGAGCAGTGGCGCTTAACCCCGCGAGTACCTCGCGGTTCGCCCATGCATCATAGGCAAACTTGCGGCGTAGATGGTCGAGAAGTTCCATGATTTGAGCAGCGATTTGAGCAGCACAGGAAGCTGGAACAGGAAAGCAACCCCTGCAGCAACCTCACACTGTAATCGGCCTCAACGGCGATCCGCAACCGGGTATTCACGGTCCTTTCACATTGCTCAGTTAGAAGTGAGATACTCTGGACTAGAGGCGATCAAACTGCGACCGCTTCGTCGCTTCTGTGAAACATGCCTCGCAAAGCTGCTACACCGCGGACCGCAATTGAAGAGCCCGGCGCACGCGACATCGCCGAGGCCAAGCCCGGCCAGAATCAAGAAGCCGACAAGAAGGCCGCGAAAAAAGGTGCCGGATCGCTCAGCGATCTGGCGCGTACCGCGCTCAAGGCATTCCTCATCGCGCGCGACGCCGCTTCTAACGTGCCCGACCTGCTGACTCATTCTTCACGTATGGCTTTCCTGGCCATCAAGGAGTGCGAGCAGGAACTCGACATCATCGAGCGTTACATCGATGAGCGCCTGCCGGCGGCCATCACGCGGGTGAACGAGGCACGAGCGCGCCAGTTGTTGACCAGCCTGAAGTGCACCACCGACCTGGAACGCATCGGCGACTTGATGATGAGCGTGGCCATGCGGGTACAGTCGCGGACGGCGAAGATGGCGGCTTCCGATGTGCGCCAACTGGTGGAAATGTCGGCGATCCTGCGCGAGATGCTCGATCTGGTTTATCGTGGCTTTGTCGATCTGGATCTGGAGTGCGCCCGCAAGGTTCTGCAAATGGATAAAGACATCGACCGCGTTTGTCATGCCATGTTTCAGAAGCACCTCACCGAACACGCGGCGCAGAGCAATCCTTCGAGCTTTGACGTGCTGCTTATGGCGCAGGCCCTGGAGCGTGCCGGGGACCACACCACCAATCTCGCCGAAGATCTCTACAGCCTCATCGAAGGGCGCAGCCTGCGGCATGCACCCAAGAAGCGGGCGGCAACGTAGGAAACAGTTCTCAGTTCTCAGTTCTCAGTTCTCAGTTCTCAGTTCTCAGTTCTCAGTTTCACACAGTGATGCGCGCTTGGGGACGAGGATTCACAGTCCTTGCTGGAACGATGTTCAGACGTCACAGCCAGCGCGGGACCTTGTTGCGAGAATCTCTCTGGAGGACTCACATGGGCGAGTCATATAGGGATTTGATCGCATGGCGCAAGGCAATGGATCTGGTGACAGACATCTATCGGGCGACCCAAGCCTTTCCTCGAGATGAGCTCTACGGTTTGACAAATCAACTTCGAAGAGCGGCAGTCTCGGTGCCCCGTAACATCGCGGAAGGCCAAGCCCGCTTTTCCCAGAAGGAGTTCCACCACTTTCTGAGTCATGCGCGAGGTTCATGGGTCGAAATTGAGACTCAGGTCACAATCGCTCAGAACCTTGGCTATCTAGGTCCGAATCAAACCCGGCCCTTGCTCGATAGGGCGTCAGAGTTGGGCAAGATACTCAACGGCTTGATCGCCTCCATCAAGTCTGCAGCTTGAGGCGCGGTGGCGGTTTTGTCTTTACTGAGAACTGAGAACTG
>PMSQ01000135.1 GCA_003168355.1 Acidobacteriaceae bacterium | reverse complement strand
CTTCGAGTTGTTTGCCGCCGTCTTCGCGTTTGCGCGCGTGGCTTTTTTCATACTGCGAGAGCAGGTCGCTGAACGACTCGCTGGTTTCGGTGGCGGGTTGGGATTCAGGGACGCTGGGATTGGAAATGGATGGATTGGACATGAAAGGGATACAGCCTCGTCGGGTACGAATCCCAATTAGGATAACATTCTGCGCGCCGTCACCCCGGCCCGGCCTGTAGCCGCTTTCAAAGGTATCCCCCCTCCCCCTCCCCCCGAATCTTTGGAATCACCGGATTAGNNAGATATCAAAATCCGTGAAACACAGGACTTAGGGCGGATGATCTAGCTTCTACCAGCCCGCCCATAGCTCCAAATATAATTTCGGAGTAAGGCTGTGGAAGACAAGGTCAGATGTCACAAGTTGGGAGGAATTGTTTTGGGGCGGGGCTGAACTGGGATGCCGGCTTCCCGCCTCACGATGGTGCACATGGATGAAACCGAGTGAGGGTAGGAGGGAATTTGATAGTTGGTGCCGTCCCTCCGGGACTCCGTTCCCTTTTATCGGGCTTACCCCGGACTTACGTCCGGGGCTATTGTATGCCGCCCCTGCGGGGCTGGATTCTGGTGGGCTCCTTACGCGGCGCTGAAGCGCCGCTCTTCCGCGGTTGCGCCTGAGGGACAGCAGATTCCTCTCTACGTCGTCGCTGGCGCTCCGGCTCCGGTCGGAATGACAAGGCGGATGGGTGAAGGCCGGGTCATAGTCGAGGCCAAATCAACGTCAAAGGCAACGGACAGGAGTGTCCGTTCCACTCGAACCGTTCCACACGAACTAAAAGCCCCACTTCTCGCAAAGGACGCGAGAAATGGGGCACCCAGCGCGGCGGTGAAGCGGCGCTCTTTTACGGTCGCGCCAGCAAGAAACAGCAGATTCCTCTCTACGCCGTCGCTGGCGCTCCGACTCCGGTCGGAATGACAAGGTATGAGGGCGGCGGGGTCAGAGTAAAGGCCAAATTCAAAGTCAAAGGCAGCGGGCAGGAGTGCCCGCTCCACACGAGCTAATTGGGAGCTTTTTTACCTGCGACCCGATGCAACATCATTTTTTATGCGGCTGATAAACAGTTGAATAAAGACTCCCGAAACCAGGCAGCAGGCAAATCCTATCCACAACCAGAGCACATCTTTCCGCATGCCTCCGAGCCCAACTACAAGAAGGCTTAGAAGGCTCATCACGGTGGTGAGAAAGGTTTTCAGTTTCAATCCCCAGTCCCGGGTGGGCGGGCGACTCTCGGACGATGGTTGGTTCGTCATGGGAGAATGCTCCTCCCCCTTAGGCAAATCGTAGGCTCGGAGTGGGAGTCAAGTCAACGGCGGCGCGGAGAATCAGTTGTCAGCTAGTGCAATCGCCTGATTTCAACAGTTACGGTGCGCAATAAAGATTGGTTGATAGAAACCGCTGTCAGATGGCGACAGCCATCGAATGTTGATGAATCCTGCCTCTTCCAAAATGCGCTGCAACCCGCTCCGAAGCACTGCACGATACGTCGAGGTGAAATGGAATGTCTGCCACGCAGATTCCGTGTTTCGCGTGATGTACAGATGGAAGCGATAGCGTCGCTCATCCAGCCAATCCCAGATTTGAAAAACAATGCGCCTGCTACCGTTATCCGAATAAAAGCTCGGCCCCTGGGTTGTCGGTCTTTCCACAACCAATCGATCGTAGTCGCGAATGCTGCCAATGAAAGAACCGCCTGGCCGAAGCTTCCCATACGCTTGTTGAGCGGCCTGCAACAAGTCTTCATCGGTTTGCAAGTGCGGAAGCGAGTTGTCGATACAAATCACCGCGTCAAAGCTCGATTTCGGGATTGCGCTCAGTTGCACCATGTTCGCGACCGAGAACGGAACGCTAAGCTCCCGCTTCGAGGCTTCTAAACGGGCTCGTTGGACCGCTCCGATGCTTATGTCACAACCTGTGACATCGAAACCTTTCATCGCGAGCCCCAGCGACTGAGTTCCTATGCCGCAGGCGCAATCCAGCACACGAATGGGTCGCCCGTCGCCGCACTCGCGGTCGAGAATGTCCGCGAGCACCGTCGACTGTCGCGCAATGCTGGCTTCCCAGTCCTCGAATACTTGGTCATAGTGAGCGGCAAGCTCGTCATAGGGTTGGGTAAGATCGGCCATACTGCATTCTAGCTGACGATAAATCGCGGTTACACTCATTGAACCCAGTGTCGGCAGTCATTGGCACGAGAGCCCGGGATCCTGCCGCGGCAGTTGAACTCGTCATAGCGCCCGCGCCCCGAGGTCGCGCGTGACTTTGCACGACGACTTCGGAGCACGGGACCGGAGATGAAGAGCCCTACATACCCGGCGCGTCTCCGTTCGCGGCGCCTGCATGCAACACGCGGAAGGTGCTGCCGCCGTTGGACCAGACTAGGACTAGCGCGTCTTGTCCTTTCGGCACTGCGGACAGGGCTTTCTGAACATCATCCGCGTTCTGCACCGGGTGACGATTCACTTCCACGATCACGTCCCCACGTTGCAGGCCGGCATTGTCGGCCGGGCTGCCGGGTTGCACTTGCTCCACCACCGCGCCGTGAAGGTCGCCCGACGCCTGGAGTTGCTGGCGCAAGTCGGGAGTCATGTCCGTGACGCCAAGACCCCAGCGCGGTTTGCCATTGCTGGAGACTTCTTTGCCATCATGGTCACGGCTGCCCATCGCTTCCAGCGTTACCGGAACGTTTATGTTCTTGCTGTCGCGCAGGACTTGCAGCTTGATGGTGGAACCAGGTTGCTTCTGTCCCACTTCGATCTGAAGCTGGCTGGCATCGCTGATTTTCTGTCCGTCAAGTTCGGTGATGACATCGCCGACCTTTAGGCCTGCCTTGGCAGCCGGAGAGCCGTCTTCCACCTGGCTTACGACTGCTCCTTCATTGTTCTCGACGTGGAAGAACTTCGCATTCTCCGGCGTCACGTCGCTGATGCCGATTCCCATGTAGCCGTGAGTAACTTTGCCGTCGCGGATCAGGGCTTCCACGGTGGGGCGCACGATCTGAGTAGGAATGGCAAAGCCCATCCCGGAAAAACTATCGGAGGACGAAACGAGGAAGGTGTTAATACCGATCACCTCGCCGCGCGCATTCACGAGCGGTCCGCCGGAGTTTCCGGGATTGATGGCCGCATCGGTCTGAACAAAGCTTCCCGGCGAACGGCGGTCGCGCGAGAATGGGTTCGGCCGGTTCAGGCCGCTGACGATGCCACGCGTCACGGTGAAGCGGAAGCCAAACGGATTGCCGAACGCGAGCACGGTCTGGCCCGGGCGCAGCGCCGTGGAGTTGCCCCAGGGGGCGTTGGGTAGATTCGTTCCATCTACCTTGATCACGGCGAGATCGGTGAGCGGATCGGACCCGATGAGCTTGGCGGGCAGGATTCTGCGGTCGCTCATGGTGACGCTGATATCGACGGCGCCATCGATCACGTGGTTGTTGGTGACGATGTATCCGTCGGGCGAGATCAGAACACCGCTGCCTATGCCGTGCTCGATTTGCGATTGTGGCCGCATGGGATGATTGAAGAATGGACCAAACATGGGTGGCACGCCCTCGGGCATCTGGGGCATTTGACCGTCCGCCATTTCAGACTTGGCATGTGACGTGACGGCTACGTTCACGACCGCGGGAGTGACGCGCGCGGCCAGGGTTTCCATGGCCTGGTCGAGAGAGAGCAGCGCACCGATACTGTTATCGTCGAGCGGCGTCGCCGTGGGAGATGCGACTGGCCCCCTTGCAAACGCCGGCTTGTTGAATTCGTAAGTGGTTATCGACATCGCCAGGGCGATTGCCATTACGGGCGCAATCAGGCGTGTTAGAAGATTCTTGCTGATCCAGGTTTTCATTTTCGAATTTTCTCCTTGTTGAACGACTTCAAGTTAAACAACTAATTATTTAGTTTCTAAGGCCGTACAAATGCTCTTCCTTGACCGACTTGGTTAAGTGGATTTTGGGATGACTCCCTTTCGGAGCTGATGATCGACGGGATGAAATACCGTCAAGCGCCACACGGAGATGCTCCAGACCATACTGCCGGAATCGTCAACTTCCTCGGTCTGCATTACAAGCAATAGCGAATTCGATCCGCTAATGTTGTTGCTGGAGGCATTGAAGCTGGTGCGCACCAGCCGCTGAGAATCTGGCTGAGGTTGCACTAACATCGCGGGCACCGCGGCCGGAGTTACGTCTTGCTTGGTGTTCCGGTGGCGCTGTCTTACAACTTGCGCGAGAACATCTTTTGGTCGAACGCCGTTTCTTGCAAGGGCGGCGTTCGAAACGCTGGTATGGAATGTTGCTGGAATCATCTTTGCTTGAGCGCCGGCAGAATCGACAAGGGGTACGGGTGGCGCTTTATCAGTAGACGCTGCAACGTTGGGAAGTTTTTCCTCAAATGCGACGAGCCTGGGCGCGTGGGGCAGCGAAACCAAACAAACGGCTGAAAACGCCGCGACCAAACCGAGCGCTGGCATCCAAACCCGGGTCGCGCCGGGGCGGTTCGCATCGAGGATTCGCGCGACCCGCTGCGTTGTCTGCCGCATTCGACTCACTACCGCCTGCGCCAAGCTCAAGCTGTGCCGCAAGAAGCTTTTCTCGGCGATCGAAACCAGGCACTGAGCATAGGCACGCGGGTTGGGGTTTGAGGCCAGCACAAAATCGTCGCAGGCCATCTCCCGCTCCAGAGTCAGGCCGTGACCGATCCACCAAACCGCAGGATGAAAAAACAGAAGCGCGCGCAGGATCCGCTGCGCCAGGTTGGTCCAGTCGTCCCAGCGGCGCAAATGCGCTAGCTCGTGCAGGAGAACGGAATTGAGTTCGATGGGAGAAAGTTCCTGCAGCGCCCATAAAGGAATGATGATTGCCGGTTTGATAAAGCCGGCCGCCGTGGGTACGCGCACGCGGTCCGAGGTGCAGACTTCCAATTGCCTGGAGGAACCGAACTTGTTCAGAGTATCGCGGAGAATGGGATGAAGACCGCCGGGTTCGATGGCCGCGCAACTCTGGCGCAGTTTGTGCAACTGCCAAAAGCCAAAACCGATTCTTGCCAGCCCCAACCCGGCAATGACCGCCCACAGAACAAAGAGGTCGAGGGACCATGAAATGGGTAGGCGGATCGCTGAATGCGTGCGTGCAATGAATGAAGTAGACGCGCTGACAGAATTGTTCGCAAAGAAAGGCAGCGCTGCGATGGCCACCAGGGCCGAGAACCATACTGCGAAGCGGGTACTGGAATTCTGCCGTCCGAGGGCTCGCAGCAGAATCCATCCGAACAGCGCGATGGCTATACCTTCCGCCATGCTGTTCAGCATCCTCTCGGAGAATATCTGCGCCAGCGCATACCAGTGGGGCGCTATTGCCATCTCGTCACTTGCTCCCTTCCAGCATTTTTCGAAGGCGATTCAGTTCATTGGCGTCTACACTCTGATCTTCGAGAATGTTGAGCACGAGCAACTCATGAGAGTCGCCGAAAAAACGGCTTACCAGGCGGCGAATCTCGGAGCGGGTAGCCTCCTTGCGTGCTACCAGCGGCGTGTACACGTGGGCGCGCCCGTCCTTCACGTGTTTCACATAGCCCTTCTTTTCAAGGATGCGGATGGTCGTGAGCACCGAGTTGTAGGCCAGCGGCGCTTTTTCGGGAAGGTCCCCCAGCACTTGCTGGACGGTGGCAGGTCCCTTCTCCCACAGGACTTCCATGAGCCGCAGTTCAGCTTCCGTCAAAGTCGGCGACTTCCTAGGGGGCAAAACCGTCCTCCATAACCCGAAATGACTGCCTATTCATTAGACGTGCCAGTCAAGAGACTGTCAACTAGTAAATTAGTTGCATGGGTTGGGCGCGTGGTTGCATGAGGGCCCAACATTAAGGAGGAGTTATCGGATCGCAGCCTTATGCGTGCTCGCTGGGGACGGCCCTGGGATGCTTCTTGTCGCGGATTTGTTCTGTGGTAAACCCGCGTCCACAAACGCTGCAGCGCCAACCGGCGGGCGGACCCGCCACACTTCCCGGCAAATGCTGGTAATCGGGAAGCCGGGCTCGCACCAGTTCGCTGCTGCACTCCGGACAATTTCGTTGAATCATAGGCTCATGCACCGGCGATCCTTGTGAGCGCCGCCTGGCAGGCTGCTTGCAAAACAGAATCGCAACCCGAGTTTTTAGCGACTGCTGGAATCGAGTACTTCTCGCTCCAATTGAATGAACATGGCCTGACCGGAATCCCTTGCACGGTTCCCGGTCAGGCCACAAAATCCCCACCCACTGGCAGCTTCCTAAATGCGACTACTGCTTGTCTTATCGTGCTTCCGCGACATGGGCCTGGTGGCCCGCTTCCGAGACAGCCTTCACGAACGCGTCCGCGCTTGCGGGAGTTGATGCCTTCCCCGAAAGAATGTTGCGGAACATCATGTGGTGNNATGGCGCGAGTCGAGTCGTTATCCTGCTCGATTACCGCACCTTCCAAGGTCAGGCCGGCGAACACGCCCTTTGAGCGCGAATAGGTCAATACTTCAGTGTTCAGTAGTATGTCGGTTCCGGCGGAAGTGTGACGGCCAACCGGGCCCGCTGCAACCGATCCTTCGCCGGTGAGTTCGAACTTGGTGGAAAGCAGGTGCTGTAAACCACGGTCGTTCATAACCAGCATGACCAGGTCCACGCCTTCGACGCCGATCTGCAATCCCCAACTGCCGCCGCCAATGGAGACGAATGCGGGAGCGCTCCAGCCTTCAGGCGTTCGGCAGGAGGCCACGCCACGGCCGTGCTTGCCACCAAAGATGAAGCCACCTTTGATCAAGTTCGGCACTACGATGATGCACTTCGCACCACTCAACACTTCTTCCGGAATACCTTTGTCGGGCGTTGACATGATCGATTGGAGAACATCCACGGACTTCTGCATGCGATCGACCGTGTCTTCCCGGTCTGAGCCTGCCCATGCGTAGGTTCCAACCATGCCCATAAGGCTGATCAATAACAGTGAAATTGTCTTCTTCATAATTTGTTCCTTTTAGGAGTTGCGCAGCTAAGAGGGGAGAACTCCAGATGGCCTGCCTTAGCTCAGAGACCTGAAAGAGACCGCGGAAGTATTCGGCTCGTTCATCATGATCGCCCGGGTACGCAACAATAGCTGGTCTGAATTGCTCACTTCCGTCTTGTCAGCGAAAGCCGAGGGTGGGACGGCTTGCAGTTCCACCGGGCGTTTTCCTCCAATGTGAGCAATCCGGCACAGAATCGGGCGCCTTGAGCTGTCATGGTTGATTTGCCGGATTACCTTGCAGATCCGAATCTTCGTAAGGAATCTTCGATTACTCCGGCTCTTTAACCAGTGACGGAACACCTCCAAACTAACGGAAGAAAGCGCGTCAAGGTGCATCGATGTCCTCTCATCCGCTCCGCAATCGCTTTCGCAGACGGCTCGCGGCGATCACTGATCTATTCACCAAGCGGTCCGCGTCGCTCACGCCAACGATTAAGGGCTGCGGATCCCAGAGGATGTGTCCCTTTTGCGGTTTGATTACATCGCGAGCCAAACGATGTTGTCTGGAGTGCGGGAAGTCGCTCGGAGGAGTTAGTTGAGTCAGGGAAAGATGCAAGACAATTCAGCAGTTAAGATGCAAAGGAGATAATCATGCTTTGGACGATTTTTGTTGTACTCCTGGTTCTGTGGCTTTTGGGCTTTAGTCTCCACGTGGCCGGCAGTTTGATCCACCTGCTGTTGGTGGTAGCGCTGGTGGTCCTCGTCATCAACCTTCTGAGCGGCCGTCGAAGTTCGGTGTGAAGGACTGTCCTTTAAGACATACGTAGAGATTGAGTACTTGGTCTTTCCGGCACGCGTCTCTAATTATGTTTTATGTGGGAAGAGGGCGCGAAATCCACGGTTTGTAGCTTTCTTCAGGATTCGCAGGGCCGCGTGGCTGGAGGTCTCAGGTAGGGGAGCTTTGGCAGCGGCCAATTCGCGCGCGAGATGCGTCTTGGTGGAAGGGTGTCCTGTGCTGAGTGTGCACGGCTCTTTCGGCTTGGCTCTGCACATGGGGCAACGGACGGACAATATCCGTCGCAACGTGAGCTTCTCTGTTTTCATCCCACCATTATTCCGCATCGCTGGTTCGAAAGATGTTCAATCTTGCCTCTGTGGATTGGAACCGGCCCAAAACGGGTACGCATCGAAAAGCGCGTGCTGCCCGAATGAGTTCCTATGGCCCTTCTCAGAATTGAACGATTCCATCTCGGATGCTTTTCCATGCTCTTGGGGAAAAAGGAGCATCCTTCTCGCCGGGTGCCAATCGTGGAGGATTAGCCTGAGAAATCCCGGCGCCTTCTCGTGACCTCGCAGGACGACGGAGATGTGCCGGCGTTTGAGCTCTTAGCTTTCCTTCGCGACGCTGAGCCGGCTTCACCGTCAGTACAAAGTAGACGGTTGCCAGCAGGAAGTGAACCCCGTCTGACTTGGTCACGAGCGCATCTACCGACTTCAAAGCACCGTTGGGCAATTCCAGGTGGTCGGCCAGCATGATAATCGGTACCTCGGGCCGGACTTGCTTGATTTCATGCGCGATGACTGCGCCATCCAGAAGGCCCAGGTGGTATTCGAGCACAATTGCATCCACGGGCCGCGACATGAAAAGCTGTAAACCCTCGCGACCATTGGTCGCGGTGACCAGTTCATATCCATTTTCCTGCAACAAACCCAGCTGCGCCGGATCCCGGTGTATGCAGAGCAGGGTGCCGTTGGTAGCCATGCCCTTGAGATATATAAGCGGCCTACCCGCAAAATCTGCTCAATATTGCTCACAATTCACTAAAGAGGAGGCAACGGCAGCGAATGAGGATCTTGTAATGCGGAGGCGCTTAATCGTGCAGAACTATGTTGAGCAGTGAGCTATGGACCTGTAGACCGCCTTCTACTCCTCCAGCATAGTCAATGAAACCCAATTTGCGGAACCGATTCATGAAGAAGCTGACTCGCGAACGAGTGGTTCCCACCATCTCGGCCAGGGTTTCCTGACTAATCTTGGGGACCACGGTTTCAGGAATGCCTTCCTTGCCGAAATGAGCCAGCAATAGAAGAACGCGCGCCAATCTCTTTTCGCTGGAGTTGAACAGCTGGTCGACCAGATCCTCTTCGTAACGGATATTACGCCCCAGCAAATACGACACGAACATGTCGGAAAAAGAGTGCTCGCGGTGAAGCGCATCCATCATCGCCCTCTTCTCCACCCGCAGAAGCTCGCAATCTGTCATAGCGGCCGCGGAGCCCATGCGCAGAAGTTGGCCCGCCAGCGCACCTTCCCCAAAAAAGTTTCCCTCATTCACGATGGCGATCGTCGCTTCCTTGCCGGCTTTGGATACCACGGTGAGCCTGACTTTGCCTTTCTGAATATAAAAGACTGCGTCGGCTCCGTCCCCTTGGGCGAATATTACTTCTTTCTTCGGGACAACTACCATCGTCCTGCCCACGCCAATCGTCGCGAGGAAGGTGTCTGGGTCGAATTCGCGGTTGCTCGCAACCGCCGCAGGCCGCTTCATACCTTGTGATTATAAGACGATTCGGCTTGAGAACTGAGCAATTATGCTCACTTTTGCGGCAAGCGAGGGCCATGGGCGGCGGCGGGATAAAAGGCAATTTCAGCAAGAGTGGTCACTATTGAGCAGTTTTTCGATCTCTTGCAGTCCACTATTTGCTTACTTGCAACGAAACGCACAATCCCAACCGAAACCTGCCGATTCGTTGCATCTCACGACTTCGCCACGATCTCGTGAATCCCCAGGGAGACGTTACACATGATCAGGAGCACGGTTTTCCTTACTATTCTGGTTCTGGCTCTTCCGCTTGCAGCCTTTGCCGGCAGCAGCGTTGACTTCACCAACAGCGGCGGAACTCTTGCCGGCAGCACTAGCGGTCTGACCCTGTCAGGGTCGACGCTGATTGCCGTGAATGGTCTCGGCGGCGGCCTGATTACCGGCGACAGTCTTGGGACCTTGAGCTTCAGTACCGGCGCCCTTAGCAGCGGCAGTTTGCAGATGGGCGGCACATTTGCCGCGGGCGGCACATTTGAAATTACCGGCAACGGCACCGGCGGAATTCCTACCGGCATCATCTTAAACGGCTCTTTCACCGGACCAGTGAGCTGGACGCTAGTAACTCTCGCCAACGGTACCCACAACTACACCCTGACCGGCTCTTTGACGGGAACGTGGTACAACGGCACCACCGTCCAGGGCGCCACCGTCCAACTGACCATTAACACAGGGAAGGGTTTCTTCAACGGCTCGACCACTATTTCGAGCGGTGACACCAACATCACGACTACAGCCACACCCGAGCCCGGCACTCTCGGCCTCCTGGGTATGGGGTTCATCGGTATTGCAAGCATCGTCCGCCGCAAAATGAAGTCAGTGAGAACCTAAACATCACTCGCAATTGCTGCTCATCCCGATTCCGCTTGCAGGACTAATCCTGCAGCGGAATCGGGTCTTTCTGCGGGGGTATGCCAAAAAGCGTTCAAGTCGGTCGATTTTGATGGAAGAGCAGATGCCTGTCGCGCCCAGCTTCCAGCACTCCGACGAACGATGCGTAAGGCTAATGCGAAGCACCTCTAAACCGGCCGGGATTGGCCGTCCATTTACGTCTCCGCGACCGCTAAGCGCCTATCCCGATGCGGCGCTGTGCGGGGTTGGCCAGTGCTAAGCTCACACTTCTCCCCGGGCTTGGCGCCACAAGTGGGGCAACGTACGGACAAAGGTTGCTCTTGCTTGGCTTTCATAGCCGCATACTGCACCATTGGCCGGTAACAGTCTGGTCAATTTTGACCAGCGTGCACATGCACTTTCGTTGATATTTAAGATATTAAACAGAGGCAACTTTCAAACCATCTGCAGTGAATCGCTTCCGACCCATCGGGATGGTGGCCTCTTTCAGCATTTATTCTCCCTAAGGTCAGGCACAAATGTCGATACCGAACACAGTGTTCCCCAACAGGATTTTGCAAGTCGTTTCTCCACGTCCCCTGGTAAGAGACGGGGTCTCACCGGTTGGCGCGCGAGCGCAATCGAAGCCGTCGCTGCCAAGTCGAATCGCGGTGATCGGAAATTATCTTCCGCGGCAATGTGGAATCGCCACCTTCACCACGGACCTCTGCGAAGCCATCTCCGCGGAGTATGGAACCGCTCGATTGTTGGCACTGCCGGTCAACGACACCGGCGAAGGATACGACTATCCCGCGCGAGTGCGGTGGTCGCTCGCCCAGGACGACGTGGCGTCGTACGAAGAAGCTGCTCAGTTCTTGAACTTCAACAATATCGACATGGTGTGCCTGCAGCACGAGTATGGAATCTTTGGCGGTCCGGCCGGAAGCCATATTTTGCATCTGCTGCGCGGCTTGAAGATGCCGGCGGTAACCACGCTGCACACGGTGCTCCGCGAACCAGATCCAAACCAGCTCATGGTGATGGAAGAGATTGCAGAGCTTTCCGACCGCATCATCGTTATGAGTCAGCTCTCATCCCAAATTTTACAGGAAGTCTTTAAGGTGCCGGGCAGCAAGATCGACATGGTTCCGCACGGAGTTCCAGATCTGCCGTTCCTGGATCCCAACTTCTACAAGGACCGGTTCGGCGTGGAAGGCAAGGCCGTTCTACTCACGTTCGGCCTGCTCTCGCCGAACAAGGGAATTGAAAACGTGATTCAGGCGCTGCCCCGGATTTTGGCGAAGCATAAGAACGTTGTTTACATAGTCGCAGGCGCAACCCATCCTCACGTTCTCCGTCGCAATGGCGAACAGTATCGCGCGTACTTGCAGACTCTGGCGAAAGAAGTGGGAGTAGAGTCCGAAGTGATTTTCCATAATCGCTTCGTCAGTCCGGAGGAGATGGTCGAGTTCATTGGCGCCGCAGATATTTACATCACTCCCTACCGCCATGAAGCGCAGGTAGTTTCCGGAACGCTCGCATATGCGTTAGGCGCAGGCAAGGCAATCATCTCGACTCCTTATTGGCACGCGATCGAATTGTTGGACGGCCGCCGGGGCGCGCTGGTTCCTTTCCAAAATCCCGATGCGATCGCACAAAAGACAATTGAACTCCTGGACACTCCGGCGATACGCCATGCCATGCGTAAACGCGCGTATCTGTTCGCGCGGGAGATGATCTGGAAAAGAGTAGCGCAAGGTTACATGGAATGTTTTTCCAGAGTGCGCAGCAACCGCATGGAGAATCCCCGGGTTCAGTTCTCGGCCCGGGCAACTCCCAAAACACTTAATCAACTGCCTGAATTGAAACTGGATTACCTGAATCGGCTGACCGATGACACTGGAATAGTCCAGCACGCCATCTTTACCATCCCTAATCGCGGAGAGGGCTACACCACTGACGACAATGCTCGCGCACTCATTTTCGCGGTGCTGCTGGCGCAATTGGATCTCGCGCGACCGGATAAAGATCAGCCTGGAAAGCCCGGCTCAGCGACTCCGGCGGTGGCTACCCCAGATTTGTCGTTCCGGTATTTGTCGTTCCTGGAGCATGCGTTCAATCCCGCGAAGGGCAGATTCAGAAACTTTCTCAGCTACGATCTCCGCTGGAACGAAGCGGAGGGCTCCGAAGATTGTCACGGGCGCACACTGTGGGGACTTGGAACGGTTCTAGGGCGGTCCAAGGATCGGGGATTGCGGTGCGCTGCCGGGCGTCTGTTCGAGTCTTCCTTTCCCGCAGCTGTGGGATTCAGAAGCCCGCGTGCCTGGGCCTACACTCTGCTCGGAATTCAGGAATATCTCGATTCGTATCCCGGAGACCGTGATGCGCAGAAAATAAGATCCGCTCTGGCGCGCCGATTGCTCGAAATGTATGAGTCGATCCGCAGCCGGGACTGGAAGTGGTTCGAGAACATTCTGGCTTACGGTAACGCGAGATTGCCCCAGGCCATGCTGCTGGTCGGTTCAGCCTGCTCGAATGATCGTATGGTCTCTGCCGGTCTCGAAGCACTGGATTGGCTGCAGGAAACACAACGTTGCGAAACCAACGGCCACTTTGTGCCGATCGGGTCGCAAGGCTTTTATCGCCAGGGTGGAGAAAGGGCCCGCTTTGATCAACAGCCCATTGAGGCTGCCGGCGCGGTTTCTGCGTGTCTGCAAGCCTACCGCATCACTGGCGACAGCCGCTGGCGCAACGAAGCCTGGTCGGCTTTCAACTGGTTCCTCGGCGACAACGATCTGCAAGTTCCTCTTTATGATTCCGTCACCGGCGGTTGCCGGGACGGTCTTCATCCCGACCGCGCCAATGAGAATCAAGGAGCGGAATCGACCCTATCGTTCCTGATGGCACATCTGGAGATGCGCGCTCTGCAGCAGTCTGAACCAATGGAGATCCTATAGTGACCGTCCCCGCACAAATTCTTCCGAATCTTGTGAACAATAGCTACGAGCCCCTGCTTCTCCGGCATCCTGGCAACCCAATCCTAACCAGCAAGGATTGGCCATACTCTATTAATAGCGTGTTCAATCCGGGCGCGACGTTACTCGCTGACGGCTCTACACTCCTGCTTTGCCGCGTCGAGGATCGCCGTGGTTTGTCGCATCTTTGCGCCGCGCGCTCTCAAAACGGGGTTGATGGATGGCTCATCGATCGCGAACCCACACTGATACCTAATCCCGCTCAGTATCCGGAAGAGATCTGGGGCATTGAAGATCCTCGCGTCACTTTCGTGCCTGAGCTGCAGCAATACGCAGTCACTTACACGTCCTATTCACGCGGTGGCCCCGGAGTGTCTCTGGCACTGACCAAGGACTTCCGAAGTTTCGAGCGCTATGGCGTGATTATGTCACCCGACGACAAAGACTCGGCGCTCCTGCCCCGTAGAATCGATGGTTACTGGGCGCTGATTCATCGGCCCGCCACAAACCTCGGAGCGCACATGTGGATTTCCTATTCCCCTGACTTGCGCCATTGGGGCAGGCACAGACTCATGTTGGAAGCGCGCCGCGGCGCCTGGTGGGACGCCAACAAGATTGGCTTGTCGCCTCCACCCATCGAGACTTCCAGGGGATGGCTCGTGCTCTACCACGGAGTCCGGCACACGCCCTCGGGCTGTCTGTATCGATTAGGCTTGGCTCTTTTCGACCTTGAAAATCCGGCGAAATGCCTACTGCGAGGAGATTCGTGGATCTTTGGCCCGGAAGCGGAGTACGAGTGCCACGGCGACGTCGACGATGTTGTCTTCCCTTGCGGCTATACGATGGACCGCGATGGCGACACCCTCAACATCTATTATGGCGCTGCGGACTCTTCGATTGCCCTGGCTCGGGCCAGCGTGAACTCTCTATTGCGCTGGCTGGATGCCAATGGAAGTTCCGAGCGCCGGCAGCGAGCGGATTTATGAAACCACTGCGCCCAGTGATCTGATTCGGTCGCGGCCCCACCCGCGACCTTAATCTTCGCATGTGAGCTATCTTGCTCAGACGCCGAGGTTGACACCTGTCATTCTTTATTCTCCTGAGTGTGTAGTCGGAGCGCGACTGCTGATTCGTAGCTCTCATTCTTAGGTCGCTGAACAAACGCGGTGACGCGACCACATCCAGCCAATCGGCATTTCTTCATCCGTGTGTGGCGCCGCGAACCTGTGGCGAACACGATTCGACCCTAAGAGCCTCGAACATCGAAATAAGGGCAACACCTCCAGGCGGATGAGAGGAGTTAGCCCGTGAACTTAGAAAGGTCAAAGACCATGCCTTTAATTCAACTCCTGGAAGTTCTCATTGTGGTGGGTGTGCTCCTGTGGCTGGTGAATCGCTTCATCCCCATGCAGTCATCCATCAAATCTATTTTGAACGGTGTGGTGGTCATTGCTGTGGTTCTGTGGCTGTTGAATATATTTGGCCTGTTTCATTCCCTGTCCAGTATCCGTCTCGGAAAAGGATGAAGTGTAGAGGGCCACTTAGAAGGCAACATCACGAAGCTCAACCTGAATAAGCGGCATCGCAGATGCCGCTTCGAGGAGATCTTATGAAATCAACACTATTGGTCGCCGCCGCAATCGCATTGAGCCTGCCCGTGGTCGCTCAAACTAATTCTCAAACAACCGTCGACGTGGAGCATGTCAGTCCGACTCCCACATTCCGGGTAACCGTCATCAGCCGCAGCGTACAAGCGGTCAACTACGAGCATCGTAGCGGAAGTTCGAAGCTGGACTTTGCAGGCACGGACCTGATGCCCTCAGCGAATGGGGAAGCCAAGGTGAACAGCAAGCGGGGATCTATTGAGATCGACGCAGAATTCGGCGACCTGCGGAAGCCAGCGACTTTCGGCAATGAGTATCTCACCTACGTCCTGTGGGCGATTTCGCCCGAGGGCCGCGCAGTGAACCTGGGGGAAGTGCTAGTAGGCGATAACCATCGCAGCAAATTGCGCGTAACCACCGACCTTCAAGCCTTCGCTCTGATCGTAACCGCGGAGCCTTATTATGCCGTCCGGCAGCCCAGCAATGCGGTGATACTCGAAAACGTGGTTCGCGAAGATACAAAGGGAACCAGCCAGGCGGTAAATGCAAAGTACGAACTGATGGAACGGGGCGGCTACATTCCCACCGGCTACAAGTTTGATCCTGTGGTTTTGAATGCCAGGCTGCCGTTGGAATTCTTCGAAGCGCGGAATGCGGTGCGCATCGCTCAATCCGAGGGCGCCGAGCAGTACGCCAGCGACAGCTATCAGAGGGCCATCCAGTTGATGAACAATGCCGATGAGTATGCGACAAGCAAACACATCGATACGAAGCCGCTGATCGCAATCTCTCGCGATGCAGTGCAGACTGCCGAAGATGCCCGTGCCATCGCAGTCAAGAAAGAGGATGAGTTGCGCCTGGCGAATGAACGCCAGGATTCCGCGGACGCACAAGCAGAATCGCAGGCGCAGGCGGATGAGGCGATTCGTCTGAAGGAGCGGGCTCAGGCCGATGCGGCGCGAGATCAAGCGGCAAAGACGCAGGCCGAATTGAATGCGGCAAACGCCCAGGTCGCCACGGCTCAGGCGGAATCCGCGGCAGCGCAGGCTAGATCAGACATGGCAGAAAGCCAGGCCGCGTCTGCAAATGCACTTTCCGCGGCACAGGCTGATGCGGAACAGTCCCGCCTGGCTGCGCAGCAAGCGCAGCAGAATGCGGCACAAGCGGACGCCGACAAAGCGGCCATGCGCACCAAATTGTCCGAGCAGTTAAATTCCATCCTGCAGACTCGCGACAGCGCGCGTGGGCTCATCGTCAGCATGTCCGACGTCTTGTTCGATACCGGGAGATACTCGTTAAAGCCCGGAGCACGAGAGAAGCTGGCGAAAGTAGCCGGCATTCTGCTCGCCTACCCTGGCCTCAACATTGAAGTCGGCGGCTATACGGACAATGTGGGCGGCGATCAAATGAATCAAGCGCTGTCCGAGAATCGCGCCGACTCAGTACGCGATTACCTGGTGCAAGAAGGCGTGGCGACAAATTCAGTCAGTGCCAAAGGCTTCGGCAACACCTTGCCGGTGGCCTCCAACGACAACTCCGCCGGCCGGCAACAGAACCGGAGAGTGGAACTTCTCGTGTCCGGCGACGCCATTGGCAGCCCGGTCAACGCGACAACAGGAAGCTTGCAGTAGAAGAGCGCAGTAAACGATCGATATAGACAACGGAGGCAACACCTATGAAACTAATCGGAGTTATCAGCACAGCAGTTCTTTCTTTCGCCATCGGAGCCACTGCCCCGGTGTTCGCACAGCAGGAGCAGCACGACCAGCAGGAAGAACAGAAAGACAAACCTGCGCAGGACGAGAAAAAGGCGCAACCAGAAAAATCCGTAAAGCCGGAGGAGAAAGGCGCGCAACCGGAGAAGAGCGTCAAGCCAGAAGAGAAGAATGCACGGCAGGAGATGAACTCCAAGCCGGCAGAGAAGAACGCGCAGCAAGAGATGAACTCCAAGCCGGAAGAGAAAAACGCGGAGGCTAGGCCCGCACAGCCGGCGCAGCGCGGCGGTGGAAACCGCATTCCCGACGACCGTTACAAGGCCAATTTTGGANNATTGACGGCGTGTATTACCTGTGCAACCCGATGTACCCAGGCGTGAACATTGCACTCGTTGTCAATCTATAGCGGGCGGCCCGCTGTGGCTTGGAGCGCAACCAGCTCAACGATGATCGGCGCGGGTCCCTAGCTCGGGCTCGCGCCGTTTTCTTTGCTGCGCCAGCAAGGTCATCTCGGCAAATCGATTTGCGCAGCTTTCATTGCACATTCACGGGAAGTGAGCCGTATTGCACAGACGTTGGTAGTGAATCCGTGGAATCCTTTCCTGTGACGCAGCATTTTGACGCGTCCGCCCTTCACTCCCCGCAGCCCGCAGCAGCAAGGTACCATCGGGCAATCGAAGGATGATCCGGCAAGGTGACTAATGCGTACTATCCGTTTGATGTTGCTAGGACTTCTGGTATTGGCCATACCGGCCATCGCTTTCGCGCAGTTCGCCGTGTCTATCACCATGGCTCCGCCCGCGCTGCCTGTGTACGAGCAACCCATGGCCCCCGCCGATGGTTATTTGTGGACGCCCGGCTACTGGGCCAATGGCGATGAAGGTTATTTCTGGGTGCCGGGTACGTGGGTGACACCTCCTGAGGCTGGCTTGCTCTGGACTCCCGGCTACTGGGGCTGGGGCGGCGATGCATTCGCCTGGAATGGCGGCTACTGGGGCACGCAGATCGGCTTCTATGGCGGCGTCAACTACGGCTTCGGCTACGGCGGTGTCGGTTACGGAGGCGGATATTGGAATAACGGCGCCTTCTTCTACAACACCACGGTGAATAATGTGAACGTCACGAACATTCACAATGTTTACAACAAAACCGTAATCAACGTCACCACGGTGAACCATGTCAGCTATAACGGCGGCACTGGTGGAATTACCGCCCGCCCGACTGCTGAGGAAGAGACTGCGTCCCACCAGCAACACACCCCGGCAACCGCGATGCAGACCGAGCATGTGAAGACTGCCAGCACCAACCACGCGCTTCTGGCATCCGTGAACCATGGCCAACCTACAATTGCCGCGACATCTAAACCGGGAGAGTTTACCGGCAAGGGCGTGGTAGCGGCCAAGAAGGCAGGAGCACCTTACAAGGCTGCGGCCACCGAGAATAAAGCAGCT
>PMSQ01000171.1 GCA_003168355.1 Acidobacteriaceae bacterium | reverse complement strand
TTCGAGATCGAGTCCACGCTGTAAGCGCAGACCGAACAAAGACTTCCAAGGGTCGCTGCCAGCGACCCTTTACCTTTTTTACCGACCTGCCTCCTGCGTTTCTTGTCCTTTCGCTGACTTCGGCTGTCGCTGATTCCGGCGGCACTGGTTCTTGGTGTGCAAATGTCGCGTGGCGCCAATTTTGTAGGGCCTGGTTTTGAGTGGCGCCGCGCTTCCGGCGCTGCGATCCGTCCGGTATTATGATCGTGGGCTCGTGGTCTCCGAGTTATTATCTCTATCTCCTTCCGCTACTCGGAACTGATCGTGCCCGATCCCGTTCATGCTCAACTGGCTCCAAATCCCGCTTCCTGAGCTGTTCGCCGTTCTAGCGGCCATAGCCTTCGCCGCAGGGCTGAATGTCTACGCCACTGTAGCTGCTCTGGGCCTACTCGCCCGCTTTGGACACGTGCCACTCCCGCCGGCTCTGCAGATACTGGAAACCTGGCCTGTAATCACAATCAGCGTCGTCTTGTTTGCCGTCGAGTTCTTCGCTGACAAGATCCCCGCATTCGACCTGGTGTGGAGCGCTCTGCACACGTTTGTCCGCGTGCCCGCGGCTGCCTTGCTCGCCTACGGAGCGACCCGGCAGCTCACCCCGGCGCAACAATTGCTTGCAGCCTTGCTGGGAGCAGCCATAGCTCTTGCCGCCCACGGAGGAAAGACCGCCGTGCGCGCCGCCGTCACACCGTCTCCCGAGCCTTTCTCCAACATCACTCTTAGTTTGGGTGAGGACGTTTTGGCCATCAGCTTAACTTGGCTGGCTACACGGCATCCTTACGAAGGGGCTGTCGTTGTCTTAATCCTGGTCGTCATCATCATCGTGCTGGCTCGCCTTGTGGTAAGGGCCCTCCGGGCGCTCTTTCGCGGAGCCGAGAAGGAACTCGCCGGCGTCGCGTAAGCGTTTCTTCGCGCCACCCTTGGGGTAAAATCGGATCGCCCACTTTTACGCGGTTTAACAATGCATGCCGGGATGGCGAAATTTGGCAGACGCAGCGGACTTAAAGTCCACATTGGCGAAAGCTCTGTGGGGGTTCGATTCCCCCCCGGCACCTGGAAACTCCAGCCGTTCCATACATTTCACGCTGGTTTCGTCCGCCGGAGTGCTGTCCGCAGCAATAGGACTGAATTACCTCGAAATGCTCTAGTGGTCTGGAGGCCAGCCCGCGGACGAACTCTTGGCGCGTTGGATTGCCTGGGCGTGCAACACACCCTTTTCGTCGTATGATCCCAACACGTTGATGGAGCGGCCCACGGTCAGAATGATCGTGCGGTAGCTCTTGATCGCTGCCGTGGCATCTACCTGCACCATGTGTTGGTCGCGCGCCTCGATGGTAAGCTGCGAGCCTTCGACACGGCTGATGGTTCCGTAGAGCTGATGGAGCGAAGTGGCGGCGTCCCTGGCTGCTGTTTGAGAAGCCGTCTGAGCTTGTTGACCCCACGCGGCTGCGGCTAGCGCACAAGTGCTCCAGGCAGCGGCCACCATACCTGCAACGATCACAAATCGAATGCGTTTCATTCTCTCCCTTTCCCCTAGTGCAGCCCGAAGATGGTCAGCTGCGCATTGCTGGCGACGTAAACCTTGCCATTGGCCACAACCGGAACAACGTTGGCGTTGCCGCCGGTATTAGGCCACGTCCCCGCCGGTTGTGCGAACAGCTGCGTGAGCTTATTGCTGCCGCCGGAGAGCTTTGCCTTGAAAGCATACAGCCACAACTTGGGCGGGCTGTTGCTGTCCGCGCGCGAGACCGCCCAAATGATTGCGTCCTTGTGCCCGTTCGAGGAAACGCTCGTGAAGAATCCGCTGTCCTGCACGCTGGCGCCTCCCACTTTCGGCGACGTTCCCTCGTGAACCAGCGAGACGTCGGGTGATGTCTTAACCTCCCACACCATCACCTTGTCACCACCGCTGCTGACGATTCGCCCTTTGCCCTCCGATTCAAAATACGATGGTCCGCACCAGCATGCACCGATGTTGGCTTCAGCCACCACGTTGTCGGAGCCTTCCGGGCCAGTTGCAAAACCTCCCATGTGGTCGCGATTCAGCAGGTACATTCTTCCATCCTTGCCCGCCGCGGTTACCAAATGCGGCAGCGGCTCGGGCTGATCGGGCAGCAGCAGCGCCCCGCCGGAGCCGTAGTCCTGATCCACTTGATCGAGGTAGGGCATATCCCAGGGCGTGAATAGGTCGTGCACTTTGCTGAGATCGGGCCGCATCCTCACAACGCTGTCCTGAATATTGTTGTAGTTCGGAGAGCCGTCGTAGGTGCTGTAATAGGCTGGCGTCGAGTTGGTCAGATCAGAATCAGAGTTCCCAGTGACAAAGTACAAATGTCCGGCCGAATCCGCCGCCACGCCGTAACCCGACATCCAGATCGAGGAAAGGTAGAAGTTAGCTGGCGATGTAGCCAGGCGGTCGTTCAGGTGATTCGCGGGAAGTGGCGTCAACGATCCGGTCTGCCAACCGAGGAGCCAGCCGCGCGCATTAAATCCGCCCCAATCACAGAAGCTGCCAAATCCGGCGTAGATATTTCCGTTCGCCTCGACCAGCCCCGGACGCTGCCGCAGCCAGCTCGCATTGAAGTTGAACGTGGCGCCGCCGGTTAGCGTGTGTGACGCCTTGACCATAACCGGTGGAACTTTGTCCGTAAGATCGCTTAGGTTGAGAGCGTGGATACGGTAGATGGGGACACCGCCCTCATAGGTGTAGATAATCACGTACATGGTGTTACTCGGCAGGTCGATCACCGGGGTGCCGTTGATCCCCACGTTGGGGCCGTTGTTCCCGCAATTGTAGGCTGGCACGGTGGGGTCGGTTAGGATCGGAACTGGCGGCCCGAAGTTCTTGCTCAGGAGCACTCCGCCGGTTGCCGCCTCGATGGCATAGATGCTGTCCCCCTCCGTCGCCACATAGACCACGTCATACCTGCCGGGGCTTACCCCGGCCGTCATCAGCTCATCCGGAACCACCAGAGGTTGGGCGTCCACCTGGTCGTCAAGTGCGACGGTCTGAATCCAGCCGAAATGCGGGCCGGCAACCTTCTCGGGTGTCAGTCGCTCCTCGTGCGAATTCCAGCCGGTGCGCAGGTTATCGTAGTGATACGTGGTCACCGCTTGCGGTTTCCCGTGACATGCAGACATGAAGACCATGGACGCGGCCGCCATCAACAATGTGATCGAGCGAGGCGGTTGACGATGTCTTGGCATGAAAATCCTCCTTAACGATCTCTGCATCCCGGACCCGATGCAATTGTCTTAACGATTGGGACAACGGCATGTGTCACCCGGGCACAATCAACTCACCAAATGACGACACGCCCACCTAGGAGATCCCTTGAGGCCGTGACTTTAGAAAAGGTCTCTTTTCCTCTTAAGAAGACCTCCTAGTCTCTTCCTGGATAGTGACTTGATCTTCCAACGCGTTTCACCCCATTTCGTCGGCGTTCTCTGCATTTCGTCCCGGCCGACCTGAGTTTGGTGGGACCCCAACGCAGATCGAATCGCGAATCACTCATCGTAGATATTTACTGAACCATGCACCAGCCCTTCGTCTAAGGCCCTGTTGCCAGGAAGACTTAGAAAAAGTGCAGCCAGCTTGCCATCAGGCGAGAGCTGGATGTCGCTTACCTTGTGCAAGTCCAGAATATTCGCGGGAGAAATTGCCTTCTGGGCTCGGAATGTGATAGCCCCGCACGTAAATGCGGGGTAAGAGTGGGAGACCGAACAGTCCCGCAGGGACGGCACAAGTTCTCACGCACACTCTTAAGTCTGGCTTCATCAGTGGTCTCTATGGCAGCGCAGGAAAACTTGCTTTCTGAAGCCGACGGGCGCTGCGCACCCAAAATCCTTCCACCAGATGCGAACTGATGGTCTCAACCTTTATCCAGCGCTTCCACGATTGCATCGTGAAACTTGGGGCGGACCTGCTTGATGGCTGGATTGGAGCAGTCGGGCCAGGTGCGGTTGGTCAGTAAGACGATCGAGAGTTGTCGAGAAGGGTCGATCCAAAGAGAGGTGCCGGTATAGCCCAGGTGGCCGAAGGAGTGCGGCGAAAAATATTTTCCGGATTGTGAGAGGGATGAGGGAGTGTCCCAGCCCAGGGCGCGGGAAGTGCCTGCGGGCGCGGATTCGCGGCGGGTGAAGAGCGCCACGGTTTCGGGCCGGAGGATGGGTTGTCCAGCGTTGAGCATGCAATGGGCGAATCGGGCAAGGTCGGCCGCGGTGGAAAAAAGTCCGGCGTGAGGCGCTACGCCGCCCAGGATGCTCGCATTTTCGTCCTGGACTTCGCCTTGGATGATTCGTCTCCGGAAGGTCTGATCGTCTGCTGTGGGAGGAATCTGCGCGCGGATCTCTGCCGGCGGATTGAAAGTCGTATGCGTCATAGCGAGCGGAGCGAAGACTTCCCGCTGGCAGAAGCGGTCAAGGCGTTCGTCGGCCAGCCGTTCGAGAGCGATGCCGAGGAGGATGAATCCAATATCGCTGTAGTCGGCGTGGCCGCCGGGATCGGCGGCTAGCGCCATGGTCAAGGCGGCGTGGAGGAGTTGGTCGCGAGTGCGGGTCTTCAGGAAAAACTTTTCATGCACGGGCAGGCCCGAGGAGTGAGCCAGGAGCATGCGAAGCGTCACTTCGTGGCGGCGGAAATCTTTTTCGGCGTCGGAGATAAATTCGGGAACGACGGTGGCGACCGGGGCTTCGAGGTCGAGGAGGCCGCACTCATACAGGAGCATGGCCGTGGTGGTGGTGGCGACAACTTTGGTGAGGGAGGCTAGATCGAAGAGCGTCGCGGGAGTGACAGGGAGCGAACTGAGGTCGTAGGTGAAGCGACCGAGGGCTTTAAGGGCGACTAGACGTCCGCGGTGGGCGACGGCGACGGAGGCCGCGGGGAAGGCTTGCTGGGTGATGGCTGCTTGCAAGACAGAGAAGGCGGGAGAGAAGACTTCGTCCTGATGCTCGAAAGCTTCGAGCAGCGGCGATGGGAGATGCGATGCGGTCATCGAGATATCCATGATATGGCATAAGCGGCACCCCCTTACTTGAGTTTCTTGAGTCATCCTGCCGGGGTTGTGTAGAGTCAAAGCATCCTTCTTTCTCAGGCAAACTCGGTGGTTCGTGTGTCTATCCATTCGCAAAGAACGCGAAAAGATGGAGCAGCCGGAACCTTCGGCACCATCTCGCTGGTCGTGGTCGGCTGCATCATTCTGGTAATTACGTTGACGGCAGTGGCAACGGTGGATGCGAAGCCTGCTGTTGCCACAGTGCGTATGGCTGCCGTCGATTCGGTTATCGAGCAGGCCATTCATGATGGGCAGATCCCTGGTGCGGTGCTGGTGATCGGGCATGACGGCCAGGTGATCTACCGGAAGGCTTATGGTTCGCGGGCGCTGGAGCCACGGCGCGAGGCGATGACCCTCGATACGATTTTTGATCTCGCGTCGCTGACCAAGGTGGTCGTTACATCTACGGCGGTAATGCAATTGGTGGAACGGGGTAAGGTGCGCTTGAGTGATCCGGTGGCGAAGTATCTGCCGGAGTTTGCGCAGAATGGAAAAGAAGACATCACGCTGCGGCAGTTGCTGACCCACTACTCGGGGCTGGAGCCGGATCTGGATTTGAAAACGGCGTGGGAAGGAAAGGAGACGGCTTACCGTATGGCATTTGCGGAGACGCCGGAGAATGCGCCGGGGTCAAAGTTTTCCTATAGCGACATCGACTTTATCGTGCTGGGCGCTCTGGTGGAGCGGGTTTCGGGTGGGACGCTGGATGAGTACGCCGCGCGGCATATTTTTGTGCCGCTGAAGATGACGCATACGCGGTTTGTGCCTCCCTCGACGTGGCGCACGAAGATCGCGCCCACGCAGTATGACGAACATGAGCACATGCTGCGTGGGGTGGTGCACGATCCAACGGCGCGGCGAATGGACGGCGTGGCAGGGCAGGCCGGATTATTTTCGACAGGCGACGATCTGGCAAAATTTGCCCAGGCTTTGTTGAATGGGGGCGGAGGAATTTTGTCGCCGCTATCGGTGGAGAAAATGACGCGGCCGGAACAGCCTCCGTCGGCGCCAGTGCTGCGCGGGTTTGGCTGGGACATTGATTCTCCGTTCTCGTCGAACCGCGGGGATCTGCTGCCTGTTGGAGGGTATGGGCATACGGGGTTCACGGGAACATCGATGTGGATCG